>JADLDI010000149.1 GCA_020846745.1 Bryobacterales bacterium | reverse complement strand
TGGCGTCGCTGAAGGCGAAGGCTAAGACGTTTGGGTATGAGTTAGTGCAGAGCGCTGAAACCCCATGCTAAGCACAAGTTCACGCGGAGTTACTGCAGGAGGGAGAGAAAGAGTCACAGGCTAGGAGACAGAAGGTGACGGCTACGCGGCTACGTTGAGCAGGGCCGCTCATGGAAGGCTGAGCTTGTCCGTCCCTGTCGGTCCTTCGTTCGCCGTGCCTTCGTGTGTAACGTTACCCGGTGCTCGGGTTCGGCGATTCAAGAAGACCCGGCGGTCTCAGGTCCGGGTGCAGCGCATACAGGTCGCGCGATATAAGGTACATCTGCCCCAGGACCGCACCTACAGCTTTTCGGTATGCAATGGATTCTTCAGGGGAACACTTGGCGTGAACGTCTACGACGGACTCGCTGAACTTCTGAAGAATCTCCAGGAGCAAGTTATTAACCCTCTCGGCAACTGCAAGATCTGAGATCATCTGTAGCTCGCGTCTTAGTGATCAGCGTAATCCAAGCCTGTCTGATCGCGGTAGTAAGTGGCGAACTTTTCGCCTTCGCCGTTGGGACCGGAGCGTTGTTCGCCGTAGGGGGCATAAGTCAGGTAATCGATGGGGTTGTTGGCGCCGCATCGTGAGGCTAGTCGCCGACGAGAGCGTCGAAGGTCCAACCGTATGCGCACTGCGCGTCTCGTGGCCGTCACCTATCAGTTGGACGACGGCACGGGCAAGATCCGCGTCATCACGAACTCCACCCCGCCTCCGAAAGGAACACCCGTCGAAGTTCGCGGCAGGGTGCAAAGCGGAGTTGTCCTGCTCAATAAGGGGTTCGGCACCACCGTCCAGGAAAACCACCGCCGGGTGTTGCGCAGCGCCCCGGGTCCTCAGTTTGCGCGTAAGCCGTAGGCTTTGCCGCACGCACGAGCCCGGAGGCGAACGCAGGTGTGTATACTAGGCGTATGCCGCGCATGCAGGTCTACCTGCCAACGGATCTCTACGAATTCGTGAAGGAGTGCGGACTGCCTGCATCCGAGCTTCTTCAGGAAGCGGTGCGCACCGAAGTGCGTCGCCGGAAGCTACAGTCCGCCAGCCGGCGCTACACAGCCGAACTTGCGGCCCAGGTCGGCCAGCCTACTGCTCGGGAGAACGCACGCGCGGTTGCCGTAGCACGGCGAATCGCCGGCCGCAGGGATCGGAAAGCCGGCTAGCGTTTTGTGTTGATCCTGGATTCGGGGGCGGTCAGTCATCTGGCGGAGCGCTCTAGGCGCGCTCTAGCCCTGATCGTCGCGCTACGCGAGGAGGGCCTATGGCCGCCGGCGGTGCCTGCGGTGGTCCTCGTTGAGTGCTTGCAGGGACACGCGGGGCGCGACGCGAACGCGAACCGGTTCCTCAAGACCTGTGACATCGCCGATTCAGTTCCTGAGTCTCTCGCACGGCGAGCAGCGCTCCTGCGGCGACTGGCTCGCCGTGGGTCAGCCGTCGATGCGCTCGTCGTGGCATTCGCGGAACCGGGGGGGACCGTGCTCACGTCTGATCCGGACGACCTGGAGGCACTGGCGGCCCACTCGGGCGACGTGGTGATCGAGCGGATCTAGGTTGCGGGTGGGCGTGCAGATCGCGACATTCACCTTGACACGAGGGTTCCCTTTCGCATATCAAGGTCAATCACCCTCCATGTGGCAACAACATTACACCCCTATCGCCGAGAGCCTTGGATTGTCGGCCCTGGTCGCCTCGTTCCCGGTGTTCATCCTCCTTTTACTGATCGGCGTGAAACGTAAGCCTGCCTGGATGGCTGCGCTCGCCGGACTCGGCGCCGCCATTGTCGTCGCGCTGGGGGTGTATCACATGCCGGTCCCGACCATGCTCAGCGCCATCGGCTACGGCGCAGCCTTCGGACTCTTCCCCATCGGCTGGATTGTCTACTGGGCCATTGTGCTCTACCGCATCACGGTCGAAACCGGGAACTTCGAAATCATCAAAGACTCGATCGGCGGGCTGACCGAAGACCGCCGCCTCCAGGCGCTTCTGATCGCCTTTGCCCTCGGAGCGTTCATCGAAGGCGCCGCCGGCTTCGGGACTCCTGTCGCCGTGGCCGCGGCCATGCTCACCGGCCTCGGCTTCTCGCCCTTCTACGCCGCCGGCATCTGTCTGGTGGCCAACACCGCGCCCGTTGCGTTCGGCTCGATTGGCATCCCTGTAGTAACCCTCGCCGGTATCACAGGATTACCGCTGAACGCGCTATCGGCCTGGGTTGGGCGCATCTGCGCTCCCATTTCCCTCTTCATTCCCGCCTATCTGATTGTCGTCATGGGCGGCTTCAAGGCACTACGCGGCGTCATCCCGGCCGCTGCCCTTTGCGGCGTAGCCTTCGCCGGAACACAGTTCTATGTATCCAATTACATCGGTCCGCAATTGACCGACATTTTGTCGGCTCTCGCGGCCATCGTCTCACTCGTCTTCCTCTTCAAGGTGTGGCGGCCCTCCGACACTTTCCACATGAAAGACGAGGCATCGAGCCACACCCCCGTTAACCACGGGTTCGGCAAAACCCTGCTCGCCTGGTCCCCTTATCTGTACCTTGTTGTTTTCGTCCTGCTCTGGGGCAACGACAGCGTCAAGCAGTACCTCAACCTGGCCACCACTAAGTTCGCCTGGCCGGGCCTGCACAACGTGATCGAGCGCATCCCGCCGACGGTCGCCAAGTCGTCACCTTACGCCGCGGAATACACTTTCAACATTCTCGGCGCATCCGGCACGGCCTGCCTGTTCGCGACCATTGCCGCCATGATCACCCTGCGCATGGCCGTGGGGAAGTACGTTGCCATTCTGTTTGCCGTCGGACGTCAGTTGTTCCTGTCCATGGTCACTATCGCCGCCGTTCTCGGCCTCGCCTTCCTCATGAACTACTGCGGCGCCACGGCCACCATGGGTTTGGCCTTCGCCGCCACCGGCGCACTCTTCCCGTTCTTCTCCGCCCTGCTCGGCTGGCTGGGGGTATTCCTCACAGGTTCCGACACGTCGGCCAACGCGCTGTTCGGAAACTTACAAGTGGTTACAGCCAACAAGCTCGGATTGGACCCGATCCTGATGGCCTCCGCTAACTCGGCCGGCGGCGTGATGGGTAAAATGATCTCACTGCAGTCGATTGCCGTGGCTGCGGCCGCAACGGGTATGAAGTCTGAAGATGAGGCCAGACTGTTCCGGTTCACCACACGTCATTCGATTCTCCTGGCCACCGTGCTAGGCTTGATCACAGTGGTATATGCGTATCTGAAGTTCTGAAATGCCATGATCAGCGCGCACATCCTCCATTCCGTTTCTTACTCCGGTTCCTGGGGACAGGCCGCCCTGTCGGCGGAACAGTTCATCGACAAAGCAGCCGATTTAGGCTACGACGGCGTACTGCTCTCCTCCAAGCGCCCCCACGTCAGCCCGCTCGATTACGACGCCAAAGCGCGCGCCGCCCTCCGCGCGAAGCTCGAAAGCCGCAAGCTCTCGACCGTGGTGGTTGCCGGTTACAACAACATCACGGCCGATCTGGACCACACTGAAGTCCCGCAGCGCGAACTGCAGATCGTCTATATCACGGAACTGGCTCGCTTAACCCACGATCTGGGCGGCAAGATCCTCCGCATCTTCACCGGCTACGAGCATCCCGCGTCGGCATACGGCGCCCAGTGGAACATGGTCGTCGCCACGTTGAAGGAGTGCGCCAAGCGCGCTTCGGACTTCGGCGTCACTATCGGCGTCCAGAATCATCACGACATTGCCGTGGGCTATGAGGCAATGCACGACCTGATTCTGGCTATAAACGAACCGAATTGCCGGGCGCTGTTCGACGCATGGGCACCCGCGCTCCACACGGTCGACTTTTACAGCGCCGCCCGGCGTATGGGACCACTCACCGTCCACACCACCGTGGCCGACTACCAGTTGAGGCCTCGCTATAAGTATCACCCGGCGTTGGTGAACTATACGGCGGAGGTCCCCCACGTGCAGGCGGTACCGATGGGCGACGGATTTATCGATTACCAGCAGTTCTTTACGATCCTCGAGGACACGGGTTTTAGCGGCAGCGTGGCATATGAGATGTGCTCGCCGCTGCTCGGCGGCGGCGATATGGAAACGCTCGACCGCTATGCCCGTAAGTTCCTTGATTACATGACCCTGTACCGCGAATCTCGCCAAATGCTCGCGAGCACCACAACCTGACACACCATCATGATTCTTCTACTCTTTGGACCGCCCGGCAGCGGCAAAGGAACACAAGCCCGGCTGATCAGCCAATGGCTGGGAATCCCGTCTGTATCCACTGGCGACTTGCTACGTGCGGAGGTGGCCTCCGGTTCGCCCTTGGGGCAACAGTTGGAAAGCCTGCTCGCCGCGGGCCAGTATGTCCCGGACGCGCTGGTGAACCAGATTGTCATTCACCAGTTAGAGCGCTCCACCAATGGGATGATCCTCGACGGGTATCCGCGGACAGAAGAGCAAGCCGAATTCCTGAAGAAGGCTCTGGCGGACCGCAATATCCGCGAGCCGATTGCCGTGCATCTGGAGGTTTCAGACACGGCGATTGTGGCGCGCCTGGGCGCGCGGCGTGTCTGCCCGAAGTGCCGCCGCGTCTTCAGTCTTGTCCAGAATCCGCCGAAACAAGCAGGCTTCTGCGACGACTGTGATACCCAACTGACAACCCGCACCGACGATACGCCGGAGACCGTCTTGCAGCGATTGCGTACGTATGCCGAGCTGACCGCCCCCATCTTCGCCCACTTTCACAACAGTCTGCCGATCAACGGGAACCAGAAACCCGAAAATGTATTTTATGAAATCCAGGAGGCGATGGCGCAAGTACCCGAGTGGGTGAGCCAAAACACCCGTTTGGGGATTTCCCCCACCTCGTGTACTACGTAAGTGATTGATTTTGTGTGCGGTGAGTTTGGCATGGTGCGTGCCTTTATACAAGTCATCAATAAGTCGTCATCGACTTAGCATCCCCGGCGACGAGGCCCAGCTCGTCGTCAGCCCCTCTGAGAGAGGCCCCGCGTTGCCCAGAACACGGGGCCTCACCTCCTTTTATGCCCCCTAAATTGGCGTTGTTCGCGGCCATCGCCGCTATCGCCGCGTTCATAGTCGGGTTTCTCTACATCTCGAGACCCATCACTTACCGTCTCGATCTCACCTATACACTCACTAACTCCGCTGACATCCCACAGCCTGCTTACTTAGCTGTTGCGGTTCCCACCAAGTACGGCTATCAATTGGTCGATTTGCGAACGGTGCAGTGGCCCGGCACATTCCGCCATTCGCCCCACGGCTCGCTTGAGGTCTATTATTTCAACGCAACGGCTCCCGCCAACGGCCAACTCGCTCTGCGTCTTGAAATCGTCACAACGCTGCGCACGGGTAAGGTCGAATGGCAGGCGCCCATCCTGCCTGCGCACGAGCGTGGCCGGCGTTACCCCGTTCAGGAAACGGCCGGCCTCAGCTTGCCCGACGCCTCACCCGTGGTTTGGATGGAGGAGTACCGCGACGGCGCCTGGCGCATGGCCCGTCCTCCGCTACTGGTTCGCTACCTCGGTTTCGCGGACCGTACGGTGGTTGAAAGCGCCAAAGCTCAAATGCGGAAGGTCACGCACGCGGTTGGGGTAGCCGCACCCACCCGATTCGTCGTCAGTTCATCATTGCCGCTTCAGGAATCGATCGAAGTCGCCTTATTGAACTGATCGATTCTGCCGATAAGTTCTATGGCATGAATCGTCTCCGTCGGCAAACACGAATACCGCTGAATGCCCGTGTGAAGCTCCTGTGGACGGGTGAGAATGGCCAGGCCTGTTTTTGCATGGCCCAAGCGGTGAACATCTCGGAGTCAGGCCTGCGGTTGGAATCCGATCACGCGGTTCCGCTCCGAAGCTATGTCAACTTCCAGGTCGAAAACAGCGATGTGCAGGGCTCCGCTTCCGTCCGCTCCTGCCGGCATCAGGGCATGAAGTACTGCATCGGCCTCGAATTTACAGGCGGCTTGAGGTGGGAGTCTGGCTCCGGCGCCGCGCAGACGGGGCGCTGGCAGTAAACTCAAACTGCATCTGCCGCTGCGCCAGAAACACGTCTTTCGACCGCCGGCTCCGCGTGCGCATGTGCAACAGAATGCGTCCGTCGAACCGGTTCGCCATTTCCGTGGCCACTCCGCGCTCCTGATCCTGCTCGCGGATCGGCGGCCCACCGGTGGTGCGTATCCAGTGCGCCGTCGTCTCGTTCAGTTTCTGTTCCAACGGCGCATCCGCCGACACCCACTCCCCCGCCCGCAGAATCGCCTTCGCTTTGCCGAACCGGACCAGCACGCTCATCTTACTTCTCGATAGTGTCGCGCATCAGGCGTCGCTACGTACAGTTGATGTTCAAACCCGCCATACTGCACGGTGCGTTCATAGGGCAGAAGCAACCGTTCCACCACGCGTAACGACGGCCGGTTTTCAGGCCTGATCGTCACCACCACCCGCTCGAGCTTCAGCACATCAAACGCATAGTCGAGGCACGCTCGCGACGCAGCCGTCGCCAAACCGCGATTCCACCACTCCTTGCGGAAGATATACCCCAACCCGAATTCGGTTTTGCCTTCGATCTGCTGCCGCAAGATGCCGGCCTGTCCCGCCACCTCACCCGATGCGGTGTCGTACACGAGCCAGTAGGCGCACCGGTCTTGAGCGTAGAGCCCAATGTGCCGGTCGACCCATTCCCGCACCTGCGGATGGCTGAACAGCTTCCCGAAATACAACATCACGTCCGGATCGCCGAGCATGGTCTCGATCACGTGCGAATCCGATTGCGTCATCTCACGGATCGTCACCGTCTCGTTGGCGGCAATCAGTTCCGGAAAGCGGTCCCCAGGCCAGTCCACGCCGTTCGGCGCGAGCCACGGCCCGGTGGTGCGATGGATGGGCAGTCCGCGTGCGGCCAGTTCCGTTAAGAGTTGGTCGACCGCTGCCGAATGCGGCTCCCCGTTTTCGAGCACGACCACCCACTCAAGATCTTCGCGAAAAGCCTTCGTCACGATTTCCCACGGCAAACCCGGCGGAGCCGCCGCGGCTTGCGCCAACTGGGGAATCTCCCAGAGCCGGATCAGCCGCCGCGACGCATTCCTATCCGGCAGTGGACCGCGTACGATGAAATGATTCGACCCATGAACGAGAAGCCCCTGCGGCATGGTGGTTCTTCCAGTTTGACCCGAAGAGCCCTCGTCGCGCTCGCCGCCGCGCCAGTTGCCGCTCAAAACACCTCTACTCAGTTACGGAAGCCGAAGGCTCTCCAACCGGGCGACACCGTGGCGGTCATCATGCCGTCCACTCCCGTGCCCGATCCCGACCGCCTCGCCCAAGCCGCGCGCACCGTCGAGTTCTTCGGCCTCAAGCTCAAGCGTGGCCGCAACCTCGGCAAACGCACGGGTGCCTTTACGGACTTCATCGACCAGCGTGTGGCCGACCTGCACGAGGCGTTCTCAGACCCCGACGTGAGAGCCGTCTTCCCGATCGGCGGCGGCTATGGCGCCATGCAGATCCTCGATAAGATCGACTACTCCATCATCCGCCGCAATCCTAAGATCTTCACCGGCTACTCCGACATCACCGCCATGCACCTGGCTTTCAATAAGCTTGCCGGGCTGGTAACGTTCCACACGCCGATGCTGCTGTCGAGCTTCACCGAGTACTCGCAGGCATACTTCCGCAGGGCCCTGTTCGATACCCATTCGCTTGGCCGCATCGTCAATCCTCCCGCTGGCAATGCCGTGCGCCCCGGTCATCCATGGCGCACCGTCCGCCCCGGCCGCGCCCGTGGACCCATCATCGGCGGCAATCTCACCCTCATCTCCACAACCATGGGCACCCGCTACGAGATCGATACCCAAGGCAAGATTCTCGTTCTCGAAGACGTGGGCGAAGAAACCTATTCAATCGACCGTATGCTCACGCAACTCTGGCTGGCCGGCAAACTTCAACAGTCCGCCGGCATCGTTTGGGGCGAATGCTCCGACTGCGGTCCAGGCGACTACAAGCCCTCCACATCTTCTCCTTACACACTGGGCGAAACCGTCGACAACATCCTCGGACGCCTCGACGTTCCCGTGCTCGCCGGGCTGACCATCGGCCATACCGCCGATCAGGCATCGTTTCCGCTTGGCGTCGCAGCAACCCTGGATGCGGACGCCGGCGCGCTAATCGTCGAGGACGCTGCGACGGTATAAAGTCGCCGGAATCCGGCAGGACTCGTCGATCGAACCGGGGATCTCGGCCACGGCTGCCGCCGCTCAGGTGCGCTCGGGTGCGCTCGGGTGATGGATGCGCCCCGGGTCCGGTAAACCACTGCAAACACGCACTGCTCCGGAAACAGAACCGCAACCGTGAGGGCGCGGGCCCTATTTTTTCTCAATCCCGTCAGGGCGCGGGCGCATTTTTTCTCAATTCCGTGCGCGCGGGTGATGGATGTGCCCCAACCGAAGGCGCCGTGGTTCGAAGATCTTCTCGATCTGGTCTCGCCGCAATGGCAAAATACAAAGAGTGAAGATAGCCGCATACTCCGTACTCGCCCTCACTGTTCTACTGGGCGGCTGTTCCAAGAGCGCCTCTGAGGCTCCGCCGAAAGGTCCTGATTCCTACCGGGTGAAATTCGAGACCACCAAAGGCGATTTCTACGTCGACGTTGTTCGCACGTGGTCGCCGACGGGGGCCGACCGTTTCCACCAACTCGTCACGATGGGGTTCTTCGACGGCGCCCGGTTCTTCCGGATCGTCCCCGGCTTTGTCGTCCAATTCGGCCTCAAAGGCGATCCCGCCTTAGACCAGAAATGGGGCGATGCCAATATTGAAGACGACCCGCCGGCGATGCCCAACACCCCGGGCACGATCACGTTCGCCAACCGCGGTCCCGGCACACGCTCCACCCAGATCTTCATCAATCTGGGCGACAACCGCCGTCTCGATCCACAGGGCTTCACGCCATTTGGGCGCGTCACCGAAGGCATGTCGGTGGTCACCCAGTTCAACTCGTCCTATGGCGAATCGCCTGACCAGATGCGGATCCGCAACGAAGGCAATGCCTATCTGCAGCGTGAGTTCCCGAATCTCGACTACATCAAGAAGGCTACGGTCGTCAATTAATTGAGTTCGTTTCGCAGATTCCGATCAGGCCAGGGATCGCGCATAAACGACAGGGTGTGGCTCGGCGTGTGCCGGCCGACGCGGGGGTCGTCTCACTCATTCCGCTACTGCACTGCTCGTCAACCAGCCTCCGCCGCCCGTGCCGGAGAGTCACCGGTCACCCAGCACTTAGCGAGCTTCGCGCCTTGGGTACACCAGGATAAGCCTGGCTGATCTTGTGAATTGAAAGGAATTCACCATGTAAATTGCTCATTCGTACATGTAGCGGAACCGGAGCGAGACGGAGCAATCCGGCTGGTGGAAACCGGGG
>JADLDI010000148.1 GCA_020846745.1 Bryobacterales bacterium | reverse complement strand
GCCGCCCCGGCCCCGTCCGCACCGTCTCCTCCCATAAACCGCCGTAACGCCGGAGCAAACCTACTCTTGCAGCCCTGGCTCCCTCTCACCCCCAACGGGCTCTCCGCACTGTCTGAACCGCAGACTAACCTGAAGTATTCATTGCCGACTCCAGAGGGCACGTGATATGATGCCCGCTCCCCTGGAAGGTTCCCCGCCTGATCCGCGATCCAGTGGGTAATTCCGATCTGGAAGGAGTTGCTCATTTGTCCCTGCACCGTTTTTCCGTAATTTTATTCGCACTCTGCTGCGCACTGCCGGCCTTCGCGCAAACCTCCGCGGGCGCTCTTGTTGGATTAGTCCGCGATCCTGCCGGCGCCGCCATCCCGGGCGCATCCGTAACAGTTACTAACACTCAAACGAATGTCAGTTTCAATATCGAAACCGACGGATCCGGTAACTACTTCGTACCGAGTGTTCTTCCAGGAACTTACTCTGTGGTCTGCCAGCACACTGGATTCAAGAAGATCACTGTGGAGCCTGTCATAGTGAGCGTGAACCAAACCGCGCGCGTGGATCTCAACCTCCAGGTTGGCGAAGCCGCTGAGTCGGTTACCGTTCAGGAATACGCCAGCCTGGTCCAAACCGATACGGCGACCATCGGCCAGGTGGTCACCACGCGCCAATTAACCGAGTTACCGCTGAACGGCCGCGACTTCCGCAGTTTACTGCGCCTCAACACGGGTGTTACCGAACCGCAGGGCGGCATCAGCGTGACGGCTTCGATCCGCCGGCAGGGTTTTAACGACGGCATCAAAAACGTAAGTATCAATGGCGCGCGCCCGTCGTCGGTCACGTATCTGATCGACGGCGTGTCGCTCAACGAGCCGCTGTTCCAGTTCCCCAGCCAGATTCCACCGATCGAAGCGGTTGAAGAATTCAAACTGCAAAATGCGCTCTATCCGGCCGAATTCGGTATGGGCGTAGGCCAGGTGAGCATTGCGATGAAGTCGGGCACCAACGAGGTACACGGGTCGATGTTCGACTTTCTACGCAACGATGCGCTCCAGAAGTTCCATCCGCGTTTCCATACCAAGACACCGCTGAAGCAGAACCAGTTTGGCGTTGTCGGCGGCGGTCCGGTATTTCTTCCGAAGCTCTATGATGGACGCAACAAGACATTCTTCTTCGCCAGTTACCAGGGCGGACGCCGTGTGGTCGGAAGCCTCGGGGTAGGGCAGGTGCCGACAGCGGCTGAAAAGCAAGGGGATTTCAGCGCGTGGCCAACACAACTGTACGACCCATTGAGCGGCGTGCTGAACCCGGGCGGTACCCCTGCCGTGATCCGGACGCCTTTCGCCGGCAACCGCATTCCGCAGAGCCGCTGGGCTCCGCAGGCACAAGCGCTCATTAAGTATTGGCCCGATCCGAACCGTCCCTGCGTGACGCCCTGCAGTAACTATCAGGCGAGCACCAGCACGCCGGTGCGCATGGATCAATACACGGTGCGCGCGGATCATAACTTCTCGGTAAAAGACAGGTTCATGTGGCAGTACCTGTACTCGAAGGAGACGGCTCCCATACCATCGATCATTCCGCTGTCGGGCGTTGTGACGGCACAAGGAAGTTGGATGAGTTCGGCCCAGTGGACCCACGTCTTCTCGCCGCGCATGGTGAATGAAATCCGGGCGGCGTATAACCACTTCTACTTCGACCAGAACTTCGAAACGCAAGGCGGAACCGTCAAGTACTGGAAAGATGCCGGCCTTAAGAATCTCAACGAGAATTACAATGCCCTGCCCGCTATGATTCCGGGCACCCAGTACACCAACATCGGCTATGCCGGCTCCGTCCCGTTCTACTCGAAAACCGCGACGCAGCACTATGTCGAGCATTTCACCTTCACCACCGGCAAACACAGCATCAAGGCCGGTGTGGACTACCGCCGGTCCAAAACCACCCGCATCGGCGGTTTCCAGGGCAACGGCATTATCAACTTCAGCGGTATCTATTCCGCCCGCAATCCAACCCTGCCGCAGGTGGCCGGTAATCCCGACACCGGCAACGGCTTTGCCGACTTCCTGATGGGCTACGCCAGTCTTGCTGCCGGTACACCGTACGATTCCGATGCAGGGCGGCTCTGGAACTCAGACGTCAACCTCTTCGTACAAGACGATATCCGGCTTACTTCGCAGTTAACTATCAACGTCGGGCTCCGCTGGGAGTATCGCGGGCCCTGGTTCGAAAAATCGGGCGGCGGTAAAATCTTCGACTATAACTATCCCGGAGGCCGGGCGCTCTACCGCGACGAGGCCTTTGTTAAGGCGGTGAATAACCCGATCTTTGCCAGTTGTTGTTCGGGAGATACGGTGTATAATCCGGACTACCGTAACTTCGCGCCGCGGCTCGGCATCGCCTGGCGTCCTTTGTCGGGGTCGAACCGGATAGTGGTTCGAACCGGATACGGTATCTACTACGACATCCTGCACCGCTTTTACGACACGCAGCCTTACTCGGTAAACGTGCCCCAAATCTTACAGTCGCTGCCATCCGTCAACGGGTTGGAAAGCGCACCCCCGCTCGATATCCGCAACCTCTTCCCTGCCCCCATACCGATCGCCCAGCGGGAGTTTGTGGCGCCGTTCTGCCAAGGTCCGGCGACTGAGAGCACCGATCCGGCAACCGGCAAGATCACGGTCCGTAACCAGTGCTTTGGCGCCGGATTGCAATACGCGAATCCCACCAATCGCACGCCCTACACCCAGAACTGGGGCTTGAACCTACAGTTCGAGCCGCGCGAGCGGATGCTGTTCGAGGTAGGGTACCAGGGCAGTCACGGCTTGCGGGCACAAAGCCAGTACCACGCAAACCAAGCGATTCTGCCGCCATCGGTGGGCAATCCGAACAACAGCGTCCGGTTCGCTTCGCAGTGCCCGCCGGGCACGTATCCAACCACGTGCTCGCCGATTCAGGACCGCGTTCCGTACAAGAACTTTATTCCGCAGCTAGCCACTTACGTCAACGACAATAACAGTATCTACCACGCCATGACGCTCAAGTTAGAACAGCGCTTCAATGCGGGGTTGCAGCTACTAACTGCGTTTACCTGGAGCCGCACGATCGACTCCGTATCCGAGATCCAAACGCAGGGCGGCACGCCGCGCCTCTATCCGCAGTGGAACGGCCGCCGCGACCTCGAACGCGCGGTGGCTAACTACGACCAGACACGCCGCTTTGTCACCAGCGCTCTCTATGAACTCCCCATTGGCAAGGGCAGAAAACTACTGAACCGCGGCGGCATTCTGAATGCGGCGCTTGGCGGTTGGCAATCGAATATGATTCTCACCTTGGCCGACGGCTTACCCTACACTATCGGCTGCTACTGCGGCGACCGCGCCCAGGTCGGTAACGACCGCGACGTCCACCGTATGAACGTACTGCGCGATCCGACGCCGGATAGCTTCACTAAGACCATTTACAAGCAGTTCGATACTACGGCATTCCAGACGCCGGCGCTCGGCACCTTGGGCAGCCAGGGACGGAATGCCATGCGGTCACCCGGGCAACGAGCGGTGGACCTCTCGATGTTCAAGAATTTCAGGATACAGGAGCGGTTTAACGTACAGTTCCGGGCGGAGGCTTATAACCTGCTGGCCAGCGATTACTACACAGTAATCTTCCCGAACTTCAACGCTACGCAGACCAACTTCGGATCGTTAGTTCCCGTCGGCGGAGACAAGGGTAACCTCTTTAACCCTCGTATCTACCAGATGGCCTTGCGGTTCGTTTTCTAACAGGATCGAAAACGGCCCCCCAGCCGAGGTACCGCCTTGAAACCCACGATCCTCCATCGCCGCAACTTCCTCGAAACCGCGCTCGCCGCCCACGCCCTTCCGTTCGCCATCCCTGCTGCCGAAACCACGCCCAAGATGCAGGCCTGGATCTTCATGCACAGCCCGCTTGAACGCTGGATGAACAACTACACGCGCATCATGGACGCCTGGCATGAAGGCGGCGTCCGCGGCATCGGGATCGGGTACATGAACTTCGTCCAACCCAATGGCTCGCCCATCCCTACCTACGAGGCGAATCCCAAGACGTACGAGGCGTTCGGACTAACTCCGCCTCCCGCGGGCCCGCGCGACCCGGCGAAAGAAAAGCTGCTCCACCAGATGCTCGACTACGCGCGCAAGCGCGATTGGGAAATCCTGATCTTTGCCTCCGTCCGGGGTGGCGGAGGGAAGAAGCCCAATGAAGATCCGTACGGCGCTATCAGCTATGCAGCCGGTGTGCAGGACATGATGAACGCCTACCCGCAGGCTGCGGGCGTGATCATCGACGGTCCCGGCGAGCACCACTACGAGCTAGCCTTCCACCACGGCGGCGAGTTACTCGAGTTACGCCAGTGGGAGCGCACCCGATATGCGGCTCTCGGAATGGACGTCCCACGCATGGAGAAAGGCATCGAACGCCTCCGCGCACGCCTCCATGGCCTTACGCCCGCGATGGTGCGTTATCACCGTCCCGCCGGACTCTTGGCCGGCATGGCCCTGTTCGACCTCAACGAAGATACCCTCTACTGGCTCCGCATGCGCCAGGAAAGCACCATGGGTTACTTCGCCGCCATCCGTGCGCAGATAGATAAGTTGAATCGTAAAGTCAAACTAACTGGCATTCCGCGAGCCGCCACCTTCTCCGTCCTCACCACCCAGGACTACCAGCGCATGGCGCCTTACTTCGACTACATCTTTCCGAAGCACTACTTCTGGCACCGCGGCTTCGACGGTATGTACGGCACCATCGCCCGTTGGGTGCAGAAGATTCAGGAGTGGAACCCCAGCCTGACCGAAGAGGACTGCTTCTCGGTCGTCAAAGCCTGGTTCGGCATCGAGTTACCCGGCGTCAAGTCGCTCGCCGACATGGAAATGGGCTTTCCACAGGAGTTCTTCGATAAGATCGTCTACCAGGAAACCCGCCGCGCCCTCGACGCCATCGGTGACGACAACAAAGTGATCGCCTGGGTATCTACCGGACGCGCCCCTCACGCCGGCGACCCGATGGGCGCACGCGACCTCTACAAAATCCTCGCCGCTTCCCAAAAAGCCGGCCTAAAGCGCTTTTTATTCCACCCCGACCCCGACTTAGGAGCGCCCGAATGGAGTGTCATCTCCGGCATGTGCGGCAAACAGTGGAAAGAAGGCACAAGCGATTACTGGCCCTCCGACACCCCGCGCAACGAACGTTTCAACGGCGGCCGCAAACCCGGCGACAATCGCTAGCCCGGTATCCATATCGCCCGGCAACCAACGCCTCCAGTTCCGGCGAGCTTCGTGAAGTCCCGTCGAGACAGTGTGTTCTCCATAGACTCTATTGGGATTATAGAGTCTGGAATTGCCGTGGCAAGCGGTCAGCGTGCGAAGTGGTCGTACCCGCCCGGTTTCAATGCCGTCCCAAACAACGTCATCGCCCCCGCGCGACCCTCCACAATCGTCCCGATCCGCGTCAGCGGCAACCCGCGAAACGGCCGGAACTCGCGCCGCGCGGCACTGGTGAACAGTAACTCGTAGTCCTCGCCCCGGTTCAGCGCCTCGTCCAGCGTCGCGCCCGGCGCAACCGGCAGCGGCCGGTCAATCACCGCCGCCACTGCCGACTCCTTGCACAGCCTGTGTAAGTCGATCGACAACCCATCCGACAAGTCCATACAAGCTGTCGCTTTGCCGCGCAAAGCGAGTCCTAACTCTACCCGCGGTTCCGGCTTCGCCTGCTGCCCGCCCAACACGCCCGAAACCCAAATCCCATCGCCCACCCGCGCCGTCGACCGCCGCAACGCCTTACTTCTCGGCGCTTCCCCGATCACCATTATGTCCGCCGCCACCTTGCCCGTATGCGACAAATCGCCGCCCGCCAATTCCGCCCCGTGCTTGTCGCCCAACCGCCGCATTCCCTGGTAAAACCGCTTCACCCACGCCGGCTTCGACCATTCCGCCAGCGCCAGCGACACGAAGTACCAACGCGGCTTTCCGCTCATTGCCGCGATATCCGAAAGCCCGCGCGCCAGCGCCCGGTGCCCCAGCGACACGGCATCCTCGGAAGCCTGAAAGTGGATATCCTCCAGAAACATATCGGTGGTCACCAATAACTCCACCTTTCCGAACGGTAAAATCGCGCAATCGTCCCCGATCCCCGTCCCCTGTTTCCGGATCCAGTCGACTAACTGTAACTCTGTCATTCGCCTGAACTGAGCACCAGGCCCGACGGTAACTCTTCGCCGAAGATGCGGCTCAGCGACTCCGTATCTCGCGCGCCTTTGCCTTCGAGCATCGCCACCAACCGTGCCGAATCCTTATGCGATTCAACCGCCCGCCGCGCAATCGCCACCGTTGCCGGAGGTAGATCCCTATAAGCGTCCCCGGTTCGACGCGCCAGCAGCGCGATCGTCTCCGCCGCCTGCGGTAGCGGCGCCAGCGCTTCCACCCACCGCGACACCGTCGCCGCCGGAAGCACCTGATTCACCGGACCATAGAATAACTCCCGCGCTCCCAACCTGCCAATGCACCACAGGTCGCTGTCGCGGATGTCCTTCTGCTTCACCTTCGCCACCAGCGCCTCGCCTAACTCCGTCCGCGTACCATTCGGCAGTAACTCAAGCGAGGCCGCGCACCGCCACATCTCCCGCAGCAGCGATGTATTCACCCGCGCTTTCTGGCTCTTCCGCGGCAACAGCGTACCCGACAACCGCTGGTAGATATCACCCTGCTGGTTCCGGTTCAATCCGCCCGCCACGCGACCCCAGAAGATCCACCACTGCGACTCGTTCTCCACCGCATTGGCAAACACCAGGCCCGACGCGAAGATCCGCCGCGCCTGCTCGATCCGATACTCGTCGCCAGGGAACCCGAACCCTGGGCGCAAACACAGCGACGCCAGATTCAGCCAGCGCGCCTCATAAGCCGCGGCCCGCTTCCGCCCGTCCTGTAACTCCAGGAAAACGTCGGCCAGCCGCCGTATCGCCGCCAGCGGCCACGAGTTACGGCCTAACGCCAGCGCCGATTCCAGCCGCGACGGCAGCGCTTCCGGCTCCAACGTCCCGTGCTGGAACGTCGCCCGCACCAGTTGCTCGGCTTCCACCAGCGCTTCGTCGCCGATCATTGCCGCCGGCTTCACCTTCGCCTCGACGTTCGCCACCTGCTTGCGCAGCTCAAACTGCAGCCGCCAGCGGTGCTCGCTCACCTGCGAATCCGCCCATATCTCGAGCGTGCCCACCTCCGTCAGCCGCGCCCCCAGCTTCACCGGAACCATCCGTTCCTGCCCGGGCTTCCCAAACCGGATCACCGCATTCAGCGGCGCATGCCTGTGGATGCTGCCGCTCTCGATTTCCGCCTTCGGGATCTCAATGATGTCGCCGGTCTTATCCTCCAGCCGCGTCAGCGAACTGTACAGCCGGAACGTCACCGGCTTATTCGCGACTAACTGCAAGCCCGCCACATCGAGCGATAATTGCGAACCTTCCTGCGTCCCGCGCGGAACAATCGTTACCGCCCGGATCGTGTCCTTGCCCGATTCGAGTTCCACATAATAGGACCGCGGCAACCCGCCCTGGACCACCAGACCCGCGCCGGTCGACCGGACATAGTTGTAATAAGCCGCGCCGACCGCCACCGCCAAATCCAGGTCGCGATTCTCGAGCACCAGCGGCTTCTTGCCGTTCCAGCGCTCGATCACCTCCGTCACACGGTTCCGCAGAACATCGGGAATGAAGAACCCGCCGTTGAACAGTATGGCGTCGGGCATCGCGCCGCCCGCCCCGTCCAGAAACGCCGCCAAATGCCGCGTGACGCCCGGGTCCGACTCATACGGAAGGCCCAGTTCGCTAAACGGGCTCATCTCTTCCTTCTGCGGCCGGTCTGTCTTTTCGCAGAACGGCACAAAGCCGTCGAGCGCCAATTCCAGCGCCTCTTCGCGCGTGATCTCGGTCCGGAGCGTTCCGCCGATCAACGACCGTCCGGCGCCCAGCACCGTGATCGGCAGCTTCTGGATCGTCGCATCGGCCAGCATCCGCTCCTTCACCGCCGCGCACTGCCGCCGCAACGCGGTCCGTTGCCGCACCGATAGCTGCGTATTCAGCTTCGACTCCGCCAGCCACGCGAGCGTCAAATCGAGGTTATCGCCGCCCAACAGTAAGTGCCGCCCCACCGCCGTGCGCGTAAAGTCGACCTTATCGCCCTGCCGGCTCACACGGATCAGCGTGAAGTCGCTCGTACCGCCGCCGACGTCGCACACGAGCACCAGTTGGCCGTCGAATAACTGCTTCCGCGACTGTGCCAGGTGGTTCGCGATCCACGAATAGAACGCCGCCGCCGGCTCTTCCAGTAGCGTCAGCTTCTCAATGCCCGCCTGGTTCGCCGCCGCTACCGTCAACTCGCGCGCCTCTTCGTCGAACGATGCCGGCACCGTCAGTACCACCGGATGCTCGGCCACGCTTTGCCCTGAAGACCGTTCCCACGCCTCGCGCATCGTTTGGATGTACCGCGCCGACGCATCCACCGGACTCAGCACGCGCCCGCCCTCGGGAGCGTCCCACGGCAGCACCTTTGCCGTCCGGTCCACATTCGGGTTCGACAGCCAGCTCTTCGCCGAATGCACCAGCTTGGTCGGCGTCAGCGCACCCTGCTCGCGCGCGTACACGCCTACTATCGAAGGCTCGCTCAGAAACAGGAACGAGGGCAGTGTCCGTTGCGGCTGGATCACGCCTTCGCTGACAGGTTGCGGAATATCCAATACATGGACCGGCGGGAAATCGGCACGTTCCGCCTCTTCTTCCCGAATAAAGGCGAGCGCGGAGTTCGTGGTGCCGAGGTCGATACCCAGAAATGCGGACATGGGCTCACCGGCCTTTAATCGACTTCAATTTCAGCGGGCGCAATCACCAGCAGCCGCTTGTTCGGATCGAGCGCCGGCAGTTCGATCTTTTCGACCTTCCACCCGCGATGCCGCAGCACGCCGGCATCCACCTTGCCGTCCGGCGGCACCTTGCCCACCAGCCGCAACCGCGTGGTATCTTTCGCATCCAGGCCAACGCCCTTCAGCGTCGTCACCGCGCCTTCCACGCCATCCACCACCGGCGAAACCGTCACGTGCCGCGCCAGCGTCTCCCGGCTGTTCTTATGCACATCGCGGACCACGCTGCCGATCTGCTCGTCCGTAAACGGTCCGATATCTTCCATAAAGAAGTCGATCAGCCGCGCCTCCCTTTGCAGCAGCGACAGCATCTGCACCGCGCCATCGGCCGCCGTGCTCGCCGCCGCCGGTTTCGGGGCCGCCGGCGCAGCCGCCGCCGTCGGCTTTACCACCGGTACGGCCACCTTGCGCGTCAGATTTAGCGCCTGAATAACACTATCGGAAAGCTCGCCCGTGAATAACAGGCTAAAAAAACTCTTAAATGCTAAAACAATGCGGGACAAAGAGATACCTCAACGGTGCGGCGCCAATAACCCCTGCGGGGCTACTCGGCTCCGTGACTTTTAGGATACAATGCGAGCGACGGGGGATCCTGGGACCTATGACCACGGGGTCGTCCGTCCTTTTTTATGGACAAATTCATATTGATCGGCCCCCAGGGCAGCGGTAAAGGTACGCAGTCCCAAATGATCTGTCAGGATTTCGATTGCGTCCACATCTCGATCGGTGACATTTTCCGCTGGAACCTGGCCAATCACACCAAACTCGCCGCCAGGGTCACGCGCATCATGAACGAGGGCCGCCTCGTTCCCGATGAGATCGTGGAAGAAGTCGTCCGCAAGCGCCTCGAAGAGCACGACTGGAATTACGGTTTCGTCCTCGACGGCTTTCCCCGCACCCGCTCCCAGGCCGAGTACCTGTTCGAAGGCTGGAATCTCGACCGCGCCATCTACCTCGAAATCCCCGACGAAGTCGTCTACGAACGCGTCGCTACACGTGTCGCTCAGGGACAAGCCCAGGGTTTTACCAAGCGCGCCGACGACAACCCGGAGGCGCTCAAAATGCGGCTGAAGGAATACTACGAGAAGACAATGCCGCTGCTCGACCTGTTTGAGCGCAAGAACATGCTGCTCCGCATCAACGCCTACCGCGCCATTCCCGACGTCTATGCCGATATCAGGAAAGGACTTGGACTCGGCGAGCCGCGCAAAAAAGCGCCGGCTGCGTAGCGGAACCTCACCTGTACACGATATACTGAGCTTTTGGCGTCTGCGCTTCCGCAGTGGAGGTGTGTGTTGTTTCTGAATGTCCAAGAACTGGAACTGCGGAAGGTTCACTTCTCGCAGTCGTTCGCGCCGGGCCAGGTGGATCTTTTTGATGACAGGCTCCGGCAGCGAGGTCCACTGAAGGTGGAAGGAACTGCGGAACTGGCCGGAGCGCTCGGTGAAATCCGGGTGATGGGACACATCACCGGGACCTTCGAAACCGAGTGCGACCGTTGCCTTTCGCCCATGGAGATCCCGATTGATGGGGACCTTAACCTGCTCTACCGCCCGGAGTTGGAAGAGGATCTTGTCGACGAGCGCGAAATCAGCCGCGCCGAATCGGAAGTAGGCTTTTACGAAGGGCCGGGCATCGAGCTGACCGACGTAGTACGGGAGCAGATCCTGTTATGGTTGCCGATGCACCCGGTTTGCCGTGAAGATTGCCGCGGCATCTGCCCCATCTGCGGGCAGGACCGGAATCAGAATTTGTGTGGCTGCCATCAGGAACAGATCGATGAGCGGTGGTCGGCCCTAAAGAATATCAGGAGTTAAGGAATGCCCAATCCAAAACGGAGACACTCTAAGCGACGCACGTCCACCCGCCGCGCGCACGATCACCTCAAAAAGCCCGGCCTGGCCGAATGTCCCGAGTGCCACCAGCCCACCGTTCCCCATCGCGCCTGCCCCAACTGCGGCAAGTACAAAGGCCGCGAAGTAATCGAAGTCGAAGAATCGTAGTTCCATCTGGACGCCGATCAACCCATGCTGACCATCGCCTTGGATGCGATGGGCGGCGACCACGCACCCAAAGCGGAAGTCGAAGGAGCGCTGGCTGCCGTCCGCAATTATCCGGTTGCGGTGACACTGGTCGGGCGCGAGGAAATCGTCCGCGCTGAACTCGACAAGCACGACCGTCGTTGGGCCAAGCTCCCCATCCAGGTCGTGCACGCCTCCGAGTTCATCACCATGGAGGACAGCGCGGCCAAAGCGGTCCGCACCAAGAAGGACAGTTCCATTCGCGTCGCCTCACGCCTGGTGCGCGACGGCAAAGCCATAGGTGTCATCTCCGCCGGAAACACGGGTGCTGTAATGGCCACCGCCAAAATGGTCCAGGGCGTCGTGCAGGGAGTCGACCGTCCCGGGTTGGCCACTACCCTTCCTACCAAAGCGGGAACACCCGTCGTGCTCATGGATGTCGGCGCCAACGTCGATTGCACCCCGCGCATGCTCGCCCAATTCGCCGTCATGGGCGAGGCCTATTATCGAGCCATCCACCACACGGACTCTCCCCGTGTCGGCCTCCTCTCCATCGGCGAAGAGGACCACAAAGGGAACGAACTCACCCGCGCCGCTCTCCCCATCCTCAAAAGCCTTCCCGTCAATTTCATCGGCAACGTCGAAGGCCGCGACATCTACAAAGGCACCGTCGACGTCATCGTCTGCGATGGCTTCGTCGGCAACGTCGTGCTCAAAACCAGCGAAGGCGTGGCCGACCTGATCAAGCTCATGCTCCGCGAAGAGATGACCTCCAGCCCCTTAGCACAGGCCGGAGCCCTTCTCGCCAAGGGAGCCTTCGCCAAGCTGAAACGCCGCCTCGATCACACCGAATACGGCGGCGCTCCGCTGCTCGGCGTCAAGGGCATGTGCTTCATCACCCACGGCAGCTCCAACGGCAACGCCATCAAAAATGCGATCCGAGTGGCCGTCGAGTTCGCGAAAGGCGACGTCAACCGCCGCATCGAGTCGGAACTGACCGAGTGGGCGGAGTCCACCGCCACCCCCACCCGCGCCGAGTAACTACTTCCCGCATTGCGCATCCCGTCCCCGACAACTTATACCAGTATCTGAGATGTGGCAGAACATCATCGGACACTTCCGGTTCCGCAGCCTGGTCAACCGCGAAGTTGCCGATCATCTCCACGAGTACGGATGGCGAATCGAATACACGAAATATCGAAGGATCGTCTTTGTCAAAAAGGACCGGCTCATACTGAGGTTTACCTTTAACGAGGAGGGCCCTTCGCTCGTCACCTGCGAATTGTGGCTCACCAAGGATGAAAACCTTTCCGAGCCGGAACTGGAAGGAGTCAGCATCCCCGATTGCGAGTGGTATGGCCCCTTTCAGTTCGACGCCTTGCATGGCTTCCTGAAAGGAATCTATCCGCCGCCGAAAGAGTATCGTGTCGCGGAATCATGGCGCGATGTCAAGCGGATCGTCCGCGAGATCAGAGAGGTGATCTGTCGATACATCGCCGAGATCTCAGGTTTGAAAGGGGAGCGCTCAAAAGAGCTGGCACAATATCAGCGCCGTCAAACGATCGACTACAACGCCGCTATGAAGCTTGATTCAATCGGTCTCTCGTTTTTTCGCGAATTGGGCTGATAAACCCCAGCCGAGATCCGAGCCATTAGGCCGCATTCCGGCTCCGGCGACCCCTTGCAAACAAGCACCATGCGTAACCTGCGCAGCGCGTAACCGCTGCTCCCGACCGGAGCGGGAAGCGTCAGCGAGCCGGTCGGCGCACCCAAAACGCCCGAAGCGCCATCCCCTGCGGATTCCGACGCCCGTTTTTAGGTTCCACGCGTCCAATGGCAATGACTTGGCCGAACTTAATCAGGCCATGACTGCCCGTGGCATGAGGTCTGTGTCCGGTGCGCGGCCCGGCGGATCTCTGACAGCGGCAGACATGGGCTAAAGGGCCTTTGCGCCCGGTTGTTCTGAGCGCAACTTCACTTTTTCAATAGATGAATGGCTCCTTCAGGAGCGCGCCCGTGCGCCGCGTGCACTGGTTACGTGAGGCGGTCTGTTGCCCTCTCCTCATGACCCCATACCGGCCGCGTCGGATCGATCGCCACCCAGCACAGCGCCCCCAAGATATACAGCACCCCTGTCAGATACATCGGAGCCGTCCAGTTACTGAAATACTCCACCATCGACCCCACCACGATCGGGCAAATAAACGCGCCCACCTGTCCCGACGTATTCATTGCCGCCCCCACCAGCCCTGCGTGATTCCCGCCAATGTCCAGACACGTCGCCCACGCCGCACCCAGCAGGAACGCTGAAGCGCCGCCACCCAACCCGATCAGCAACGCCGATACGTACGGGTCCGGCACATACACGCCCGCAATCAGGAACAGCCCCGCCGCCGCCAGCGACAACCCGCCCGTCAAGGCGCGCCCTTTCTTCAACCCGTACCGCCGCGACGCCCGATCCGCCGTAATCCCTCCAAACAAGTCCGCCGCCACCGAGAACGTCAGCGGCAACCCCGCCAGGATCGAGAACATCGCCGGATCGGTAAACCCGCGGACGGTCTTCAAGTACGTCGGAAACCACGTGATGTAGAACATGAACCCATAGGACTGCGTAAAGTACATCCCGCAGAGCGCCAGAATCGACCCGTGCGAGAACAGTTCCTTCCACCGCTGCGCCGTCATGTCGTGCTTGGCCAGCGGGATGCGCCCGCGCTCGATCAGCGCCCGTTCGCCCTCGTTTACCCGCCCGTGCTGCG
Source organism: Bryobacterales bacterium (assembly GCA_020846745.1). Classification (GTDB taxonomy): domain Bacteria; phylum Acidobacteriota; class Terriglobia; order Bryobacterales; family Bryobacteraceae; genus JADLDI01. The sequence continues at coordinate 14,703 of JADLDI010000148.1, read as the reverse complement.
ACGGCTCATCGCGAAACCACCGGTACCAAACCAGCGCCCAGACAAATCCTAACGACCCGAACAACACGAACAACGCCCGCCAAGGCAGGACATGCAATAGATAGGTCACCAGCGCCGGCGTCAGCCCGCCCGCCAGGTGCGCGCCCATGAAGAAGATGCCCTGTGCGGTCGACCGCTCCGTCAGCGGGAACCATCGCGAAAACGTCCGCGCCACGTTCGGCCACGCGCCTGCCTCTCCCGCGCCAAACAGGAACCGGATCGCCAGCAGACTCGTGTAGCTGAACGCGGTCGCGGTCATTACCGTGAATGTCGACCACCACACCACGATGCGCGTCAGCACCCGCCGCGTCCCCACCTGGTCGCCCCAATGTCCCGTGGGAATCTCGAACAATCCGTACGCCAGCGTGAACGCCGAAAACACGAACGACATCTGGACCTTCGACAGCCCCAATTCCTTCATCATTTCCGGCGCGGTGATCGAAATGCAAATCCGGTCCAGGTACGTGATGCCCGCCAGCAACACGGCTAATCCCAGCACTTTGAAACGTGTGCGCGAGGGCTGATCGTGTGGTGTTTCCCGCATGAGACAGAGTGGGAAGGATATCATGACATTACAGTGGGTCGAAGCTGGCTCGCGCTATTACTGGCCGTTGTTGCGCATGCTCAGGTATGCCGTCTGTCCGTCGCCGGTCTCAACCGCGAACGCCGCGTCATCGGACCCGTCAACACCGAATGCCCCACCCAACCTATCCACTCCGCGCCCTTTGGTAACTGGGGAGTTACTTCTAACTACGGCGGCAAGCGCGACGGCCACCAGTTCGACGGCTGGTGTCACAACTCGATGGTCTGCGACAACTCAGGCAACTGCCGCACCGATTGCCGCGATGGCTGGTATGAGTGGAACAGTTGCACCAGCCATCCCAGCTTCAAGGCGCCTAACTGTACCCTCTACAACGACACCGGCTGTACCGAACAGAAATCGACGCAAGGCATCAACGTCCTCGGCACCCAGTCAATCGACGTTCGTGTCGGCTGCCCCGTCGACACCAATAACGACGGTACTCCCGACGAAGGCGGCTGTGCCGACGTCCGCACCTACACCCATACCCAGAACTTCATGTCCCTCTACGAGCTCGACCCGCTCACCGGCGACGAACTCGTTCAGACCCTATACTTTCCGTCTACGCCGGTTCCCGCCCAATGCCTCGCGCTCGGCTGTTCCGCCACAGGCTCCGATTGGGTTAACCCGATCGCCTACGACAGCCCGAAAGATCGCGCCGTCGTCTATGCGCAGATGGCCACCGTCATCAACTCCGGCGCCTTCGTCGACGCCGCCAACGTCTGCCGCGGCGTCAACCTCTCCGTCCGCGGCGTCTCCTCCGCCAGCTTCTTCGGACCCGCCGTCGCCGCCTCCTCGCTCGTCACCCTCTTCGGCCGCGACCTTATCGCCACTCCGCAAGACGTAGTCACCATCCGCATTACTGACCGCAACGGCGCAACCCGCGACGCCACCCCGATCTTCGCCAATGCCGGCCAGGTCAACTTCGTCATGCCGGACTTGCTGCTCACCGGACAAGCCACCGTCGCCGTCCTCGCCGCCGGCCGCATCCGCGCCACCGGTGTACTCGAAATCGAACCGGTCGCCCCCGCCCTCTTCGCCGCCAACGGCAACGGCGCCGGACCCGCCGCCGCCTATTTCCTCCGCCCCGGCGACTTCTCTTACGCCTTCACTTGCACCCCCGGCCAACTCTGCCTCGATAACCCCGTGGACGTGAGCGACGGCGCCACCTACCTTGTCCTCTACGGCACCGGCATCCGCGGCCGCAGCACTCCCGCCGCTGTTCAGGTAATCATCGGCGGCCTCGCCGCCCGTGTCGAATACGCCGGCCCCCAAGGCCAACTCCCCGGCCTCGATCAGATCAACGTCCGGCTCCCTCGCGAACTCGCCGGCCGCGGCCCCGTCCCGGTCGTGCTAACAATAGAGGGCCGCCAGGCAAACGTCGTCACCATAGCAACCCGATGAACCGGCTCGTCCCCTACCTGATCTGCCTCTTCTTCCTGATTCAATGCATCGTCTTCATCCCGCTGCTCGGCCCGCAGCATGATGAAGTCCTTTTCGCGGGCATCCTCCTCAACCCCCTCGAGTACACCCATAAAATCGACTTCGCGGGATTTGAGATCTTCACCATGCTCGACTTTTACCTCGGCGCCCTTAAAGGCTGGTTGTACGCTCCACTGGTGAGGCTCCTCGATACCAACCTCTACACGCTCCGCCTGCCCGTCGCACTGCTCGGAGCCGTCACAATCTCTCTCGTCTACTGGCTTCTGTCCCAAACCGTTGGCCGCCGCCCCGCCCTCATCTCCGCCGCGCTCCTTTCAGCCGATCCTATTTACATCCTCACCACCACCTTCGATTGGGGTCCGTGCGTTCTGCAGCGCCTTTTCCTCACCGGTATCCTCGCGTCCGCCGTCGCATACTACCGCCGCCCACGGCTCCTCTTCGCCGCCATCGCCGGATTCGCTGCCGGACTCGCCGTTTGGGACAAGCTCAGCTTCGTTTGGATGCTCGCCGGCTGCGGCATCGCGGCACTTGCCATCTTCCATCGGGAACTGCGCAAGTCGCTCCGGCCGGCCCCCTGTGCGGCGTTCCTCGCCTGCGCGTTCATCGGCGCCTTCCCTGCCCTGCACGCCAATTGGGGAGCCCTCGGTTCGGCGCGTGAACGTACGGCAGCGTTGACAGAGTCCACTCTCCCCATCAAGGCGTGGCGCCTTTGGCTTACTCTCGATGGCTCAGCCCTGTACCGCTTCTTCACCAACACGCCCAATGGACCGGCGCACCTCGGCGCGTGGCTCACCGTCCTGTTGCTGGCCGCTCTCCCTATCTGGTGGAAAGCCCCCTACCGCCGCGCCGTCCTCTTCACCGCTCTCGCCTTCCTCTTCTCCGCCGCCGCCATGTTCGCCACCAACGGTGGCGCAGCCGGCGCTCATCACACCGCCTTGCTCTGGCCGCTGCCTTCGATGTTACTTGGATTACTGATCGCCGGCGTCAATCGCCGAGCCGTCGAAACCGCCCTAATGGCGGTCGTTCTAGCCTCGGCCTTGCGAGTCACCTATTCATACCGCGCCGAGATCCTCAATTCCGGCTCAGCCATCGCCTGGACCGAGGCTTCCCTCGACCTCGCCCGCTACCTGGAAGACGCCAACCTCCGCGCCGTTTTCACCCACGATTGGGGTATCTCCAGCCCCCTGCGCTATCTCGGCGACAATCGCTTCCCCATCACCGATACCAGCGGCTGGTTTCTCAACAGCCTGCGCCGCCACATCCCTAATCACTCTTCCGTCTTTGTATTCCACCCCTCCGCCCGCCAACTGCATCCCAACATCCGCGAGAAAGTCGACCAGTTAGCCGCCGAACTCAATGCTGTACCCCGCACCATTCGCACTCTCTACGATCGCCGCGGCCGGCCGGCTTTTAAAATCGTGCGCTACGTTCCCAGGTAGCGCACAAATGCGCAGCGCGGCAAGCCCCCTCAGACCTGCCGCACCGCTTTCGTCGTCACCGAAACTATTCGGGAATCCGTTTCCGGTTCAACTCTTCCGCTAAGATGATCGCCTCGGCCAGTTCCTTCATCGGCCGGCGCATCCGGCGCGACTCGCCGCGCAACCGCAGATAAGCCTCTTCTTCCGTCAGCCCGTGGTTCCTCTGCAGAATGCCCTTCGCGCGTTCCACCACCTTGCGCGTTTCCAACTCCCGCCGCGCCTCTCCCGCCTCTTCCGCCAATTTGGCGACTTCTTCCATCAGCTTCGCCCGCGCGATCGCGTTCCCCATCTGCTCACCGACGAATGTCACCAGCGAAACCTCTTCCGGCGAATGCCCATGCCGCTGCCGGTGATGCACATTGATAACTCCGATCACCTCGCCCCCGCTGATCAAAGGCACCGACAGGAATGCTTCGTAAGTATCTTCAATCAGTTTCGAAAACCGCTTGAAACGCAAGTCCGCGGATGCGTTCTCCGATAACGCCACCACCGACTTATGCTCCGCCACCCACCCGGTGACCCCTTCTCCTACCTTCATCCGCAGCGAACCCAGTTCTTCTGCGTGCGGCACCTGCGATGCCTGTAACACCACTTCATCGGTGTCTTTCTCGATCAGATACACCAGACACGCGTCACAGGCGGTTACTTGTACGGTCAGGCCTAATACTTCGCCCAGCATCTCGTCCAGGCCAAGTTCCGAACTTACAATGCCGCTGATCCGATGCAAAAGATCGAGTTGGGAATTCGTTGCGTCCAGTTCTGCCACCATCTGTTCTCAGCCTATGGGGTATTCGCCCGCCGGTCCAATCAAATTTCTCTATCGGGGCTATAGTGGATGGAAAATGAAAACACCGGTCCTCACTCTGGCCGCCGCCTCCCTCTGCTTCGGCCAAAGCCTCCAGGGCGTAGTCGATATCCATGTCCATTCCGGACCCGACAGCGTGCCCCGCTCCATCGACGGCCTCGAAATCGCCAGGTACGCCCGCGCCCGGGGCTTTCGCGCCATCGTGTTAAAAAACCATTACGAGTCCACCGCTTCCCTCGCCACTCTCGCCGGCAAAGCCGCCGGAGGTATGCAGGTTTTTGGAGGTATCGCCCTCAACCGCACTGTCGGCGGCGTCAACCCCGCCGCCGTCGAACGCATGACCCGCGTCGATGGCAACCGCGGCCGCATCGTCTGGATGCCCACCTTCGACGCTGAGAATCAAGTGAAGTATTCCAAGGAGAATCGCCCCTATGTCAGCGTCTCCCGCAACGGCGCACTACTCCCCGAAGTTCTCCAGGTCCTCGACCTCATCGCCAAACACAATCTCACCCTCGCCACCGGACATTCCACCCCCGCTGAAGTCCTGCTGCTCGTCCGCGAAGCGCGCCGCCGCGGCGTTTCGAGCGTCGTGGTCACCCACGGCATGCTCGCCCCCGTCGGCATGACCGTCGACCAGCTTCGCGAAGCCACCGCTCAGGGTGCTTACGTCGAGTTCGTCGGTAACGCCATGATCGGCATCCAGCGTTCCACCGATTTCGAAACCTACGCCAAAGCCATGCGCGCCGTCGGTATCGACCACTCCATCCTCTCGAGCGACCTCGGCCAGGCCAACAACCCCCTCCACCCCGACGGCCTCGAAACCGTCTTCGCCGGCCTCCGCTCCGCCGGCCTCACCATCCCCGAAATCGACCAAATCGCCAAAATCAATCCCGCCCGGTTGCTACGCCTCGACGATTAACTCTGTGCCCCTCGAAGCGAATCCCCACCTCCGTCGCACCACTAATCCACGCCGTAACTGGACCGGACCTGAATGGTCTGCCCCGGCTCCAACTTCGCCGATTTCGACCACACCGCCAGCGATGTCCGGTGTGCGCCCTTCACTGTAAACGACATCGCCGCCCGTTCGATCTGCCGGGCATCGAACCGGTTCGCCACCTTCCAGCCCGCGGATTCCACCCGCCACTCGCCCGCCGGCAACTGTCCGCCCCACCACGTCTCGTTACCCGTCGGCTGTTCCTCAGGCCGGATCAACTTCCGTTCCACCGCCTTGCCGTCCGCGCTTGTGTACTTCACCAAAGCCTGATCGATGTCGCCGGGATTCAGGTCCGCCGTCACGCGCAACACCGCGTCCACCGCCTTACCGCTCGCATTCTCGAGCACCGTCTCACTTACTAACTGGCCACCGTCCAAACCGAGCGTCCGCCTGATCGCTAACCCGTTCTCGACCTTCCCCACAACCTTAACCTCCGACCCGTTGGCCGATTCGAGCGACCACACCGCCTGCCACGGCCGCGCCTGATAATCGGCATGTGCCGTAGCCGATGCGCCGCCCACATCCGGATACAGCCGCTCCGACGGGTCGGTCGCGCGCAGCAGGTTCTTACCCGTCGACTTATCGATGATGTTCACCACCCGGCCGCTCAGCGCTGGCACTACCTCCACCCGCAACCGATCGTTCTCCAACCGCACCACCGCATGCGCCTTCAGGTTGTTATAGTCGTTCTCGTCGTACTTCAAATCGTTGTGCTCGTGGATCTGCTTGATCCCGAACTCCCGCATCCGCGCCACGAGCGTCTGGAACTGATCCTTCAACCCCGGCAGATCCGCCGGAGCATACACATCTCCACGTACCTGATAGGTCTTTGAATCGAGCAACCGCAGGTAATCCACCGCGACCCGCTGCTTCAACACGCGCTGCCGCACATCGTCCGTCTTCGCCAACTGCTCCGCCTCCGCGAACAGCGCCTGCGCCTTCGGCAGAAACTCGGCAGAATACTCAGGCAGCGCGAAAATCCAGATATGCGCGCCCTTCCCCTTCGGCGCCGGCCGCACCTGCTCGTGCACCAGGTCGTAATACGCCCGCATCGGCTTCGCCGCCGGACCGTACACCCCCTCCATAAACTCGTTCACCGCGGCGTCCACATCCGTACCCGTATCCCATAACTGCCGCGCCATCACCCAGGCCCGTAACTCGCCTAACTCGCCTCCGCCGCCCGGCGCATACGCTCCTTCCAGGAATATGCCCACCACGCCATTGCGCTTGTACATCGGGATGTTCGCCGCCAGTTCGTCGAAATCGGGAAATGGCAGGATGTAATGCGAGAAGTTGGTGTTGTAATGCCAGATGTAAAGCTGGTTGGTGATCTTGTTCCACGCCCGCAAATTCTTCATGAAGTACGCGCTCCGCGGGCACTGCTCATACGGATGCGCTTCGCATACGCCGATCGGACATAGCCTGATCCGCACATTCGGCCGCGGCCGCACCTTCAACGGCGGATTCTCGGTATACCAGTACGCCAGCGTATCGATCAACTTATCCGGGTTCGTCTTCTCGATCTCTTCCGCAATCGCATTGACAAACCGCAGTATCGGTCCCGAATGCTCGCCGCCCTCTTCCTGCTCCGCGCGCTTGCAGTTGTCGCACTCGCACCACCCCTCCCAATCGTTCTGCGATACCGAGAAAATCATCGCTTCGGGGTTCTCTTTGATCCACTGCCGCACCCGTTCCACGCCCAGCCGTTTCACCTCGGGATTGGTCAGGCATAACTGCCCGCGTTCCACCCGCCGCTTGCCGTCGATAAACGAGTAATACTCCGGATGCGCCGCAAAGTACTTATCCGGCGGCAGTAACTCATAGAAACTGTGCACAAACGGCTGATACCGCAACCGCCCGCCCGTCGACTGGTCTAACTGCTGAAAATGTCCGTTTGTCCGGTTCCGCGCCGCCCAGTCTTTATCCCACGCCTCCGTTATGAACGGCTCGCGATACTCGAACGCGGGCTGCTGCAACTGCCCGTCAAGCTTCGCAATCTTCACCGTTCCGAGCTTTGGAACCTTCGTCACTTCCTTCGTGTACCAGCGCACGCCCAACTGATCGAGCAGCGTGTACACGCCGTACATCGTCCCCCGCGGACGCCCGCCCGCGATCACCAGGTCCTTCCCGTCCGCCTTGATGATGAACCCTTCCGAACCCGCGTTCCGCGGCGCCTCGCGCGAGTCCAACCGCACCAACTTCGCCTTCGGACGGCGCTCGCCCCGCACCACTTCCAGCTTCGCCCCCGACATCGCCTCCACATACCGCTGCAATTCCTCCGCCGCGCGCACCTCCGATGGAATCGCGCTCACCGGAATCCAGATCTTGTACTCCGACGCGCCGTTCTTCACCAGATCGAGCGCCGTCAGCGGCAAAGCGGCTAAACAGATAAGAAAAACCCGAAGCATACGTCCTAGCTTAGGATGTTTGCCGGCGCAATGAAAGCCGCACCCCGCGCTGTGACGCATAGCGTCCTCAACCGCCCGGGCCGTCTCGCGTGTTCCCTATGCCTCCGCCGCCACCGCCGCCACCGAGGCGCTCGCCGCACGCAGCGTGAACCGGAACGTCGAGCCGGCGCCCACCTGCGATTCCACCCATATGCGGCCCCCGTGGCCTTCGACAATCCGCCGGCAGAGCGCAAGCCCGATACCCGTGCCCGGCACTTCTCTGCCGTGCAACCGCGTGAACGGCGCGAATACCCGATCCACGTGGGCTTCCGGTATGCCCACGCCATTGTCGTGTACTCCGATCACCCATTCTTCGTCTTCGCACGCCTCAGCCCTGATCCGGATCTGCGGCGGCACTCCCGGAGCCGCGTACTTGATCGCGTTGCTGATCAGGTTCTGGAACAATTGGCCCAGTTGAATCCGATCGCCCCAGATGGCCGGCAACGTCTCCACTTCCACCGAGGCGGCTGATGAGCGGATCACTTCCTGCAGATTATCCATTGCCCAGTCCACCGAGTCGTTGAGCGGCAAATGACCGAAGTTACGCGTATCGCTTGCCGCGCGCGAGTAAGACAGAATATCCCGGACCAGACTGCTCATGCGCTGCGCGCTTTCGACGATCGTGTGCATCAGTTGGCGCTCGCCGCGGTCGAGCTTCGCTTCCAGCTGCCGCTCCAGCACCTGCGTAAGCGTCGTCACCGCCCGTAAAGGCTCCTGCAGATCGTGGCTCGCCACTGAAGCAAAGTGTTCCAGATCGTCGTTCGACCGGCGCAAAGCCTGGTTCAGGCTCGCCAGCCTGCTGTTTGCCTGCTTCAGCGCGATATTCGATTCCGCCAGCCGGCGTTCGGCCGTACGTAGCCGGATGAATGCGCGCACCGTCGCCACAAGCACATCGTTGTCGACCGGTTCGGTCAAATAGGCATCCGCGCCGTTTTCCATCGCCTCCGCGGCCTGGCTGCCGCTGGTCGCCGATGCCGATATCTGGATCACGATTGTCGACGACAGCCGCCGGTCGGACTTGATGTGCCGGCAAACCTCCAGCCCGTTCCTGTCCGGCAGGTGGACATCCAATAAAATCAGATCCGGGTGAACTTCCTCGATCAGCCGCAAAGCGTCCTCGCCCCGCGACCCGTCGAACACTACAAAGCCGGCTTGCTCCAGTACGCGTCTTCGGGCGTAGCGGGCCGGCTCGTGATCGTCCACGTTTAAGATCACCCCTGCCGCTTCGTTCCTGTGATTGCCGTCTTTCACAAAAGGTCCTTGAACAGGTCCGGCTCATCCAGTATCGATCGAATGCTCGCCAGCGCCTCCGAACTTGGGCTGCCTTTTGATAATACCGCTGCAAATCGTCCGCTCAGCCGTTGCTCATCTGCCGGAATCAGTTTCCGGGATGTGTGGATCACCACGGGAATGTCGCGCGTCTCCGGGCTCGACTTCAAATCGTCCAGCACTTCAAAACCATTCCGGTCCGGCATCACCAGGTCCAGCAGAATCAGCGCCGGCCGGTCGAACCGGGCCCGCTCCGCGCCTTCCGACCCTGTCGCCGCTTCCACAATCCGCCGCCTCGTGCCCCGCAATAATTGGCGGGCAATATAACGTGCCGTTTCTTCGTCGTCGATGATCAATATCGGATTGTCGTGCGCCGCCGCCACCGCCGGCGCCGGCGCTTCCCCTTCCACCATCGGCGCCGCCCCGGCCGGCAGCCGCAACGTAAACGCAGACCCGATCCCCGGCGTGCTGATCACCTCGAGCGTTCCGCCCAGCAACTCCGCCAGCTTCCGCGATAGCGATAAACCTAATCCCGTACCCTTCACCCCGCATTGCAGCTTGTTATCCACCTGCGTGAACTCCTGGAAGATCTTCTGCTGATCCTCCAGTGCGATTCCCACCCCCGTATCGGCCACCGTGATCGCCAGCGTCTTCACTGTCGGGTTGTATTGGAACGATACCCGCACCTCGCCCGCCTCGGTAAATTTCAAGGCGTTTGAAACCAGGTTTCTCAGAATCTGTGTGATCTTCGCCTCATCCGACGTAAGCGTCACGCGTGCCGGTGCGTCTTCGATCACAAGTTTCACTTGTTCGTTCGTCGCCAGCGGCCGCATAATCCCGCGTAACGCCCCCACCATCTGCCCCAAATCCACCGGAACCTGCCGGACCTCCGTCTTGCCCGCCTCCACCTTCGCCAGGTCCAACAGGTCGTTCACCATCTCCTGCAAGTCCTGCGCCGCTTTGCGGATGTATCCAACCTGCTTTTCCTGCTCCCCCGACAACTCGCCGTCCGACCGGCGCAGCAACAGTTGCGTCAGCGCCAGAATCGAACTCACCGGCGTCCGGAACTCATGGCTCACATGCGACAGGAACCGCGATTTCAACTCGTCCGCCCGCCGTAAGGCCACCGCTTTCTCATCTACCTCCGCATATAACGCCACTACCCCGCGGTTCGTTTCTTCTAACTCTGTGTTCAGCCGGTCTAACTCCGTCTGCCGCCGCTCCAGTTCCGTCTCCCCACGCCTTAGCCTGTCGATTACCTCCAACAGTTCCATGCTCTGGCGCTGTAACTCGTCCACTACCCCGCCCGTGGATTGCTTGGCCAGTTCCGCTGCCATTTGCTGCACTTCCGCCTTGCCACGTATCGATCGCATCGCGGGCAATACCTTCCCGATCCTCACCACAGTTCCCCGCCCCGCTTCCGAATGGATCTCGAATTCGTCCATCAGCCGCCGCGTTCCCTGTAACCCGAGCCCCATCCCCGTGCTCGACCGGAACTCTCCGTCTAACACCTTCTCGATATCGCCGATGCCCGGCCCCTGGTCGCTTACCTCCACCACCAACATCTGCGGATGCTCCTGCAGGCGCAAACTGAATTCCACCCGGCCCCCGCCCCCGTAGTGAAACGCATTCCGCACGATTTCCGATACCGCCGTCGCGATCCGCACCTGGTCCTGCTGCGAAAACATCAGGCACTTCGCCAGTTGATGCGCCCGCTGCCTCGCCGCTACGATGTCGCGCTCTTCCCGCAACCGCACGCTCAACAGCTTCGTCTGCTCTGCTTCCTTCTTCCCTGGCTGCTTCATGCCGCACCGCTCCTCACTACCACGACACAGACGTCGTCTCGTCCCCGGTTCGCATCGCGATACAACACCCCAGCAATCACGCTCGGGTGCCGTCGCAACAGCCCCGGATACGCGCGAAAGTCCCAGTTCGTGCTCAACCCGTCGGAGTGCATGATCACCACCCCGCCGGGCGGCAGCTCATACTCGAATTCCTGAAATCGCATCGCCGCATGGCCCGCCGTTCCGCTGTGCGACACCATAAACTGCGTCTTGCTGTTCGTCACCACCGCCCCGGCGATGTTTCCAATGCCCGCATAGCGGACGCTTCCACCTGCCGCGTCGATTCGCGCCACCGCCACCGCCGCCCCCCGTGTCCCCCGCAGTGCCTTATGCAACCGCTCCACCATCTCGCCCGGCGAATCCCCTGCATTCTTCTCAAACGTCCGGGCTGCCGCGCTCGACGCATCCGCCGCCGGTACTCCATGCCCCAGCCCATCCGCCACCAGCAACTCCTGCCGCCAATCCACTTCCCGCCACGACCATGCGTCCCCGCACACCGGCTCCCCTCGAAACGGCACGATCACCGCTCCGCACCTCGCCCTCCCTTCCTCCCCCGCGCCCTCGTGCACCCGCGCCACCATCACCGTCCCCTTGCCCCGTTGCGAATACACGTCGAATTCATTCGCTAAGCGGAACATCGCGCCCATTCCCGTCCCCGCCGTTCCGGCGCTCGAGTATCCGTCCGCCAGACACCGCTCTAAATCCTCTACTCCCGGGCCCCGGTCCACAGCCAGCACTTCCACGCCCGCTTGCGCCGGAGCCGTCAGGTTCGATACCAGCACTTCCCCGCTTTGCGCATGCTTCACCAGGTTTGTAGCCGTTTCCGTCGCCACAATCCCTACCTTCGCCACCGTCTCTTCCCCCAGCCCCGCTTCGTTCGCCACTGCCATGGCGATGCGCCGCACCTCGGCCACCCGGCTTGCATCGTCAATCGAAACCAGCACCGGAGTCCGCATCGTCACTTCCATCTCGTAATCGTCACGCGCGTCCCCGCTCCCGGCGCCGAGTCGATCTGAAACTCGCTCGCCAGCCGTTTCGCGCCTCCCAACCCCAATCCTAACCCTACCCCCGTGGTGAATCCATCCTTCATCGCCTGTTCTATATTGCGGATCCCCGGTCCCCGATCTTCAAACGTCAGCCGCAGCCCCCGCTTGCCCGGCTCCGACAGCACCTCGATTCGCGCCATCCCGCCTCCTCCATGCACAATCGTGTTCCGCGCCAACTCGCTCGCCGCCGTCACAATCTTCGTCTGATCCACCAGGTTCAGCCCGAGTGCCACCGCTTCGGCCCGCACTGCCTGCCGCACCAACACCACGTGCTCTTGAGACGCTAACGGTAGTTCACGCGACTTCTCGACCGTCATCCGCGCCTGCTCCTCCACCCTCCACCGATTGACGCAGCAGTTCCATCCCGCGATCTACATTCAGCGCCGTTCGTATCCCCGGCAGCGACAGCCCCAGTTCCACCAGCGTAATCGCCACCGACGGCTGCATCCCTACCACCACCGTCTCCGCGTCCAGCACTCGCGCCATGGCCGCGATATTGCTCAGCATTCTCCCGATAAACGAGTCCACGATGTCGAGCGCCGATATGTCGATCAGCACTCCCCGCGCCCGGTCTTTCACGATTCGCGCCGTCAAATCGTCTTGCAGCGTCATTGCCAGTTGGTCGTGCATGTCTACCTGGATCGTCACCAGCAGAAACTGGCCCAGCTTGAGAATTGGTATTCGTTCCATGTGGTACCTGTCGTTCGTCCGCGTTACTGCTTGACGATCGTCATGCTCTGCTTGCGAAGCGACAGTTGAAACGCATCCGCCAGCGTGGCTTTCGTGATCACGTTCCCTAAGTCCACGCCTAAGTGGATGATCGTTTGCGCGATCTGCGGCCGGATGCCGCTGATAATGCACTCGGCGCCCATTAGCCGCGCCGCCGCCACGGTCTTGAGCAAATGCTGGGCGACTAATGTGTCCACGGTCGGCACGCCCGTGATGTCGATGATCGCGATGGTCGCCCCCTTCGCCACAATCGCTTCCAGCAGGTTCTGCATCACCACCTGTGTCCGGCTGCTGTCAAGCGTCCCGATCAGCGGCAGCGCCAGTATGCCGTGCCACAACTCCACCACCGGAGTCGACAACTCCATCATCTCCACCTGCTGCCGCGAGATCACCTCTTCTCGCGACCGCTGATACACCTCCGTCGTGTACAGCCCAAGCTTGTCCAGCAGCAGCGTCGTCGTCCAGATCTCTTCCATCAGTACCCGCGCATCCCGGCCGTGTTCCCGGCCGAGCAGCGTAAACAGCGCCTGCTTCAGCGAGTAGACGAACGACGCCGTCTCGGTTGGTGTAAACCCCTGTATCGCTCGGTCCCGCGAGAGTTCCCCCAGAATTTCTCGCACCTGCGCCCACTCCGGCCGGCTCACATCGCCGCTCTGCCCACCCAGCAACGCCTCTCGAATCCCCGTCAGTAGCTGTTGCGCCGTCGTACGCAGTTGCGGCTCGGGCACACGATCGCGCCGGTGTCCAGCTCCCTCTCGCTCCAGCCGGATCCATTCCGACAGCAGCTCATTGTAGTGGTTGTCGATCAACTCAGCCAATCGAGACACGGGCTCTCCTCCGCCTTGCGGCAATCCCTTCTGTAGAATTTTGCATGCCGAATACCTTCTGAGGGGAGTAAGAGAAAACTTCTTACACCCGCTTCAAGACTTCCCGGGGCGCGAACGACGCGGTTCGGCGTTGGATTACCGCTATCTTACCCCGTTTCAGCCACTTTGCATGTCTGGTAATTTAATTGCCTCGGCAAATGCGGATATGGCAGATATGCACGTTCCCCTGCTCACGGCGCCTCAGCCGCCTACCCCAGTACTAATACCTGCTTCCGGCCTGACATCTGATAGTATCCAGAGCCAGCTCGATCGTGTCTTATCCTCTCCCGCCTTCCGCCGTGCCGGCAGAATGAGCCGCTTCCTCCGCGTTCTCGTCGAACACACCTTGCTCCACGGAGACGCCCCCTCCGCTCGCGACATCGCCAAACTCGTCTTTGATAAGGAGGGCTTCCGTTCCCGCACCGATCCCATTGTCCGTGTCGAAGCCCGCCGCCTCCGCAACATGCTTCGCACGTACTACGAAAAGGCGGGCCCCGACGACAAAATTACGATCTCGCTCGCCGAACGAGGCTATAAGCCGCGCTTTTCCCCTCGTGGCGCCGACACCAAGCCTGCCTCCCAATCTGACACCACGCCGGACCCACTCGACCGTTCCATCGTCGTCCTGCCTTTTCTTAATATGACCGCCGACGACACGCAGCAATCCTTCTGCGAAGGCCTCACCCAGGAAGTCATCAACGCACTCACCCGCGTTCCCCATATAAAGGTTGTCTCCCGCACCTCCGCCTTTCAATTCAAAGATGCCCACGACGTCCGTACCATCGCCCGCGACCTCGGCGCCGGCGCGATCCTCGAAGGCAGCGTCCGCATGGAAGAATCCGACGTTCGTGTCACCGCCCAACTCACCGGAGCCACCGACGGCTTCCACGTCTGGTCCGAGTCTTTCGACGGCAAACTAGGCAGCACCATCGCCCTTCAGGAATCCCTGGCCACCCAAATCTCCACCGCCATCGAACACGAATTATAACCGCCCCCGTCACCTCGGTCGGCCTCTTCCCCCCGGGTTCTCTTTGCACCTTGGGTACACCAGGATAAGCCTGGCTGATCTTGTGAATTGAAAGGAATTCACCATGTAAATTGCTCATTCGTACATGTAGCGGAACCGGAGCGAGACGGAGCAATCCGGCTGGTGGAAACCGGGG
>JADLDI010000147.1 GCA_020846745.1 Bryobacterales bacterium | reverse complement strand
GAGGCTCGGTACCTGGCGGCACTGCGGCGGAGCGGATCGCCATACGGGAAGGAGGCGGCATGACCTGCAGATTTTGCTTGACGGACGGCCTCAGAAATCTTACGCACCGTGGTTCGGTTACGACATTGGGTGCTTGTTTGCCATGACCCCGAAGGGCCCCTAGGATCGCCTGCCGGGGATTTTTTCTCGCGCCCTTGCGGTCGGTTAGAACGTAGACGTTCGCAGCACACGGGACAGACCAATTTCACGGCGCAGTTGTACGCATCTCCACAAGGATAGCGGCGCGGTTCGAGTCTGCTCGTCGGTGAGTAACCAGATCAGGTGAGACGTGTCTAACGGCTGTGCGCCCCTATGGGCGGCGGTTGGAGGAGAAAATGTATCACCACGTAAAGAAGCTGATGTACACGGTAAGGGTGGGCACGCCAGACCCGCGCTTCGGGAATATGTTATTGGAGCAGTTTGGCGGGGCGAACGGCGAGTTAGCCGCAGCGATGCAGTATTCCGTGCAGGGGCTGAATTGCGACGATCCGGAACGCAAAGATCTGCTGATGGATATCGGGACCGAGGAATTGAGCCACTTGGAAGTTGTGGGTACGCTGGCGCGGATGCACCTGAAACCGACGAAGAACGACCGGAACGCGGCGTTTGCCGATCCGCTGATCGCGATCGCAGGCGGGGGCGGCGTGAACTTATATAACTCGCAGGGCGACCCCTGGACGGCGGACTATCTCAAGATTACCGGGGAGTTAGACGTCGATTTGCGAAGTAACATTGCGGCCGAAGCGCGGGCGAAGATCGTCTACGAACGGCTGATCAACTTCACGGACGACCAGGGCACGATCGACACGCTGCAGTTTCTGATGAGCCGCGAGATTACGCACATGAAGGCGTTTGCGGCGGCGCTCGAAAGCATGGGCAAACCGCCGTTTTCGATCGGGACGATTCCGCCGACACCGAAGCTGGTGGATCAGTATTTCAACGATTCGACGGGCATTGGAGACCGGGGCGAGGCGGATGTTCGCGGTCCATGGAACTCGGGCGGGAACTGGGAGTTTGTGAATGCTCCGGCGTTTGAGCAGATGGAATCGCAGAAGGCGGGCACGCGGGTGCCGAACGATGCGGAAGGCGCGAACGGCGGCTCAAATGGGGGCACGCGGGCGAAGGCGAGCAAGGCGAGCGCGGGTAAGGGGCGAAAGTAAGCATTTTTCGAAGGAGAAAGAGATTATGGCGATTGTGCGGGAATTATTAGTGGAAGAATTGCAGGACCTGCTGCATGCGGAAAGTCAATTAGTGAACGCTCTGCCGAAGATGGCACAAGCGGCGAAGAATCCGAAGCTGCGTGAGGCGTTTGAGAAGCATCTGATTCAGACGGAAGGCCAGGTGGAGCGGCTGAAGAAAGTATTTGAGATGCTGGGCGAAGACGCGGCGCCGAAGCCGTGCCGGGCGATGATGGGCCTGGTGGAAGAAGGCCAGGAAACGATTAAGGAAAGCAGCGGCAAGGATGAGCTGGCGGCGGACCTGGCGTTGATCACGGCGGCGCAAAAAGTGGAGCACTACGAGATTGCGGGGTACGGCACGGTGCGGACGCTGGCGCGGCAGATCGGCGAGGTGGAAGTGGCGCGGCTGCTGTCGCACACGTTGGGCGAAGAAGAGGCGGCCGATCACCTGTTGACGGAGATCGCGAAGCCGATTCTGCAGCAGGCGACGCTCGAACAGATGGAGACGCGGGCCGCGCGAGCTTAGTCAGCTAGCCGGGTTTCAGTTGGGGCGGGTTGGACATTGAACGGGGCGCTTCAAAAAGGCGCCCTGTTTTCTTTTGGATTTCCGGCGGAATTTGGGTGTATACTGACCGCACGCTGGAAACTCAGAGGAGGGTGCATGTCTAACTCGGTCGTAAACTACGACGGCGGGATTACCGCGTCGCCGCGGGAGTTGATCTATCCGGAAACGGTTGAGCAGATACAAGCGGTGCTACGCGACCGGACGAAGTATCCGAGTCCGGTGCGAGCCGTGGGGAGTTACCATTCGCTGACGCCCTGCGCTTCGTCGAACGGCACGATGCTGAACATGTCGAAGATGAATCGCATCGTGAAGCTGGACACCGCCAAGGGGCTGTTCACGGCACAGGCGGGACTGCAGTTTATCGAGGCATCGCGGGCGCTTCGCAAGAGCGAGGTGCAGTTTATGACGAACATCGAGATCGGCAACATGACGCTCGGATCGGCGGCATGCTGCCAGACGAAAGACGCACTGGATGGCGTGGAACTGGGCCAGGTGAATTCGTATTGCACGGCGATGAAGTGGGTAACGCCGTCGGGCGAACTGGGTGAAGCGTCGGAGGAGTCGAATCCGGAGCTGATGCGGAAGATGCGGGCGAGTTACGGGTTGGCGGGGGTGGTGTACGAAGTGACGTTCCGGGTGAAGCCATTGGAGGCGATTCACCTGACGTACATGCCGCGTCCACTGGAGGAGTTGACGCAGAAGGAAGTGGACGATTTGATGGACACCTCGGAAGGGCTGATTTGCTGGACCATCAATCGCACCTGCGTGTTTCAGCAGCGGAGGAAGGCGAACGAACCGCACATTCTGGGTCCGTTGAAGGCGGCGGCACGACAAGGATTGTGGAATTTCGGCGAGGCGTATGCCGGGCACCTGATCCACGAGTTTGCGAAGGACCGGGGCATCCGCGACAGATTGCAGAACACGCTGTTTGACGCCAATCTGTTCCTGTATCACACGCTGCGGGTGTTCGGCGGCATCACGATTCTGGCGCCGGACAAAACGATCGACTACAGCAAGACGCCGCAGGATGCGCGGTATGCGTTCACGTTCTGGGCGTTTCCGCGCGGGCAGTGGCTGGAGACCTTGAAGGGGTACGTGCAGTTTGCGGAGAAGTATTTCCACGACACAGGGTTCCGGTGCAATATGCCGTTAGGGGCATATCACATCCATAAAGACCAGAAGTCGCTGTTGTCGTATACGTACGACGAGGAGTGCTTTTCGATTGACCCGATACACGCGCCGACGGATGTAAAAGCGTGGCACCGGTTTCTGGGACACTTCAACGATTGGGCGTCGGAACGGAACGGGATACCGCTGTTGAACCAGAGTCCGCTGGTGACGCGGGAGCAGTGCGAACGGGCGTATGGCGGGCGGTGGCAGGAGTTTTCGGCCTTTGTCCGGGAGGCGGATCCGGAGGGGCGGATGATGAACGAGTTTTTCGGAGGGCTGGTTTCGCAGCGGGCGGCGCACGCTTAGGGGGAAAGGCAGGTAAGCACCCGCCCGTTTACACGGGCGGTTCGGGTGGGGGTTCGTGCGTCGAGGTCGGGGACATAACGGAAGCAGGCCAGGAGGGGGCCGCGACGGGCAATGTGATACTTTGGAGAAGATATGGAAGCCCTCGGCATGGTGGAAACTAAGGGTCTGATTGGCGCGATCGAGGCCGCAGACGCCATGGTGAAGACCGCCAATGTGACGCTACAGGGGAAGGAATACATCGGCGCGGGATTTGTGACGGTGACGGTGCGCGGCGATGTCGGTGCGGTGAAAGCAGCGACGGACGCAGGCGCGGCCGCGGCGCGGCGCGTGGGCGAGCTGGTCGCCGTTCACGTGATTCCGAACCCGCACGATGAAGTGGAACGGATCCTTCCGGGCAGCGCCAATAAGAATAATAAGTCGATCGGATAAGAGGCCCTTCCGGTGCTTCATGATACCGACCTGGTATCGATCCAGGAAGTCCGCGCCAAGGTTGAGAAGGCGTATGCCGCCTTCCAGCACCTGCGTCGATTCAACCAGGAACAATTAGACCGCATTGTAGAAGCGATGGGCGCGGCTGCGCGGGGCGCCGCGGTGCGCCTGGCGGAGATGGCGGTTGAAGAGACGTCGTACGGCAATGTCAAAGACAAGACCGCGAAGAACCTGCTGAACGCCGATTTGCTGGTGCGCTCGATCCGGGGCATGAAGACGAGCGGCGTGCTGCGCGAGATTCCCGAGAAGAAGCTGGTGGAAATCGGCGTTCCGGTGGGCGTGATCGCGGCGATTCTGCCGACCACGAATCCGACGTCGAGCGCAATTTATAAGGCGATTATCGCGCTGAAGGCGGGGAATACGGTGGTGATCTCGCCGCATCCGCGGGCGAAGAATTGCACGTGCGCCACCGCCGATTTGCTGTATCAGGCGGCGCGGGAGGCGGGCGCGCCGGAAGATGTGATACAGTGCATCGCGAACGCGACGATGGAAGGCACGGACGCGTTGATGCGCCATCCGCGGACGAGCGTGATTCTGGCGACGGGCGGCGCGGGCATTGTGCGGGCGGCGTATTCGAGCGGGAAGCCGGCGTTTGGCGTGGGTCCGGGCAACGTGCCGGTGTTGCTTGAAGAGAGCGCCGATATCGCGACATCGGTGGCCAAGGTGGTGGAAGGCAAGTCGTTCGACTACGGCACGGTGTGTTCGAGCGAGCAGACGCTGGTGGCGGCGGCGAAGTATCGGGACCAGGTTTGGAATGCGCTGAAAGCGCAGAAGGCGTACGTTTGCACGGACGATCAGGCGAAGGCGCTGGCGAAACTGCTGATTGCGCCCAACTGGCGTATCAATCCGAATTGCGTGGGGCAGTCGCCGCAGAAGATCGCGCAGATGGCGGGGTTCGCGGTTCCGGACGACGCGCGGATTCTGGCGGTGGAGATCAAAGGCGTGGGCAAAGAGCACCCACTGTCGATGGAGAAGCTGAGCCCGGTGCTGTCGGTGCTGTTCGCGAATTGTTGGGACGAGCAGATCAAGATGTGCCAGGCGACGTTGAAGTTCGGCGGGCTGGGGCATACGTGCGTGATTCATTCGCGGGACGACGCGAAAATCCGCGAGTACGGCATACGGATGCCGGCGTTCCGGGTGCTGGTGAATACGCCGTCGCCGCAAGGTTCGACGGGCATTACGACGGGCGTTCAGCCATCGATGACGCTCGGGTGCGGCGCGATGGCGGGGAATTCGACTTCGGATAATGTCGGTCCGCAACACTTGATCAATACGAAGCGGATCGCCTATGTGATCCGCACGCCGGAAGAGGCTTTTCCGGGTGATTCAGGCGATGTGAAGCAGATGATCGGCAGCGCTGTGGAGCGGTTTTTAGAGCAACGCGGTTTCGGCGTGAAGCCTGTGGCGGGGGTTGCCGCCGCGGCGCCGGCCGCTCCGGTTTTCCGGCCGGCCGCGGCGGGAAACACCAGCGATATCGTGGACAGGTTTCTGAGGGCAAAAGGCCGGATGACGAACGTCGCGGCAGCACCCGGGTGTGCGGCAAGTTGCCCTTGCGCGGCAACGGGAGCGCCTGCTTGTGCGGCCACAGCACCTGCGGCGCCGCCTGGACCGCCACCCGCTGCGAAGGCCGAACCGGCAGCGGCCGTGCCGGTTGTCGACTTCGTTTGCGAGGCGGACGTCCGGAGCGCGGCACTGAATGGGCGTAAGATATTTATCGGCCCCAAAACAATCGTGACTCCGGCGGCACGCGAAGTTGCCAACCAGCATGATGTACTGGTGGTGGCACAAAGGTAAATGAGACAAGATCTGGATACGTTAAAGCAGGAAGTGGAATCGGGCCTGAAGGGACACGGGTTTGTTGTGTTCCGGGGCCAGTTTCGCGGCGGCGAGGGACTGGGTGAGATCTACTGGGATGCAGAGCGGTACCCGCAGCCCCACGATTTTCTGGAAGCGGCGGCGACGCTGGGCGTGAAAGTGATCGTATTTCACGACCGCATCCTGACGGACTCGGTGTTGACGGAGGCGGTAGAGAAGTTGGACGCGCTACAGATGCCGCGGGACGAGTATCGCGAGATCGAGCGGTCGATCCGGAAGCTGGAAGGCTTTGCCGGGTTCACGTGCAGCCTGCAGTTGAGCTTCGATTACGAGAACAACACGTACCTTTATGAGGCGCGAACCTCATGGTACGAAGAGTTTCTGTCGCTGCTCGACGACTTGGACGACGCGCTGGATGCGGCGGATGGTCCGGCAGACGAACCGGGTCCGCTGGGCGGTTATTTCTCGAACAATTGATAGGCCGTGCGCAATCCGGCACGGTGGATACTACCTGAAATCGATAGCGGCGCAGCCACGCGGCTGAGTGCCGAGTTGGGTGTGTCGGCGTTGGTGGCGCGCATACTCGTGAAACGGGGTTATGGCGAGGCGGAGCGCGCCTACCGGTTTTTGCGGCCGGCGATCGGCGATTTGCACGATCCATACCGGATGCGCGGAATGGGGATCGCGGCGGCGCGACTGGCGGAAGCGGTGCGGAAGCGGGAACCGATTCTGCTTTATGGCGACTACGACGTCGACGGGACAACCAGTATCGTCATTCTGAAGAAGGTACTGGACATGGTGGGGGCGGACGCCGATTTCCATGTTCCGCACCGGCTGAAGGACGGATACGGGATGCGCCCGGAGGTGATCACGGATGCGGCGTCGCGCGGCGTGAAGCTGATTGTGAGCGTGGATACCGGAATTCGCGCCAATGATGTGGTGCGGCATGCGCGCGAGTTGGGGATCGACGTCGTGGTGACGGATCATCACCTGCCGGAGGAGGAGTTGCCGCCGGCGGTGGCGGTGTTGAATCCGAACCAGCGGGAGTGCCCCTATCCGGAGAAGAACCTGTGCGGCGCGGGGGTGGCGTTCAAACTGGTGCAGGCGCTGCTGGTGGAGTTGGGGATGCCGGAAGGGAGGCGGCAGCGGCTGATGGAGTCGCTGTTGAAGATGGTGGCGGTGGCGACGGTGGCGGACGTGGTGCCGCTGACGGGCGAGAACCGGGTGATCGTCAAGCACGGGTTGAACGGGCTGACATCGACGCCCAACCCAGGACTAAAGGCGCTTTTAGAAGTGGCGGGACTGGCGGCGGGGTCGCGGGCGAACGCGGGACAGGTGGCCTTTCGTGTGGCGCCGCGGATCAACGCAGCCGGGCGGATGGACACGGCGCGGGATGTGGTGGAGATGTTTCTGTGCGCGGATGTGGAGCGGGCCCGGAAGATCGCCAGCCATTTGCATTCGCTCAATCAGGAGCGGCAGCAGACGGAGCAGGCGATGCTCGAGCGGGTGCTGGAAGAATGCGAGGCAGAGCCGGTGGACGACCGGCGGCGGGGGCTCGTGTTTGCCGGGGCGGGATGGCATAAGGGCGTGGTGGGGATTGTGGCGAGCCGGCTGGTGGAGCGGTTTTGCCGGCCGGTGTTCGTGCTTGGAATCGATGAAGCGAAGGGGGAGGCGTCAGGGTCGGGCCGGAGCGCGGGGAGCTTTCATTTACTGCAGGCGCTGGAGAGTATGGCGGGGCTGTTTACCAAGTTCGGCGGACACCGGCAGGCGGCGGGGTTGACGCTTCCGGTGGCGAGGCTGGAGCAGTTCCGGGAGCGGTTTACGGCGTACGCCAATGCGCAGATCGGGGTGGACGATCTGCGGCCGGTGATGGAAGTGGATGCCGTGGCGCGGGTGGAGGAGATCAATGGGCGAACGTCGGAGGAGTGGGAGTGGCTGGCTCCGTTTGGGTGCGGCAACGCGGCTCCGGTGGTGGCGTTTTTGAGTGCCTCGATTCCGGAGGCGCCGGCGCTGATGAAAGAAAAGCACGTGAAGTGCCGGGTGATGCAGGAGCGGCGCTGGATGGTGTGCAAGGGCTGGAACTGGGCGGAGCGTTGTGGGGAACTGACGCCGGGGCAGCCCGTGGACGTCGCGCTGGCGCTTGAAGAGGACACTTACTATGGCGGCGGGCTGACGGGAGTTCTTAAGGATGTGCGGCGCGCGTCTGGCGAATCATTTGCCGCAGGGACTCGGCCGGATTAATTAACTATAGTTTGGCGGCAAAGATGCCTGATCCAGGGTGGAGATTTGAAGGAATGGTCACATCGACACACAAACCTTACATCGCGCTGGCCCTGGGCGACGTAATGAGGGGCACAGCCCAGAAGACGCAAGCTACTGAAACGGCGAGCGATGAGTCGACAGGATTCAGCGCGGCGCTGAACAGCGCGCTGGGCGACGGGGTGGAACGCTTTTATGTGGACGGCACGCCGGAGGGACAGAAATCTGGCGGTGTGACGGAAAATGGTCAGGGCTCGGCGGCATCGACGGACAGCTCGACCGAGGCCGCGGGGATCGGGGACGCTCCGGACAGGCTTCCGCTGATTGGCTCCGATACGCGGAACCGGAAGTATACGGACTACGCGGATCCGACGCCGATGATTCAGGAAGAACTAAAGAAGCTGGGGGTGTCGGCGGACGGGCTTCAGTTCCAGCGGTGGGATGACGAGATCGCGAACTGGGGCGGGCACTACACGAACCATTTGCTGCGGGTGACGGCTGGGGGCCGGACGGAGGACTTTTCGATTGAGCTGGCGCTACGCAGTCCGCGAGTGGCGGCGGTGGAGATCCGGAACTTGATGAATGGCGGGGTACAGGTGAGCTAGAAAATGCGAAGGGGACCAGGCCACCGGAGTGGATTGGTCCCCTATGTGCTGAACCAGCTACGAATCGCCGGCGGTTAGGGCCGGTCGATTGCGATGGTGGGCGAGTTGGCCGGGAAGACGAACTCACCGCTGGGCCGGGCCACAAGGATACCGAGCGGGCGGGCAGAGCCGGTTTCGGTTCCTTCGGGCACCTCGAAGGTGATTTCGTAGACGCCGATCTGGCCGACGGAATAGACGGCTTTATCGAGGCGGACGCCGGCATCGTTGAGGCCGACGACGATGGGGGCGTTTACCGCCTGGCTGGGTGTGCCGAGAACTCCGGTAAAGGCCTGTGGCGACACCTGGCCGAGGCCGGTGACGTAGAACTTGATCAGTTCACCCCACCGGGCGGGATTATCGGGCGTGACGTAGCTGCCGTTGGGACGGACGGCGACGGCGTAGCGGCGGTTTTGGCTGTCGACTGTTTCGAAGGTGCCAGGCTGCAGGTCGCGCACCTGAACTCCGTTGATCACAGTCGAACCACCGCCGACACGAATGGTGACGGCCGTTTGTGAGTTGGCGGCCAATTCAAAGGGCACCTGGACGGTGACGGTCTCACGGCCGCTGTCATTACAAACGGAGAGGATGGGCGCCGAGACGGTTCCGAACTGAACCTCGACGTTGGCAACGCGGGTGGGGTAGGGTCCGACCAGGCTGGTGTTGCCGGTGACGCAACCGCGGAGATCCTGGGCGATGCCGGCACCGACGACGGTGAACAAGCCGCCGGGGACGACGGCGCCGCGCTCGCCGCTCGCCGCGTTGTAGAAGTCGAGCGGGTTGACGACGGGTCCGGGAAGGATGGACGTCAGAGTGAAGCGGACCGGTTCGACAGTGGGCGCACCGGGGAGGTTGGCAGTGACCTGGATGGGTCCTGGTGTGGCTCCGGCGCGGACGGTGACTTGGGCGCGGCCGTTGGTGTCGGTGGCCGCGGAAGCCGCGGAAACCGTAGCGGAGCCGCTGGTCACACCGAAGTTCACGGTTTGGCCGGCAATTCCACGGCCCTGCGAATCGCTCACCTGAACCACGAGGGGCTGGGCGAAGGCGGAACCGGTGAAGGTCTGCTGGGGCTCGCCACTGACCTTGCTGAGGCCGGCAACGGTGACGTTGACGCGAAGCTCGAAGGTGACGGTGGGTTGAGTGCCGCCGAGAGCGGTGGCACGGACGAGAACGGTACCGGGCTGGGTGCCCAGGCGAACGGTATTCACCGCACGTCCGTTGGTGTCGGTAATGCTGTCGGGGTTGGCGAGGGTAGCTTGGCCGCTGATGACTTCCCACCGAACTGTTCGGGCGGAGAGCGTGTTACCGCCACCGTCGTCGAGGACAACGGCGAGCTGGGCAGGCAGAGTCGCGTTGGGATTGCCCGCCTGGTTGTTGCCATTGGCGATTGTGAGGCGCTGCGGGTCGCCGGGATCGACGCGGAGGAGGATGAAGGGAGAAGCTCCCTGGGTATAGCCGCCGCCGATATCAAGGCGGATGAGAGCCTCGCCGGCCTTGCCGGAGATCTTGAGGTCGCAATTGGCAACGCCAGTCTCGTCGCTGAGGACGATGGGAGTAGGCGCACATTGGACAACCGGGCCAGTGGCAGGAGTATTCCCGGTGCTAGCCGAAAGCCCGATGTACTGCAGGTTGGCTCCTTGCTGGGTAGCGCCCGAGATCTGGAACCGGTAGCGAATTGCGCCCTGCACGGTTTGACCGGCTTTGGCCACAATGCTTGGAGGATCGAGGGTGGGAGCTAACTGCATGGCGCTGGGCCACGGCACCTGCTGGCCAAAGAAGTCGGAGCGCGCAATGGTCGTAAAGAAGACGGTTTGCGTGGACGAGCCAGCCTGGATGGTCGCGGAACTCTGCAGATAGGAATTTCCGAGGCCCAAGTTTTCAGGGGCGACGTAGACGTTGTAGGATTCGCCGTTCTGATCGGTTACGGTGACCGACTTGCCATCGGAATCGATGGTACCGGCACGCCAGCGTCCACCGCCGGAGGCAATGCTCCACGTGACGTTAGCATTGGCTACCGGCTTGCCTTGCGAATCGAGTAAACGGACGACCGTTCGCTTTGGACGTGACTGTCCTTCGAGCCAGCCCTCGCCTTCGCGCATGACCTGACCGTTGCCTTCGATTACCAGTAACTGGTTGGCTCCGGGTGTGCCAGGATCACCCGGATTCTCGCCGGGATTGCCGCCCGCGGACGGTACGGTGAATGTGAACGATGTAGTGGCTCCGGAGCCTTGGACGGACACGTTGAAGGTGAATTCGCCGGGCGTTTCAGGCGCGATACCTGTTACCAGCGCAATACCTTGATCGTTAGTCAAAACGGTGGCCTGACCAACCAGGGTGGGACTTCCGGCAGCCGGCGCAAAGGTAACAGGAACGCCGAACAGAGGCGCACCCGCGCCGTTGGTAACTCTGATGCCAAAGGGCAGGGTCCGGGCTTTGACGGCAAGCGTCGGCTGACTGGCTCCATAGCGAGCAGCAATGGCGACAGTGCCGCTTGCGGTGTCGCGTGTGTTGGCCGGTCCAGCATAGAAAACGTTCCCCGGGAGAAAGTTCAACTCGGCGGAAGCGACATTGTCGGGTTGCGATCCGCCATAGAGGATGCCGTAAACCGTATTCCTGGCAGCAGGAGCCAACGTATTCAGAGGGGCGGAGATAAACCCGCGCAGAGCGTTTGGATACTCCGGAGAAAAAACCAGTTGGTCCACAATGGGGATGCTGCCGAGTGAGCGAAATTGGAGCGGGGGCGGGGTGATGGTAGGGGCGGTGATCTGTGCCGCGGTGGAACCAGCGGCAGGAATACTCAATTGGTAGAGGCTACGGGGATTTGTCGATTGCTGGCTGGTGATGAGATAGCCGAGATTGTTTCCGGCGATGAAGAGCTTTTCGAAGACGACACCGGTTGCGCCGAAGTCGTTGGCGGTGAGGCTTTGGACACCACTAACCAGGTAATCGATCTGAATCATAAACAGGAGGTAGTTATTCCGGGTATCGGTGTTGAGCGCGAAGGCCCGGCTACCGTCGGGAGTGAACTGAAGGCGGCCCGGCTTCGATTGTGCGGGCAGTTGAAAACGCCGCCGCGTGGCTGTTTCGAAGGTGGCGGCGCGCGGATCGACTTCGAGCACATTGGCGCCGGCGCTAACGTAAAGCATGCCGTTGGGACCCATGGCGATGGCGCCTTCGCCCTGATTCAATCCCGGAAGCTGAATGCGTCCGAGGTTCTGGTTGGTGGTGAGGTCGATGGCGGTGAGACTTTGCCAGCCGAGAACAAATGCGCGCTGGGAGTCCTGACTGACGACCACATCGACCGGAACCGCGCCAATGTCGAGGTCGCGCGTCGCCAGCACTTCGTCATCCGTGTCGGTACGGTACTGGTGAAGGCGATCGCCCCAGACGAGGAGCAGACGATTGCCGTCAGGCGAAATGGCGGCGCCGTTAACATTCTGGCCGAGGTTTTTGGCGTTACCTATGGGTTGAAAGGTGTTGTTTAAGATGAGCAGGGAACTGCTGCCCGACCGGGCAATGACGTAATACTTTGTGTCATTCGCATCAACCCTAGCGCGCGTCAGCACGGCAAACGCGTCCGTTGAAGCATTAAAGCTGGCAGTTTGGGATAAGTTCGATGCGTTTAAGACAAGAGCGCTGGCGGTGGCGCCCCCAGTAAATGCTGGAAGGACGACCACGTTGTTCGCGAGAACCGTGCCTGTAAACAGGACAAGCACCAACATCGCGAACAGAATTGTCTGTTTGCGGGACAAAACGACCTCCTTGGGAGAGTACTTCAGGTGGGACGCGGACGGACGCACTAGAGATAATAACACGCCCAAATCACTGAATGACTTGGCGCAAACCGAAAAAAGGGTGAACGGAAAAACGGGTTGAAGTTAATAGTAACAAGAGAAGAGTACAAAAGCAAAAGAGGGGAGCCGAAGCTCCCCTCCTCTGGTTAGTGTTCCTGGTTTAGTGGCCGAGGACTTCGGACTTGGAACCCGTGCGAGACGGAGCCAAGGCGTCGTCCATAACGAGGGCGAGATAACCCATGGCCAACCGCTGGGCACCGACGTCGCTGATGAAAGCGTAGCCGTGGCCGTACTGGAAGGCGCACTGAGCGATCACATAGCCCTGGAAGCCGGCCGTCGCGGTAACCGCGCCGCCGCTGGACAGCGACCAAACGAAGTGCTCACCACCGGTGATCGACGGGGACGGATAAGCAAGGTTGACCTTGCTGTTGCCGACGTAGCCGTAGAAGTTGACGGTGCAAGCACCCGTCTGGGGCGAAGTGCCAAACGGATCGAGCGAGGTGTTGGCGATGGCGAGACCGGTATCAAACCCACCCTGGTTGGTGACGAACGGGAACAGGATGTTCGTGCGGCAGGAGTTGATGGTCAGCAAGGTCCGGGAAGCGGCGGTATCCACGAAGCGCGGCAGCGGAGCTGTAGCGGACGCGGTGGCCACGGTGCTGATCGGAGCGAGGTTGCCATTGGCAGTCGAAGCGCCGAGAGCCGGCAGGTTCGAGCTGGTGTTGGACACGTAGGCGATGACGACCGGGATTTGCAGCCGTTCGATCGCGGTGGTGTCGGTCTGGAGGATTTCGTAGACGATGGCGCCAGTGCCACCGACGACGGAGATCTGACCCATGCCACCAGTTCCACCGGACGGGGGATTGACGGAGGTACCCGCCGGGGTCGGGCTGAGCGGGCCGGCGCCGTTGGGATCAGAGGTGACGAGGATGGCGCGACCGGTTACGGTGCCACCAGCCTGCGGCGAAACCAAGTTGATCTGAGTGGGGACCCAGAGCTGGACGCCGTTCTGAACGTTAGAGACGCGGGCGATGATGCGGGTGCCAGTGTCGGCTAAGCCGAGCGTACCACCAGCGGTACCGGAAACGGCCATCGAACCGGAGGCAGCGGGAAGCGTGCTAACGGTAGCGGGCCAGTTGGACGGATTCGCTGTGGTGGGGTTCTTGAAGAAGCCGGTTTCAGTCTGGTAGATGAAGCCCAGGTTGTCTTGAGACGTGGTGGGGGTGGTGTCATTACCAGTCGGGATAACCTGCGAACGGCGACGGAACACGGTCGGGAAGCGCTCCTGGAACCGCAGTACCAATTGCGAGCCCTGGCAGGTCCCGGAGGCCAGTGCGGCCGTCGGGTCTCCAGCGAAGCTCTTGTTGGCCGATTCGCACTGCAAGCAGGTAACGGCGTCAACAACCGAGAAGTCGAGGGAGGTCTGCGCAATGGCAACAGTCGGGGCCGGGTTGGTGATCGGGAGAGCGATCGGGTTGCTAACGCCCGAAGCGGAGGTCGAGATCACGAGGCTGACGGAAGCCTGGGAACCAGCGGGAACGCCGAGCTGGCTGGCATTGACGCGAACGTTGGTGATGCGGAGGATGCGGGTGGTGTTCGTGCCCGGAGGATCGAACGGTACACCTTGCCAGATCAGGGAGTTCGCACCGGCGGTGCGGGCTTGGAAGGCATTCGGACGGTTGGTGCCACCGGCATAGGTGTTGACGCCATTGCCCGTGCCGAGCAACAGACCGCAAACACCAGTGATCACCTGCTGACCGCTACCGAGCGGCACAGTGTAGGTGTTACCTGTAGCAGGGCCACCGCAAATGGTCTGGTTGGCCTGGGTCGGCTCGTCGACGAAAAGCAGAGCTTCCGTCATGCTGCCAACGCCACCGCCACCGAGGATGCGGCTGGTGATATTGATGGAGGGCGAGCTGAAGACCTGGATGTTAACTTGCGGTACCTGAGCGCCATCAGCGGTCGGGGTACCACCGGTACAGATCAACAGCACGTCGCCAACGAGTTCGGCCACGCCCTCAGCGCGGATGGACGGCGTGCCGGCCGCTTGCGCTGTACAACTGGGCGGGGTCTGAAAAACTACCTGAGCCGATGCCATACCTGCCGCGATGGCGAGGAGGGCAAGCGCCAGGAAGAACTTGCGAAAATCAAGCATTTCCTTCTCCTTGTGCAATTTCGGAATTGGAATTGTGGAAAGTCTCTATCAACCTGAGCCTCAAAATCCCGCTCGAACAGAAGGTTTCAAGACTTGGAGACAACCTCCGAGGAAGGATCGTTTACTGGTGAGCCTATCGTCCTTCTCCCTGGCTTGTCTTCCGACTCTCATCTGCACCGTATCTTGTCTTTTTATCTTTTAATCTTTACTACTTTGTCTTGTGCTCTCGGGATTCATTCTTTAGATGAATGCCTTATAAGTTCACTAACGACACACGGTCACACTATTGTTAACACCGACGATTCACGCTGTCAAGAAAATATGTGCCGATACTGCAAGCACATACATTCGCACGACGGTTTTGACCGCGGTTACGGCCAGATACACCATGTCAGTTGTCGATTACATCATAGACTCCGAGCGAGGTCAACAATTTAGAGGGCTTTCTCGCCACTTTTCATTGAACGGTGACGAGGACTGGTTGAGAACGGCTTCCGGCCTGCTCAATGGCGAGCCTCAAGTCGATGCCGGGAGGGAGCGAGGCGGGTATGCGAAGGTTCAACTGGTAGACTCCGGGCAAGCTGGGGGCGGCGCCCGCAAAGAGGACATCGAGCGGATTGTCTTCAATAAAGGCTCTTACGGGTGTTGTTACGGCCTGCAACGACCCGGAAGGAGTAACTGCTCCCAACCCGGTGCCATAGACGACGAGAACCTGCCCCCGGGAGACGGCGGAGGCGGGAGCGTTGAGGGTACCGTCGGGATTGACGGCGGCTGCACGATTGCCGGGCATCGAGTAGAGGGCCGGGGCAACGGCATCGAGAGTAATTGCCTGGTCCTGGTCACCGAAAGGAGAAGTGATGCGCAAACGGTAGGGCCCGGGCGCGGCATCGGGTGGAATTACGAAGTTCACCTGGAAAGGAGACGAGTAGAGAACGGACAACGGGCGATCGTTCAACGCCACGGCCGGCTGTTGGGAGGCCGATGCCAGTCCACGCCCGAGGACGGTGGCGAGTAGGCCCGGCGCGAGCGCGGGAGCAAGCGAAGCCGAGTTTAGAACGGCGGCGGCATCGAAGGACAATCGCTGGGGAGAAGCGGTCCATACGGTGTCGGGCCGGGTGAGTTGGACGACGCCGGGGGCGAGCGAAGCCAAGTCGGTACGGGCAGATACGGCGCCGAGGGAGTATAAGGCCGGAGCGGCTCCGGTGAGGCCGGACAAGTCCAACTGGTAGGAAGTTTCGCGTCCATCGCAGAATCGGAACCACTGGAAACTGGTTGGATTGGTTGAGACAGCGGAAGGGATAAGGGGGGACGACGGCCAACCGATGGCGAAGCCACACGGTCCGCTGACGGAGGTAATTGGGGCTGAATCGCCACCGCCCACAACGAGCAGGCCGAGGGAAGAACCGGACTGGGTAGCGAAGCGTAGCGCTCCAGCCAGCCTGGGAACGAGGCGGACATTATTAAAGAGGGTTCCGCTTAGATAGTCGTCGAGCGATCCGCGCTGCAGGGATGGGAGGGGGTCTTGAATAAGAACGCCGCCGCCGCTGTTGACGCCGATGGCGACTACGAAGTGGGTGGCGACGGGCGTTTCTCCATAGTAATAGGCAAGGGCCAGCAGAACGGGCACACCTTGGGCCAACTGGTCGCGAATCGCGTTCGCGGATAGTTCGACGGGAGCGGGTTCGAGAGCACTCGCGGCAAAAGCAGAGAGACGCCACAAATTAGGGGTCTGGCCGAAGTAGCCGTCGCAGATCTTTGCGCCCGAAGGGTCGAACAGGCAGAAGCCGCGGAGGAACTGACTGAGCACCGCCGGATCGGCCGAACCGTTAGCCGAACCGGCGAGGGCGGTTTGCTGCAGGTAGCGAACGATCGCAGCAGCGGAGGTGACAAGCGCGTCGGAGGGCTGGGGCGCGGTGAACTTCGGGAAGTTAGTGAGGGAAGAAGCCTGGGTACGGGCGGAAAAAGTGACGACAGAGCCACCCGCTTCGGCGGTGGCTAGCGCGGGCAACTCAGCCGTGGGAAGCCGCAGGTAGGCGAGGGCGGCGCCGCGCTCATCGGTAACCGCGGACGCCGCCTCGATCTGCGCACCCGGGGAGGGGTTGAAGCGGACGGGAAGGCCGGGAAGCGCGTTGCCGGCATCGTCGCGAACGAGGACGCGAATGGGTTGAGGGAGACGTGCGCCAGGAGCGCCGGTTTGGAGGTCGCCGCTGAGTTTAACGACACGGGCGAGCGTCTCGCTCGAGGATTGGATTACGTAAGAGCCGACGGCGAGCGCCGATCCATTAATGTCGGCGGCACGAAGGTTCACCAAACCCGGCGTAGCATTTGAGGGGACGTACAACTCCCAGGCATAAGCTCCGGTTACGGCCTTTACGACTATGTCGGGCTGGCTTCCGACGGTGATGCGAAGCGTTGCGCCGGCATCGAAGCCGCCGGCGGCAATGCGGAGGCGCGTGCCAGGGGCGACGGTAGAAGGTGTCGCCGCGATCTGAGCGCGGCGTGCACGCTCCTCAACCTGAGCTTCAGCGGCACCTGGGGTGTAATCGATGGCACCACCTTCAAATTCCTGGCGGCGGTGACCGGCGCTAGGAAATTCATCGGAAGTGGGCAGACCGAGTTTGCCCGAGGGGCCGCCGGCAGCAACATATTTAGTGTTGATCGGACCGGCAGTCAGGAAAGCGCGGTTGGAGAGGGAGCCGGTGAGGTAAGCGTGATAGGTGGAATTGGTGAATGCCTGGGAGGCGGCCAGGTTGGCGGTAAACGAGAGGACGCTTTGAGCGGGTCCAGTGGGGAGTCCGGCCGCTCCGGATTCGTAGCCGGCCGAGGCCCAGCGCGCGAGGATGGGAGGCGACACAACCTGGGGCGGCGTACCGGCGAGCGCGCCCGCCTCGAACAACTGGCGGCCCGCGGAGGATGGATCCGCGAGAGGGAAGCCCAAGGAACCGGTGGGTCCGCCGAGTTCCAGGTAGCGGGCGAGGTTGGCTGCGGCCACGATAAAGGTGTTCGCGAGGGCATCGGGCTTGGCGGCGAGATAGCGGGTTGCACCGTCGGCGGAGAGCAACTCCTGAACATAGCCATTCCCGAGGCGGCGGACGGGCCCGGGCGCGGGGATTTTGACGGTGAGGCGGTTGCGGCTGACGGCGTCGATAAAGCTCTGCTGGATGGCTGGAGTGGGCGCACCTTCACCGACCTGGCAGCAAGGAGCGGTAACGAAGAAGGTGGTCCCACGGCTCGACTTTCCTTCCGAAACAGCCGTAATTGTCGCGGTTCCGCCGCCGACAGCACGCGCGGTTACGGTGACTCCGCCGACGGCGACCGAAAGGACCCGGGGATTGGTGCTGACCCAGGCCACGGTTCGATTTTGAAGCACGGCTCCATCCGCGGCATAGGTGACGGCGGTGAGTTGGATGGTGTCGCCAAGATTCAGTTGCTGTACGGTGGGCGCAACGGTGACCGAAACGGTACTGACGGGCAGCAGCAGGACGGCTTCGCCGCCGAGCGTGTACTCGATAGCTCCGCCTTCGAAGGTTTGGCGGCGCCGAGTTTCCGAAACGGTGAGTTCATCACTGGTGGGGAGACCGAGGAACGTGTTGGCGGAGAACACGTCGTAGATGGGGCGCCGGACGGAGAAGAGCTTGCCGGTGTTGAGGCCAGAGGTGATGCTGTAGATGGCGCCATACTGGAAACGCTGCAAGGTGGCAGTGGTTCCCGCGGCGGAGGTGGTGGTTTCTTCAGCAGCCGAGGCAGGTCCGAAGGTTCCCATGCCGCCTAGGGAGCGCCAGCGGCTGAAGAAGGGATCTTTCGTGCTGAAGGCCTTGCCGCGGCCACCAACATCTGAGGCATAGGCAAACAGGGCGTAGTTCTTATCGAAGAACTGGTAGGTGCAGGTGTTGCCGGAGACCGCAATACAGCCGATGGTATCGGTAGCGGGAAAACCGGTATCGCTCGACTTCAGCGTGTCGTAATAGGCAAGGACATCCGGGAATACTTGGAACGTGTTTTCCGTGGAGTCGGCGCCAGAGGTATTGGTGTTGTTGTTGCGGATGAGAGCGTAGACAAGTCCGGTCTTGGCAGCGTCTTGAAAGTCCTGACGAAGGGCGGTACCACCGAAGGCCTTTACGTGGGTGGACGGAGGGAAGGCGGTGATATTGCTGAAGCCGTTCCGGAAATAGGCGCGCAGGAAATCGCGGCGAATGGCTTCGGAGGCCGCGCCGGAGCCAACGTCGGCGGTTTGGGCCAGCAGGGTAAAGATACAAAGAACGGGTAGGTAGCGTAGGCGGCCCATCAAAGTCTATTCAATGTAGCAACCCTGAGCCGGCGGTTGAGTTGCGCTATTGGGGTTTCAGGATATCGGCCTCGTCGAATGTAGTGAGATTAATTTGGGTCCTTTTCTCGGATGTGTAGAGGGCGGCGATACGGCCGTCGTGTAGTTGGATGACGATGGGGTAGGCGTAGTCGTGGGGACCGACGCCGATGTCCTTGAAGTGGGGATAAGACTTATCGTTGTCGGTCGAGATGGCTACGCGCAGCGGGGTCCGCTCGGCGCCGGAATGGTTGTAGATGAGGAGCAGGTGACCGTTGCGAAGACGGAGGAAGTCGACGGCGGAGTTGGGATTGGGGAATTTGGAATCGACGCCGGGCGTCCAGGTGTTGCCACCGTCCCGCGATTCGGACCGGATGAGGAAGCCCTCTGTGCCCGGGCCGTAGCCACCGCCACGGCGGCAGTAGGCGATGAGGTGGTTCGCGTCGATTTGAACGGGTGCAGGTTGGATGTTGCCTTTGGGCGAGCGGATGATACCCGATTCGGTCCACTGGCGGGTCTTGGGATTGAAGCGAAGAAAGCGGGAGGTGGAGTTGGGGCCGACCACTTCGCGGTCGTCGCCGGTCTCGTGATAGACGGGGAGCAGGTAGTCGCCATTGGCCAAGAGGATGGGGCGGTTGCGGACCATCATGCCGGGCTCGGAGGCAAGTACGGATGGATCGGACCAGGTTTCTCCGCGATCGGTCGAGATTTTCATCTGGATGCGTGACGACGACCATGTTTCGCCGTAACGGACTACATAGAACAGCCAGACACGCTTGTCGGGGCCTTGCCAAATGACGCCGTTGCCGAGGGAACGGAACGGGTCGGAAGCGATCTTGCGGGGTCTGGTCCAGGAGTTAGAACCGGCGGGTCGACGGGAGGCAAAGATCGCTGTGGATTCGGCGTATTCGCCGCCACCTCCGTACCAGACAAGGTAGAGGTCGCCATTGTCGAGTTGTTCGATACAGGCGGGATGCTTATAGCGTCCGGTAGGTGTTTCCGGGCCGAAGAGTTTCTCGGTTCGGACCTCGGCGGCGAGGCTCGAAGCGGAGAGCATGAAAATGTAAAACAACGTAGACTGCACGGGCTTACCCGGAGGATATGATAGCCTGAAAAGTAAATCCCCCTTGATTAGGAGAGCAGTTCCTGTATGCGTCGCTTGCTAGGTGCGAGTTGCCTGTTGGTGTGTGCGCTGGCGTTGGGTGTAGCCCCCGCGGCGGCACAAATAAAGATTGGAATCATCAATACGCAGCGTGCGTTGTTGGACACGGCGGAATTGAAAAAAGCGCAAGCCGAACTGGAAGCCAAGTACAAGCCGCGGCAGGAAGCGATGGAGAAGGCCCAGAAGGAAATCCAGGGGCTGCAGCAGCAGTTGCAGGCCAACGCCGACAAATTGACACCGCAAGCTCAGCAGGATATCCAGATCCAGGGCCAGCGCAAGCAGCGCGAACTGCAGCGGCTGGGTGAGGACTTGCAGGGCGACGTGGATCGCGACCGTAACGACATTTTGGCGAAGTCGAGCGAGAAGATGCAGGCCGTGGTGCAGAAGCTAGCGGAAGAGAAGGGCCTGGACGTCGTTCTGGACGTTTCGCAGGCCGTGTACTTCAAACCGGCTTTGGACATCACGAAGGACGCGACCGCCGCGTTCGACAAAGCTCACCCGGTAAAGTAACGCGGGCAGCGGTGGAGTACGGGAACCGAACGGTCGGGCGCGGTGTCTAGACTGATGGGTGACTGATACTCGGAGTGCAACGATATGAGCGGATACCTGGAAGGGTATGGGGCGGGCGAAGAGAAGCGCGAGCGCAAGATCAAGCAACTGCTGATCGCGCTGGGCGTGTTGGTGGTGCTGGCAGGGGGCCTGTACTTCTTGTTCCGCAACTTCCGCGAAGAGCGCCAGGCCAAGCGGTTTTTCGAACTGCTGGGCGCGAAACAGTACAAAGAGGCATACGCGCTGTGGGGATGCACGGACGAAAAGCCGTGCCGCGATTACAACTGGGACCGGTTTATGGAAGACTGGGGTCCGAGGTCCACGCACGCCGATTTGTCGAAGATGAAGGTGGTGCAGACGAAGTCGTGCTCCGGCGGTTATATCCAAGTGGTCCAGTGGGGCGGACCGAAGGACGAGACGCTACTGTGGGTGAACCGGGCGGACCTGAGCTTGTCGTTTGCGCCCTGGGGCGCACCGGTCTGTAATCCGCACTTCCGTCCGAACGCTAAACAGTAATCACGAATGGCAAGTAGCCGGCTGGCCACTACGCTCTGCGGGATTTCCCTACCTACGCCTGTATTGGCGGCATCCGGCACATTTGCGTACGGTGTGGAGATGGACGGACTGGTGGACTGGGGCTGGGTCGGCGGGATCGTGGTGAAGGGCTTGTCGCGCGAGCCGATGAAGGGCAATCCGCCACCCCGGTTATGGGAAACCGAAGGCGGCATGATGAATTCCATTGGGTTGCAGAACATCGGAGTGCGCGCATTCATCCAGGAGAAGCTGCCGGGCTTGCGGCGACTCGGGGTTCCGGTAATCGCCAATGTTTTCGGGTATGCAGTGGAGGATTACCTGGAGGTCGTCAGCGCGCTTGATGGGGAGGAGGGGCTGGCGGCGTACGAACTGAATGTCAGTTGCCCGAATACGAAGCACGGCGGCATCTTCTTTTCCACCGATCCTGAGCTATTGAGTGAACTGGTGGGTGCGATTCGTGCCCGCACGCGACGGCCGCTGATTGTGAAACTGTCGCCGAACGTGGCGAAGATCGAACCGGTTGCCCAAGCGGCGGAACGCGCCGGAGCAAATGCGATTTCCCTGGTGAACACCTTTATCGGGCTGGCTATCGATCCGTATACACGGAAGCCACGGATCGGCGCCGGGTTTGCCGGAGTGTCCGGACCGGGAATCAAGCCGATCGCACTGCGGCTGGTGTACGAAGCGGCACGCGCCGTGACGGTCCCGGTGATCGGGCTGGGCGGAATTGCGAGCGGGCTGGACGCGGCGGAGTTCCTGATCGCGGGGGCATCGGCAGTCGAGGTTGGGACGGCGACGTTCTGGGACCCGGGTGCGGTGGGCCGGATCGCGAAGGAACTGGACGGGTTCGTGGGTGAGCAGGGACTCACGTCGGTGAGCAAACTGGTGGGGTCCATCCACTGGCCCCGCTAGAATAGGGTAAGTCTTCCCTTTCGTTTACTAATGCGCGCTTGGAACCGGGCGAAACTACTCTGGGCATATTTGCGGCGCCGCGAGACGATGAACGCGCTGCCCGTGGAGTTTATTGTCGAGACCACGGCCAAGTGCAATCTCTACTGTCCGATGTGCCCGCGGGAGACGTTCAAACAGCCGAAGGAAGACATGACGGACGAGATCTTCGAGCGGCTGGTGCGCGAGTCGGGCCATTCAGCCGAGCACATGATGTTAATCGGATTGGGCGAGCCGTTTCTGGATAAGAAGATTTTCGACCGGATTGAGTACTGCGAGCGGCACAATGTCCACACGCTGTTGTCGACCAACGGGACGTTTCTGGACGAGGTGACGTGCGCGAAGATCCTGGACTCGACGCTCGCGCACATTACGCTGAGCTTCGACGGGTCGACCAAAGAAAGCTTCGAATATTACCGCAAAGGCGCAAAGTTCGAACGTGTGCGCGACAACTTCCTGCGGCTGGCGCGGATGAAGAAAGAGCGCGGCAAGGGTCCGGAGATCGTGGTGCAGATGGTCCGGATGGAAGGCAATGCCCACGAGGTTGACGATTTCCGCCAGTTCTGGGGGGCGGTGCCTGGAGTCGATCAGGTGCGGGTGAAAGAGGACGAGACCAACCTCATGCGCCCTGACGCCGGTCACGCAGGGGATGATTGGAAGCATCCCTGTCATTACCT
Source organism: Bryobacterales bacterium (assembly GCA_020846745.1). GTDB lineage: Bacteria > Acidobacteriota > Terriglobia > Bryobacterales > Bryobacteraceae > JADLDI01. The sequence goes on along the minus strand of JADLDI010000147.1, from coordinate 587 downwards.
GTGGCGCGGTCCGATGTATGTGAAATGGAACGGCGACGTGTACCCGTGCTGCCAGAGCTACATGCTCGAAGGCAAGCCGGTGGGGAATATCGGGTTGCAGGATCTCGCGGAGGTCTGGAATTCGGACGAGATCCGCCGGATGCGACGCGCGCATGCCTTGGGCAAAGGAAATGAGGTGGATGTGTGCGCGAAGTGCTGCACCACGATTCCTCATCCTGTGCTGGTGGCGGGTAGCCTGCTGCTGCACGGAGCTACGGTGAGGCGATTGCTGCCCGTGGTGGAACGGTTAGTGTACTTCGCCAAGCTGCCGAAGCGGCTGCTGACCCCACCCAAGCGGATGGCTGCCGAGGAAAAAAAGGAACCGCTGGTACAAATCGAGACGCGGCGAAGTTAGTCGAAGACGGCTTCAGGCGTAGGGGCGTCGAGGATGCGGACGATCCAGCGTTTGAGTTCCGGGCCTGTGCCCGTATCGATACGCTCGTTCACAGACGGAGAAATCAACCCGAAGCGCTTGTTCAGCAGTAGCCGTAGAGTCTCCCGGTCGGTCTCGATGCGGCCTACTTCCCGGCCTTCTTCCCGGCCTTCTT
>JADLDI010000146.1 GCA_020846745.1 Bryobacterales bacterium | reverse complement strand
TTCGGGTCAGGCCTCGTTGGAGAGACCGCCCTATTCCGTTGTGTTGCCCGGCCGGTGTTACCCGAACCAGGTTTGCTCGCCGTGCTTTTTGAAGGCCCGAAGAGCGAAGTCCCACGTGAGGCGTGGGTGCCTTCTACATCAACTTGCGTTGACGATAGAAACTCGTGGACCGGCGGGCGCGGCGCGTTCCTTTTCGAGCGTCACGCGGCCACCGTCGATCTTTTGCGTTACCGAATATTCGCTGAGCACGAACAGGCTGCCATCGGACTTGAATGCCGCGACCAGGCCCTCGGCCTCGCTCGGCACTTCCCGTTCGAGCTTGGGCTGTTCTTTGTTGTGGCAGGGCTTGCCGACGAAGTACCGGAGCTGTTCCGTTGCCGATTGCCGTGGTCTCCGGCCACCGGCGCGCTTCGTTGTCTTTTCCTTCTTCTGATCGCCCGGCTTGAGCGCAACCGGCGCTTCCGGAATTGTTCCCATGCTCAATGTGCCTCCTGTCCTCGCACCCGCCGCAGTTCCGATTCGAAGTCCACTTTGATAAGCCCGGGCGCCCCCTGCTGGTAGCACTGGCCATCGCGGCCGAGCAACAGATAGCGCCGTGTAGCCGCGTGCTTGTAGTACTCGACTCCGTTTTCCTCGTCGCTGTACATCCACATGAATTCCCGGATGATCGCCGCACCGTTGTGCAGCCGGCGCTCCAGCGGTTTCCAATTCACATCGGTCGTGATCGTCATTTTGACTCCTCGCTACCGCGGTCCAGAAGCCCACTCTTCTGATCGAGGTCGATGTCCTTCTCCCCCACCATTTGCTGCTCCCAGAACTCGCCGACGTACAGGCCAGTGGGATTCAGGGCGGAACGGCCCGTGTAGACCAACCGCACTTGATAGCGGCACACCATCTTTTCCGTGTATTCGATGCGCTGCTGATTCAGCCGGTGAACCTCCTTCGCGGCAAACACCTGGAACGTCCACGGCATGCCCTGAGCAGGCTCAATCGAGCGGATCTTGATACTCGAGGTGATGGCATCCGTCTTGACCTTGCCGAGAATGTCCTCTTCACGAAACTTGTTCATCGTGAGTTGGCGGAAGTTGAGTGTCATCATGTTCAACGCCTCTGCGTACTGCCGCTCGACATTGGCGGGCGTGTACGTCAGGTAGTTGGTGAGGAACCGGCGCGTGATCGCCCGGCCTTCCACTTCGCCGGGCGAGTTCTCCGGCGAACTGGCGGACACCTTAATCAAGCCCAAAAGGCCGTTCGCGCCGACCTTTACTGTGTCGCCTCCCACCACGGTCGCCTCGCCGGAATTGTCCACGCGGATGATCACGGGCGGCTGCAAGCGCACATAGGCGAAAAGGCCCAAGGCCCCGATCGCGAACACGCCGCAGATCATGCCGAGCACTGCCATGCGATTGGCGTAAGCGCGCAACGCACCGTCCATTTCGTAGTACTTGGTGAGTTGCTGCCGTTCGGGCAGTTTGCTTCGATCCTTTGTGTTTCTCCCAAACATTTTGCACCTCCTGCCCATCTCAGACCCACTCGTCCACTGGTTCCGGCCCCTGCGGCGTCGATGGCCGCGGTGGGCTCGAATTCGGAGTTGATTTCGGGCTGCCCGCCAGGACACGCCGTCCCGCTGCAACTGCCGATTGTGCACCTCGGGCGGCCAGGGCGACTGCCGCGCCACCGGCCCAACCAACGGCGTGCGGAATGTTGGGAGCGCGATAGCTTCCAGGACCGGAACCCGATGTCGGTGGTCCATTGGGTGCGCGCGAGCCACTGCCCACTGCGGTACTCGGCGGCGGACCCGAAGGCGCTGTGTTGGACGATGCGGCTGCCGCTCCGGGCACGGATGCGCCAGTTGCACCACCGCCGCCGCCGGCCGAGGTCCCCTGCATGCTCCCAGCGCCGCCGGCGAGCCCTGCGGCGGACGACATCATCGACTGCGCCATGGCTGTTGCTGTGCCGAGGACCGCGAGCATCGATCCGCCGACGTCACCCTCCACAATCCGCTTCGCAAGCACCGGGATGAGCAGGATACACACGGAGAAGAGCACGCTTGCCACTGCCAGAAGCACTTCCTGAGAAGCACCAGCCAATGCACCGGCGAAACTGTTGGCCGACGTAAGCGCAGCCATACTGTGGACGTTGATCGCGATCGCGAGGCGGCAGAAGATCCCATAGATCAAGCCCCACGATCCGAAAATCATGACGTTGATCGCGTAACGCTTTGCGAGCGAGCCGAGGCCAAAACTGGGCATCAGAGCAAGAACCAGCGGTCCTGCGACGAATAGAAGTGTGCCGTACAGCGAGTAGAAGACCGCGAACAGTGCGTAGGCCACTGGGTACACGATCATCGCAATCAACAAGAGCAGAGCGCTCAACAATGCCGGGGCTCCAAGAGTCACGAGGTTTAGAAATGTCCCGGTTGTTGCTCCGTAGGCAAAGAGGTCGTTTCGCCACGCATTGAACACATCAGTCGGACCCGCACCCGCCATAGTGTGCGAGATCTGATTGAAAACAGCCAGGACATCCCGGAAGACCCGCTCGTACACCGCGCCGTCGTTCATGAAGAGAGCGCCGAGGGCTAGGTATTTCACCCCGGAAACGCCCAAGGCTCGAACATCGCCGCCTCGCGTCCACGCTTCGTAGGCGCTGAAGAGCAGCGACGCCAGCAGGATGCCGTAGGCCACGGTCAGGATCGTGCTCATCAGCCCGGCGCTCATGATGCCGTTCAGTGCCGTGTTGAACATTTGCTCGTAATAGAACATCGCTCCCCCCTTACCGGCTCATCTGCATCAACTTGTTCCTGGTTTCGCGCGTGAAGCGGGCGGATTCCTTCATCTGCGCTCCTTGACCGGCCAACTCGATTGCGCGGAGACGCATCATTTCGGCGAGCGCTTGTTGGGTGTAGGCTTGAGACCGAACCACCCAAGCCCCAGCCTGTGCGCCGATCATTTCAGCCGTGCCCGGCGCGGTGCTCGACAACGCCGACATCATCTGATCTGCAGCGGCAAGCTCTCGATCGGCGATGTCGTCGATGGCCATCGAGCGCTTCATCGCCGCCTGCGAGGCGGCGTCCGAGCTATCGATCACATCTCTGGTCGAGGGATGGACCTCGGTAGCCGCCGGCAAGGGCGAATACACTGCTGAGAACCGGCCGGCAACAGCGCCAATCTGACCGGCATCCTTGGACAGGATCACGTTCTCCAGGCCTTGAGGGTTCGCGAGCGTCGCACTGCGGACAATGGTGCTCCAGATGCCGCGAATCGAATTGTAGATGCCTTGCACCTGGCCGACCAACGCGCGGGCAGAGTTGATCGCGGCTAGCGGATAGACAGTATTCTGCTGGAAGTCCAGAATCCCTTGGGTGATGTTTTGTATCGCCGACATGGCGCTACTGATGCTGCTAAGCAGCGGACCAATCACATTCTGCAAGGTGGTATTGACCGCCGATAGGACCCCACTGACGGCGCTCAGGCCGTTGGAGACGAGATTGATGATCCCCGTGATGAAGCCGATTTGGGCATGGACGGGCGGCGGAACGAGCAACGCGATCACCACCAGAACCGCGATGATCTGCATTCGCCGGCTGGCAACAATCTTCCAGGCGCGGGCCAAGGCTGCACAGATAGTCGCAATGCTCGGCATCTCGATCCTCCTCTACCGGCTCAATTCCGTTGCCTTTGTCCGCGATTCGCGCGTGAATGTTGCGTTTCTTTTGGACGCCATGGTGGCGTGACCCAGCCGCGCGGCTTCCTGCCGAAGCGCGCTGGCGATCATCTTCTGGATATGGGCATTGCTCTGAAGCGTTGCGATGTGTGCGGCGGCAGTGCTGTAGGCTGCGGTGCCGGGCGCCACGACAAGCCCGTGACTCGCGATCGCGCCGGCCGCAGCTACTGTCTGGTCGGCTCCAGCATCCGCCATCTTGAGCATCATCAGGTGGTCAATGGCCATTGCGTCGTCTACATCGATTAGGTTGCGCTCCTCCGGATGCGCCTCCGTCGCGGCAGGAACCGCGCCGTACGTCTGAACGAAGGCGGATCGCAGGGCGGCGAGGTCGCCGGGGTTCTTGTTACGAATGATCGTCTCAAGTTGGCGGGGATTGGGAAGTTGGGCACTCGACACATTGAGGGTGTAGAGACTGTTCAGGATGCCAGTGAACTGGCTGATCAGTTGCTGCACAAGGCCCCGGATCCGATTAATCTCGGCAACGGGCCAGACGATCTGCTCGAAGAAGTTCCGGAGCGCGCCCAGGATGTTCTGGATGGCGGAAGAGGCCGTCCGCATGCTCTCCAGAATCGGACGCATCACGTTGTTGATGAAGTTCTGCAAGGCCGCGGCGGCACTATTCAGTCCGTTGAGTATTCCGGTGATGCCCGACAACAGACCACCCTGAGCGAATGCCGGCTGCGGGACCACCATCCCAATCACAAGGATGCTGACCAGAGTCAAGACTAGTGCTTTGGTGACGATGACGCTCATAGGGATCCTGACCTCCTTTCGGCTTCTTCAAACAGTGGCGGCCCCTCTACGTTCCGACCGGGTGGTGGCGCTTCGCTGGACGATGCCCGCCGCCTCCTCTGGCTGCAACTCCTCGCCCGCGAGTCCGTGCGGAAAGCGCGCGGCGAGATCCTTGTACAACTCGATGAGAGGCCGGCCCTGGTTCTCCATCAGGAACCAGGCGCGATAGGCTCGCTCCCGCGGATAGGTCGTCGCCACCCAGTAGTCCACGCCCGTCGGGACCAATCGAACGGTTTGGGTAGTCTCTGATTTCTCGCCGAGCACGAGCAAGACCTCGGCGTGGCGGCCCTTATTTGGCGCTGAGAAGCGCTTGATCTCGTTGAGGGCCACCTCGTTCAACGCCAAGTGATCGACCAGGGGAGCTACGTCGCCCGGCTGTTGGCCGATTACCTTGACTGACGCATTTCGCAGAATCCCGGCGCCGTGTTCCTTCGGCCGCTGCTTAGTGCCCACGAAGTCTTCGAGTGTCTGGCTGATGCCCCAGACGCTTGCTCCGCGCTTCCTGGCGGTCCGGAACAGTTGCACGACGCAATCGGCCAGCACGGGCGAGTCAAGCAGCGCCCAGCATTCATCGAGCACCGTAATCGACGTTTGCCCGGACCGCCCCGACGAACGCTCGGACATCGACTGGGCGATCAGCATACTCATGGCGGTTTCGAGCCTTGGATCTGAACTCAGCCCCTCGATGTTGAAGAACAGCCAGTTGGCGTCGGTTCGCATCGTGGTGTGCCGGTCGAACAGTTTGGAGTAGACTCCCTTCTCGCCGGTCCACTGCCGCAACGATACCGAGGCCAGTTGAGCGAGTTCCCGAATATGCTCTATGCGCTCTTCGTCATTCCAGTTGCCCAACTCGTCTTTGAGATCGGAGTACGTGGGCGTCGTGTTGTCGCCCCGAATCGACGCCCGTTTATAGACCTCGGCGATCGCCGACGTGAGGATGTTGTCGAGCAACGAAGTGTCCGCTTGCCCGAGGTCTCCAATCATGTGCCGCGTGAGGTTCTTGAGGAACGCAATCTTATCTTTGGTCGGGGTGATCGCGCCCGGCGGCAGGTCCCATGGGTTCAGTGTCTCGGAACCTTCCAAATCGACCTCGATAACTCGCCCGCCCATCAGTTCCACCAGTGGCCGGTACGAATCGCCCCGCTCGACAATCGAGATAAGCGGATTGGAGCGCGCCATCATCAGCAGGAACATCTGAGCCATGAACGTCTTGCCTCCGCCGGACTTGGCCATAAAGAGCATGTTGGCATCGCCCATGGAGGCGTCGTAGGGAGAGAAGGGAATCAACTGCCGGTACGGCGTTTCAAGAAGTATGAGCGGCGACTGCACCGTACCGCGCCACGGCGTTTCGATGGGAAGCAGGTCGGCTGCATGCAACGTGAGGGCGCTGGTCTCCCTTTGATTCGGCTGCGCCATTCCCGGCAGACTCGATAAAAAAAGGCGACGCTGAGCAAGCGATTCCGGAATCGCGCGAGCGCCGTTCATTCGGCCTACAGCATGAATCACCCGCTCGCGCCGCCGGTTCAGTTCCCTCTGCGCGTCTTCGAGGTCTGAACGGCTGGCCACCGGCTTCGACGTGCGAATCGTCACCACCAGCGAGTAGTCACAGACTTTCAACGAGGAGGAAATCACGGCGGTCAGCACGTCATTCAATTGAGAGTGCGCCACCGCCGCGTCCACGTTGATCATTCGCCCGCCGCGCGTATCGATCTGCGCGGCCTGCATCTTCTTCATGCGCCCCTTGAACCCGGCGATGACCTTGGTCTGGTCTGGAATGGTGACCTCGGCATTGACGACAACAGGGAAATCCAGAACCATAAGTTCGCGCAGAATCCCCGGGAACGTTCCATCCGGAAGGTCTTTCATACTGACGAAGGTGTACAGGAACCCGCCCACCTGCAGGTAGCCTTCCTGCTCATCCTCAATACTGGTGTTGACGATCTGCTCGCGTGCGCTTCGGTAGTCAATCGAAAATTCGCCACGCCGATAGAGGCCGCGGTCCTCAAACACTGGATTGAGGCTCCGTTTTGCCTCCACGAACATCTCGTGGTCGGTCATCCGTCGGGTCCGCATTCCCGTCGCCGCAAGAGTCTGCTCGACGCCGGCCATCAAGGAAGAAAATTCGGCAAGCAGGTCCTCATGCTCCCGTTGGGTCCGCTGAATGCACTTCTCGACCGAGAGGCTGAACCAGTTGCGCTTCTTGCCCTCCAGCCGGTCGGCCATCTCGTGGTGCGTCCTCGGGTTCCAGATGAAGTAGGCATGCAACAGATGGCGCAGGTAGTAGCCGGCCGCGTCATTCTCGTCCCATCGCCGCATTCGGATGCGATCGATGTCCTGCAGAACTGCGTTCTCGCTCCGGTGGAGCCGTGGATACTGCTTCCGTACATCGCCGATTCCCTCGGTGATCTCAAAGCGAACCTGCATCCGCATGGACCGCTCCGGCAGCGAGCGCACGAGGGCCTCAAACGCATGTTTCGATCGGTTCCGTCCTTCGTCGTCATGGTAGTAGGAGTTCAGGCCGTCCAACTCATAACCCGCCACGAAGCTGCCGTCGGTCTGAACCGCTACTCCATCCAGGTAGTCCCGAACGGGCAACAACTCGCACAGCGGCGGCTTGTGCAGGCTCTTGTTGTGCGCGGACATCGTGATCGGCATTACTTGAGGTACTCCTTGGTCAGTTCACGGTCCCGTTCCAGCCCGCAATAGATGTGCGGCTTGATCTGCCAGATCAACAGATCGCGCAAGTAACCACGTGGCTTCCCGTACTTGAACAGCCACAGGCACGGCACCGCAAGAATGGGCACGATCCACAAGAGCAGGAAGCTCAACGGGATGCCATAGATCTCACGTCCAAGAAACCGGCCAACGAAGTTCGCCAGCACGCCGAGGCCGAGCACAAGAAACATGTCCTCGATCTCCAGATAGAGCCAGGTAACGCGCTGGTGAAGATTTCGATGGACTTGTGTGACTTCGAGCGCCATTGTGCCAAACCTCCTTAACTGACTCCGCCGGTGCCCTGTGCAACGAAGAACTCCGCCATACGCAGCAAGCCCGAGACGGTGAAGCTCGCCATCGCGATAATCAGGTGCCGCGCCCACGGCGCGCCGGGATAGATCCGAAAGCCAGCGCCACCGTAGTGAAGCAGCGCCATAACCACTTGCGAGACGCCATAGACCGGCAGGAAGACGTTGGCGGACCAGTTCACCAAGCCAAGCATCGTCACCCACACCTGGTCAGGATCGTTCCACGCCCGCACCCGCGAGAACGTTTCGATTGCGCGTAATAGCCCCGACACCATCAACGACAGGAATCCGCCGTACATCGCGTATTGAAACGGGGCGCTTCTTGCGGCCCGGAGAACGGCGATGACGAACAGCAGGCCAGCGAACGTAGGCATGATCACGTTTCCCAGCCAGTTGGTCAGGTTCGTTAGCCCAGTCAAGAACGTCACCGCAACCTCCCGTCACATCATTCGATTGATCAGGATCCACAACGCGCTCACCGTCAGAAATCCGCCGGCGCACGCAACGAGCCGCAAGTAGCCAGGCCGATTGAAAGCAAATTGGATGATCGCCCCGCAGATTGCCAATCCAGCCGCCAGCGGAAAGATCCGGCTGGCGACGTAGTTCCACATCGACTCCAGCCCCAGCACGATCGAGAAGCGGTTCCCAACCGGAGTCCAGGCATCGATCAGCGCGTGCGTCGACGAGATCGCAAGCAAAAACATCGCGCTCAAGATCGAGGGCAACGGCCCAGTTCCGCTCGCCGTATCGAGCACCGAGCGCATCACGAAAAACGCTGCCAGCACCGGCGCGAGCCGAGCCACCACGAAGTCCGCGACGAACGTTTGCAGCCCGGTCGAAATCCCGGCCAGCCAACTGTTCCCAATCCCGGCACCGGGCGGGAAGAAGACTGGAAACCCAAGAAACTGAAACCAAACGAGTGTTGGCTCCAGCGCGAGAAAGATCACCGTCCACAACATCCACCGTGAGAAGGCGCCGCCAACCCAGAAGACTGTCCCGCCCTCTTTTCGAAGCGCGACGCCCGCGTTCACCAGACAGATGAACGCAGCAGGCCCCGTGAGAGCGAACATGACGCGCATGATGTCGTAGATCAGGGTTGGCATGGTTCCTCACGGGACCGCTGGCGGGCGGATTCCGGTTGCCGGATCGCCCGCCAACGCGGGTCACTGGGTCGGCTCAGGAGACTCCACCGCCGCCTTGTGCGATCCAGAATTCGAGCAGTCGCGTGACGCCGGATACGGCCAGACAGCCGAGCGCCGTGACAACATACCGCCCGGAACCGCGGCCGGCCACATAGGAGACGAGCCCGCCTGCCAGCGCCAACCCGGCGCCGACCGGGGCGATGACGTTGCCGATCCAGTTCACCAGGTTCAGGAACGCACCTTCGGGCTGCGCACCGGTTTGGCCTTGAACGGCGACGTTGACTTGCGGCGCCGCGCCCAGGTTTTGCGCGATCACCAACGCCTGTGAAAAGAGGACGAGGCAGAGAGCGGCTATCAGCAAGGTAGCCGCCCGTTGCCGGTTCGTTCCCGAAAGTTTCAACATTGAGGGACCTCCCGTATACGTTCGATTTGGATGCGGCTCAGGGTTTATGCCGAGCACACAGAGAACATACACGGGATTCTGAGAACCGCAAAACGAGTTGCCCGGGAGACTTAAAATTGGGGCTGAACGCGCCCCAACGCCTCTTCGAGATCACTCGAATCGAGAGGAGGGAGTTCTCTTGAATTGGCGGTCATGCGTCGCATGGCGATTCGCTTCATCGCCTGTATGGTAGCTTCGAGATCGGCGGGCGCCATGCCCGCAACCCGTCCGGACAAGGACGCGACTGTTAACCCGGCACCGAGGCGTGCTTTGCCGAGATACCTGGTCACGAGCTTTTCAATTCCAGACTGATCCGGCACCGGGACTTCTACTTTCTCGCTGAATCGTCCGCCACGCAGTATCCGCGGGTCGATGCGGTCGAGATGGTTGGTCGTTCCGATGAGGAATACTTGGTGCTCGGGCCTCAACGCGCTGATCTCGATGAGCGCCTGCTCAACAAGTTGCACGTCGTGTTGGTTCAACTGGCCGATCGTGCGGGGGAAAAGTCCATCCATCTCGTCAAAGAATATGATCGACGGAGCATGTTCCTTCGCGCGCTGAAAGGTCTCAGCGAGTCGCTTGACCGTCCCGCCTACGGCGCTGCTCAAGATATCGCTGGGGTTGACTGGATAGAAGCTGCGCTTCGCTTGGGACGCAATCAGTCTCGCGATGAACGTCTTGCCTGTGCCCGGCGGCCCGACCAATATCAGCCCCGTCGGCGCCGGTAGGGACAACTCCTCGGCGCGACCAGGTTGCATCAGGTCGAGCAGAGTTCGGATATCCGCAATCGCTGAGTCGGGCAGGACAATGTCATCCCACGACACGGGTTCCCCATAGCCCTGATCCCGGCCACCGTTATTCTCCAAAACTTCGATCAAGTGCCGCTCTTCGATTGATTTTCCAGCCGCAAGCAGCGAGGCACGGTCGGTCAGACTTTTTAGGCGGGCGGGACTCCACCCAGGTGTGCGCCGAGCGATCGCGGAGAGGTCATGTTGCCGCCATCGTGCCTTGCGCAATAGGGCTGTTAGAATCTCCTTGCGTTCCGATTCGGCCGGCAAGTCCAGCCGAATCTTTGCGTCGAATCTCCCATCACGAATCAGCGTCGGTTCGAGACCATCGAGATAGTTCGTCGCAGCGATAATCAGCAAGCCATCCATCTGCCGGTATTGTTCGATCGATTGCATCAGCTGAGTGACGAGTGAATTGTACTCGCGCCCCCCTCCACCGGCATCGGTTCCGTTGCCCTGGACTTGTTTCCTGCTGCCTATCGAATCGACCTCGTCCAAGAACAAAACGATAGGGCGATTCGACGCCGCGGCCTCGAAAGCACCTCGGATTCTCTCGGCGCCGGAACCCGTGTTCTGACCGACGAGTTCAGGACAACGCACATGGTAGAAATTGACCCCAAATTCGCCAGCAGTCGCCTCGGCCAGCAGATTCTTTCCAGTCCCTTGCGGGCCGTACAAGAGAACGCCGTTCTGAACGACGCCAACCCGTCGGCCGCCCAGGCGATTCGAACCAATCGCGAGAAGTTCCGCCTTCGCCCGAGCCAGCCCTCCAACGTCAGCCATCTTGAGGGTCGGGACATTGGACCATGCGGCATGCTGGGCCACGCTCGAACTCTGAGTGACAGTCTGGGCTGCCGTGCCCGGGGATCTGGGCCGAAGTGCCAACAACGCCCAAAGCCACATTCCAAGCATCAACATCAACGAAGCCACGGAGTACACAGACTCCCAAGGCTGCCAGGCAGCCGGTTGGTTTGCGAGCGCCCATTGATGCGCCCGTTCCACAGTGGCCAAGAGCGTGAAGCCGACGAACGCGCGGGCGACGGCCAAGGGCCATCGAACATGCGGACGCGGAAGGACGACCATAACGAAAATTGCCAACGGAAGTGATAGGAAGTGATCGAACCTCGACGCAAAGAGCAGGCGAGCCGCCACGAACTCGGAACCCACCAGAAAGCAGGACAACGCGCATCGAACCATCCAGGCCGATTTGTCCAGAGTGGCTTGTTGCCTAGCGGCTTGAGAGCCCCCGAATGCGCGCCTTGCACTGGCACCGAGAAGCGAACCGATCCGGTAAGACAACCAGATCCAAGGGCCCGTTAATACAAATTGCGGCATGGGCGCTGCTTCCGTTCGAGCACCCTCAGAATATCTGATTCGCACCCGGACGGGAAGCCGTCCATGCCGCATTTTCGGGCATATTTATCAGCGAACTACTTCTCCGGTTCCTGCACGATTGCGGGCAACGCGTTCTGTACCTTCATTAACCGGTTCATCTCGCGCATTTCATTGCGGATAGCGATCAGTTCCTGCAACTCCTGTGGAGACATGGACGCCAGCGGGGAGTTTACCGAAGGCTCGGCCCTCGGCAAAGCAGCAGAGCTGGGCACCGTTGGTTCGACTACCGCACTCACACCTGGTTCGTTCAGCACAATGTAAAAGCGCGTGTTCGCCGGCAAGGTGATCACAATGTTCTGCTGGTAGGCCAACATCGCGAGCTGCTGTTCACCGCCCATCGCAATGTTGGAGGAGAGTCGCTCGCGAAGAAGAATCGAGTTGTCGACCTGGCCGCCCAATCCGCGCCCGCCGACAGCAAACGCTGCGATCGTCCCCACACCTGCGAGAGCTCGTGTCAGGAACCTCTTGCCGGCATTGGTTCCGTTGACGAAGCCCTTCAATGCGCCCTGCTCCATGCTCACCGCCGAGCCACTGATTGGCTCCTGGCGGCCGTCAGGGAACTCGATGGAGTCGAACTTCAATCCCACCCATCCCTGCGGGGTGGCCGACGCCAGCGTTCCGTACACCTTGGCACCTGCGGGAACCACGATCTGGCCATCGCGTTCGTAGTTGTACTCGATGACCGCCACCACCGGCACCTTGGTCGCCGAACTGACGGTATGCTGCAGCCGCGCTACCAACTTCGTTCCTTGGGGTAGCAACGGGTTCGCCTTTGATCGAGCGATTGCCGGCACGGCATGGCTAGGCGAACTGGAGACACCGGAATTGTTGCGAACGAAAACGAAGGACGACTTCTTCAACGCGTCGTTCGAGTTCGAGACGGGCGGCGCAGGCGGAGCAGGAGTCGGCTTAGCGGCGTTCTGTTTGGCCTGATACTCCGCAATCGCAGCATTCCAGTCGGTCACCTCAGTCTGTCGGCGCGGGGGCGGCGCAATTCCTTGACGCCGATACGCCTCTGCCAAAGCAGGGTCCTCGAAATCGACCGTGCTCAATGCCGGACCACTCGGCCGCCTTGCCACTGCTGGCGGACGCGGAACGTTCTCGGTCGGCACTGGTGTTCCCCGGTTTCGCATCGTTCCAAGCAGGTCCTTCTCGGTGAGTTCGCCGGTCTCGTCGTTTGGCTGCTGGGCCGCGTTCAGTTGCGGGATAACAGATCGATTGGCCGATTCGACGGCAGAGGGGTCGGTCTGCGGTCTGCCGAGGCTGGGTTGGGTTCGTCGCTCTTTTTTCGAAGGGTCCGTCGTCGTGGTAAATAGTCCGAAGAAGAGAAACAGGCAACCGACAGCGGTCGCACCAAGAATCACGGCGCCACGAACGCGGTCACCGGATTTCTGTTCTCTCGCGGACTCCGGAGTCCGCCGAAAGCGCGCCGTCAGGCGCTCCCAAGGCGAGTCCAAAGGATGCGACTCGGCATCGTCTCCCGGTTCCGCTTCGACTGAATTCTCCTTCACCGCCGGGTGCAACGGGTCCCCTGCGTCGATCGGATCGCCAGGCTGATTTGTCTCTTGACGGAGAGTGGAGTCAACGCGTTCATTTGCCATGGTTGCCTTCCTTTCTGATTGCCGAAACGCCAAAGCCAATCGGGGCGAGAGCCGGCCGATCCACGGCGCCACTTTCCGCGATTTGCAGAAACAGTGTCTCGTTCGATTGCTTGAAACTCGGACGGGCGAACACCACAACTCCGTCAGTTCGCTCGCCGGGACCAATCCGTTTCCGTGCAAGCCTGAACTCCTGGATGCCAAGTTGCTCGCTCGTCGCCCATCGACCGCGCTTCACCGGAAAACCCTTCTTAACCTTTCCCGCCAATTGGATCTGCGGCGGAAGAATCTCAATCGCATGGGACTGAGGATTCACTACGGAGAACAGCACCAGAACTTCCTGCCCCTGATCGACCACGTCTGCAACGCCCGCCTTCACGAGTTCGCCCCGGGCCTCCGGCGCATCCGCTCGTGTGCCATAAAGCACGGGGAGGGTCGCACGCTGCTGCCGTTCCAACAGTACCGTCAGTTCATCGCGCTCTTTGGGCGAGCCCTCCAACGCACGAGGAAGCCGCGCTTGTTGGAACGTCGCGAGCCCTGTCACCTTCTCAGTGACCGCCACCTCGCCAATACCCAATCCGCTTTCGGAAACCAGGAACGATTCTGGAGTGCGATAGGTAAGAACGAAGTCGACGGGCGGTTGAGTGCCCGGGCCTTCGGACCGCAGCAGGAAGCTCAGGTGTCGTCCCGAGACAGTCGTGACAAGAAGATTCGACATACCTGCTTCCTCGGATATTGGCTTCACCAACACAAGCGCCGGCTCCCTCTCCGAGTGCTCCGCGAGAAACTTGCCGGGATCGCCAAGGACAACGGAACTGACCGGCTCGGGCAGGCGGATCGCCGTCGTGAAGCGAGCGGCCAATCGCACAACGTTGACCTGATCGGTGATGGCCTTCTGGCTCACGACCGGCTTGATCTGTGTTTGGCCCGCGACAATAGCGGTCGCGGCAATCGTCATGAAGAGTTGTTTCATCTCGGTTTAACTTCCTCTCGCAACAGGGCTTCCCAGCGATTCCGGCGATACAGGTAGGCCACGCGAGTAACGTAGTCGTGGATCTCTCTGGAGTAGAGGGCGAACAGCCCGTCTCGCCTCACCCGCCGCTCTCCGGCGATGTAGGCCGCGATCATGAGCCGCTTGTCTCCGCCGCATTGGTCCTGCAGCCAGGCCAAATACGCTACTCCCGCGCGCACGTTCTCCCTGACATCAAAGCGATTCGTGACTCGGTATGTGACGGCCGTGTCTGGCATCAACTGCATTACTCCGGCCGCACCAGCGCTAGACACCGCCCTTGCGTTACCCGCCGACTCCGCCTCGATGACGGCATGGACAAGTTCCGGTTCCAAACCATAGAAGCGCGCCCAGTAATCTCCCCACTGCCGGACCGTCGCCGGCTCGGCCCACGCGAGATTCATCGCGATCATTAAAAGGACGGCACTTCTCACGCCGCCGCCTCGGCCCTCATCGCGGCAAGAGCCTCGTCTCTGTATTTGAGAGCAGTCGCAACCAGGCTCCTGAAGCCATCCTTCAACAGCAGCCTCTTCACGTCCTCCTCCGTCTTTGCCAGGAAGGGCATCAAGACGTCGCGCATTTCCGGCCTGATCTCGACTTCGCCCAGCAATTGCAGTGCGCGCACAAATTGAACGATCTCATCGATCGACGGAGGTTTCACCAGGTTGTAGCCGCGCAGGGCCTGCGCCAATCCAACCGCCTGCGCCTTCAACTGCAGCGGCGCATCCACGGTGCGTATGTCGAGAATCTCGACTTCCTTTCGCACATCGGGGTGTTCGATCCGCTTGTAGAGGCTGCGCCGGCGTAGCGGATCACCGAGCCGGCGCTCCTGATTTGAAGTCATCACCACGAACGGAATCGTCTTCGCTTTCACAGTGCCGAGCTTCGGAATGGTGATCTGCCAATCGGAGAGGATCTCCAACAGCAGCGCTTCGAACTTCTGATCCACCTTATCCAACTCGTCGATCAACAGCACCACGGGTTTCGGCTGCAGAACGGCCTGCATGAGCGGTCCATGGGTAAAGAAGTCGAGCGTGTGGAGGCTCGAACGAAGCTTGTCCCATTCCCGATCGATGATGTGCTCCTGAGTCTCAAGGTAAAGCCGCTGCAGCGCCTCGTCGAACGAGCCAATAGCCTGTTTCTCAGTGATGCCCTCGAAACATTGAAGGCGGATCAACTCCGTCTTGGCGGCCGCGGCCAGGGCTTGCGCCAAGTATGTCTTGCCGGTACCCGGCGGACCCTCCAGCAGAATCGGCTTCTGCATTCGCGTGGCGAGCCACATGATCTGGACCAGGATCGGATCCGTGGCGTAGCCGGCCTCGCGCAGTCCACGCGCAACATCTTCTCTGGTATTGAACGTCATCCCAGGTTCAGCTTAGGAGCGTTCGCGATTGCGACATATCTACTTCCCGCGTCAACGCACGCCCTATAAGAGGACCCGCCGACACTGGTTTCCGAGAATGTACGGCCATACAAGGGCCACCGCACCGGACATCACGCGCCCGTGGACGCAACGACATCGCGCAGGATAGGTGACGTCGAACACCGCGGCCATGGCGTGCTTTTGCCGCCTCTGGCCATGCCGCAGAATCAACAACCGGACACTCCGGACATCTCGCGGATTGCGACGATGCCGGACGACACGCGAAACTCGCGGCCCAACAGCCCGGCCATCCCGCGATAGTGGTATCGGCGAGACATCGCGCAAGAACCGACATTGAACAGGCAGGTCATCGCGCATTTCCCAAAATCTTGGACACCGCGCGGGTGGTTGTCCTTTTCATATGGAGGTGCGCGCCTTCGCGGTTAGAATTCTGTGTGCCCGCCTCCGAGCCAATCATCGACTACCTGTGCTCCGCATCTCCAGCCGACACAGAATCCAGATCGCTTCAGCTCATGGCCTGCCGCGGCCGGCTCAGCGAAACAGCCATCCTGCGACTTCAGATGGCGTCGGGAGCCTGGTCTGTAGGCCGTCCAGACGCTGGGCCGGAAAACTGCTTTCACACGGCGTGGGCACTACTTGCGCTGAAGACCGCGCCTCCCAGTCAGGAAGTGCCGGGGGCTGCGGAACGCGCCTTCGCGTGGCTTGATTCAATCACTGGCGTTGAAGACCACTGGCTTTGGAAATGGAAGTTCCGCTACTTTGACCGGCAGGTGCGCTTCGATCCGACGAAGACCGGCTGGCCATGGGTAGCGGGCACCGTCAGTTGGGTCGCACCAACGACGATGGCGATTCTTGCGCACCGCGCGTGGCAGCGGAGAACACCGCGGCTCGCGACTGCCATCCAGATGATTCTCGACCGGGCCTGCCCGCAAGGCGGCTGGAACGCGGGCAACTCCGAGGTCTTCGGCGTAGCACTCGATCCACATCCTGACTTTACGGCGATGGCATTGCTTGCTTTGCACGGGCAGGTGGAACCAGGTCACCCGACGATCGCGAAGTCCCTCGGCTATCTTGCAGGGCGGCTGAAAGATGTGAACTCCCTCTATTCGCTCGGCTGGGCGACGCTCGCACTTCGGGCCTGGCAACACCGCGAGCACGGCGCCATGGCGGCTCGACTCCAGCGGCAGCTCGCATCAATGGACCCCTTATCAGTCCCTCTTCGCGCGCTCGGTATTGCCGCCGTTGCATGCGATCCACCAATCTTCCTATTAGCTGGAGGCCAGCCATGAATCGACGTCGAGTTATCGAAGGAACCGCTCTTGGTCTGACTGGGGTCGCCATAGCGGGCAAATTCTGGCCCAAGGCAGTGCTGCCGCGGCGCGCTGCGAAGTCTCGTGTTGCAATCATTCGATGCGACAGCTACGAGGAGTGCCATAGTGCGATCGAAGACGGCCTTCGCCTGCTCGCGCCTTCCGTCCGTGGAAAGCGTGTGCTTCTCAAGCCGAACCTAGTCGAGTATTCGACCAAGGCCGCAATCAACACGCACCCCCTCGTGATAGCCGCAACTGCCGACTCACTACTGCGCCTGGGAGCGTCGGAGGTTGTCGTAGCCGACGGCCCGGGGCACGTCCGTGACTCGGAGATGCTGATCGAGGAATGCGGCCTCAGCCGCGCGTTGGCAGATGTTGGTCGAGTCCGTTTCGTCGATCTCAACTTTGATGCGGTGCATGCGGTGCGACCCTGCAGCGAATTCACCTCATTTCGAGAACTCTGGCTGCCTGAGACGGTTCTCGCGGCCGATGTCGTCATTTCGATGCCGAAGATCAAGACACACCATTGGGCGGGCGTCACCCTGAGCCTAAAGAATCTGTTCGGATGTGTTCCAGGAAACGTCTACGGTTGGCCCAAGAACGTCCTGCACTGGGAAGGCATCGACAACTCGATCGCCGAATTGGCTGCGACGATTCCGATCCATTACGTTGTCGCCGATGGCATCGAAGCGATGGAAGGAAACGGTCCCCTACACGGACCGTCGCGTCACCTTGGCTGTATCGTATTCGCCGACGATCCGATCGCCGCCGACGCAACGTGTTGCGGTTTGATGGGAGTCGATCCAAGTCGAGTTCGCCACATTCAGATCACCGCCCCGCTGGGTAACTTATCGCCCATCAATGTCATTCAAGCTGGCGAGCCAATCGCATCGACGGCGCAGCAATTCTCACTGATGCCAGAATTCAGCCGCCTTGCAGCGAGCCGTTAGCCGCGGGCATGCCCGATGTCGACGAAGACGAAGGTGCCCGGAGCGGACGCGTCTATGGCTGCAGTGATTTCGCTGATATGCGTTCTCACCAGCCGCCAATTGTTCGTACTCAAGACGACCAGCGCGATCTTCCGGCCATCCATGTTTTGTTGGTAGGTCAGCTCCTGATCGGCTGTGATGAACAACTCGAACCCGTCCAGTTCAGCCGCGTTCAGCAGCGCACCGTTCTTAAGGCCCGACCAGCCCTGGTACCAAGTGGTGACCACCGTGTGACGGGCATCGATCAGCAGCCTCAGCTTTTGTGGAGCGCTTTCGTCGAGGATGATCTTCATCAGCCTTGCAGGGCTTCGGCCGGCGTTTGCGCGCTTCGTGCGGCGAAATCTAACACTGCTTGGATCTGATCGCGCGTGACGTGGAAGTTCTCCAGGATCTCCTCAATTGGCGAATCCTTGAGGTTTTCGAAGATCGCCGACACCGGAACCCGAGTGCCACGAAACACCCAGGCCCCGCTCACCTTGCCAGGGATGCTCTCCACAGCGGGGCATTTCGACCAATCGAGTTCTGCCACGGCAACCTCCATCTATAGGTTACATCGGACTTCAATCGGAGGCGGAAGGTCCGCCACAAGGGCCGGCGCTACTTGAGCAATCCCGCAGCACTCGGCCGCTTCACGTTCAAGCTCGGATCCTGATAGCCGTTGAGCACGAGCCACTCCTGCTGCGCCCGGCTCAGCCGGCGATATGGCACCGCGTCCGGATGATCCCGAAGTAGCGATTCAAAGGATGATTGAGCAACTCTGCCCTTGAACCGCCGGAGCTTTCCTTCGCGTAACAGACGGTAGACGTACATGCGCGAGACCCCCAAGTCGCGCGCCACATCAGAGACGGACAATCCGTTCTCCCGGCACTCTTCCTCGTCCGGAGGACGGTGCCTCTGCTCGAACTTTCGAATCGCCTCCGGCGTTCGCTCAACGGTGTGTGTCCAGCGCGGCTTCTCTCGCCAGGGCAAGTTACCGGGACCGAGCTCTCGGCGGAGGAAATCCTGAATCGATCTCGTCGTCCTCCGCAGGGAGTCGGCCAGTTGGTGCAGCGGCGTTCGGGCATCCGGTTCCATGGCGGCCCACGCTTTGACTAGACCAGCTTCCTTGGTCGTCCAGATTCGCATCGTTCATTACCTCCAAAGGTGCAATCGGGCAGGCAGCGGAGACGCAGTCCTGCGAAGACTCTACGGCCAATTGGCGAAGGCCGGCAAGCGGCCATCAGCACCCGCAACACTCGTCGACCGAGCGACGGGAACCGTCTTGCCACCGTGAAAACAACGCTCTTTCAATTCCAGGCGCGGCTGAGAAGTTCCGCCCCAGCACGGCTGAAATTCTCAACGCAAATGCACCCGGACCCGCAAAACGGCGATTCGCGTGACGGTTCCGCGCGATCGCTGCAATTGCCTTGCAACGTCTTGTTGGGCGTTCTATGCTAAAACCTCACGAGTGCAGAGTGAGAGGACCGCCCCGCAGGCGGCTGCGCGCCCAATTTGACAATTGCTTGAGCCAGGCGGTTCGGCATGAAGGCTAAAAGTACTCCGGAATGAACGGACCCAGAGAGTCGCGTCCAGAATCGGACGCCCCAACCGGCGCCCTTGCTTTACATCGAGAGATGCGCGACCAAGCGCTCAGGGTGCCTTGGCAGGAACTCGCCTCGGCGTGTGGCCAGTTGGCGCAGTGGCGCTCCTTCAGCCTTTGGGTTCGAGCGATCGTTGATACCGAGCGCCGGTTGCCGGCATGGTTGGCGGCCGCAATCGAGCATCGTTGTCCCGCATTCCTACAGAGCCTGCGAACCGGCACCGACCTGCAGTCGTTGTGGCTAGACCTGGACGAGTGGGTCGATTTCCATTTCTTCAGCGAAGCGATTCACGGCGGCTGGATTCAGGCCCTGCACTACTACTACGGCCGCCAGCCGATCGGGGAATTCATCTGGCAACACTGGACTCGCATGGAGGAGGAGTGGCGCGCGCGAAAACCCGCCGAGTATCCAACCTTTGATCAGTGGCAGGCGCAGATTGCCGCGCGACAGGTTCCGGCAGGAACGGCGGCATACGTCGAGTGGGAGGCGTTCGCGCTGTGGACTCGCGTGCTGATCGAAGCAGCCCGAGAGATTCCGCCGGTCGTGCGGACTGCTGTGGAGACGCGTTGCCCTGGTTTCGAGAAGCACGTCAAAGCGCTTCGTGACAAACCTTGCAGTGACCCTGGCTGGCTGTGGGAACAGCTTCGAGCCTGGATCGAGCAACACTTCTTCGGCCCGGAGTTGAAGGATGAGTCGATAGATGCCCTCCGAAGGGCCGCGCATCGAACGCTTCGCTCAGAACGGGTCGCCGACTATTGGGCCAGCCACAAACAATCAGCCGGCGGGCCGCTACCGACGTATGAACTGTGGCTTGCCGACGCGGACGCTTTCGTGATCCGCTAACCGGCGCCCGTCTTCTTGGGATAACCGAGTGATCGAACCCAAGCCTGAGCCTCCACGGTCAAGCTGTCGAAGGGTATCAGCTCGGAGTGCTCACGGCAGAAGGCCGCCAGGGAATCGTCGGTAATCCGCCGACTCTTGCGACGAAGCCAACCGAGCCGGACCCAGGACTTGATTTGCGCTTCGCTCACGTTGAGGTATCGCACGAGGTCTTTTGATTTCTGGCCGCCGAAGAACGTGGCGTCGAAGCCCAAGCGTCTAATCCGCGCCAGTATCGCTTTAGGCGATCGGCCGAGGCGCCGAGCGATCGTATCGAGATTGCAATCTGCGAGTTCGCGGAGTGCCTCGTCCAAACGCTGGTTCCAACGACGTGTCGGTCCAGCGCGGTGGTTTGTGACCTCCAGTGCTTGCGCCCGCCAGGCTACCGCATCGTGAGTCCAGTCTGGATGTAGTGCAAGAATCTTCCGGGTAGCCGAGCGCGCACCGTCGCGGCCCTTGCCATACTCGGCGATAAGGATAGCGTCTTCTACCTCAGTCCATTCGTGGGAATCGTAGGGAGGCCTGGTGCGCTCCGTCAGACCCAGGTAGACGATTCGTTCCCATATCAGGCTTTTGGGAATACCAGGATGGTCGTTCCGAATCGTCTCAATCGAATATCGCTCGTGATCCCTATGCGACTTCGCGGACTGGCGGAGGAAGTCGTCCAATTCATGTGTCCAGCAAGCGCAAGGCTTCCGGTCGCGAGGAGAGCTCTTCTGCGTTCCATTGAGACTGGCATCAACAAGGGCCGCGTCATCGCGTGACGCAGGCGCGGCGCCGTCGGAGGCCCAGGAGCCCGTGCTCCGTTTCTGGTCCACCGAGGCCGCTCCAGCCAACCCGGGGGGGGTGGGATGCTGAGCCCGTGATGATCGCTTCGGCATACAAAGCCCGTTTAGTCTCTACATGAATTGGGTCCAGTTTGGTGAACAATTCTCCGATAATGAAACGCCTTTCGGCATCGTAGTTGAGGGAGACAACCAAGTCAATGGACGTAGCCACGACATCCCCCGAAGTCCTAATAGATGCGTCGCGGGAGCTTTTCGTTCCAGCACGCGTGTGGCCCCGATAGTGATACCCGCAATCGCGGGAGTCGCCGGTCGTAGCCAAAATTCTCGACGCAATCCCACCGCGCCGCAACAACCCACAACTGCCGTAGTTGGGGCAACCCCGGACGTCCAATCGCGTTGTCGGCAAGACTCATTTTGCAGAATTCCGTTCTTGCCTTACAAAGAGGCATGCAGTCACCTATCCCCGAGAACCGCGTTGATGCCGGATCGAAGCCCAGCGGCACTCCCCCTCGGGAGATCCTGGACATCAAGGCGGCCGCCATCTATCTGGGCGTGTCCCGCTCGCACCTATCGCACCTTCTCGCCGGGAAGATTCCCGGCTTGCCGGCCATTCCACATGTGCGCGCCGGTCGGCGTGCCCTGATCCGGCGCGCTGTGATTGATAACTGGCTGTTGCAGCAAGAACATGGACCCGCCATCGGAGTTGCCCGATGATACGATCAAGGCACCCCGAATCAACGCCTGCGCCTCACAAGGAGAATTCATGAGACGCAGGAGATTTCAGAAAGGCAGCTTGCAGCTTCGCAAGCATGCGGATAGGAGAGTATGGGTGGTTCTTTACTACGACGAACGAGGCGAGCGACGGTACCACACGCTCGGCTTCGCCTCAGAGATGAACAAGGGTCAGGCTGAAGAAAAGTGCCAAGCTTTCATGCGCGAGGTCAACGGTGGCGTTCGGGCCGCCAGCCCGGTGCGTCCCACCACCGTAATCGAGTTTCTGAACGAGACCTACTTGCCGTTCTACCTGGGCAAGTGGAAGGAGTCCACCGCAGGCACGTCTGAGAATCGGATCCGCAATCACATCGGCAAGGAACTTGGTCGTGAACGATTGATGGATCTGACTCTGGCAAGGCTCCAAAAGTATTTGGAGCAGAAGGCGGCGTCCGGGTTATCTCATAGCGTTGTC
Organism: Bryobacterales bacterium; assembly: GCA_020846745.1. GTDB lineage: Bacteria > Acidobacteriota > Terriglobia > Bryobacterales > Bryobacteraceae > JADLDI01. Next base: position 11,913 of record JADLDI010000146.1, on the reverse strand, counting down.
GATCACCTTCGGTGGGACCTAACCTCTATGCTCGACATGGCGGTTGCGGTGAGGGTGATTCCAGTGAACCCTGCCGGGTCGCTCTACACACCGAAATCGGCCAAGCGAAGCGAAAGCCCCGCGATGTCCGCAGCGGAAGTTGAGCTTGCGCTGGGAGCGGTCGAACAGCGTGAGAAGGTGATCCTTCGTCTAGCAATATTTGCCGGGATGCGTCCGGGGGAGTTGTTGGCCATTCAGCGTGATCAGGTGAGCGCTGACGCGTCCGAGATCGAGATTCGGCAACGTGTGTATCGCGGCAAATTCGCCTCGCCCAAGAACGGACTGGTGCGTAAGGCGGCGATTGCACCCGACACAGCTGCCTGCCTTCGCGAGTGGATGGCGGGTGCGGTCGAGCCGGCGCCCGAGGCGTTTGTGTTCGCTGGCGAATCCGGGCAACCGTTGTGGCGTTCTTCGCTGCTAGAGGACTACATCAAGGCGAAGCTCGAACCAGTGGGCCTCGGCTGGGTGAATTTCCAGGTGATGCGTCGTACGCACGCCAGCCTGAGCCATGGTGCCAAAGTCGATCCGAAGGTATCCGCCGACCAGCGGGGCCACGGCATCGGGGTCGCCATCGACGTTTATACCAAGTCGAGCATGAAGGATCGGGCAGCCGCTGCGAAGCGTCTGGAAGACTCCGTCAAGTCCAAGCCAAAGCAGACCCGAAAAGGGTCGAAGTGATTCTTAATGGAGGGCTATGGAGGGTGTGATTTTGACGTGTCCGTAAGTTGTTGATTTTGGAGCGGGAGATGGGACTCGAACCCACGACGTCCAGCTTGGGAAACTGGGTCAGATTATGCCACGCACGTGGTTGGCTTGGTTAATAACTCTTGCAGAATTGGAGTAACTATGAAAACGCTCGATGAGCTTCGTGATTCTTCCTATCATCAGGAACTCGGACAGAAACTATGGGCCGCATATTTGGCCCAGCAGCAGGGTATCTCTATGAACTCAGCGCTCAAACTGGGGGAGGGCCGCGTCAGCGACGCGTGGTTAATGGTTGCGGAACTCGCGCTACTAGCCCACGAGTCGTGTATCGGCCAATTCCATGGTGATGACGCCATCTTCGATCAATTCGCAAGGTCCTACCAAACAATCAGCCGAGGACGGCGGACATGTGGAACTTCGCCGCCCTGCTAGAACGTCACGAGACTGCGTTCCGCAGGCCCTAAGGCGGTTTCGCAACTCGCTTTGCGAAATCAGACTTCTGTTGCAGCATCGAAACTGCGGACAGAAGGAGGCGGCGATTGCTCGCAGCGAATCCCCAAGTTGGTCAGGCGCGTCGGGGTCCAAGAGCGGATTCGGTTAGTTCGCCTGAAACAACCGCGCGGCGGGAATTGGAGCACCAGCGTGGCGCCCCGTTCTCGGATGAGGAATGGGCCGCAGCAAAGTATCGCCTCCTGGCGCTGGCGAAGCTCATTCGCCGGTGGGTCAAAGCGGCATGATTGGTAATTCCCTATGTGGCTACGCTGCGGTAAAGTTGAGGGGAGATGCCCTCCCCGGTATACGTGATGAAAAAGGTCGAACCGAAGCCGCTGCCGGGCACCGTTCGAAAATGCGTACTGTACGCCCGGGTCTCCTCCAAAGAACAAGAGCAAGAGGGCTATTCGATCCAAGCGCAACTCACCCTGCTTCGTGAATACGCAGCGCAGGAGCGGCTGGACATCCTACAGGAGTTCGTGGACGTCGAAACGGCGAAAATTGCCGGCCGACATTCGTTCAATGCGATGCTGGCGTTCCTCAAGAAGCAGCCTACCTGCCGCACACTGATTGTTGAGAAGACCGACCGCCTCTACCGCAATCTGAAGGATTGGGTGACGATCGACGACTACGGCCTCGAGATTCACTTTCCGAAGGAGAACGTGATCATAGGTCCTGAGTCGCGATCTTCGGAAAAATTCCTCCACGGCATTAAGGTTCTCATGGCGAAGAACTACGTCGAGAATCTCGGGGAGGAAGCCAGCAAGGGTATGCGTGAGAAGGCCAAGAGTGGAATCTGGCCTAGCTTCGCGCCAACAGGCTATCAAAACGTTCAGGGTAGTGATGGCAAACGCACCATCGCACCGCACCCGACTGAAGCACCCGTCGTGCGCCAGATCTTCGACTGGTTCGAGACTGGCGAGTACACCCTTCAGACAATCGCGGAGAAGTTGCGGACAGAAGGCATTCCCTTCGGAGCACGCCAAGTAAACGTAAGCAGCATCCACGTCGTCCTCCGCAATCGGATCTACACTGGCGAGTTTGAATGGAAGGGCGTCCTTTACCAGGGATCTTTCGAACCGCTCATCAGCAAGGACACGTGGGAGCGCGTCCAGGATCGGCTCGACGCCAGGCACGAATTGCGGCATCGGAAGGTGATCCACGACTTCGCGTACACGGCATTGGTCCGATGCGGGCATTGCGGATGCAGCCTCGTTGGGGAATTGAAGAAGAAGCGCTACGTCTACTATCACTGCACGGGCAACAAAGGAAAATGCGACGAGCCGTACACGCGCGAGGAGATCCTTCACGGCGAATTCGTTTCCGTGCTCAAATCGCTGGCCATCCCGGAATCGGTGTTGCAGTGGCTGGAAAAGGAACTCACGCTTTCGACTCACCAGGACGAACGTATCCAACAAAGAACCGTCAAAAACTGGCAAGACGAGTGGGACCGACTGCAGGGACGACTGGATGCCATGTACGAGGACAAACTCGACGGCCGGATCACCTCTGAGCAATTCGATCGGAAGGCCAAAGAGACGCGGTCAAAGCAACAAGCGCTTCGGGCGAAGATCAGCCAGCATCAATCCACCGCGGTTGACCTGCGAGCTGGCTTCAACATGATGAAGTTGACCAGCATTGCCTGCAAGGAGTTCGACCGGCAGAATGCGAAGGAACAGCGCAAGCTTTTGGAACTGGTGGTTAACGGGGCGATGTGGAAGGAAGGCCGGTTAGAAGTGACCCTTCATGAGCCGTTCCAAACTTTGGCCCGTTCGAACTCTGCAAGTGCAAGAAAGCACGGAGCAAAAGGCGCTTCAGAACCCAAACTTTCAGAATGGCTCCCCGGCATGGATTCGAACCACGATTCACGGCTCCAAAGGCCGCTGTCCTACCATTAGACGACCGGGGAATTCTTTACTAGTTTACCTTGCCCTTACCACTCTGCGTAAGGTGTTCCTTCCAAACTTGTCTTGTCGGAACCGCTCCGTACGTCGAAAATACCGGGCTCGGTCTGGTTCACGCTGGTGAGAGCGTCTTCCATTACGATTTTCCAGGACTGGTTTGAGCCGGTAATGGGGTCCGACGGGATTTGCCGGAGGTAGCCGTCGCGGACCAGATCCTCCAGACTCTGCGGAGCCTTTTGTTTATCGTATGTGTACTCGTCGATCACCGTGCGCAGCGTGAACAGGTTGTTGCGCAGCACGCTTTCCTTCGTCCGAAGGAGCGCCTTCTGATAGAGCGGGACGGCGATCGACACCAGAATCGAGATGATCGTCAGGACGATGACGATCTCGACTAGGGTGTAGCCGAACCGGCGGCGACCGTGTTTACCACTCCGAATAGGAAGTGCCATCGGCGGCTTTCTCATAGGTTTTGCTGTAAACGTCGAAGAGGTTTTGCCCGCCCCAACTGGTGGAACTCGGATCGTCGCGGGTGCTGCGCATGCCCCACTCTTTCTGCCCCGTAAACGGGTCGCGTGGAATGCGTCGAAGGAATTTGATCTTCTTGTCAACCGCACCGGAGGCCTTGACGCCCTCCACCAGAGCTTGAATGTTCTCCGGATAGCAATCGGTATCGAGCTTCGGCGAGCCGAGTTGGTTATAGTCGCAGGCGTCTTTGTATTTATCGATCGCGGTACGAATCTCGCGAAGCGCCCAGCGCAACTCGCGCTCCTTTTCGCGCTTCACGCGATAGCGCGCGAGCGGCACCGCCATTGACGTGAGCAGCAGCAAAATGGAGAACGCGACGATCAGTTCGATGAGCGTCAGTCCCCGGCGCCGGCGTGCACGCATAGCTCGCCTTACTCCACGTTGACCATGGCGGCGGGGGCGCCGGCTGTGACTTGCTGCATCTTGGAATCGCGCAAGGCGACATCTTGCGCTGTCACGACGGTGGATCCCTTGCCGACCGCCTGAAAAGTCAAGGTCAGCAGTGTACCGGAACCATTAACACCAGCCTGTCCAGCAACGCGATTCAAGATGACGGCGGCTTCGCCTTCGTCGTTGCGAATGTTGCGGGTAAAGATCGGCTGTTGACCGTCGCTCGCGAACATCGGGCCGCGGCTCACATCCAGCAGCCGCAGCACCTTCGGATCCCATTTAATGCGCATCGGAGCACCGGAGAGATCGTTCGCATTCTCCACCTGCAAATTAATCTGCGGCTGGGCGCCGAGTTGGATTTTGGCGGCGGCCGGATCGAACCGCAAGATCAGATTCGCTGCCGGCTTCGCGCCTTCGGGAGCGGGCGCAGGCGGCGCCGTTCCCGGTGCGGCGGGCGCGCCCGGTAATCCAGGAAAGGGAACCGCGCCAGGAGGCGTTATGGGCTTTGCCGGCTCGGGTTTGGAACCGGTGGCAGGCGGCTGTTCCGGCCCCGGGCGCGGGGCCATGTTCAGCTTCACTACCGTATCGGTACCGGCAGCAACACCGCGCAGGTTTAAATCGTTGATATCCGGCCAGCGCACGATGTGCGGCACCAGCGCGATCAGCAATTCACCGCGCGTCTTTTCGACGCTCTCGCCTGAGAACAGCCGGCCGAGGATGGGCACTTGGGCCAAACCCGCCGTTCCCGACAACACACGAGTGTCCTGGTTCTGGTTTAAGCCGCCAACTAGACTGATTTCGCCCTGCCGGAGGCGGATGTTCTGTGAGAACTTACGTTGGCCGATGACCGGCTGTTTCAAACCGCCAACGTCAATGTTGTCGCGAATGTTCGAGACATCGATTTCGACCTGCATCGTGACTTCGTCGGCACCATGAACCACCGGGGTGACATCGACGTTCACGCCGACATCGGCGAATTGGAACTGCGTGCTCACCAGGGGCGATACACCGACGGCTCCAACACCAGGCTGGAAGCTACCCGTCGCGTACGGATACTTGTCGCCGATCTTGAGACTCGCCTTCACCCCATGAACAGCGCGGATCTGCGGTGACACCAGCACCTTGGTCCCCCGGTCGGACATGAGTGCCTGGAACACCGCACTCGGCACCGATAGCGACCAGTTATTGGATTTGCCCAGAGCGTTCAGGTTGTTCAAGCTGAGGATGTTGCCGGTGGTGGTCGTGGCTGTGGTGGTTGTCGAACTCGAACTGGACGAACTCGATGAGGATGAACTTGACGGAGATGTGGTTCCGCCGGTGAATGAGATCGGCACGCGCAAGCCTTGGCTGCTGCCGTTGAGGAATGTGGCCGCTATATCGCGCGTACGCGATGTGTTGGCTTCCATCACGATCACGTCGATCACTACTTCGCCTTTGGTTTTGTCGAGATCGGTCACCAGCTTTTCCGCCAATGCGACCTGGTCCACCGTGCCGCGCACCATAATGATGTTCTGCGCGTTGTAGGTGAATACGCGGCGGATGTCGGTCACCGAACGGAGAATAGTAGCGATTTCCTGCAGTTCTTGGGGCGTGGTCAGGTTGCGCAGGTAAAACGTCTTCACGACCATATCTTCGTGGTCGCGACGTTTGGTGACGTTATCGTTCGTGAGAAAGATGGTGTTCTCAGAAAGAGGCTTCCAGAACGTCTTCGTGAGCACGGAGACATGATCGAGAGCCTGTTCGAGATTGATGTTCGTCAAATCGATCGAGTAGTTCTTGCCGGAAGACTGGTACTCCGGGTCCCAGATTACGTTAATACCAGCCAACTTACCGAGCGTTTCAAATAGAACTTTTACCGGCTGGTTGTTCATTTTCAAGGTGCTGATCTGGCGGGAAATCGGGCGCAGTTCGGGCGCTGGTTGAATGGCCGCGACACGCTCGTCCAGTTCCTTTTTCGATACTTCGGCGCCAGTCGGCGGCGGGGCCTTTTTGCCGGCCTCCTTGGCCTTCCTGGCATCGAGCATTTCAGCGGTACGCTTCATCTCAACACCAGCGACAGGAGACGAAGGATCGGTTTGAAAGGCTTTCTCGAACTCAGCGAGCGCTTCCTCAAGCTTCCCCTGCTCGCGAAGTTTCATCGCCGCCTCGACGTGCTTTTGCCCCGCTTGGAAGCGCACCCGGCGGACCCCCATCAGGTAGCTGGTGTCGAGCGGATCGGTGACGAGGGCCTGCTCGAACAGCTCCAAAGCGGTGTCGAAATCGCGCTTGGCTTCGGCCAGGCGCGCGTCTTTGACCAGCTTGTCGCCTTTGCGCGTGCGTGCCGCGGCCGGGCCCGCAGCCACCGCAAGAATCGCCAGCAGAGCCGCTAAATACTTCAAAACAGATAATTTAGTGCGGCGCGAGGCTCCTCTCATGATAAGATGAGGTTGCGCGTTGTCGATCACAATAAGTTTGACGATGCACAAGCCTCCGGCGTGGAGACTAGCGGCGTGAGCAACACCAATTCCAAGCAACAGTTCAAGATTCTGTCCGACAATCGCCAGGTCCGGCACAATTTCGAACTGCTCGACTTCTGGGAGGCTGGCGTTGCGCTCACCGGGACTGAAGTGAAGTCGGCGCGGACCGGCAAAATCCAGTTGCAGGACGCCTTTGCCGAGATCGAGCGCGGCGAAATCTGGCTGACAAATGCGCATTTCAGTCCGTACAGCCACGGCAACCGATGGAACCACGACACCATGCGGAAGCGGAAGCTTCTCCTTCATAAGGAGGAGATCGAGAAGCTCTGGGTGAAGACTCGGGACCGTGGTCTGACCATTGTTCCGACCAAAATCTATTTGAAAAATGGTTTGGTGAAGTGTGAAATTGCGCTCGCGCGCGGTAAGAAATTGCACGATAAGCGTGAAAGCGAGCGCAAACGCGAGCAGGAATCGGAAGCGCGCGCGGCCACTGGCCGCCGGCGATAGCCAGGCCGCCGCTGTTCGTGGTTTTCTAATAGGTAGACATGCAGGTTCAATACTCGTCCAGCCCGCTGGCTGAAATCGCTGTCGATGTTTTGATTGTGTTGGGTTTTGAAGGAGCACCGCCGCGCTTGGACGGAGCGGTAGACGCCGCCATCGACGACCTGTACGGGACAGGCGAATTCCGCGGCAAGGCGCAGGAAACGGCCACCATCCGCCGGCCGGAAGGCTTTCGGGCGCGCGCCATCGTGCTGGTAGGAGGCGGGAAGGCAGACAAGTTCGGCCCGGCGGAAATGCGGACGAGTGCGGCCGCCGCGTTGCGGACCGTCAAAGGGAAAGGGTTCAAGTCAGTCGCGCTGGGAGTGACAGGCGGCATCGCGACGGCGGAAAACGTCGAAGCAGCCGTCCAGGGGGCCATTCTTGGTGAATACGAACCGGATTTCCTGAAGACCGACCCCACGAAGGGCGAGCGGCGGTTTCAGACGTTCACGCTCGCGGCTCCCGGTGTGAACGGCGTTGAGCCAGCATTCGAAAAAGGACGAGTGCTGGGCGAATCGCAGAACTTCACGCGCGACCTGGTGAACCTGCCGTCGAACCTGCTGTTCCCGATGGATCTGGCTCGCCGGGCGGAGGAAATGGCGCACGCTGCCGGACTGGAGTGCGAAGTTCTTGACGAGCCGCGGATACGGCAGATCGGAATGGGCTCGTTACTGGCAGTGGCCCAAGGGTCATCGCAGCCTCCGGTTTTGATCGTGGTCCGCTACCGTCCGGCGCAACCTAAACCGGAAGGCGTCCATCTGGGTCTGGTTGGCAAGGGCGTGACGTTCGATTCGGGCGGCATCTCGATCAAGCCGGCCGATGGAATGGAGAAGATGAAGTACGACATGGCGGGCGCGGCCGCCGTGTTGGGCGCCATGCGCGCGATTGCCGCGCTCAAGCCCTCCATTCCGGTAACCGCATATATCCCGTCGGTAGAAAACATGATCAGCGGGCGTGCACTGCGGCCGGGCGATATCGTGACGACGCTCAACGGTAAGACCGTTGAAGTGCTGAACACAGACGCGGAGGGCCGGCTGATCTTAAACGACGCAATCACCTATGCGCAGCGGCAGGGGTGTACGCATCTGGTGGATGCGGCCACGCTGACCGGAGCGATTGCGGTGTCGTTGGGTGGTGTTCGCGCGGGCGCGTTCACAAACAATCAGGCATTTCTCGACCGGTTGATGGCGGCGGCGCGAGAGCAAGGCGAGCGGCTGTGGCAAATGCCGCTCGACGACGATTACAAAGACCAACTGAAAAGCGCTTTTGCGGACCTGCCGAATATCGGCACGCGTTATGGCGGCGCCATCACCGCTGCTTATTTCCTCAAGGAATTCGCCGATCCAACGCCCTGGGTGCATCTCGACATCGCCGGTACCGCCTGGTTGGACGAGGCCAAACCGCATATGGCGAAGGGACCGTCCGGCATCGGAGTACGCACGTTTGTCGAACTGGCGCTGCGCTGGAACGCATAACCATACCCCATGGAACTGGGGGAGTTCTCACAACTGTGCGTGGTAGTACCCGACAGCAATGTCTGAAATCAGCGGAGCGCTAGGAGAATACAGTACTTCCGTGGTGGTATTCCGCGTGCTCGATTGTGCGTAGTACAAGGAGACGCCATGCGAAAGCATTCCTGGTTCTTAGTTCCAGCCTTGGTTCTTAGTGTTTCAGCCGCGCTTATTGCGCAGAATAAACCCACGATCAAGCAGGTGCCACCCAGCCGGACAAACGCCTCGTCCGGCGCGGAGATGTATCGGACGTATTGCGCCGTGTGTCACGGCATGGACGGTAAGGGGAAGGGCCCTGCATCGCCCGCCCTCAAGGTACAGGCGACCGACCTGACCGTCATGGCCAAAAACAATGGCGGCAAATTTCCGGAGTTGAAGGTTTATAACTCCATCCGGGGCGAAGTAGGCGTAGCCGCACACGGTTCGAAAGACATGCCGATCTGGGGCGACGTGTTTCGCGACCTGGGACGCGGCGACAGTTCTGAAACGAGTCTTCGGCTGCGCAATCTCACCAAGCACATCGAGAGCATGCAAACCAAGTAAGTTCCGTAACACGGTTTAAGTTTGCGTTATTTGTTGGTTGACGGTAAGGATCTCACTGCTGATCCTTCGTCTTACGTTCGGGTAACTCCTCCGAGGTTTGCCCGCCTGGGCTGCTCTCCGCTTCCAGGCGGGCTTTTTTGGCGCGCCTAGGCCTTGCGGAAGATCTCTTTCATCCGCTTTGCGAGCAGTTTCTCGTCGCCAGGATCGTTCATGAAACAGGTGAACTCGAGGCCCTGCTTGGGGGCGCGGAGGCAGACGATTCGCGGTTCGCCGTCCTTCAACGCCTGCTCGGCCTGTTTCGTGGTCATCCCGCGTTTGGCTTCGTCCCAGCGGACCATTACGCGATGCACCCGGCGCGACTTGTCGAACGGCGTCTTCTCGACGTCGAGTCCAAGCTTCTTGCATTCGTCCATCAGGAACGCGGCTTGCCGGCCGCTCTCGCGGTCGAGCGCGTCGAAGTCGAGTTTTACGTAACGCTCAAGGGCGACCAGGAACCCGATCATCTCCTCGCGGTTCACCTTCATGCCGCGGCCCTGGGAATCGGAATGGGGGCTGGAGTTGAGCCAGGCCGCTTTGATAATGCTCTTCGGACCGGCGAGCAGGCCGCTCGATTGCGGTCCGCGGATGTGCTTGCCGCCGCTGAGCGCGATCAGGTCCACACCCTGCTTGGCGAGGCGCGGAATGTTCGGCCAGGACGGCAGCATGTTGGCGGCATCCACCATCAGCGGCACGCCGGCTTTCTTGGTGAGTTGAATCGCGTCTTCAAGGCCGATGGGGATTTCGATATCCCAATCGTGGCTGGTGCCGCCGAGAAAGTACATCATGGCGACGTCTGAGGTGAGCGCGTTGGCCAGTTCCTCTTTTGTGTTGACCTCGACAATCTTTACGCCGGCGCTGCGCACCGCATGGTCGTAGCCGTTGCGATGCGCTTTCTGGATAATCACCTTCGACTTCATGCCCGTCAGGTCGGGCAGTTGGCGCACTTTACCGTTGTCCTCGCCGGTGAGGCACGCGTAGGTGCCCAGGGCGATTGCGCCGGCACAACCGCTGGTGACCATCGCGGCTTCGGTCCCGCAGAGTTCGGCGATACGGGCGCCCACCTTTTCTTTTACCTCTTCGAGGTAGACGTAATCGCGCGAGGCTTCCGCCATTGCCTCATGCACTTCGGGCGGCATCTTCGATGCGCCAATGGTGGTCATGGTGCCTTGAAAGTTGATGAGAGGACGAATACCCAGTTGCGCGTACACGCCTGGTGAAGACTTGCGGGCCGCCGCGGAGCCTGCCTTTGAGAACGGCCACACCGCCGCAGCCGCCTGGAGCCACAAACGCCTGTTTACCATGTGAGAATTAAATCATAGGTTCGCGATGAAGGGTGAAACGGTGGTGCGTCAATACTCGTCTCGAAGGGCAGCCATGTTTCGCCTTGTCGCTGCCGCCCTGCTTACCCTGACACCGGTTTTTGCGCAGTACGGGTTCCGCAGAAACTACATCACCGCGGGCGCTGGAGGCGGCGTTCCCGGCGGCGAACTGGCCGGATCGTTGAACACAAGTCCCGTGATGAGGGTGTCCTACGGGTACCGCTTCCATCGGTTGTTCCAGGCCGACCTCGGATTCGACACCGTGTTTCACGCGGCCAACGTGCGCGACTTTGTGTCCACGCAGTTTGGCGATTTGCGGATCAAAGACTACCAGTTTATGGTACCGATGGGCGGGCGCGCCGTCATTCCAGTGCTTCGCAACCGGCTGCTGCTCTACGCGGGCGGCGGTGGCGCGTATCTGCGATATCAGGAGCGGATCCGGCAACCATTCGGCAGCTCGAGCTACTACCGTCTGGATTGTCCGGCATGCCGCGAACGTTCGGGGTGGGGCTATTACGGGCTGCTGGGGATGAGCTACGCGCTCGACCGGTCGCAGCATCTGCGGCTCGGATTCACAAGCCGGGTGTATCGGGCGAATATGTCTGGCGATGCGTTCGGTCCGCTGCCGGCTGTCCAGACGCGGGATCAGTGGGTGAACACAGCCGCTGAGTTCACATTCTCTTTCTAACACCGGCATCCTTTGACCCATACCTATTAGAAGCGCGGCATTCCCCGTCGGCCGGAGGGTGAGCATTTCGTCTCGCACTATGCTGATTTCAGGGAACTTAGCTGGCGGCTGTCAGGCTGCCTGGTTGTAGATGGGGGGCGCGTTGACGCCGCAGCAGCGTTTGTACTTTTGGCCGGAGCCGCAGGGACAGGGGGAGTTGCGGCCGACTTGCGGAGGATGTGGGGATTTCGTCTCGCAAGTTGTTGATTTGGTTTGGGTTGCGGCGGCGGCTTGGGCGGTTTTGACGTAGCGGTGGCCGGAGACGGGAACGGCGCCTTTTTCGCGGATTTGACTTTCGAGGGTGAGGATGGCGTTTTGGGTGGAGAGTGCGTGACGGATGTTGTCGTCAATGGTCGCTGGCGCCTTGGCAATTCGTCTCGCAAAGCTATCAATCTTTGGCACATCCGCGAGCGGGGCGAACTCGTCGGGCGGGTTTCCGTTGGAGATCTGCTGGATGCCACGGTCGGTTTGGAGCATGCGGATCTCGCGGAGGGCGGACTTGTAGGAGCCTTCCCAGCGGAGGTAGTAGCGGTGGACCTTCTCCAAGTTGGCTTCGTTTCGTTCAGTTGATTCGAGGGCGCGGAGGGCGGCTTCGCGTTTGCGGCAGCGTTCGATTTGCCAGTTGGCGGTGATGAGGCGCTGGAAAGCGAAGTGTTCGAGGGGGCCGGCGGGGAGGATTTCGTCTCGCAGTTCGGCTTCCATCTGGTCGAAGAAGGGGCGCTC
>JADLDI010000145.1 GCA_020846745.1 Bryobacterales bacterium | reverse complement strand
CCGTTGCGGAAGATCGGGGTGCGGTTGACGCCGCGGGCGGTGGCATGGACGGGTTCGCCGACTTGCACAGTGCGTTTCTTTCGGGCCATGTACTAAGTCAAGTGCGCGCCCACCGGAAAAATCTCCCCTAATCGAAGTCTAAATCCCCCTTTAAATCCCCCTTTATCAAGGTCTGGCCCCGATTTTCCTATCGAGGTCTGGCCCCGATTTTTCTTGTGCCCCGATTCTCCTTGATTGTGTTTGTTCCCCGATTGTGTTGCCACTGAAGAATGGTGCGGCGGGGTGAAATCGGGGTCTGTCCCTGATTGTTCCCGATTGTTGCCCGATTGTTGGACTGTCCCCGATTATTCCGATTATTGGACCGTAGGCGTGGGGGTTGAGGGGTGCGGGGCGGTTTGGGGGCGGCAGGATTCGCGGGAGACGATGGCGACGGGGGTGAAATCGAGGGGTGAAATCGGGGTCTGTCCCCGATTGGAGGGTTTGATTGGAGGATTCTACCGTAGATCCGGAACACCGCGCCTTCGCGGTCGCGGCTCGGTTAGATGCTGCTTGTTTTCAATGGTTTGCCCGGGCCAGAGGGCGCACTGAATCGCATTCGCGGCGTTTTTGGACACGCCCGTAAAGGGGAGGAGCGGCCCGCGGTGATCGAACACGCTACGCTAAGAGCAAGTGCGGGCAGCGATGGCTATCCTCGTTTGTACGATTTCCTGCGGTGACATGCGCCGGCCGGAACGGCTGCGCTTTCCGGACCGCTCTTTGCAAACTGTTGAGCGCATCGCCGCTCAAATCGACGGGAGGCTGGCGCGCTGGGAGAAGAAGACCGGCTCGTTCACCGCGGGCGAAGCCACTTCCCGCTACACCGCGTGGTTTGACGTGGGCGAACTCCGGAAAATCGAAGAGCAGTTGAACCTCGGCGAATACGGAACCGCGAAGATCTCTTATTACTTCAACAACCGTGCCCTGTTCTTTTATCACGAAAACGGTCAACGGAGCGGCATGGGACGCATCGGCGCCGGCGCGGGCGAACGCATCGAACGCGCGTTCGCCTACGACTCCATCGGCCAACTTGTCGAATCGCGCAAGCTCATGAACGGCCAGCCGGCGCCCATCGAAGATTTCGAACTCATGTCCATTCGCAACCACACGGCCGAACTGAAGCGCGAACTCGCCAGGTAGCGCGATACACTTTGTGGGATGCGCGCGCTCCTCGTCCTGCCCCTGCTCTGGTTAACCTGTTTCGCGCTCGAACGTCCGGGCGTGGAGTTCAAAGTATTCCAGTTTCCCGCCAACAGGATTCCGACGGTCGACGGCAAGGCTGACGACTGGTCGATGGTGCCCGAATCGTACATCGTCGGCTCCAATCAACTGAAAGACACCGTCAACAACCTGCCTTCTCCACCCGATGCCAAAGATCTCGACGTCCGCGTCAAGGTCGGCTGGGTCAAAGGCATGAACCGCCTCTACTTCCTCTACGAAGCTTCGGACAATTACTGGGACTTCTCCCGCCCCGACCTGCACAACGACATTTTCGAAATCGTCGTCGACGGGGACCTTTCCGGCGGACCCCTCATTAAACAGATGCACCCCTTCAAAGGCATGAGCGTCGAAGAAGCGCATTACCGCTTCCACGGGGTCCACGCGCAGAACTATCACATCTTCACCCCGGCACTAAATAAAGACTGGACCATGGTTTGGGGATGCCAGCCGTGGATCAAAGAGCTGCCCTACGCGAACGCCGCCTACCACTACAACTTCAAACCCGGCCAATCGGGCAAGCTGACGCTCGAGTTCTGGATCACGCCGTTCGACTATGCGCCCTACGAAGGTCCCGCCGGCGCCATCGAATCGAAGCTGGCGGAAAACAAGCTGATCGGGCTCGCGTGGTCCATTCTCGATTACGACGACGTGAACGCCAAGACTTATCGCGGCTTCTGGAACCTTTCGCACAAGACGACCATGTACGGCAACGCGTCGGACCTCGTCGCCTTCCGCCTCATGCCCGTTGAGCCGTCGCTCAGGCCCGCGCTCGAAGCCAACTGGACGTTCCGCGTGGTCGACCTCAACCGCCGCCTGGTGGCCTTCCACGACCAAACGGTGGGCGACGTCACCTCCTGGAAGTGGGACTTCGGCGACGGCGAAACGTCGACCGAGCAGAACCCCGTGCACACCTTTAAGAAAAGCGGCGAGTTTATTGTGATTCTCGATGTCAAAGGACCGAAAGGAGAGTCCCGCCGCACCAAAGTGTGGGACGTGGTGATGCCATGAAACTACTAGCAGGCTTCCTCGTTAGCGCGCTGGCGTGCGCGCAGTTGCGGCCCGCCGACCCCTCCAGTGCCGGCATGTCGAAGGACCGTCTCGAGCGCGCCGCCGGGCTTCTTAAAGCCGAAACCGACTCCGGCCGTGTCCTTTCCGCCTCTATCCTTGTCGCGCGGAACGAGAGAATCGTCCTCCATCGCGGCTTCGGCAGAATGGCGCCCACCGCCAACGCGCGCCTCACGCAGCCCGACACCATCTACCTTTTGGCCTCGATTACAAAACCGGTCACCGTGTGCGCGCTCATGCTTCTGGTAGAACGCGGCCTCGTGTCGACGAACGACCCGGCATATGTCTACTTTCCCGAATGGAAGAACGACCTCGAACGCCAGTCGATCAAGGTCCGCGACCTGATCGCCCACACCTCCGGCCTGCCCGACCAACTTCCCCAAAACACCGACCTACGCCGCGCCCACGCCCCGCTGAGCGATTTCGTCAAAGGCGCGCTCTCGACGCCGCTGCTCTACAAGCCCGGCACGGACTTCCGCTACCAAAGCATGGGCACATTGCTCACCGGCGAAATTGTCGAGCGCTTGACCAAAACACGCCTCCGCGACTTTTTCGCCAAGGAAATTTTCCAGCCGCTAGGCATGAAAGACAGCTTCTTAGGAATGGGCAGCCACAGAATCGAAGACACCGCGTGGTGCCAGTCCCGCCCCAGCCCCGACGACGAACGCTTCGGCGCCAACTCGCCGTATTGGCGCGACATGGGCCACCCCTGGGGCGGCATGCACTCCACCACCACCGACCTCGCGATTCTGCTCCAAACCTTCCTGAACGGCGGCGCCTATTCGGGCAAACGTCTCTTCTCCCCCACCACCGTCGCAACCATGACCCGCGACCAAAACACCCACGTCGGCAAGCCCTGGGGCTTCGGCTGGGGCCTCCAGAACTCTTTCGTGTGGGCTTACTTCGGCGACCTCGCGTCACCACAAACGTTCGGACATTCCGGCGCAACGGGCACAGTAGCCTGGGCCGATCCGGTAAACAAACTGGTCACCGTGATTTTAACCACGCGGCCCAGCGGCGAAGACAACGGGCGGTTGCTGCGCACGGTGTCGAACGCGGTGACGGCAGCGATTGAGAAATAAGATCGCCGAATCTAGCCGCGTCCACCGACCATACCGCACTCGGCCATGATAGGAGGCCCTCCACCGCAAACCCGCTGTCGTAAGATACCCATCATGACCCGCACCCTGGCCCTACTGGGGCTGGCCGCTTTTGCTTCGGCGCAGGACTACGACCTTCTCATCCGCAACGGCCGTATCGTCGATGGTACCGGCAACCCGTCCTACATCGGCGATGTCGCCATTACGGGGAACAGGATCGTCGCCATCGGCAAGCTCGCCTCCAAAACCGCCAGGCGCACCATCGAAGCACAGGCGCTGACGGTCACGCCCGGCTTCATCGACATTCACAACCATTCCGACGACACCGTCGTTATCGACGGCAACGCCCAGTCGATGATTCGGCAGGGCGTCACCAGCATGATTTTCGGCGAAGGCGGTTCCGCGGCGCCTTCCGACAAGTACCCGACCTTTGAAGACTACTTCCGCACCCTTCTGAAGCAAGGTGTCTCTACCAATATCGGCACCTACATCGGTTCCGCCGAGGTTTGGGTGCACGTCCACGGCAGCAAGGCCGGACCCGCAACTAAAGCCGAGATCGAGAAGATGCAGGCGATTGTTCGCCAAGCGATGCAGCAGGGCGCGCTCGGGGTGGCAAGCTCGCTTTCGGGACCTCCGGGCAACTGGATCGACACCGACACCATGGTGGCGATGTGCAAGGTCGCCGGTGAGTACGGCGGCATCTACTCGACCCACATGCGCACGGAAGGGTCCGGCGTGTTTAAGGCGACGGAAGAAGCGCTCGACATCAGCCGGCGCGCCGGTCTGCCGCTCGACATCATTCATTTGAAAATCGCCGACCACAAGCTATGGGGCCGGATGCCCGAACTCATCGCCACGATTGCGAACGCGCGGCGGCAAGGGCAGGAAGTCGAGGCGCACGTTTACCCATACCGCGCCGGCCAGAACAACCTCTCGTCCATCATCCCGCCATGGGCGCACGACGGCGGCAAGCAAGCTTTCATCAAGCGCCTGCAGGACCCTTCCCTCAAGAAGCGCCTCGAAAGCGAGATCCTCAATGGCATCCCGGGTTCCGACTGGTACAACCACTACACCGCAACGGGCTCATGGGAAGGCATGCTGCTCGTCAACTTTTCCAACCCCGCTTACAAGAAGTACGAAGGCAAGCGCATGAACCAGGTGATTGACGATTTGAAGCTGCCGCCGGTCGAGGCCCTGTTCAAGGTTTTGATCGACAACAGCGGCTCTGTGCCCACCGTCTACTTCCACCATTCGGAAGACGACATGCGCTACGCGCTCAAACAGCCTTTCGTCTCCATCGGATCGGACGGGACCGCCGTTGCTACTGAAGGTC
This sequence comes from Bryobacterales bacterium, assembly GCA_020846745.1. Lineage (GTDB taxonomy): Bacteria > Acidobacteriota > Terriglobia > Bryobacterales > Bryobacteraceae > JADLDI01. The sequence continues at coordinate 104,566 of JADLDI010000145.1, read as the reverse complement.
CGCTGGCCCGCGGCAATCCGCATCCGCGCTACTACGGCACCTTCCCACGCGTGCTCGGCCGGTATGTTCGAGAGGAAAAGGTGATCACCATGGAAGAGGCCATCCGCAAGATGACCTCCGCCAACGCCGCCAAAATCCGCATCTACGACCGCGGCCTGCTCCGCCCCGGCCTGGCCGCCGACGTCACCGTGTTCAACGCCGACAGCATTATTGACCACGCCACTTACGACAAGCCCCATCAGTACTCGACCGGCGTCGAATACGTGATCGTGAACGGACGCGTGGTGCTCGACCGTGGCCAGCACACCGGCGCCAAACCCGGTACCATCATCTACGGCCAGGGCCGCACCAAATAATGTCCGTGTTCGCACTCCTGCTGCTCTTTTTCGGCGACCTCCACGTGGCGGTCCGCTCGGGCGATGCCGACCGTGTCAAGGCGCTGCTCGACGGTGGTGCGAACGTCAACGAGCGCGACTCGCTCGGCGGCACCGCCCTGCACGATGCAGCCTGGGCCGGCGACGTGAAGATGGCCGAAATGCTGCTCGCTCGCGGCGCGGACCCCAACCTGCCCCACCTCGAAGGCGGTTCGACGCCGCTCCACTACGCCGTCATCACCAACCATCCCGAAGTCGTCGAACTGCTGCTCAGCAAAGGCGCAAACCTCAAGGCCACCTCCGCTTCGGGCGCGACAGCGCTCCACCTGGCCGCCAATCGCGGCTTCACCTCACTCGTCGAACTACTGCTCTCGAAAGGCTTCGACGTGAACACCGAAGATGCGAAAGGCGCCACGGCCCTCGACGAAGCGGCGTGGAAGGGCGAAACCGACGTCGCCAGGCTCCTGCTTTCCAAAGGGGCCAAACCGCAGTCCGCCCTCTTTGCCGCCGCCGCCCGTGGACACGCCGCGCTCATTTCACTGTTGCTCGACGCCGGCGCCGACCCGAACAAGCCCGATGCCTCCGGCGCCACCATCATGGAGACCGCTCTCAACGTCCGTCATCCGAAAGTAGTCGCCGTCCTGCTCGACAAAGGCATCAAGATCAAGACGAAATCGGCCCTGCAAAGCTCCGTTATGCGCGGCGACCTCGACATGGTCGAAACCCTGCTCAACCACGGCTTCCCGGCCAACACCCCCAACCTGTTGCACGACGCCGCGCTCAAAGGTCACCTCAAAATCGTTGAACTGTTGATCGCGAAAGGCGCGGACCCCAAGGCGAAGAACGCACAGGGTGCTACCGCCGTGCATGACGCCGCCCTGGCCGGACACGCGCTCGTCATCGAATTCCTGCTCGATAAAGGCGCTCCCGTCGACGAAGCGGATACCGAATCCGGCGCCACGCCGCTCCACAACGCCGCGTCTTTCGGGCATCTTGAAGCCGTCCGCTTCCTGCTCGACCGTGGCGCCGACCCCCGCAAAGCGAACAAAGCCGGCCAAACCCCGCTCGCCGCCGCCAAAGCCAACGGCCACAACCTCATCGCTGGCCTGCTCGAACAGCGAACGGCGCCCCCGGCGGGACGCTAGGATATCAACTGATGGGGGACCCGCGGTACGAACTCGCAATGGACCTGTTCCAACAAGCCTACGTCCTGCAAATGCAAGGCGACCTGGAAACCGCGGCCGACCTCTACCGCAAGTCCATCGAACTGTTCCCCACGGCCGAGGCTTACACGTTCCTCGGCTGGACCTACTCCTTCCAGGGCCGCCTGGAAGACGCTATCGAGCAGTGCAAGAACGCCATCCTGATCGACCCACAGTACGGCAACCCCTACAACGACATCGGCGCTTATCTGATTCAACAGGGCAAGTTCGAGGAAGCCGAGCCGTGGCTCCAGAAGGCGATCAGCAGCAAGCGGTACGACGCCTACCACTTCCCCTGGTACAACATGGGCCGCGTCTACGTTTCGCGCGAAATGTTCAACCGCGCCCGCGAATGCTTCGAGAAGTCCCTCTCGTTTGAACCCCGGTATCGCCTCGCCGTCGACGCGCTCAAGCAATTACGGTCGCTCGTCCAGTGAAGTGGCGCGTCAACTGGCCGGCCATCGCCCTCTGCCTCCTCTTCCTCTTCACCGCCGCCCATCGCATCGAAACGCCCGGCATTCAGGCCGACGAAGCCCTGTTCTCGATGGGCAACTTCTACCCGCAAGGCGTCGCCTACGGCATGAAAGCCTTTGGGTACACCATCCCGCTCATGCAGATGTCGTACCTCGGTTCCTTCAAGGCCTGGGTTTACGCGCCTATTTTCAAGACTTTCGGCGTCAGCCCCGCCACCATTCGCCTGCCCATGGTCCTGTTGGGCGCTGTCACGCTCTATCTGCTCTACCTTTTCCTGAGCAGCACGGTCAGCCCCGCCGCGGGGTTGATGGCTCTCGCGCTACTCGCCCTCGAACCCACTTTCCTGTGGACCACCCGCTGCGATTGGGGACCAGTCGCCATCGAGCACTTCCTCATCGTCTCCGCCGTTTTCGCCGTCTACCGCCGCAAGTTCCCCTTAGCCGCCTTCTTGATCGGACTCGCCTGCTGGAACAAACTCACCGCCCTCTGGATCGTCTTCGGACTCTCGACCGCCGGTCTACTCCTCTACGGCCACCTCCTCCGCAAAACCATCACCCTGCGCGCGGTCGCGTTATCACTGATCGTGTTCACCGCCGGAGCGTACCCGCTCATACGCTACAACTACACGAGCCGCGGCCGCACCGCCCAACAAACCGCCCGCTTCTCGCTTGAAGGCGTAGACCGGAAGGTCGACCAGATGCAGTTCTCCCTTCGTGGCGACGCTTTGGTCGGCTACCTGATCCCCGATGACGAAGGCGTCGGCTTCCGCCGCACCTTCATCCCCGAAATCTTCGCCTGCGGCCTTATCGCCAGCATCATCGCCCGCTCCCGCCTGGCCTTCTTCTGCCTCATTGGACCCGCCCTCGGCTGGGCGTTGATGCTGATCACCCGCGGTGCCGGCGCTTCCGCCCATCACGCGGTTCTCATGTGGCCCTGGCCCCACGCCTTCGCCGCCATCGCCCTGACCCAAGCCCTTCGCAAACACCGCGCAGTCCTCTCGCTCGTCGGCCTGATCGCCCTAATCTCCTGCGCCGCCGTCAACCTTCACTTCTTCGACCTGCTCGCCACACGCGGCACATACCCACCCTGGTCCGACGCCATCTACCCTTTAGTTACAACCCTTGAATCCGCCCACCCCGACAAGGTCTACATCAACGGTTGGGGCATCCTCGACCAGGTCCGCCTCTTAAGCGCCGGCCGCCTCAAAGTCGACAACAGCACCGACCTTCCACCTGAGCGCTACTTCAATCAGCCCAACGCTCTATTCGTCCAACACACCCCCGAATGGGAAGCGGTTAAAGGAACCAACCAGCGCTTCGCCCCCCGCCAGCAAATCACCCACACCATCCAAGACTCCAAGGGTCGCCCGATCTTCCAGATTTTCCGCGTTGCCCCTCCCAGTACCACTGGCGTTAGTGAGCCATAGGTGTACAACTCGAAGTCCCCGTCAGCATTACGTATCAAACTGCGGGGGGCGCGGGTAGAAGCTTCGGGCGACGCTTGACTGATCTCCTTCCGCAGCGAACTTCCGTCCTTGAATTTCAGTTGAATCCACCCCACCCGCGGATCCGGACCCACTGTCTGGTTCGGTGTTACCGTGAACGCAAGGTCGGTTTTGCCCTTGCCCGACGTTTGAACGGGCGACACCCAATTCGATGAACTTACTGTCCACGAACAACTCTCGCCCACGTCGATACTCAAAAGGGACTCCGAACCGGACTGCGGAAACACCGTCTGAGCCAGGGTCAGCTTGGCGTCAAAACAGGTCCCTCCCTGCGTAATCTGAACCAGGCGCCCCGCTACCCAAACGGTCGCGATGCGCATCGACAGAGTCTCCGCCGGCGCCGCTTGCAGGCTTAGCGTGCCTGGCCCCGTTCCTTCCACCGCTCCTACCGGCGTCAGCCAGCGCGGCAATGCACTCGTTAGCTGCCATGAGCATCCCGGGGCCGCATCGATCCCCAACGGGATCAGCCGGCCCTGCGCGGGCTCCCAATTGCTGTCGGGAGGAATGTAAGTCACCGTGAATGTGCACGCGCTCGGCGCCTGGGTCACGGTCACTAATTCGCCGGCCAAGGTCACCGTCCCGCTCCGCGTTGGTCCGGGGTTGGGTTCCGCTCGAACCTCCACCCACCCGGCGCCCGAACCTGTTGATTCTCCAACCGTCAACCAAGCCTCATTCGATTGTGTCTCCCAGTTGCACCCGGAGCCGGCAATCACGGTCGCCCGTACAACCCCGGCTCCCTGCAAAAAGGCCGTCTTCGGGCTGACCATTGCCTGACAGGGCGAACTCGCAACCGTTATCTTCGCCCCAAACTTCGTCGGGTACGGCACAGTCTGCGTGAAGGGAAACGTCTCAGTGGTCTGGCCGGTTGCCAGTAAGCTGCCCGCCGAATCCGCCGCCACCCCGTTCACCGAATCCAAGCCAGTCGAGCCGAGGTACGTCGAGAACTCAAGCCCGCTCGCCGCGCCATTGAACACGGCCACAAATCCGTCTGGCGATCCGAACGATTGGCCTAGAAATTCGTCTTCGCGGTCCGGATGAATCGCGATTGCGTCCACCGCCGCGGTGGTCGTCCCCGCGGATTCCCACGAGGCTCCGCGGTTCCGGCTGACCAGCACTTTCCCTTCCTGGAGCACATAGATCGCCTCTGGGTTGCTGGGCGCTATCGCCACCACTGCCGGCCGGTCAACCGGCAACCGCTCATAGCTGCTTCCGTCGTCGTTCGTTCTATATAGGCCTTTCCATCCCGCCACGTACAGCCAGTTTGGGTCCTGATTCGCGATCGCAAGCCACCTGACCTCCTCTTGTGGCGGTTTGTCCACGGCGCGAAAGGTCTTCCCTCCATCGTCGGTCCGAACAATCTGTTGAGCGCTCGCCAGGATGACCGTCCCCGCTCGGGTCGGATGCGTCACGATCATCCGCGTGCCAGCCGGTAACACATTGGGCCGGAGAACGTCGCTGCCGCCCTGAATCGCATAGAACACGTCGCCTAAATCGGTTCCATAAACCAGATTCGGGTTAACCGCATCGACGGCTATTCTCTGCAGCCGGGTATTGGCCACCACGCTTGTCCAGTTGAGGCCGCCGTCAGCGGACTTCCAAAGTCCAAAGCCCGAGTAATAGACAATATCCGGATTCGAAGGTGCTCGCGCGAGGGCCAGTGGATACTGATCCGCGGACACAACGACGCTCCATGTCGTTCCGCCATCGGTCGAGCGGCGAATCTGCGATCCCTGGTTGAGCATTTCATTGGGCTTGAGCGGGTGGATGGTGATGTTGTTCCCTAAGTCGAGCCCTTCGGCTTGTATTGTCGACGAGGCGCCGAAACCGCTCACACGCTTGAGTGCCGGCGGGTCCGCCAAGCGTGTCTGTAAGGCCGACGCCAGGGGGAAGTCACGCGACATTGTGCTGCCGCCGACAACCACCTTCCCGTCGGGCGCCAGCGCGATACTTTTTGCTGAATCCGCCGCTGAGCCGCCGAAGTATGTCGAATACCGGATGCACTTCAAATCGGGGCAAAGCTTCATTAGAAACGCGTCGTTGCCGCCGCTGTTCAAGGTTCGCAACGCGCCCACGGTCGTTGGAAAATCGCTTGTGCTCGTTAGGCCCGTCACGTAGATGTCCTTCGCCGCGTCTACCGCCACGGCGGCGGCCCAAGTGGTCCCACTACCGCCAATCAGCACCGATGCCACTATCCCGCTGAGGTCCGCGTTGATCCGTGTGACGAACGCGCGCGTACTGCTGGTCGACCCGGGCGCCACGCTCACCACCCCGGGCGTTTGCGGAAAGGATGGGTCGGGCGTAGATCCCACCACGTACACATCCCCATCCACGTCCACCGCCGATCCCCACAACCAGTTACTCCGGTGCGTGCTTGGAATCGCGTATGAAGCCTGATGCACGCCCGATGCGTTGATCCGTGCGACAAAGATCGTCCCCGCCGCCGTGGCCAGCGGAAATGCCGAAGTATAGGTTGTGCCCGCCAGGTAGACCGCCCCACTCGTCTCGTTGATGCTGATGGCTCCGCACCTGTCGCTGCCCCCACTCTCGATCGGCCTCACCCACAACAGATCCGTGCCGTTCGCTGACAGCTTGGCCGCAAACACGTACGTCGTCATCAGCGCCCGGGGCTGCGCGTCTGTCATCCCCGGAAAATCGCCCGATCCCGTCTCTCCGCCCACATAGATGTTTTCAGCCGAATCCACCGCTACCGCCGTCGCCCTGTCTGACCAGTAACCGCCAAGAAAAGTGGAGAAAATCAGCTCTCCGCTTGGGCTGACCTTTGCGATATAGGCATCGCCGTTTCCCTCAGTTAGCGGTTGAATGCTGCCCGGCGACCCCACCATATCGAGCGACGCTTGCCCCACGAAGTAACTGTTGCCTGCCGCATCGGTTGCTACCGCGGCGCCGCCCATCGGTATCGCATAACTCAGCACAGGGTCGATGCGCAATGCCCGCGACCGGTCAAACGCTCCGAGCACAATCTGGAACTCGTCCGGCCCTTTTAGGACAAATCGGGCATCCACCTCTTCCTTTTCCTGAAATGCCCGCGGCCGGTGTAGCGTTGCCTGGTCGCCTATTCGCAGGTCCCCGTTCGCCAGCAGTCGGACACTGTGGTTGCGGCCGATCTTCATTCGGATCCGCGCCGGGTCCACCCCCGGCGCTACGTTCAGGTCGTACTCCAACTTGCCGCCTTGCGAGTAATACACCAAATCAATGCCGCGATAGATCTCCGTAAACCGCAGCGCGCCATAATGCCGCGCGTGAGTCACCCGCCGGTTCCCGTGGAAGTAATTCGAATACGACTGCATCGGCCGCTCGACCGTTCCGCCGGCAGTGGCGTTCGCACCGATGAACTGAAGGTCCAACCCCCGCAATACCAACCGGTCCGGCCGCACCAACACCACCGAGTTATCCGCAGCCCGCCCCACATACGGAAACTCCGCGCCCGCCTGTCCCCGGTTCGCCTCGAAATGCACCGGAACCGAAAATGCCGACCAAACAGCAGCCGCCAACAGCATAAGCATCACTGTATACCAGATGATCAGCTCTGAAAATATGTACAAAAGTACCAGGGCTTACTGGCATGCGAATCGCCAACCCGGTGCACAACTAAATCAAACAAATCCCATCACACTTAACCCGTTTCCTTTGACGCTTTCCGAAATTCGAGAGGTCCGCTCGCCGTGCCGAAAGGGAAGGCCGGAACCGCAACTACGGAGCGCGCTCCCATAACCGGACTTTCGAGGACTGCTTAAGCCCCGCGCCGGGTGACTTACCGAACCAGACGGTCGTACTCGGCGTGGCTTCCGATCCAGATCCACAACACGCCGTCATCGACCGACACACCGATCGCGCGGTAGTGACCACCCACGCGAACCGACCACATATCGTCGATTCTCTTGAAGTGGAGCGACGGATGGTATGGGTCTTCCTTCAGGAGGGCGATCGCTCGATCCGCTACATCTCGGATGTTAGGAGGCAGATTTCGGTAGGATTCCCAAAAATCCGGACTGGCGTGGTGAATCACAGAACAGTGGAACGCCCCGACTGGTGATCACGAAGGGCACGCTCGGCCAGGGCTTTTAGCTTTCCGCTCTTTACGTCGCCTTCGATCTGCCGATCCCAGCCATCTGCATCAAACCGGAGAAACCACTCCCGAAACGCTTTCAATTCGTCCTGATTCAGCGCCCGAACCTCGCCTTCGATCTGTTCCACCCGGCTCATGCCTTCAGGATACTGCGTCAGAGGACTGGGCATCCATCCGCGCGTGCGGTATATTTATTCATAGGAGTGAATAATTAATCACGTGAGCCACACCCCTATCCATGCCGGTATTGTCGGCTTCCGCGGCTACAGCGGCGCCGAGCTTCTTCAGATCCTCACGCGACATCCGCACACCACGCCGGTGTTGATGGAGCATCGTGCGGATTCGGAGGACCGGTCGCGCCCGCGCTCGTATCGGGGACCCGCGCGCATCGCCTGTTCGGGGGACGCGGCTCGCGAACTTGGCATCAACATCATCTTCCTCGCCACGCCGCCCGAAGTGTCGATGGAGCTTGCGCCGGTGATGCTCGACGCCGGAGCGAAGGTGATCGACCTGAGTGGAGCTTTCCGCTTGCGCACGGCCGACACGTTTAAGAAATGGTACAAGGAAGAGCACACCCAGCCAAGCCTGCTGGCGGAGGCGGTGTATGGCCTGCCTGAGTTCTATCGCGACGAGGTGAAAGGCGCCCGCCTGATTGCGAACCCCGGCTGCTATCCGACCGCCGCCAACATCGCCCTCGAACCGCTGGTCGCCGCCGGTGTCATCGCTCCCGATACCGATATCGTTTGCGACGCGAAGTCCGGCGTCTCGGGCGCCGGCCGTAAGCCGACCCTTAAGACCCACTTCTGCGAAGTTACCGAAAACTTCTCGGCCTACTCCCTGCTCGACCATCGCCACGTACCGGAAGTGTTGATGAACTCAAAAGTCGCGGCCGAGCGCTTCAGCTTCACCGCCCAACTGCTGCCGATCCACCGCGGCATTCTGGAGACGATCTATTTCCGCGTGCAAAAGGAAACCAATTCGTCTGACCTGATCGACATCTACGAGAAGCGCTACGCCGGCGAACCCTTCATCCGGATCTATCATGCCAACCATGTACCCGACCTGGCGGCCGTCAACCACACCAACTTCTGCGACCTCGGTGTAAAGGTGGATGCGGGGACGGGCCGTGCGCTGGTGGTGAGCGCTATCGACAACCTGGTGAAGGGCGCCGCGGGCCAGGCTGTTCAGAACATGAACCTGATGTTCGGCTACCCGGAGGCGGAGGGACTGCTGTGAAACTGCTGATCAAACTGGGCGGCACCCTGCTGGACGAAGCCGCTTCCCGCAAGCGCCTGGCCGCCGAGATCGCCGAGATTGCCAAACAGCACCCGCAAACCGTGGTTGTTCACGGCGGCGGCAAGCAGATGACACGGTTTCTCGCGGAGCGCGGCGTCGAAAGCCGCTTCGTCAACGGTCTACGTGTTACGACGCCCGAGGTGGTGGACGCTGTTCTGAAAGTTTTTGCCGGCAGCGTGAACCACGAACTGGTCGCTACGCTGGTTGCGGCCGGTTCAAAAGCGGTGGGCCTGAGCGGTATCGACGCGTTGCTCACGGAAGCCGAACAGTGGAGCCCGGAACTGGGCGCGGTGGGAAAGCCAGTGCGCTCGAACCCCGAACTTCTGAACGTGCTGACGTCGGCACACTTCCTACCTGTTGTCGCGTGCGTCGCGGGCGACCGCAACGGGAACGTCTACAACGTCAACGGCGACCAGATGGCCGCCGCTTGCGCCGCCGGATTCCAGGCGGACCGCCTCATATTCCTCACCGACGTCAACGGCGTCATGGACAGGTCAAAGACGATCATCCCCGTCTTGCCACGCAGCGAGAGTGAGAAGTTAATTGCCGATAAGGTGGCGACGGGCGGCATGCAGGCCAAACTGGAGGCAGCGCATCGCGCGCTCGATGGTGGAGTGGGGCAGGTGTGTATCGCACCTGGCGCCGAAATCAACGTCGTCAGCCGTCTTCTCCAGGGAGAGACGCTCGGAACGAGGGTGGTGACTTGAACAACTTTCGTAAAGCATCCATGTTTCGTAAAGCATCCATGCGGGACGTGTCGCAGCTATTGACCTTAATCAACGGCTATGCCTCGCAAGGCATCATGCTGCCGCGCACCGAATTCGAACTCGCCGAAGGCATTCGCGACTTCACGGTCGCGACCAATGACGCGGATGAGCCGGTGGCCTGTGCGGCGTTGCACTTTTATACGCCTACGGCCGCGGAAGTCCGCTCCCTGGCTGTGCATCCGGACCTCAAAGGCAAAGGCATCGGCCGGGAACTGGTGCAGGCGATCGAACACGAAGCCGAAGAAATCGGAATTTCGTCTCTGTTTGCCTTTACGTATGTTCCCGGTTTCTTCGCCCAACTGGGATACGATCAGGTGGACCGGGGCCTGCTGCCGCAGAAGGCGTGGAAGGATTGTTTGCGGTGCCCGAAGTTTCAGAACTGCGACGAAATTGCGGTTTTAAAGAACTTTAATCAAAACGACACACCGTTCAAATCCAGTACTAGTGGACTTCGGGTACTGGAACTCAACTCGCCGTTGGTCCAAATTCCGGTACTCGCTAAACCTTAGTTTTGCTGAGATTTTTCTTGTTTTTGGTGCACTATCCCTCTGAGTGTCTGTCCGAACCTGCGTACTAGGGAAAAAGTACAATCTTTAAGAATTTTGTGCTTCTCTCCCACGAAATTTTGCGGTATTAAGGTAAAGGACTAGAAGTACTAGTCAGTTAGTTAGAGGGATCCAGCATGAAGGCTTTGACCGTTGATGTCCGCGAGTCCGCTGGTCGTATTCTCTGCACTACGATCTTCCGCCCTGGCGGCCGAAAGTTGCTGGCCAAGGGCCACATCATTTCCGAGGAGGATATTCGCCTCCTTGAAACCGAAGGCATGGAGCAGGTTTGGGTAACCGAACTGGAGGAGGGCGAAGTCAGCGAAGACGACGCTGTGTCGCTGGTGGCGCAAGCCATCGGGTGTGGCGCCGTCGAAATCAAGCTCGCCGCCGGCGGCCGGGCGAACATGTTCGCGACCGAAGACTGCTGCGTGCTGATCGATGATGAACTCTTGAAGCAGATTAACTGCACCGCGAGCATCGTGATCGCGACTGCGTTGAATTTCAGCCACGCCAAGGCGGGCCAACGGATTGCGACGATTAAGAGCGCACCGTTCGCCGTAGCCCAAGCCCAGCTCGAAGCGGTGGTCAACATCCTTCGTGAGCGCGGTCCCATTCTGCAAGCGCGTCCGATCCGCAATCCGCAGATCGGCGTCCTCTATTCGGATCCGATGAATGGCGAGCGTGCCCGCCAGTTGTTTGAGAACATTATGGTCCAGCGGCTGGAGAAGTACGCCACGACCCCAGCATTTGCTCTGGCCACGATTGAAGAAGAATCCCAGACGGCGCGTGCATTCCAGCACCTGTTGCGCTCCAAGCCCACGGCGATACTAGTGGCGTCCACAACGGCTCCCGCGGGTCCGGACGATGTTATCGGCCGCGCCATGGCGCGCGTCGGCTGTCATATCGAAAAGTTTCTTGCTCCCGTCGAGCCCGGCAATCTACTGCTGTTGGGCTACAAAGACGATGTGCCGATAGTTTCCGCGCCCGGATGCTTTCGCTCCGTTCGGGCCAACGTTGTAGATCTCGTGCTGCCTCCCATGCTCTCTCGCTACAGGATGACGGGCTGGGAGCTGGCCACCCTCGGTCACGGCGGATTACTCTGCTAACCGCGGGTCACCTCCTCCACTAAACCCCATACCGACACTCCGAACGGTATGTGGTTCTCCTCCGAAGCCGGGCGCCACCTCCGAGGCGCCCGGCCTTTTTTGTCTTTCGGTGCGGGTTGACTTTGCCCACCAGGGGGCGAAATGCTGGGAGGCATGAGAATTCGCCGGGTTCAGTCGTTCCTCATGTCGTATCGCCTGCCCGAACCTTCCGTGATGACCTATTACGGCGGGGAACGCACCATCCTGAAGCGCGACGCCATGCTGATCAGGGTGGAGTCCGACAACGGGCTTGTCGGGTATGCGCCAGGGCAGGGGAGCGAAGTCGCTCACCAACGCATTACGCAGACCGTCGCTCCGTTCCTGAAGGGCAGGCTGCTCGCCGAACCCGACGCTCTCAGAGTGATGTTCCAGGAAGCCGCCAACGGGGACCTCGAAGTGCTTAAGGTCTACAGCGCCGTTGAGGTCGCCCTGTATGACCTGCTGGGCAAGGAATTGGGAGTGCCCGTATCCGAGCTGGTGGGCGGGCGTGTGCGCGACCGGATGAAACTCTACGGCAGTGCCGGCATGTACCAGCCGCCGGAAGCCTACGCCGCCGAAGCGGCCGGTATTGCCGCGCTCGGCTTTTCCGCGTATAAGATGCGCCCGGCGCTTGGCCCGGACGAAGATTTACGCACGGTAAAGTTGATACGCGAAGCCGTCGGCCCGAGTGTCGACATTATGGTGGACGCCCATAGCTGGTGGCGCATGGGCGACCGCAGTTACGGCCCGGAACGCGTCGAAAAGCTGGCGGAGCAAATGGCCGAATATGAGATCTTGTGGCTGGAAGAGCCGCTGCCGCCGCTCGACCACGCGGCCTATCGCAAGCTCCGCGCCGCGGGTTCCGTAGCGCTGGCTTCGGGCGAACACGAACCGTCTGAAGCAAGCTTCGCCGATCTGATTCTCGACCCCTGTGTCGATTACGCGCAAATGGACATCGTTTGCCAAGGCGGCTACACGACGTGCCGGCGAGTGCTGGCTGATGTGGAACGGGCCGGGCTCCGCTTCGCCTTCCACTCGTGGGGAACCGACCTTGAGGTGGTGGCCGCGGCTCATCTGGGCATCTGCTGGCCCGACACGGTTTGCGAATGGCTCGAATACCCTGTCTACACCACGACAGCGCTGAAGACCATGTACCCGTTCCCGCTGGCTCAAGACATTTTGAAGCAACCTCTCGACATCCGCGAGGGCGAGCTGTTCGTCCCGACAAAGCCAGGCTTAGGAATTGAAGTCGACGAGAGCGTCGTTGAACGCTACCCGTGGATTCCCGGTCCTTGGTCGTTCTTCAAACTGATCTCCCCCGCGGCCACGTACGCCGTCACCTCCGACCATAGCGTCCAGTGGACCGACCAGCCCCAAGCATGATCGCTAGCGTTGCCGCCGGCGTTGCCGCAGCAGCAGCGGCCATCGGTGTTGCCGGAGCATGGGCGACTCGGGGGCGATCGTCCCAAATCTTTGGACCGTCGATTTGGCACGGCGACCGTTCGCGGAAGGTAATTGCGTTGACCTTTGACGACGGTCCGACGAAAGGCACGCGGCAGTTGCTCGAAGCGCTGGACCGGTATCAGGTGAAAGCCACCTTTTTCCAGATCGGCCGCCACGCCGGGCAATCGCCCGAGATCGCTCGCGAAGTGTCAAAGGCAGGACACGAGATCGGCAACCATACGTACAACCACCTGGCGCTGTGGCTGAAGCCGTCGCGCACGGTGGAATCGGAGATCAGCCGTGCACAGACTGTGCTGACGGCGATTCACGGCACCGCTCCACGCTGGTTCCGCGCGCCCTATGGGGTCCGCTGGTTCGGGCTGTCGAGGAGTTTGTCGCGCCATGGGCTGACAGGGGTGATGTGGACGACGATTGCCCGCGACTGGGCGCTACCTGCCGGGGAAATCGTCAAGCGGCTGGAAGGCGGAATAGCTAACGGCGCGATCTATTGTCTTCACGACGGTAGAGGCACGCGGGATCAGCCCGACATCCGGCCCACCGTTGAGGCGGTGAAGGCGCTGGTTCCTATACTAAAGGGCCAAGGCTACGAATTCGGAACCGTCACTCAGATTCTTGGCCGGCCGAATCGTCGAGCAATTCCTGAAGCTCATCGTCACTGATTGGTTTGCGCGCCCAGTGTCTCAGGGTGATGTACGCCGCGATGGCGTCGAGATCTTCGAAGGCTTCCGGCGAAATCTCAACGCGAAAAGCCATGCTTTTCTCGGAGGCGCTGTTCGGCTTCTTCCAGGGGAATCGTTTCTCCTCGTTCGGCTTGTTCGATGCCTCGGCGGATGGCCGCCACCGTCTCGGCGCGCTCCAACCGTTCGAGCATTAGCTGGTAGCTCTCCGCGTCCTGAACCACGAGTTCAGCGCGGCCATTGACTGTCAACACAAGAGGAGTCTTCTTCTCCTTGAGTCTCCCCACGTAGTCTTTGATGTTGCGCTGGAACTCGGTAACTGAACGAACTTCTCTCAGGTCAATCACGGTGAGCCTCGAATCGTGTGTAAAGCAGCTAATTCCACGCTATCACGTTACGCGGGCGCGGTCCTGTGATTAGATACCGCGATCAAGGTTATCATCTTGGTACGGTTAGCCACCTCGTATGTCAGAAGAATTCGTCCAGCGCGTGATTGAGTGCATTGCCAAAACCCAGCACATCGATGCCGCAAAGATCACCATCGACAGCACTTTTGAAGAACTTGGAATCGATTCGCTGGATGGCATCAACATCCTGTTCGCGCTGGAGTCGGAATTCGACATCAACCTGCCGGACGATGCGGCCAAGCAGGTGCGGGGCGTGCGTGATTTGGCTGAGGGCTTGGAGAAGCTGATCGCCGCCAACGCGGCGCCGGCCAACTAGATGCGGCGGGTTGTGATCACCGGCCTCGGGGCTATATCCGCGCTCGGCGGTAACAGTCAGGAGTTCTTTGACGCGCTCTCGGCAGGCCGCAGCGGGATTGGTCCGCTACAGGTTGTGGACCCCGCTCAGTTCCGCTTTTCGCAAGGAGCGGAAGTCCGGAACTACGAGCCGCTCCAGCACTTCGAGCCCAAAACTGCGGACCTGCTGGACCGTTTTGCCCAATTCGGCGCAATCGCGGCTCGGGAAGCCATTAGAGACGCGGGCGTCGTGTTGGACGAGGAGTCGCGCGAGCGCACAGCGATCATCACGGGCTGTTGTGTTGGGGGACAGTCCACTGAGGACGTCGGCTTCGTCGAGCTTTACAGGCAGAACAAGTCACGCATCAATCCGCTCACCATCCCGCGGATCATGTCGAATGCGGCGGCGAGCTTCATCGCGCTCGAACACGGCGTTACCGGACCTGTCTACACGGTATCCACCGCGTGCGCCTCGGCGAACCACGCAATTGGCCAGGCATTCTGGATGGTCCGCAACCGGATGGTGGATCGCGCGATTACCGGAGGAAGCGAAGCCATCTTTTCCTACGGTTTCCTGAAGTCGTGGGAAGCGATGCGCGTCGTCTCGCCGGACACCTGCCGGCCGTTCTCGCAGGACCGCAAAGGGCTCATTCTTGGGGAAGGCGGGGCCATGTTGGTCCTTGAACCGCTTGAGAACGCTCGAGCGCGGGGCGCCAAGATCTACGCGGAGATAGTTGGGTTCGGCATGAGTTCCGACGCGCACCACTTGACGCAACCGTCTGTCGATGGTCCTGCACTTGCAATGCGGCTATGCCTGCGGGACGGGCAAGTGGCTCCGGAGCAGGTCGGCTACATCAACGCACATGGCACGGGTACGACGGCCAACGACGTAACTGAAACGAGAGCGATCCGCCGTGTGTTCGGCCCGATTGCAGATAGTCTGGCGGTATCCTCAACCAAGTCGATGCATGGCCACGCGCTGGGTGCGGCGGGCGCGCTGGAAGCGGTGGCGACGGTGTTTGCGTTGCACAAAGGCGTACTACCGCCGACGGCCAACTACACGACGCAGGATCCTGAATGCGACTTAGACGTGGTTCCTAACATTGCGCGTCGACAGCAGGTGGAGGCTGCGCTCTCGAATGCGTTTGCTTTTGGGGGGCTGAACGCGGTGTTGGCGTTTCGAGCGATGGGGTAGGGCGTGGCAACCGCCAGCGACATTCGATACCGTGCGATCACGTCGAGATCATCGATCCGTGGATCTACGTTCTACTACTACTTCTCCCGCTTGGGCTTTCCCGGCTTGGTCTTGGCGCGGATCACGATGGGCGTTCCTTTGAAACCGAATTTCTCGCGGATCTGATTGATCAGGAAGCGCTCCGTCGAGAAATGCATCTGGCGGGTGCCGTCCTTAAATACCAGAAATGTCGGCGGATGGACGGATACCTGCGTGATGTAGCGGATGCGAGTGGTTAAGTCCGACGCGAGCGGCTCGAAGAAGCGGTTCAGTTCGCCGGTCGTCACGCGCTTGCCCGCTGCTTCCCAGCCGCGCTTTACCAAGCCAAACAACTGCTTAACGCCGGCGCCTTCTTTGGCCGACAGGAAGGCGATGGGCGCATAATCCAGGTATCGCAGCGCGTCGCGGACCTTCTGAACGTACGCGTTCTTGCTACGCTCCTTCACGGTGTCCCACTTGTTGACGCATAGCACCACCGGGCGTCCCTCTTCGTGCGCATAGCCGGCGATGTTCGCGTCGAGGTCCACGGGACCTTCCTCGCCATCGATCACCAGCAACACCACATCAGCCAGACGGATGTGACGGCGCGCCATTACGACGCTCAGCTTTTCGGCCATCATCTTCGTTCGGCCCTTGCGGCGGATGCCGGCCGTATCGACGATGACGTATTCGACACCTTCGTGCATCACACGCTCGTCCACCGCGTCGCGCGTGGTGCCGGCGATGGGCGTTACGATCGACCGCTCATGTCCAACGAGGGCATTCAGCAGAGTGGACTTGCCGACGTTCGGCCGGCCGATGATCGCCACCTTGATGATGGTGTGGCCACTGGGCGCTATGTCTTCCTGGCGCGGGAAATTCGCCGTGACATGGTCGAGCATCTCTTCGATGTTGATGCGGTGTTCGGCGGAAACAGCGAACAGATCCGCAAAGCCGAGTTCCCAGAACTCAGCGGCCAGGGACTCGCGGACGGGGGCGTCGATCTTGTTGACGGCTAGCGTTACGGGCTTGCCGAGTTGTTTCAGCAACTGCGCCAGGTCGCGATCGGAACCGGTGATTTCGGTTCTGCCGTCGATGAGGTAGATGATCTGGTCCGCGCCTTCCAAGGCCACGCGTGCCTGACGGAAGATCTCGCTGGGGATCAAGTCGTCGTCCTGCGGGACGATGCCGCCGGTGTCGATGAGTTGGAACTTCTTGCCGGAGTGGGTGGCTTCCGCATAGATGCGGTCGCGCGTGATGCCCGGCTCGTCACCGACAATCGCGCGGCGTGTTCCGGTGATCGCGTTGAACAGCGTGGACTTGCCAACATTCGGCCGGCCCACGATGACAACCGTGGGTAGCGCTTCTGATGCCATATGTATTCATGGTGACATCATGCAAGGCTCCGCCGCGCGATTTAGCCGTCGATGTCTCCGGCTTTGGTTTTGTCGAACTCCCAGGTAGCTTTCACCTGACCCTTGCGAACGATCTTCATCTTGCAGCGGGCGCCGCCGCTCTCCTTGGTCACACGCGCCCACAAAGTGAGTACCGGTTCATCGGGGGTAACCCATTTATCGAGGCTGCGCGGTTCGTTAGCGTGCGCCGTGCAATCGGCCTTGGTCCAGGTGATCTTATCCGCACCTCGTTCGGCCCACTTCACGAGCTTGCCCGTCTTGCCGCCGACACGGACTTCGAGGTTGTCGTGTACTTCCTCGAACACCAAAGTCCATCCAGCGCTTTGATGAAATGCTGCCGCCGCTGCCGACCCGCCCAGCACCGCGGCAAAGGTTCGACGCGTCATTTTGAAACCTCCTGCCAATGTTGAAGTTCACGCAGAGATTTCGCGGTACTCCTCGTTGTTGAACGAGAAGCGCGAGATCAACCGGCCCCGGTACCACGCCTCCATGTTGCAAAGCGCCGGACCGCGCGAGGCGGCCACACGCGCGTACAACCGCACGGTGCGCGAGTCGCCGAGCCAACGGTCGAGCGACACGCTGCCTTGCCCTGCCGCCGCGCACCAGGTGGACCCGCCACATTGCGGATGGTCGCCGCGGATAAGCGGTCCGCGGGGACCTTCCAGACGAACCTCCAGCCGTTCCCACACACGTTGAAACCGCAACTCCCACCCGCCGCCACGCGGCTGCGCTAGTCCTACAGCCGCTCCAATCAACGAACCGACCAAGGTACGTCTGCGCACATTACCCTCCAGCGTTCGAGCAGAACGCTAATCGATCGTATACGGTCCTGGTTTGTCGAACAACAGGTACTGCCCTTTGGTATCTTCGGCATCGAGGCGCACAGACACGGCGCGCACCTGGTCTGGGGTCTGGGTTGCGAAGTCACCCTCTTCGCCCGGCGCCAACTCAGCTTCCGACACCTGGGTAGTCATGCGGCTGATCATCTTGCCGTTGAACTCAAGAAACTCGAAGAAGACGATCATGCCTTTCATGGGCTTCTCCGAGATGTTCTTCATTTTGCCTTCCAGGATGATGTTGCCGCCATCGCGCTGGATTTTCAAGTGGACAACCTGGATGTCCGGCGCGCCCCTCTCTTTTTTCTTTTTTGTTTTTTGGGCGGCGGCCGGCGAAGCCATTACCAGCAACACCATTACCCCCAACACCATGACCAGCCCGATTACAGCTCCTAACCTCATAGGCTGATTGTATAGGAATAGTGCGGCTGCGCCCGGCGGCGTTACAGGCGCCTGATATATTGCCAACATGATCAACCGCCGCGAATGGCTGGCCGGGGCTGTCGCGTTGCCGGCCGCTCAAACCGGAGCTGCACGCAACATCGTGATTGCATCCTCGAATGGACTGCGCCCGTGCGCGAAAGCCATGGACATTCTGAAGGCGGGCGGCGACACGCTCGATGCCGTGATTGCGGGTGTGAACATCCAGGAAGAGGATCCGAACGACGACTCAGTGGGATTGGGCGGCCTGCCGAACGAAGAAGGAGTGGTGGAACTCGATGCGTCTTTGATGCACGGGCCGACACGCCGCGCCGGAGCGGTGGCAGCGTTGCGCAACATCAAGTACCCGTCGAAAGTAGCCAAGGCAATCATGGAGCAGACCGATCACGTGATGCTGGTGGGCGACAATGCGCTGCGGTTCGCCAAGGCGCTGGGGTTCTTAGAAGAGAACCTGTTGACCGAGAAGTCGCGCCTGGCGTGGCTGGTGTGGAAATCGACGTTGCGCGATCCGAAAGGTCATAGCAATTGGAGCGACGGTTTGGATGCGCCGGCAAACGGTGACGGTAAACCCACGGCATCGGCCGAACCGCCGGCCTGGCTACGCGACCGTTTCCCCCATGTCGCAGACGACCTTCTGGCCTATGCGTGGGACCGCGCCGTCCACCCGATCACCGGCACCATTAACTGTTTGGCGCTGAACACGAAGGGCGAAATGTCGGGTGTCACAACGACGAGCGGCCTGGCGTGGAAGATCCCCGGCCGTGTGGGTGATTCGCCGATTGTCGGCGCGGGCGTGTACGTCGACCAAGAAGTGGGCGCTGCCGGTTCCACGGGGCGTGGAGAAGAGAACATCCGCGTGGCTGGGGCGCACACGATTGTCGAAAACATGCGCCATGGGATGCCGCCGAAGGACGCCGTGCTCGATTGTTTGAAGCGTGTGTCGCGGAACTATAATCACGACCGGGCGCGACTTGGGAAGTTCGACATCAATTTCTACGCATTGCGGAAGGACGGCGTGTATGCGGGCGGGTCGTTATGGAACGGCGGCATCAGCCGGGGGAAACTCTCGCCGCGGAAGTTTGCGGTTAACGATGGAGGAGCATCGCGGCTGGAAGACTGTGTTTCGCTCTACGAGCGGCGCTGAGTTTCTTCTTCGATCAACGCGGCGGCTTCGGCAAATCCAAGACGGCGGGCGGCTTCGGCGGGGGTTTCGCCGCCTTGGGTTTCCTCGAGATCGGCTCCGCAATCGACGAGTTCGCGCACGATGTCGAGGTCTCGCAGGGAGAGCGCATGATGGAGGCATCCGTCGGTGGACGCTCCCGCGTCGAGCAGAAACAGGGCCATCGGGCGGTTAGACGCGCCGATGGCGTGCCAGAGCGGTGTGCGGCCATCCTCATCGGCGACGTCGACGGATGTTCCCGCCGAGATAAGAACCTTGGCAGCCTGAATGGGCGCATCGCCCGGCAAAGTGGATAAGATATGGAGCGCATTGCGCCCCTGATCGTCGCGTGTATCGATTACGCCCATATCGATACGCACCAGCGACCCGAGAGTATTGGCGTCGGCCGCGGCGGCGGCCGCGAACCACTGACCGGTCATCGAGTGAGCGGATCCTCCACCCAGGGCGGGGTCGCTTCGATCAAGCGCCCAAGCGCCGGCTCCACCTCGTCCATCTTTTGCTTCATCTTCCATGCGACCTCCCGGTAGCTGAAGTGTCCTTTCACCCCGCTGCGCAGGCGCGCGATGTACTCTGCTTCAGCGAAATCCATCTTAAACAGGAACCGCGCCCGCGTGGCGAACGGCAACAGGTAGTGGGATCCGGGCGCAGGCAGCGTTCGTACCTCATCGAACGTCGCGCGCAGCAGATCGTTATAAGCGGTATCGAGTCCGCACTCGGCGAGCACGGTGGGTGTTGACCATCCCAATCCGGTCCCGTACGCCTGGCGGAACTGCTGGCAGCGACGGTGGCGGTGTAGATCGCGGTAAGCGCCGATGTCCATCACGATGTCATATATATAGGGCGCGCCGCGGAACTCGCGTTGCAAATCGTCGTAGCGGGTACGCGACTGCAGGGCAACATCCAGCACTTCTCTTTTCCGTGCCTCGCTCCAACTGGACACTGCTTCATAGAGGCGGCGGAAGGGGCGGTCCGTTACCGGATAGAGCAATGTTGCCGCAATTTCGGTGAGCGGGTCGGCAGGCTTCAACAGGTCCACGTCGGGAACCTTGTCAGTGGGGGCTCTACCGAGGTTCTGGAGAGCCCATAAGGCAAGATCGCGGCGCATGCGCTCGCGGTGTTCGTCGGAGTTGACGTACTTGGCGAGGGTGGGCGCGACGGGCACGTTCGCAGAGCTTTCGTCCCAGGCGCAATCGGGTTTTCGCGCACAGGCGGCGGCCATTTCGGCGCCCAATTCGCGGATCTCCTCGTACTCGGAGACGCGCAGGCGGCGAATCTGCCGTTCGAGAGTTCGAATATTCGTCACCTGGCCAACGCCCGTGGGAATGCCGAAGAAAAGCAGATAACGCGCGACGTCGAAGGCGCGAGCCGTGAGGTTTCGCTTATAGGCGTCGGGCTTCATGGTGTCCGGACAAGACAACTTGCCGCAGAGAGAATCGAATACCTTGCCGTGCAGCTCCTGATACAACTTGAGCAGACGCTGGGCCGCGGCCTGATAACGTTCCGCATCGGGTCCGGCGAGTTCGCGCGGCGTGATGAAGCCGCTCTTGCCGAAGTCCTGGTAGCGGGACGAACGCGCCTGGCCATCCCACATCTGCTCGTCTTCGGCTTCAGTGGCGGCGAGTTCGGAGATACCTTCGAGGCATAGGACGACATGACCCAGGTCGGCAATGGAGGCGTGGCCGTATTGGAAGTAGAAACTTTCCAGGAACTTAGCGGAATCGTGCGTGCGCACCCAGTCAATGGAATCGCGAATCGAATCGGGCGACCGGCTGTAGCGGGCCAGCGCGTAGGCACAACTTTCCGGCGGCACACCCGCCACCGTGAGCACTCTTTGGGGTTGATCGTCGAAGGCTTGCTCGGACAACTCCGCTATCATAGCGCGTGCAGTTATGAAGGTTCGCATTCAACGGCTACGTTCCGACGCTCGACTTCCGCAGTACGCGCACGGTCCGCTGGAAGACGCGGGACTGGACGTGTATGCCGCCGAAGCGGCGCTGCTCGAACCGAATGTACCAGCGCTGGTTGGGACCGGGATCGCGATTGAGGCGCCGCCGGGATTTGAAGCGCAGATCCGGCCGCGGTCGGGCTTAGCAGCCAAGCACGCGATCATTCTGCCGAATTCGCCGGGGACCATCGATCCCGGATATCGCGGCGAAGTTAAGGTGATCCTGCTGAATCTGGGCAAGCAGGCGTATCAGATCAACGCGGGTGACCGGATAGCGCAATTAGTGATCGGGCGTTATGAAGCGGTGGAGTGGGAAGAGGCGGACCTGTCGGAGTCGAAGCGCGGGGCAGGAGGCTTCGGGTCGTCGGGCCGGTGAGAAGCGTTAGCCGCGCGTGGCCAGTAACTCGATTGAATCCACAGTGGTTCGTGAGATTTGTGCGGCGACGGTCGAGTAGGCGAGCAACTTTGCGGCGTCCATCAAAAGCCCGCGCTCAGCAGGACCCAAGGCGATCCGGTAGCGATCCGCACGTTCGCGATACGAATACTCGATGTAGGCGGGGCTGGCGGCAGCGGCCCAAGCCATCAATGTGTCCCAGAAGGAGGAACGGCGCAGAAACCGGCGCCGCGAACCGGCCTCGCGCGGGATTTCGATCGAGGTAAGCGACGCGCGGAGGATTGCCTTTGTACAAGCAGAGGCGTTGAAGGGGCGCGACGGATCGGAATCGGGGAAGCTTGTCAGTAACTGTTCGATGTCGGCGAGTTCGGCTTGCCAGCCTTGCCAGCGGAACCTGGATGCGCCGCTGACGATGGTGCCGCGCGCGATGAGGTCGCGAATGCGGGAGGGTTGTTTGCCGGTGAGCGCGAGAATGAGGTCGAACAGGTCGCGGAAGCGCATGTCTTGCGCGATCACCGGGGTTAGAGAGATCGCTTCGGCCGCTTCGGTCGAAAGTTTCACGCGAACTGTCTCGGGGAGCGGCACTCATCTTAGAATACGGGGGGTGAGCGCGGTAAGTGAATTGTTGCGCGATGAGATCCGGCGAACGGGACCAATTCCGTTTTCGCGATTCATGGAGGTGTCGCTCTATCATCCGGAGCTGGGGTATTACCGGCGCGCGCGCGATCCGTTCGGAAAGTCGGGCGATTACTATACGGCGGAACAGTTGCAGCCGGTGTTCGGGTTATTGATGCGGCGGATAGTGCGCAAACTTTTCGCTGTTTGGGGGAGTGGGACCGGGCGAGGCGCGGTGATCGAGTTAGGCGCGGGGCGCGAAGAGATGACACCTTACTTCGCGGACTGGGAATATATTCCGATTGATGCGGCGACGGTTGAATGGCCGAGGCGCGAGCGCGCGGTGGTGTTCGCGAACGAGTTCTTCGACGCGCTTCCAGTCGACCTGGTTGAGAAGCACGGCGGCGAAGTGCGGGCGGTGCTGGTCGCGTGCGACGGCGATCGCTTTGTGTGGCGGTTGGGCGATGTAGTAGAAGGAGCGACGCGTGAGTTTGTGCAGCGGTTCACGCCCGGCCTTGAGGATGGGCAGCGCATTGAGGTGAACCTGGCGGCGCTGCGCGCGATCGACGCCGTTACCGAACGGATAGGGCAAGCGCATCTGATCGCGATCGACTACGGTTACACGGCGCGCGAGTTGATCCGGTTTCCGCAAGGGACGCTCATGAGTTATCGCAACCATCAGGCGCTTGAAGATGTGCTGGAGCAACCGGGCGAGCGCGACATCACGGCGCATGTGAACTTCACAGCGCTCGAACAATACGCGGCGGAACGTGGATGGAAGAAGGCGGCGTACGAATCGCTGGCGCAGACATTGTTACGCGCGGGAGAGGAAGATCAGTTCGCGGAGGCGTTGGGAGAGGAGCCGGGACGGCGCCGGCAGTTGAACACGCTGTTGTTCAGCATAGGGGAGATGTTCCGGACGTTAGTGCTTACCAAATGAAAAAGGCCCCGACATTTCTCGGGGCCTAAGCTTGTTGGAAGATCCCTAGCGGGACCGCCTGCTTACTTCTTTTTTTTCGCGGCGGCCTTCTTTTTCGCGGGGGCCTTCTTAGCTGCTTTCTTGGTTGCGTACTTCATTGATTAGATTCTCCCTAACATCAAAATTTGCGATCCGTGAGAATCGCAGTGTGATTCATATATAAAGTCATCCGGAGTAAAAGTCAAGAGAAAAACACAAATGCGCGACGCGGAGCGAGGCGAAGGAAGCGCTGAGCGACAAAAAACGCTGCAAGGTAGAATTGTTTTTAAGGCGCGGAGGTCCGAATTGAAGCCACGAAAGCCGATGGGACTTGGGGAAAACCGCAAGAGAGCCGCTGCGATCGCGAAGGCGGCGGCACTGATTGCGCTCGGTGCAGCGCTGGCGGCGACAGGATGCGGGGGAAGGCGTCCGGCGAAAGCAGTGACACCAAAGATCGGCACACAACAGAAGGGAATCGCGAGCTGGTACGGGTATCCGTATCATGGGCGGCGCACGGCGAGCGGCGAAGTATATGACATGGAACAGATGACCGCGGCTCATCGTAACTGGGTGTTCGGCACGTGGGTGCGCGTACAGAACCTCGATAACGGGGAAGAGACGGTTGTACGCATCACCGATCGCGGTCCGTTTGTGCGGGGACGCATTATCGATCTGTCGCGAGCCGCGGCGCGCGATGTCGAGATGATCAATGCGGGCATCGCAAAGGTGAGGCTGACGGTGATTCCTCCGCCGGCGAATCCGCCGCAGCCTCCACCGGTTCCGGCGGCGACGACGACGTCGCGCCGTCAGCCCAAACAGGCTAAGCCGCAACCGCCGGCGCCGGCCGTACCTCCACCGGTTACGGTCACGCAGCTACCGAAAGGGCGATGGGGAGTGCAGGTCGGATCGTTCCGCGAGAAATCGGGCGCCGCGCAGTTACGCGATGCGTTGGTGCGCAGCAGCCGCGTGGCGAATATCTCGCTTAGTTCGAATGGGTATTGGCGCGTAGTGATAGGGATATACCGGACCGCGGCAGAGGCAGAGCGGCTCAAGAACGAAATCCATGGCGAATACCCCGACGCGTTTGTAGTGCGTTTCGACGACATGACTTGATTGAGAGAACCGAGCGGCTGCGGCGACTACTGTTTCGAGAAGCAAAATGTCGCATACAGCCGCCGCCCCTCGCCTGGAAGGTCTCCCGATCGTCGGCGTGTCCGACCGGACAAAGGCGCTGCTCAAGAACGTCGACCGGTTTGCGCAGATGCGCTGTCCGTTACTGGTGTTGGGCGAGACGGGAACCGGTAAAGGCTTGCTGGCGCGTACCTTATTTAACTCATCGCCGCAGGGCAACTTTGTGGTGATCGACTGTTCGAGTATCGTGGCGACGCTGGCCGAGTCGGAATTGTTCGGCCACCTGAAGGGTTCGTTCACGGGGGCGGTGAATACAAAGGTGGGATTGGTGGAGATGGCGCATGGGGGCACGGCGTTCTTCGACGAGATCGGAGAACTGCCGATGGAGATGCAGGCCAAGCTGTTGCGCGTGCTGGAAGAGAAGCAGTTCCGCCCGGTGGGGTCGCCGGTGACACGTCATTCGGATTTCCGGATTATCGCCGCCACTAATCGCGACCTGGCAGCGGAAGTGAAGCGCGGTACGTTTCGCGCGGACCTGTACTTCCGGTTGAACGTGGTGACGGTGCGGTTGTCGCCGCTGCGCGAGCGCAAGGACGACATCGCCGTGCTGATCGATCATTTTCTGGCACGCTATCCCGGCAACTACCAACTGACCGATAGCGCGATGGACGCGATGATGAGTTACGACTGGCCGGGCAACGTGCGCGAACTGGAGAACTGCGTACATCAGATTGTGGCCGTGAACTCGGGTCCGCTGGTGGATGTGAAGAACCTGCCGTCGCAGGTACAGAATCATCTGCGCAAGCAGTGGCCCGACACGCTGCAACCGGGATTGCCGGCGCTGGCGGCGGCGGTGGCGGACATACCGGAGATGAACGGCGCGTCGCCACAGCCGGTGATTCCGCTGGCGGAACTGGAGAGGCGAGCCATTCTAAATGCGTTGCGGGTGACTAAAGGGGATCGGAATGTGGCGGCATCACTACTGGGCATAGGGCGCACGACACTGTACCGGAAGTTGAAAGAATACAAGTTAGCTGAATAAAGAGGTCTTGCAGTGAACGAGAGGCCAAACCGAGTGTTGATCGCCGGAAGCGATCCGGATCGCGTGTTGCTTCTGGAAGAAGCCTTCACCGAAATAGATGAGACGCGCTTTGCCCGCGGCTTTCGCGGCGGGTGGGAGCGCACGTATGCGGTAGAGGTGCAGGAGGCAGCCGACGAGCTGCGGCGTAGTCCGTTCGACGTGGTGTTGTTCGACCAGGCCGCGGTGATGGAAGCGGCGTTACCCGCATTCTGGGCTTTGCGGCGCGCCGCGCCCGAAACGCCGGTGGTGACGCTGATCAGTTCAGACGACGAATTGTTAGGTGTCGGGTTGGTGAAGAACGGCGCCCAGGACTATCTGCTCGAGAGCGAACTCGACTGCGTACCGCTCGACCGTGCGCTGCGCTGTTCGATTGAACGCAACCGGATGCTGGTAGCGCAGCGGAACGTATCGATGGTGGACGAGCTGACGGGCGTGCTGAACGCCAAGGGCTTCCGCCAGATGGCCTTGCGCGACCTGCACCTGGCCGAGAAGTACGACCTGCTGACATTCCTGGTGGAAGTGGAACTCCCATCGAACGATCCGGACCCCGACCTGGCGGCCATCCGCCTGGTGGACTGTCTGTATCGCGAGCGCACGGAAAGCGACCTGCTGGGCCGCCTGGACGAGCGCGTGTTTGTGATGGCCGGCCTGAGCGAGAACGACGTCGAGTCAGCTTTGCGCCTGCAGCGGCTGCGAGCGGTGCTTACGGGTTACGGGCAGGTGTATACGGTAAGCGGCGCCGAAGCACGCGAAGCCTTGTGCGACAATAACGGCGTTGAAAATCGCGTTGGACGCCACTTACAGCGCCGGTGAGCACTTAAGCGGCGTTGGCGTTTACTCACGGGAACTACTATGGGGACTGGCGCAGACTGATTTTGCGCGTTGGGTGTGGTGTTACCGGCCCCACCGGTATCTACGGTCGTGGAAAGAACGCCTGCCTTCCGGCTGCCGGCGCGGGTTGCTGTTCGATGGCCGTACTCCCCGGGCCGAGCTGTTCCACGGGCTAAACCAGCGGTTACCGAAAGCACGGCTGAAGCGTGCCGTGGTTACGTTCCACGACCTGTTTGTGATGACCGGCGATTACTCAACGCCCGAGTTTCGCGCGCGGTTTAGAGAGCAGGCTCGCGAAGCAGTGGCGCGAGCCGATCACATTATCGCGGTGTCGGCATTCACAGCGTCGCAGGTGCACGATCTGCTTGGGGTGGAAAACGACCGTATTACGGTGACGCATCACGGGGTGCGATTTCGGGAATTTCCTGCGCGGTCGCGCGAGCAGTTAGTACTTTGTGTCGGCGCGTTACAGAAGCGGAAAAACACGACCAGGCTGGTGCGCGCATTTCGAGCGCTGCCGGCGGGGTGGAAATTGGTACTGGCGGGATCGGAAGGATATGAATCCGCTGAGGTTGTGAGAGCGATTGAGGAAAGTCCCCGGCGTCGAGATATCGTTCGAACCGGTTGGATCAGCGATGTAGAGTTGGCGGACTATTACGCACGAGCGAGCATCTTCGCGTTTCCGTCGCTCGACGAAGGGTTTGGGATACCCGTATTGGAAGCGATGATGGCCGGCGTGCCCGTGTTGACGGCAAACCGGTCGGCATTGCCGGAGGTGGCGGGCGAGGCGGCGCTGCTGGTCGACCCGATGCGGGAAGACGAAATCGCCGGCGGGCTCGAGCGGCTGGCGAACGATCGCAGTTTACGAGCGAAACTTGTTGCGAGCGGTTACGAGCGGGTAAAGCAGTTCAGGTGGGACCAAACCGTCAGACAAACAGTAGCAGTTTATAAGAAGTTGTTGGGCGTCCCGCAGGACGCCCGGATGATTTGATCAATTAACCCTCATCCTCAACAGAGATCTTGAGAGCTTTGAGAAATTTCGCATCTTGCGAAGTCCAACGAATACGTTCCGAGGCCGGGATGGTCTGTACATCGACAACGTCTCCCTCTTCCTCTTCGGAATCTTCACGTTTGTTGAAGCCGATGGTAGCTTCCAGCACCAGGAAAACGTCGTATCCGGCTCGCTTGATTTCGCCGATCGCCGCAGCAATACGATCTGAGTCTGAGAGCGACTCATTGATCGCGTTACCGAGCTCTTGCATCAATTCTTTGAGTCGATCGTCCAAGTTGCTGCCCCTTCCCTACGAGGCACCTACAGAATAGCATTTGCCAGTACCTCGTTCTACCTGACAACGGAGCACGTAGACTGCCTTTCTTGCGAAGCCGGCGTGGGCCGTCAGTTACCTTATCGGATGCATGAGACGAATATTACGGTTCGTCTATGTGCGGGGCGCGAAAGAGCTGGGGTGCAGCTTTAGACGTTCCTTTAGATACACGAAGCTGCGGCGGGCGCTCTCTTTGGGGCCGAGGGTTGGCGAGGAGTCGAGTTCAACGGTCCAGAAGCCCTGCCAGCCGATTTTGTCGAGCGTGGCTTTGATTCGCGGGAAGTCGACGCCGCCATAGCCGAGGTGGTGGAACGGCGGGTCGTTCATCATATCCGGGCGGTCGAGACGCGTTTTTGCGCCGCCCTTCCACTCGGGTTTGCAATCCTTGAGGTGGAACTCGAGGATTCGGTGGCCCAGTTTGCCCGCCAGTTCTACGGGATCGATTCCAGCGAGGGTGATATGCCCGGTATCGAGGACGAAATAGACGTGCTTAGGATCGGTGTTGGCGAGGACATAGTCGATCTCTTTGCGGTTTTCAAACTGCGACCACATGTGGGCGTGCGGCGCGAGCTTGACACCCTCTTCCGTCAGCCTGGCGCCCACCTTATTCAAAGCGTCGGCCATGTACTTGAGGTCGTCTGCGGTTGTGCCCTGGGGACGGCGGGGACCGAGGTTGATCTTGAGATGGTTGCAGCCGAAGTTCTTGATGAATCGCGCCAGCTTCAGGTGATCGGCAACGATCTTGTCATGTTTGGCGGCATCTTCGAAGTGCATCTCGAGGGGTCCCCCATTGGAGATGGTGACGAAGGCGACGCCGATGTCGTCGATGCGCTTCTTGAGTTCCTGCGGGTTGTCCCAGAAGTCGACAAAGTAATGGATAAACGACTCGACGTTGCGGTAGCCGATCGCCTGCGCATCGTGGAACGACTGCCAGACATCGTTTTCCCACCCGCCGCGGGTATTGGTGGTGATGCCGACGGTGTACCGGGACTTGGGCGCCGCGGAAAGGAGCGTGGACGACAGGGCGCCGGCCAGAAGTTCGCGACGGGTCAGATTCATCAGCTCTCTCCTATTTGACCTTATTGCCGGCGATGAACACGGCTTCGATTTCACGCGTGTTGCGGATGTTGTCGAGCGGGTTCTTACGAAGGACCACAAGATCGGCCCAGTGGCCGGCCTCGACTGTGCCGAGATCTTTGGAGACACCCAGGAATTCGGCGGCGTTTTTCGAGAACGACTGGATGATCTGGCTGGGTGTCAGTCCCGCTTCGGCCATCAGCTCCATTTCCCAGTGCTCGAAGTAGCCGGAGAAGCGCGCCGGGGGACCGGTGTCGGTGCCGAAGGAGTACTTCACGCCGGAATCGACGAGTTTCTTCAGGTTCTTCTTGGCGGTTTCGGTGAACACGGGCCACTTGTTGAAATCTTTGTCCGACGCGGCTTTCTTCTGATACTCGGGGCTCTTCAGGGCCTTGATGACGCTGGCGTCGACCTGGCTGAGGAAGAACTGGTCGCTGAGCAGCTTTTGCGGATTGGCGTACACGAACATCGACATCTCGCGGGTGATGGTGGCGGCTTCCTGCCAGGCGCCTTTGCTCTTCATGAGGTTGATGAGTTCGGCGTCTACCGGTTTGTCGCGAACGCTGTGGGCGAGCCCATCGAGGCCGTAGGAGACCAGCTTCTTCGCGTCGTCGAGGTAGAAGATGTGGGCGGCGACCTTGAGGCCGCGCTTGTGCGCGTTCTCGATAATGGCTTTGCAGAGGTCCATGGGAATCTTCTGCTCTTTGCCCAAGTGATCGTCTACCCAGATTTTGACGATATCGACCTTTTTGGCGGCAAGCTCGGCAACGTCCTTTTCGACTTCGGCCACCGTGCCCACTTCAAACGGCACGCCCTTCATCCCCATGGCCGTTGTCGGGTAGCCGCCTTTGCCGGTGAAGCCGCGGTAAGCCGTGAAGATGCGCGTGAGCGTGGGGCGGCCGGACCGTTGTTTGTCGCGAACATCGAAGACGAGCGGCTGGTCGCTGCCCATGCTGAGAATGGTGGTGACGCCGGCGCGCGTGTAGGTAGTGAGCTGGGCGGTGAGATTGCCGACGGTGAAATTCTTTGGGTCTTGTACGAGGCCCACGGTGTTGCCGAGGTGGCCGTGCATGTTCATGATGCCCGGCATCACATAGAAGCCCTTCATGTTGACGTGTTCGGTACCGTCCGGCGCCTTGAGACCGGACATAGGGCCGGCGTAGCGGATGCGGCCGTCAATCATCAGGACAGCGGCATTCTGGACAGCGGGACGGCCGGTGCCGTCAATGAGCGTCACGTTTTCCAACACGCGCTTTTCAGCGGGGGCGACTGACGCGAGCACCGCGGCGAGCGCAGCCACGGTCGAGAATCGTTTCATTTCAGTGGATCTCCTGGGAACAAGCGAAGCCGATCGCTTTGCTTGGGGATTGTAACGAAATTGACCCGGCAAGAGCAAACGCGGTACAAGTAAAGCAAACCGCACATGCTGGGCAGAATGGGCAAAGCACCGGGTTTCTGGAGCAAAGCAGCCCTTTGTGTGCTCGCATTTCTAGTATTCGCGCTCGCGACGTACGCGCGCATGAGCTGGTATCGCCAGGATTGCCTGGAGAAGACGTACCTGGTGAAAGCCGTCAAGTTGATGGATAACCGGGCACGGACCGATATCGATGTTCCGGCGCTGCCTTCGGCCGAGCCGGCGATAGTCGAGGAAGACCGCGGCGAAACGCCGAATTGGTGGCCCGTCGCTGTCGACCGTTCTCCGGCGCTTTCTCAACACACCTACGACCCCGCTTACTTTCGGCCTCCGCCAGCGATAAGCTAAGCCCGGAACCGGCCCTGTCACGCCGGTAGTGTCTTTCTTATCTGGAGGAATAGTATGGATCGCTTAAGCGAAGAGCAAATTGCGGCTCTTCAGCGGTACGACAGTTGTGCTGTCTCAAACGCAATCGAGACATTCGACGTGCGCCTGGCGAATGAAGGGTTTACCGGCCCCGGGTTGCGGACACTGTTTCCGGCATTGAAGCCGGTGGTGGGCTACGCAGTGACGGGCCGGGTGCGGACGAGCGGTCCGCCGCCGCGAGGCCACAAATACTTCGACCGGACAGACTGGTGGAACTTCATCCTCAGTGTTCCGGAGCCACGCATTGTGGTGTTGCAGGATGTGACGGAAACACCCGGCTGCGGAGCGATCTGGGGCGAGGTGCATACCAACATTCTCAAGAAGCTGGGCTGTGTGGCGGCGGTGACAAACGGCGCCGTTCGCGATTTGCCGGCGTTGCGCGATTTGGACTTTCAGGTCTACGCCGGATCAGTATGCGTGTCGCACTCCTACGCGCACATGATCAGCTTCGGCGATCCGATCGAGATCGCAGGTCTCGAGATTGCGACGGGCGACCTGCTGCACGGCGACTGTCACGGGCTGGTCTCGATTCCACCTCAAATTGCGGGGGACATTCCGGCACGGGTGGAACGGATGAGCGCAGAGGAGCGGCGTGTGCTGAGCTTATGCGGGTCGAACGAGTTTTCGCTTGAGCGCTTGCGCCAGGCGGTCCAGGAAATGCGTTAGAGAGGGTTATCGAATGCGAATGGTCTGGGTGGTTGGCGCGTTGGCGCTGCTGGCAGGGTGCAGCCGCGAGCACGCAGAAGAGCAGCAGAAGGTACATGCGGAACCGGCGGCGACTCCGGTGGCGGTGTCGCAAGTGAAGCGCGATTCGATTGTGCGCAAGGTGACGCTGGCGGCGGAGTTCCGGCCGTATGAGGAAGTGGAGTTGCACGCGAAGGTAGCGGGGTACCTCCGCGAAATCAACGTAGATGTCGGCGACCGGGTGCAGAAGGGGCAGCCGCTGGCGACACTTGAAGTTCCGGAAATGGCGCAGGATGTGGCGCAGGCGGCGGCGGGACGGGCACGGAGCGAGGCGGACGTCGTACGGTCGCGCGTGGAGTTGCAGCGCGCGCAGACGACAGCCAAGCTGGCACAGCTTTCCTACGACCGGTTGTCGGCGGTGCTGAAATCGCGGCCCAACCTGATCGCACAACAGGAGATCGACGAGGCCAAAACCCGTGCGGATGCGGCACGTGAACAGGTGGACGCCGCACGCGCCGCATTGGCGGCGGCGGAGCAGCAGGTACAGGCCTCATCGGCCGGCGAGATACGCGCGAAGACGATTGAGGCCTATACCAGGATGACCGCGCCGTTCTCGGGCGTGATCACGCGGCGCTACGTGCATCCGGGCGCCATGATCCCGGCAGGCACCTCGTCGTCGGCATTGCCGGTGGTCCGGTTGTCGAACGATGAAAGGCTGCGGCTGGTCGTGCCGATACCGGAATCCGCGATATCGAGCGTCAAGCGCGGCAGCCGGGTGGCGGTGCGTGTGCCGAGCCTGAACCAGACGTTCACCGGGTCGGTGTCGAGGTTTTCGAATCGCGTGACGCCGCAGACGCGCACGATGGAGACGGAAATCGACGTTCCGAATCCGGCGCACGCGTTGAAGCCGGGCATGATCGCGGAGACCGATATCATTCTGGAGCGCCGCGACAATGTGCTGGTGGCGCCGCAGCAGGCCGTGGTCAACCCCACCACGAATCCGCAGGTGTATGTGGTGGACAAAGCGAAGCACGTGGCGATCAAGCCCGTGAAGCTGGGCATTGAAGAGGCCGACCGCATTCAGGTGGTGGATGGGCTGTCGGATGGCGAGATGGTGATTGTCGCGGGGCAAGGGCGTTTGCGGACCGGGCAACTAGTAACACCGCGCGCCGAAGGGGTAAAGCAGTAATGGCGAAGTTTTCTATCGATAATCCGTATTTCATTGTTGTGGTGTGCCTGGTGTTGGCGGTGGTGGGCGTCACGGCGGTGACGCGGTTGCCGGTGGATATGTTTCCTTCGATCAACATCCCAGTGGTGGTGGTGGCGACCTTCTACAGCGGCATGCCGGCGCAGCAGATCGAGACCAATATCACTTCGCGCTTTGAACGGTTCTTCACGCTCGCAAGCGGTGTGGAACATATCGAGTCGAGATCGCTGCCGGGCGTGAGCCTGATCAAGGTGTACTTTCAGCCAGGCGTCGATCCGGATGCGGCGGTGGGTAACATATCGAATCTGGCGATGGCGCAGTTACGGCGTCTGCCGCCTGGAACCCTTCCGCCGGTGGTGCTGAAATTCGACGCTTCATCGCTTCCGGTTTGCCTGGTGACCGTCAAAGGCGAGGGAGTGAACGAAGCGAACTTGCGCGACATCGGCCAGTACACGATTAGAAACCAGATCGCGAGCGTGCCGGGCGCGTCGGTTCCCCAGCCGTTTGGCGGCAAGTACCGGCAGGTGATGATCTACGTCGATCCGATGAAGCTGGAAGCGTATTCGCTGAGCCCGATGGACGTGGTCCGCGCGGTGAACGATTCGAACGTGATTCTGCCATCGGGCAGCGCGAAGATCGGGCCGTACGACTACAGCATTTTTACCAATAGCCTGGTTTCGAGTGTGCGCGACCTGAACAGCGTACCGGTTAAGGCGACGCCGCAGGCGGTGGTGCGTTTAAGCGACATCGGGACGGCCAAGGACGATGCGCAGATCCAGTACAACGTGGTTCGCGTGGACGGAGACCGCGCGGTGTACCTGCCGATTTTGAAGCAGGGCGGCGACACCAACACCATATCGGTGGTGGATGGGATTCGCGCCGCCGTGTCGAAGCTGGTGGACGTGCCGCGCGAAATTGGGACCAAGGTGGTGTTCGACCAGGCGCAGTTCGTGCGGCAGGCGATTGAGACGCTGCTGCACGAAGGAGCGATCGGGCTGATCCTGACGTCGCTGATGATCATGCTGTTTCTGGGCAGCTTTCGCGCGACGGTCGCAGTGTTCCTTTCCATTCCGCTTTCGGCTTTGGCGACGTTTATTGCGTTGTGGGGCGGCGGCGGGTCGGTAAACACAATGGTGCTGGGCGGACTGGCGCTGGTGTTTTCGCGATTGATCGACAACTCGGTGGTGGTGCTCGAGAACATCTACCGGCACCTGGAACTGGCGGAACCGCCGATGGCCGCCGCGGCGGTCGGGGGCCGCGAAGTAGCGCTGCCGGTGTTGGCGGCAACGCTTACCACGGCGGTCGTGTTCTTCCCGGTGGTGTTTCTGTATGGAGTCAGCCGCTTTCTGTTTACGGCATTGGCGCTGGCGGTAGTGCTGGCGCTGCTTGCGTCGTACGTGGTGGCGATGACGGTGGTTCCGCTCTACTGTTCGCGGTTGTTGAAAGGGCACGTCGACGGCGCGCATGGCGGCGGGTTTCACGCCTGGTTTAACCGTCAGTTCGAAAAGGGATTGCAGGTCTATGACAAGCTGATCGGCATGGCTCTGCGTGCGCCGGCGGTGACGGTAGCGGGGCTTTTGGCCGTGTTCGTGGCCAGCTTGTTCATCTACCCGCGGATCGGCGTGGCGTTTTTCCCGAGAACCGACGCCGGCCAGTTCCTTATTAATATGAAGGCTCCGTCGGGCACCCGGGTGGAGCAGACCGAGGAGTACGTGCGGCGGGTGGAACAGATCATCCGCGACGAGGTGAAACCAGAGGAGCTGAACATGGTGGTTTCGAACCTCGGCGTGACACCCGACTTTTCGGCCATCTACACAAGCAACTCGGCGCCGCACACCGCCTTTGTGCAGGCGGCTTTGCATGAAGAACACAAGATAGGGAGCTACGAATACATGCGGCGCGTGCGCAACCGGATACGCGACGAGATGCCGCAACTGGCGACGTTCTTCCAGTCCGGCGGACTGGTGGATGCCGTGCTGAACCTCGGGTTGCCCGCGCCCATTGATGTGCAGGTGAGCGGGTCGAACATGCAGGCCGGCTACAAAGTGGCGCAGCAGTTGGCGAACCAGATCCGTGGATTGCGTGGCGTCAGCGACGTGTTTGTCCCGCAGGACCTCGATTATCCGGCGCTGCGGCTCGAGATCGACCGCGAGCGCGCGGGGCAACTGGGACTGAGCCAGCGCGAAGTGGTGAGCAACATTATTACCGCACTCTCGTCGAACTCGATGATCGCGCCCAGCTTCTGGATCGATCCGCGCAGCGGCATCGACTACCTGCTGACGGTGCAGTACCCCGAAGCCAATGTGCGCAACCTCGGCGATGTGCAGGCTATTCCGATCCGCTCGGCCGTCACGCAGAACGCAACCCGGCTTGATGCGGTAACCGAGATCAGCCGGTTTCAAGCGCCGACCGAAGTGGACCATTACCAACTCAGCCGCATCATCGACGTATTTGTCGGCCTGGAGGGCGAAGACTTGGGACGCGTTGCAAACCAGATCGACGGGCTGATCGCCAAGATGGACGTGCCGGACGGTGTGCGTGTCAACCTGCGCGGCATGGTGCAGGGGATGCGTGCTTCGTTCACCAGCTTCGGGTTGGGACTGCTACTCGCGCTGGTGCTGCTCTACCTGATCCTGGTGGCGCAGTTTAAGAGCTTCCTCGATCCGATTCTGATTCTGCTGGCTGTACCGACGGGGTTGACGGGTGTGCTGGTTACGCTGTGGGCGAGCGGGACAACACTGAACGTGCAGTCGCTGATGGGCATTGTGATGATGGTCGGGATTGTAGTGTCGAACAGTATTCTGATTGTCGAGTTCACGCATCGTTTGCGCGACGACGGGATGGCGGTTCGTGAGGCAGTGGCGCTGGCGTGCCGCATCCGGCTGCGGCCGGTGCTCATGACATCGCTCGCGACGCTGCTCGGTTTGCTGCCGATGGCGCTCAAGCTCGGCACGGGTAGCGAGGCGTACGCGCCGCTGGCCCGTGCCATTCTCGGCGGACTTGCGGTGTCGCTTGCGACCACCATCTTTATCGTTCCAGCCGCGTACTTGTTGGTGTACGGCCGCAGGAGCTACGCGCAATGAAGCGTCCTTTTATAGCATTCACGTTGTTCGGCGTTGTGGCATTCGCTCAAGCCCCGGCGCGGGTGACCCTCGAAGAGGCCGTGAATACTGCGTTGAAGAACAATCCGCGCGTGAGCGCCGATTTTCTGACGGCACTCGCGGCGGGTGAGATCACCACGCAGATCCGGTCGAATTATTACCCGGTTATCTCAGCGGCGATGACGGGTGTGGGCGCCGCGCCTGAGGGCCGTATCGCCGCCGGCGCATTAAACAATCCGATCATCATCAGCCGCCTCGGCATGGGCGGCACAATCGGGCAGATGCTGACGGACTTCGGCCGTACATCGAATCTGGTGGCGGCCTCGCGGCTGCGCGAACAGTCGCAGCGGGAGTATGTGCAGGCGACACGCGCACAGGTGGCGCTGGCGGTGTACCAGGCTTACTTCACCGCACTTCGGACGCAAGCGGTGCAGCGCGTGGCGGAACAGACGGTACAGGCGCGGCAGGTGCTGGCGGATCAGGTGGGCGCGCTGGCGCAGGCGAAGTTAAAGTCGGGCCTCGATGTCACGTTCGCCGAGGTGAACCTGGCGGAAGCGAAGATACTGGCGGCCTCCGCCCGCAATGAGTATCAAGCGGCACTGGCGACACTTTCGTCCGCTATGGGCTATCCACGGCCGCAGCCGTTAACGCTCGACGACGTCACGGGTGCTGAAGCGCCGGCGCCGCAGGTAGAGGCCCTGATCGATGAAGCAGTCGGCAAACGGCCTGAACTGGCCGCCGTCCGGTTAGAGGTGGAAGCCGCGCGCCGGCAGGTCAAGGCGGAGCAGGCGTTGAACCGCCCAAGTGTGGGCGCCTATGCAGCGTTTGGCGGCGCGCCGGCGCATGACGATCGCATGAAGGGCCGCTATGCCGCGGCGGGGCTGAGCATCACGGTGCCGGTTTTTAATGGGTACCTGTTCAAAGCGCGGCAGGCGGAGGCGGACCTGCGCGCGCAGGTAGTCGACCAGCGCGCGCGCGACCTGGCCAATACGATTGCGCGCGATGTCACAGTGTCCGCGCTGCACGTCGACACCGCCTATCAGAACCTGGCGTTGACGCGCCAGTTGCTCGAACAGGCGCAGCTTTCGCTCGACTTGGCGCAAGAGCGCTACAAACTGGGACTCAGCTCATTTGTCGAAGTGAGCCAGGCGCAGTTAAACGCGACCAACGCCGAGATTCGCACAGCTACGGCGAAGTACGACTATTTCGCACAACGGGCGTTGTTGGACTATCAGGTGGGACGCTTGCGGTAGGTAGCCGCCTACTTATGAAAGAGCTTCTTCCGGATATCGGGCCAGTACTCTTTGAGGGCGCTCGAACCGGCGTCGAAGGCGACCTGGGTGCCGAAGCGGACGGACATTTGGTGGAGGTTACGGTCGGCACTGGGGTAGTAGAGCGAGGCGATGCCGACGGTGCCGGCGGTTCCGAGAATTTCGGGCGCATTAAACATCAGGCGGCCCTTGTCGTTGCGGTTGACGATCACCCAACTCACGGCATGAGTTACGCGCCGGAACGCGCTGCCTTGGCCGAGGCGAAAATAGCGCGGGTCATGATGCAAAGCGATGGGCAGAATGGCTTCGGTCATGTAATTACCGATCGCCTGGTCGGCCATCGCCGCTCCATACCGCCTGGCGTAGCCGCCGAGACCCTGGCCCCAAGCCGGGTACTGATCGCTCAACTGGGCGATGCCGGCGTAGACGCCTGCTACTCCAAACATGGGCATGTCGAACGAGTCGTGGAAGGCGATGAAGAGTTTTTGGCGGCTCCTGATGGGCGCGTAGGGCGCCGACGAATCGGGAACTGTCTTATAGTTGGGCAGTACACCCATAATTCGCTTGTCGCCCGGGGAAAGATTTTCAGGAGAAACAGGTTGAACCGGGGGGCCGTCGCCTGGTTGCGCCGGCAAAGCCGATAAGGACACGACTACCAAGCCCAGGGTCCGGAGGCACAACATATATTTTTAAGATGACGCGAAGCACCCGGAACGTTTCCGGGTCCGGAGGGATTTACAAATTTTGCAGAACCCGGTTGGGTGAATAAACGCAATGGTCATCGAACATACAATCAGCACGAAGCTTCTGCGCCGGGCGTACGACGTATGGAGCCATTGCTACGACTGGGTGGCGCCGCTCGAACACGGTCCGCGGCTGGAGGCGCTGGCGATGGCGGGTTTACAGCCTGGTGAGCGGGTGGCGGACATCGGTTGCGGTCCTGGCAGAGTGGCGAAGCGGATGCGGGAGATGGTGGGCCCCGAGGGATTTGTAGTCGGCATCGACCTGTCTCATCAGATGCTGCGGCGCGGTTCCGGCTGTCGCCTGGAGGC
The DNA here is from genome assembly GCA_020846745.1 of Bryobacterales bacterium. Taxonomy (GTDB): domain Bacteria; phylum Acidobacteriota; class Terriglobia; order Bryobacterales; family Bryobacteraceae; genus JADLDI01. Next base: position 66,712 of record JADLDI010000145.1, on the reverse strand, counting down.
GGATACGCGCCAACTCCCGGTAGCTAATGGCTCGTTCGATGTAGTGTTCAGCGCCTATGTTCTGGATCTGCTGCCGCTGGCGGACATTCCCGCGACGCTGCGGGAAATTCATCGCATACTGCGGCCAGGCGGCAGAGCGGTCCTGCTGAACATGACAAAGCGGGACCCGTCGCGGTGGCAGTTGATGGAGCGGGTCTATCAGTCGCTGCCGCGGTTCGTGGTGGCTTATCTGCTCGGAGCGTGCCGGCCGGTGTATCTGTTGGGAATGACGAAGGACGCGGGCTTTCAAAACGTCGAACGCAGATTGTTGCGAGGGCCGATGCCGTCGGAAGTCGTGACCGCGTTGCGGTGAACGGCGGACGGGGGCTGAGCTGCCGCACAACGTCTGCGCTCCGCTCAGTTGAACTGGTTTGTCGTGCCGTCGATCTTGTAGCTGCTCGTTAGCCGGCTTAGCATCGCGGCCGCGTAGCCGGGGTCCTGAAAGGTGAGCATTTGCAGGAGCGCGATCAGGGTCATCTGGATGCGGAACATCAGGCCGCTCATGAAGCCGAAGCGTTTGCCTAAATAGACGGCAGCTCCGTTGGCGGCATCGGCGGCAAAGCAGGCGCGAATCGCCGAGTCGCGCGAGAGGATTTGGCCGGCGGGTTGATAGGCGCCTCGAAGGTCCTGCTGGAGTGCGATCTTTTTCCCGGCACGGCGGATCTGGTATGCCAGTTCGACGTCGATCCAATATTCGCCATACTTCTCGTCGAGAAAGTTGATGCTCTGGATGGAGCGCTTGCGCAGCAGGATGGCCAGGCCGTCGTGCAGATCCCAATCCGTGTCGAGCGGGACGGTGGGCAGTCCGGCCGGGTCGCGCCAGTAGCGTTTGGCCTGGTCGGCGGACGGAAGCCGGCGGACCTTAGTGACTGTGTCGCCCGACTCGTCCACTATCAGCGGCATGACGGCAAGCGCGGTCGTATCCTGCTCAAGCCGTTCCGCCAGTTTCAACGGAACACCGGGTTCCAGGGCGACGGCAGGCGAGAGAAGGAGAATGAATTCGCCCTTAGCCGTGCGGATGCCGATGTTGCGGGGCTTGGTTAAACCGCAGTGATGCGGCAGGCGGAGGACGGTGACGCCGGAGAATTCGGAGTCGATGGCCTGGGAACCGTCGCGGGAGCCGTTGTCGACGACAATGATTTCTGTCTGCGGCCGGTCCGGCGAGGCTTCGAGCGCGGCGAGGCAGCGCCGCAAGGCGGGAGCGTTGTTGTAACTGACGATGACGATGGAGACGACGAGTGAAGGCGGTGCTTCAGCCTGCTGCTGGTCCGGCATGGAAACCTTATGGTACCCCAAGCTGGCAAGGGTTCCGCTGTGACATCATTTATCTTTATGCTCCGTTGGGCCGCCCTACTGTCGATGTGTGCCTGCTCGCTGATGGCTGAGCAGCAGGTGGTGCTGGTGTTGCTGAAGGGCGCGAATGCGCTCGGTTACTACACGCGCGACGGCCAGTTACTGGCGAAAGTGCCGGTGGGGCAGCATCCGCACGAGATGGTGCTGTCGAAAGACGGCAAGTTCGCCTACATTACCGATAACGGCACGATGCGCGTAGAGAATCCGGGCGCGGGCGGCAATACCATCAGCGTGGTGGATATCGCGGCGCGCAAGCGTGTGAAGACGATTTCAACGGGCAATTATCGCCGGCCGCATGGGATCTCGCTGGATCCTGTAAGAAATTACCTGGCCGTGACGGCGGAGGCTCCGGACCAGTTGCTGTTGATCGATGCCGAAGAGCGGAAGGTGATTCGGCGCTTCAATCCGAACGGGAAGACGACGCATATGGTGTCGTTCGGCCCTGGCAAGTCCGGCGCGGAGTATGCGTTCGTGAGCAATAGCGGGGCGGCCTACCTCTCGGTCGTCCAGTTGACGACAGGTATGGTGAAGACCATTCCTGCGGGCGACCGTCCGGAGGGCAGCGTGCTATCCCCTTCGGGCGACCTGCTCTATGTGGCCAATCGCGACTCGGCGTCAATTACGGTGGTGGATACCGCGCGGCAGGGGGCGATCGGCGAAATTCGGACTGGCCGGGGTCCTGTGCGGCTGGCGGTGACGCCGGATGGCCGGACCCTTGTCTACGCGCTGATGAACGACAACCGAATCGGGTTCGCGGACACGGAGACTCGGCGGCAGACGGCGTTCATCCAGGTGGAAGGTCAGCCGATCTCGATGTCGATCGCGGCCGATGGGAAGACCGCGCTCGCTTCGGCGGAAGAGGCGGATACGGTGTACCTGATTTCAGTGCCGGAGCGGAAGCTGATCGGGCAGTTCAAGACGGAGAAGGGCGCGGGTCCGGACCCGGCGATGCTGGTTACGGTGCCGTAGTCAACTCTGCCGCCCCCTATGAACCGTACGGGCTGAAGTGGAGTTCCCGGTCGTAGTCGATGATCGCGATTCGAAGGCGGTCCAGCCAACCGGACCGGCCGAGGAAGTTTCGGTTAAATGCCGCATCCTGAGCGAAGAACACGGTCGCCGAAAACTCAATGCCGAGTGTTTGGATCGTGATCTCGTGTTCATGCGCCGCGAATGATCCGGCAACTGTTCTAAATCGCTGAACGCGACCGGACTCGACGTCGACGCCAAGCATCTCGGCATAACTGCGCTCGAAAATGCAATGCGCGGCGCCCGTGTCGAGTTTCGCCAGGAGTTCAACTGATTGCCGCCCCATACGGAGCGTGATCGGGACGGTGATGCCGTCGCCTGCGTCGGCATAAGAGTGGGATCTATCGAACTCTAGCGAGACGGGCATTCTTACCAGCCAGGCACGAAAGGCAGGGGATCTTCAGGACGTACATGTACGACGAACGGAGTCGGGACGCCATGCTCTCGGGCGACGGCAAAGACTTCCAGGGGATCTACTCCGGCGGCGATCAGGCGATCACCCTCGACCGCGACCCATTGACCGGCGTAGGCAGCTCGATGTTCATCAATCCACCTCATCTCGCGCGTGCGATCGGGCGACGGGACGATCTTTGCCCCGCTGTCGCGCTGCAGTCTATCAGCGTAGCGCAGCACTTCCTCCTGCATCACCGGGGGGAGGCGGCGGACCTTGTCGAGGATGGCTTGTTCCAGACTCATAGGGCGCCCTCATCCAGGATACCGGACTCAAGAGTTCGATAGCGCAAGGGCGGGAGGTGTTGACTTCTCTCAAGGATTGAATTGCTGGCGTGACAGGCGGCGAGTAGCATGTGCGCCGGCGGCGAGGCAGAGGGTCAATCCGCAGAAGTACAACGGCCAGTTGAATTGTTGCGGGACTGCGCCGGCGAGCAGGGCTTTGGCGTCCCAGGCAAAGGCTCCTACCATCACCAGTCCGCCGCCGAGGATTCCGGTCCAGTGGATGGGCCGGACTTCGAACGGGCGGTAGAGATAGAGCGTGCCGAAGATGACCATGACGGCGGCGGCGAGGACGGGCGACAGAACCGGACCCCACCAGGGCACGGGAACCAGAAAGAGGATGTCGGGGGTCATGATGGAGGCGGGCCAGCCGATGGTGAGCTTCAAGCCCAGGTAAAAGAAGATGTCCCACCAGCCGAAGGCCACCAGGAAGGCGGCGAAGCGCGCGGTGGGTGTTCGGCCGATCGCCATCCCGGCTGCCCAGAGCATCAGTAGGGTTGCCACTTCGCGGATCAGTTCGATGTGCTCAATCCGGTTGATTACGGGATGGGCCCGGAGCTCCCGGCCTACCAGGAGTGGGAACAGGTCGTAGGGCGCGAGACCTGCCGCTTCGCGGAAGGGGGCGGTGAGGTGCCGAAGGTAAACGACTACTGAGGCTTCAACGAAACCGAACGAGAGGCCGAACAGGATCAGTGCCGCGACGGCCTGGCGTGAAGAGATGCCGATCATTTGGATACCAGTCGTGGTTCGCCGCTCTCGACGGTTACGTCGCGTGTACCTTTGTAGCCGGGCGGGATTTCGGCGAGGAAAACGGTGAACCGGGTGGTCCGTTTTTCGTGAGCGCCGATCCATTCGTAGGCGGGAACGCCGAAGAGGGAGCCGCGGTCGATGGCTTTGCGGAGGCCTTCGGCGAACGGGGAGTTGCCGAACTCGAGGCCGCGGGCGACCACCTGGCCGTTCCACGGAGGCGAGGTGTTGCGCTTATTCTCTTGCCAATCGGCCAGCCACGGGTTGGTCGCGGTAGGGAAGGTGTAGCCGATCAGGACTTTGTAATCCGGGTGGTAGAGGGTGAAGAACTGGGTCTGGCGCGACGCGTCCATTAGCAGCGCCGAGTAGCTTCCGGAGTTTGGCTTGGGCTGCATGGGGCGGAGGTCCACCGGCGTGCCGTCTGGGTCTGTGCGGATGGGCCAGGTGAACTCGGTGTTGGCGGTCAAGCCGCGGGTAGCGGAAGCGTCGAGGATGGTTTTGCCGGGTTCGACGAAGGGTTGGCCGAAGGTGGCGTGCTGCATCCACTGGAAGGGGCGGTCGAAATTGGCTTCGTTTCGAATAGTCTCTTCGACGGTGAAGTAGGACCCGCCTTTGGGGAGGCGGATGGTGCGTTCGACGGAGTATTGAGTTTTCAATAAATTCGATCCGTATCGAAACGTTACTTCGGTAGTACTGATGTTGCGGCTCAATTCCTTCCACCGGACAATGGGCGCTTCGCCGTGGTTGCCTAGCCCGGCCGCGATTTCAGCTTTGGAGGAAGGGGGCCCGTAAAACGGAAAACACAGGAGATGGCCCATGTAACCGGACGAAAGCCAGCGGTGCGGGTCGGACCCGTAGATGGCAGCGTGCTTCGAATCGACAAAAGTATCCGGGTCGATAGTCGGATAATGCGGCACCCGCATCGGGTTGACGTCTTTCCTGGGGTCGCCCGAGACGTAGCGGACCTCGGCGATGTGGCCGCCGCCGGAAAGGAGGGCGACGCGGATGACGCCGTTTGAGAGGACCCAGGCGGGTCGGTTGTAGACCTTCTCCTGGGTGATGGTGAGCGATTGGGCGGCGAGCAGGGGGACCAGCAAGAGAAAGAGGAGCAGGCGCATGACGCGTTAGAGTCCTTCGAGGTAGGTAAGATATTGCTGCCAGCCGGGCTGATTTTCCCTCGGCGCCCACGCTGCGAAGTCTTTGTCGGTGGAGGGCTGCCAAGGTCCGGGTTTCACTTCGTAGCAGACCGCTACATCGGATTCGGCCAGAATGGTGTGCCAGATGCCCGCCGCCAGGTCGATGCCCCAAACGGGAGAGGCGGACGGCGCGGTGAGCCGATGCACTGCGGTGGGGTTGCCGGCATCGTCGAAGCAGATGACCTTGGCCGCGCCTTCCAGCACCAAAAATGCCTCGGACTTGTCGGGGTTGAGATGCCGGTGAGGCGGAACGTAGGTGCCGCGGAGCAGGACGTTGAGCATCCTGTGGGGATTATCGTCGGGTCCGCTGTGGAAGTTGTGGTTCATCCGGCGGCGCGGGGAATCGCCGGCTTTGTGGGTTACTTCGGCGATGAGGTCGCGAGTGATGAGTTGGATGCCCGTCATGATGTTCGGCGTTTCGACGCTACTATCCTGCTGTACTCTTTTACCAGCGCCTGCGTCAAGACAGGCATGTCCCAGTTACGTTCTACCTCCGCCCGGGCGCGGCGGGCCATGGCTTCGGCTTCGCCGGGATTGGCGAACAGGTCGAGGATGGCGCGGGCAAACTCCCGCGGATCGTCGGCGAGGCGGCAGATTTCGCCATCTTTCGAGGCGAGGCCCTCGGCGCCGATGCGGGTGGAGACCACCGGAATGCCGGAGGCAAACGATTCGAGGAGTTTGACGCGCACGCCGGACCCACTGAGAATCGGGCAGACAAAGACCGCGCACTCGGTGAGGGGCGCCTGAATGTCGTCGACATAGCCGCGAAGCTCGATGGCGTCGCCAAAGTCTGGGAGCGAGTAGCGCGGCGGCGGGTCGGACCCGATGACGATCAGCCTCGCGTCGGGACACTCGGCCAGCACGTGCTGGAGCGATTGTTGGACGAACCAGTTAAGCGCCTCGGTGTTCGGGGCGTGGCGGAAGCTGCCGAGGAAGAGCATGGTGTTGGGGGTCCGGCCGGCGGGCTGAAAATTGTAATTGGAAGCCGTAATGCCGGCGCGCAACCGGTGTGCGGTTTTCGCCGCGAGTTCGGGGGCGAACTGGAGCAGGAAGTCGCGGTTGGCCGAACTGCAGAGCTGCGTCGCGTCGAACAGTGGAATGGTTTCGAGTTCGTATCGCAACGCCCGCAAGTACTCGTAGCGCGCGGCGAGGCGTTTGACGGCGCCGCGCATGTGGTCGAGCTGGCGGCCGATGGACTGAAAGTACAGGTCGTGCTCGAACAGGAACTGGGCGATTTGACGATATTCGCCACGGTACTGCGCCATGGGCAGGTACTCGTACTGGACGACATCGATTTGCTGCAGGTAGATTTGGCGGTGGATCAGCCATTCGAGGTCGCCATTGGCATATTCGTGCAGGGCGTGCGGTAAAACGGACCCGAAACTTCTGGTTTGTCCTTCCAGGCGTACGAGGTAGTGCGCGGAGCCGCATCGATCGGCCAATTCTTTATGCGGCGGGATCTCTTTGGGTTCGTCCACGAGAACGATCAGGTGCAGATCAGTGGACCGGGTGAGTTCGGTACAGGTCTGCGACATGAATACCGCGCCGCCGTGGACGGGCGGGCAGATAGGGTAGGGCGAGATGAAGAGGACGCGCAGGCGACCGGGCCGCGCGGGCAGCGTGCGGAACCGGTCGTGAAAGTACCCGCCCATGGGACGGCGGAACGCTTCGGTATCGCTGACGACCCCAAGCGACCGTGCTCGCCAGCGGGCGGCCATGGCGCCGGGCAGTTGCAGGAAGGCTTTGGCGATCGCGATCAGATTCGTCCGCTCCATCGATTCGCCGAACAGGAGCGAGACCATGGCGGCGGGTAGCAGGAAGCCGAAGTGGGAGATCAGGCGCCAAGGCTCGTGGATGTTCTTCCAAAGGAACAGCAGGAAGTTTTTGTGGATAATCGATTCGATGTAGGCGCGGGTGAACGTTTTGCCGATGGTGCCGCGATGCTCGTGATAGACGACGCTTGCGGGTTGGTACAGAACTTTCCAGCCGCGCTTCCAGGCGAGGAAGCCGAGGTCGGTGTCTTCGAGGTAAAAAGGTTTGAGCAGATGGTCGAACCCGCCGAGTTCGAGGAATTTGCGGCGATCGAACGCGCACGACCCGCCACCGCCGTAGAAGCAGGGGTAGAGCTGCTGGATGTTGGGGTCGTCACGATGGCGGACGCGGACTCCGCCGTTTTCCCACCAGGCCTGGGTGAGTCCGGTTTCTTCGCGGACCTTGTTGGGGTCGGAGAAGAAGATCTGGCAGGAGACGGCGAATACTTTTTCGTCGGAAAAGCCTTCGAGGAGCGGCGCGAGGAAGTCTTCGCGAACGCGCATGTCGCTGTTCAATAGGACAACGATGTCGTTTTTGGCTTCCGCGAAGCCGGCGTTGGAGCCGCCGCCGAAGCCGAGGTTTTTCGGCAAGGCTAATAAGCGGACGTTTGGATGGTGCTGACGGACATAGCCGGCACTGCCGTCGGTAGAGCCGTTATCGACGACGATCACTTCGTTATTCGGATTGCCGGCGAGCGCGAGTTCCACAGACGGGAGGTATTTCTCCAGCAGGTCGCGACCGTTCCAGTTGGGGATGACGACCGATGCGGAAGTGTTGCGGGGTCTTGAATCAACGGGTAGGCGGCGACGGCCGAAGACCTTCCAGACAAGATCGGTCAACAGAAGAGCTAGTAGCGAAATTACGATGACGACCGGCGAGACGAGCAGCAGAGGCAGCGCTTTCGCGAAGCGCCCGAGCGTGGCCATTTACGATACCTGAACCTGCGGACCCAAACCGATGCTGCGGCCCAGACGATACCAGCGCGAAGCTTGGACGGAACTGAGCTGGCCGGTCAGCTCTTCGCGTTCCTTGTCGAGCTTCAAGGCCCATCTGGTGCGTTCTTCGAGGGTCGATTCCGCGTCCTCGAGGAGTTTAACGCAGGCGGCGAGTTCGTCGCACTTGGCCTTGAGTTCCGCAGAGAGCCGCGCTTCGGTATCGATGGCCCACTGCGCCTTCACCTGTACATCGGCTTCGAGTTCCGCCACCTTCGATTCGTAAGCTGTGGCGAGTTCGCGGCCGGCTTGTTGTTCGCGGGCAAGTTCGTCTTGCAATTCCGCAACGCGGGCGGCGGAGTTTGCGAGTTCCTGATTGAGGCGCGCGGCCCACTCATTTTTCTGTTCGAGTTCGCGGGTTTGGGCACGGAACTGATCCACCAAGACCGCGTGTTCGGTTTTGAGTTTTTCGAGCCACTGAGTTTTTGCGGCCACCTCGCTTTCGAGCCGGGCGATGTGGACTTCGCGCTCGCGCAGGACGTTGGCGGTGGTGGGCAGGAAAATGAACGTGGGCGCGCCCATCTGCCGGCCGAGGGCGCACACGGCCATGAAGAAATGCGCTTCTTCAGGTTTCGGCCGGCCGGTGTCGAGCCTGGTCTCTGCCACTTGCTGACCACCGACCGGTTGGAACACCATCGCGTCCGAGTGGTTCTGCAGGAACATCGAGACAGAGGGGAAGACATCCTGCAAAGCCTGGTTGAATTCTTCGAACGTGAATTCGTGGGTGTGGAACGGATTGGGTCCGGCTTTTTCGCGGGTTTCGGCGTAGTAGAGCTTGTTGGGCGTGGAGACGATGAACTGGCCGGAGGGGCGGAGTAACCGGCGCACTTCTGCGAGCAGCTTCTGCCAATCGGTAAGGTGTTCGATGACTTCGAACGCCGTGATCAGGTCGAATGACGCGTCCGGGAAGGGAAGCGCGGTTCCCGTCGCCTGGACAAAGCGCGTGTTGAAGCGGGCGTATTGAGTGGCGGCATAGGCGACCGCTTCAGTGGCGACGTCGACGCCGATCACCTGCGCGGCGGAATGGGCAAGTTCAGCAGTGCCGTAGCCGGTGCCGCAGGCGATGTCGAGGACGCGCTTTTGCCGGGCGAGGCGCGAGGCAAACAGGTAGCGGCTCCAGTGTTCGTTCCAAAGGTCGGAGTCTACCTGATTGGGAACGACGCGTTCGCCGGTGAATTCAGCCAAGACGTTTGGCCTCCGCGGGTTGGTCTTCCGTACGGTGGAGACGTGCGTTCACCTCAACGCGGCACGGCAGGTGGATATAGCCGTAGATGGGCTGGTCAGGCGCGCCCATCTGGAGCGTGATGGCGTTGTCGATCCAATCGCACATTTTGTAATGATGCAGGTTTCCGTCGGCGATGGCGGGCGAAAAGGAAAAATGTGCCGGATATAGAGTCGGAATGTCGACGTGGAAGTCGACTGTGGTGGTGTCGCCGGGGATCATCGGCGCGAGTTCGATGCCTTCCCGCAAGGTGTTGGTGCCCGCGAAGTCGACACCGAGATGGTTGCGCATCATGAAACCGACATTCGGGTTCGCAATTCGATCTTTCGCGCGGACCGAGATGCGCACGATGACGCGTGAGTCCGATTGCAGGTACGGCTGGCGGTGCCCGTCTTCGTTGAGGATCGCGACGCCGATCACTTCGGCGCGGCCGTCGCCGTGGCGATGGTCGACATTCGGAATGGTGCTGACGATTTCCGGGGCTTGGTTGGACACCGATTCGACGGTGCGGCGGACCGGCTCTTTTAATTCCAGGTACGACGTGTCTTTCTCGGCCATTGCGCCGAGATATTTCGTTACAACCTGATCCGTGACGCCGAGTTCGCAGACTTGGCCGCGGTCGAGCCACATTGTGCGGTCGCCGATGGCTTTCACATCGCCCATGGAGTGCGACACGAACACGATGGTGACGCCTTGCGACCGCAGTTCGTGGACCTTGCGCATGCAGCGCTGGCGGAAATAGATGTCGCCGACGGCAAGCGCTTCGTCTACCAGCAGGATTTCGGGGTCGACGTGAATCGCCACGGCGAAGGCAAGGCGAACAGCCATGCCGGACGAGTAGGTTTTCACCGGCTGGTCAATAAAACTGCCGATTTCCGCGAATTGCTCAATAGACGGATACCGTGCGTCGATTTCGCGGCGGCTCAGGCCCAGGATGGATGCGTTGAGATAGACGTTGTCGCGGCCCGAGAATTCCGGGTTAAAGCCGGAGCCCAGTTCGAGCAGTGCGGCGACACGGCCCTTCACGTTGAGGTCGCCGGAGGTGGGGGCCAGAATCCCGGCCAGGATTTGCAGAAGGGTGCTTTTGCCGGACCCGTTCTCGCCAATAATGCAGAATGTCTCGCCGCGGCGGACGTCGAAGGTGATGTCGCGCAGGGCCCAGAAGTCCTGGTGGAACGAAAATCGGTTAAAGGTGAGGAGTTCCCGCAGGCGATCTACCGGTTTGCGATAAATAGGGTAGCTTTTGGAGATCCCGCGAAACTCCGCGACGGCATCCGGCACTATCTGCAAATCTACCATTCGGGATGTGTCATGGAAAAGGCGGGCGGCAAGAAGGGCAGGCCCAGCGAGCGGCTAGCGCTAAAAGGAATGTGGGGCAACCGCCGGTAGCCGGTGTGACAGTGGCGGCCTCGAGTGCGGACAATCCGCACAGAACGCTGAGGCGCGCTGTCGATCAGACCACAAGTAGTCTCGGGTCACTCGGGTTTTCACCCGAGGAGGGCCCTGAAACGGTGTGCGGCTTTGCGTCGCTGGCCCGGGGGATCAACGATCCCACACGGGGGAGGCTCTATCACCGCTTCGCGCGATTGCTCGCAGAGGCCCGCTTAGCGGCCTGATCTCTGCACTCACCGGTAGCTGCCCCACAATATGGAACGACGATGACTCGCTACCGCCGGACTCGGCTGTTTTTACCAGCTTTGCCCGCGGGAACTGCTGCTATCCAGTCCCACGCTCAGTATGCTCTTGCGTCTTACACTTGTCAATAGGTATTGGGAGCCACTTATCGCAAATTTGACACCGTCGGGGTTGACGCCTTAGCCTGAAAGTTAGCTCACGCACTTTGCCGGCGTAGCTCAGGTGGTTAGAGCGACGGTCTCATAATCCGTAGGTCGTAGGTTCGAGTCCTACCGCCGGCACCAAATCCAACCAACTACTTTCTTTCCGTCTCTTCCTTCACAATCATCTGATAGATCCGGTCGAGATCGTCGTCTGAGAAGAAGTCGATTTCGATACGGCCGCGGCCGCTCGGCTTCTGGATCACCCGTACACGCGTGCCCAATGTGCTTTCCAAATTCTCGATGGCGGCTTTGACGTTCGGGTCGAGCTTGGGTTCGACCTTCGGTTCTTCGTCTCCGAGTTCCGGGTCGCGGGGTTCGGTGAGCTTCTGGACAGTGCGTTCCACCTGGCGCACCGACTGGCCTTCGGCCGCTGCGCGGTCCGCCACCTGGCGCTGCAAGTCCTGATTGGGCAACCCGAGCAGGGCCCGGGCGTGCCCCATCGAAAGGCGATGTTCGGCAAGCAGCAACTGCACCTCTGGGGGAAGGCGCAGCAGGCGGATCATGTTGGTGATGGTGACACGGTCCTTGCCGGTTCGTTTCCCAATTTCCTCGTGCGAGAGGTTGTGCTCGCGCGCCAGCCGGTCGTAAGCGACTGCGACTTCGATCGGGTTGAGATCTTCGCGTTGGACGTTTTCGATCAGCGCAACTTCAAGCAGCTTTTCGTCCGCCAGTTCCTGTACGACTACCGGCACGGTGGCGAGTTCGGCCAATCGGGCGGCGCGCCAGCGGCGCTCACCGGCGATCAACTCATAGCGGTCGCCTTTGCGGCGTACGATCAGCGGCTGGATGATGCCATTCGCTTTGATCGACTCAGCGAGTTCGCGCAGGCGTTCGGCCTGGAACACGGAGCGGGGCTGCAGCGGATTGGGTTCGATTGAGTCGATAGGGATCTGCTGTGCGGCCCCCGCCGAAACGGGCGGGGTTTCCGGTGTGGCGGGTACCGGTGTACCGGTCCGCGGCGGCAGTAATGACGAAAGTCCCCTACCCAGCGCTTTGCGATGAGGGTCTGGCGGTTTGTTCATTCGCTAGGATCTCCTTGGCCAGGCGGATGTAGCTTTCGGCTCCGCGCGAGCGCACGTCGTAGAGCAGAATCGGTTTGCCGTAACTGGGGGCCTCTGCCAGGCGGACGCTTCGGGGGATGACGGTTTTGAGAACGTCGTTTTGGAAGAACTCACGAAGGTCGTTCTCAACCTGGCGAGTCAGGTTGGTACGGTCGTCGTACATGGTGAGCAGGATGCCTTCAATCTTCAAGGGGTGATTGAAGGAGTCGTTCACACGGTCGATGGTGTCGATCAACTGCGAGATGCCCTCTAGGGCAAAGAACTCGCACTGAATTGGAATGAGCACCGAGTCGGAGGCCATCAAGGCATTAAGAGTCAGAAAATCGAGCGCGGGCGGGCAATCGATCAGGATGAACTGATACTGGTCCTTCACCGCGGCGAGCTTTTCGCGCAGTCGCGTTTCCCGAAAGTCGGAACCCACGAGTTCGACGTTGGCGCCGACGAGGTTCTGATCGGCCGGCAGGAGGTCGAGGCCAGGCATCTGGGTGGTGCGAATAGCGTCGGCCGCTTGTGCGTCGCCCACCAACACGTCATAAATTGTGGTGCCGAGATCAGTTTTCGGCACACCTACGCCGGTCGTTGAATTGCCCTGGGGGTCGGTATCGACGAGTAAGACACGTATGTCATTTGCGGCCAAAGAGGCGGCGAGGTTGATAGAAGTGGTGGTCTTGCCCACCCCACCCTTTTGATTAGCTATGGCAATGGTTTTGGCCATGCGGAATTGATTGTCATCGTAGCACGTGGGTGCGTTTCGATTCATGTTCCACGTGAAACGTGGATTTGAGATCAATACGTTCCACGTGGAACATGGAGTGGCACTAGATATGGGGGTCAGTTCGCGAAATCGCCACCACGGACCGGTTCTGGCCCGGAATCTCAACCCGCTCCATCAACTGCAAGGCGTCTGCGTCCGCTCGCGTGACCAGTAGCGCCGCCGAAGCGCTCAGCCGCTTCGCTCCTTTAAGGACGATCTCAGGCTTTACCGCGCGAGAGATCACCCACTCCGCAGGACCCGCGAATTGCTCGAAGCGAACAACTTGAACACGCACGTTCGACAGCTCTACTGAAGCCTCGCGCAGGAAGACGCTCTTGCGGACATCGGATTCGATCAGCGTTACGGAACACTCCGGCCGCATAATGGCGAACGGAATTCCCGGAAACCCGGCGCCTGAACCCACGTCCGCCACCTTCAAAGCCCCTTTGGGAACGGCCCCGGCCATAACGACACCCTCGACGTGATGCCGCCGAATGCCCTCCTCCATGTCCGTAATCGCTGTCAGATTCAGCCGCGCATTCCAGCGGACCAGCAAATCCCAGTGCGCTTCCATCGCGGCAACCTCGCCATCGCTCACCGGGTAAGCCGAGCCCAACACGCGCCGCAGCAGATCCCCAAACGCACTCATCGCAGCGACCGCGCAGCCAAACTGAGATACACATCGAGCACCGCGATTGCCGCCGGCGTCACACCCGGAATCCGCCCCGCCTGCCCCAACGTCTCCGGCTGCACCCGTTCCAACTTGTCGCAGATCTCACGCGACAGGCCCGGAATGCCGCGGAACTGAAAACCGCCGGGAATGCGCCGCCCTTCCGCATCGCGCAACCGGCTGATCTGCCGTTCCTGCTGCGCGATGTAGCCGGCATACTTTACTTCGGTCTCCACAGTCATGGCCACTCCGCCCACCAGGTCTTCCGCAATCAACGGGGCCAACCCTTCGAACTTGGCCTCAGGACGGCGCAGCCACACGTCATAGGTCGGCCGCTCGGTGTCCCACTCCTTGGGCACACGGTTCGCCGCCATCCATTCCATTAACCGCTTCTTCTGCGCCACCTTCGCCTCAAACCGCGCCCAACGGTCGTCCTTCACAAGCCCAATCTCCCTGCCCAATGGCGTTAGCCGCTCGTCCGCATTGTCGATCCGCAGGTGCAGCCGGAACTCCGCCCGTGACGTGAACATACGGTAGGGCTCATCCGCGCCCTTCGTCACCAGGTCGTCTATCAGGATTCCGGTGTAGCCCGCCGTCCGGTTGATCACCACCGCATCGCGTCCGCCCAGCTTTTGCGCCGCGTTGATGCCGGCGATCAGCCCTTGGCAACCCGCTTCTTCGTACCCGGACGTGCCGTTGATCTGCCCGGCCAGAAACAGCCCCTCGATCGCCTTCACTTCGAGCGAATGCAGCAGTTCCCTCGGGTCGATCGCGTCGTACTCGATCGCATACCCGGGCCGGACCATCTCCGCCTCCTCCAACCCAGGAACGGACGCCACCATTTCCAACTGCACATCCACCGGCATACTGGTCGACATGCCGTTCACGTAGATCTCGTTCGTGTCCAAGCCTTCGGGCTCCAGAAAGATCTGGTGCCGGGGCTTGTCCGGGAACTTCACGAACTTATCCTCTATAGAAGGGCAATACCGGGGACCAATCCCCTCGATCTGCCCGCTATACAAAGGCGACCGCGCAATCGCACCCTGAATCACCTCTTTCGTCCGGTCCGTCGTATACGCGATATAACAGTTGATCTGCTCGCGGTCGATCTTATCCGTAAGAAACGAGAACGGCGTCGGGTCCGGATCGCCGCCCTGCGGTTCGAACCGCGGCCAGTCGATCGTCCGCCCATCCAGCCGCGGGGGCGTACCTGTCTTGAGCCTGGTCCACGCCAGGCCGAGGTTCCGGAGCTGATCCCCTAAGAGGATCGACGGCGCCTCGCCGTTCCGGCCACAACTGTAGCGGCTCTCGCCCACATGCGCCAGTCCGTTTAGAAAGGTGCCGGTCGTAATGACTATGGCGCCGCATTCGAGTGTGCGCCCATCGCGCAACACTACCCCCGTCACGCGCCGCTTCGAGCCTTCCTCTTCAATCCGCAGCGCACCTACTTCCGCCTGCACGATGCGCAGGTTTGGCTCTTTCTCCAAGACCTCGCGCATCCGCACCCGGTACATCTTCTTGTCGCATTGCGCGCGCGGCGACCATACGGCCGGACCACGGCTTGTATTTAGAAGCCGGAATTGAATGCCGACCGCGTCGGTAACCTCGCCCATCACGCCGCCCAGCGCATCGATCTCGCGTACCAGGTGACCTTTCGCGATTCCACCGATTGCGGGATTGCAGGACATCTGGGCCACCAGGTCGAGGTTCATCGTCACCATCGCGGTGCGCAATCCCAGCCGTGCACAGGCGCGTGACGCCTCGCATCCGGCGTGACCCGCGCCCACCACGATCACGTCGTACTTAGCAGGCATTGCTATCATTTTACTTTCCGATGCGTAAAGTCCTCGTTTTAGGGGGCGGCGGCCGGGAACACGCGCTGGCGTGGAAACTGTCGCAAAGCTCTTTATTTGACAAAGTGTTTGCCGCACCCGGCAACCCGGGCATCGCTCAGGTAGCTACCTGCGTGCCCGTGCGGAAGCCCAGTCCGCAGGATTATGTCGAGATCGCCCGTCACGTGGAGGCAGACCTCACGGTGGTCGGTCCGGAGGCGCCCCTCGCCGCGGGCGTTGTGGACGCTTTCCGCGCCGCCGGCCTGCGGATCGTCGGTCCCACGCAAGCCGCGGCACAACTCGAAGCGAGCAAGGTCTTCTCGAAACAGTTCATGGTGCGCGCCGGTGTGCCCACCGCTCATGCCGTCACGGTGGACAACGCCGATGCGGCCGAAGCGGTGATGGACGAGATCGGCTTCCCGATCGTCCTCAAAGCCGATGGCCTCGCCGCCGGCAAGGGCGTGATCATTTCGCCCGACAAGGACCATGCTGTCGCCGCCGTGCAGACGCTTCCGCCCGGCAAGATCGTCGTGGAAGAATTCCTCCAAGGCGAGGAAGTCAGCTTCATCGTACTGGCCACGGAAAAAGGCGGCTGGCCGCTCGCCGCCAGCCAGGATCATAAAGCCGCCCGCGATGGCGACCAGGGGCCGAACACCGGTGGCATGGGCGCGTACTGCGATGGCCGCATCCTCTCGCCCGAGCAGGAAGCGGACGTGATGGCTCGCATCATCAACCCAACCCTGCAGGCGATGGCCGATGCCGGTACACCGTTCACCGGGTTCCTCTATGCCGGCTTGATGATGACCGCCTCCGGACCCAAGGTCCTGGAATACAACGTCCGCCTCGGCGATCCCGAAACACAGGCGCTGCTGCACCGCCTCGACTCCGACCTGGGCGCCGTGTTTCTTGAGAATGAACCGTTCCGCTGGAAGCCCGATCCATCGGTGTGCGTCATCCTCGCCGCCTATGGCTATCCCGGCGCCATCCGTGCCGGCGACCAGATCAAGGGTCTCGACCAGTGCCCCGCCACCGTCTTCCATAGCGGAACTGCCGGCGAAGGCGACTACTTCGAAACGGCCGGCGGCCGCGTCCTGGGTGTCACTTCATCGGGACCCGACCTCGCCACCGCGATCGACAACACGTATGCCGCCGTGAAGACCATCCAGTTCCGCGGCATGCATTACCGCACAGATATTGGTCGAAAAGGTCTGAAGCGCTGGTAGAATGGGCGTGTCGGGGGGACGTAGCTCAGATGGATAGAGCGGCCGCCTCCTAAGCGGCAGGCCGGCAGTTCGAATCTGCCCGTCCCTACCACCTCTCTTCGAGCCGAGCCACGGCCATGCACCTCCCACTCCTTCTCCCCCTCCTACTACTACAGCCGTCGTACACCGACAAGGCCGACCTCCTTTACTACCTTACCGACTCCGGCCAGCGACACGACGTGCGAAACGAAGCCAATTGGAAGCATCGCCGTGCTGACATTCTCGGCAACTTACAGAAGGTGATGGGTCCACTGCCGCCAAAATCGACAGCCCCTCTCGATATCCAGGTGATCGAGGAAGAGAAGACCGCCCACTACATCCGTCGCAAAATCACCTACGTCCCCGAACCCGGCGACCGCGTTCCCGCCTACCTCTTTATACCTACTGGCCACAAAGGCAAGCGGCCGGCTATGCTCTGCCTTCATCAAACGACAAAAATCGGTAAGTCGGAACCGGCGGGTCTGGGCGGCAAACCGAACCTCGCCTACGCCAGGGAACTCGCCGAGCGCGGCTTCGTCGCCCTTGCGCCCGACTATCCGAATTACGGCGACTACCAGTTCGACCCCTACTCGCACGGCTACGTCAGTGCGACCATGAAGGGAATCGTCAACCACCGCCGCGGGGTCGACCTGCTACAGTCCCTACCCGAAGTGAACCCGAAGGCCATCGGTGTGATCGGCCATTCGCTTGGTGGACACAACTCGCTGTTCGTGGCTACCTTCGACGACCGCATCAAAGCCGTGGTCACCAGTTGCGGCTTCAACTCGTTTGCGAAATACCTGAACGGCAACCTGAAAGGTTGGAGCCACAAAGGGTACATGCCGAGGATCATTGAGCAGTACGGCGCCTCGGCCGCCAACATGCCCTTCGACTTCACTGAGATTTTGGGCGCTCTCGCTCCCCGCGCGGTCTTTATCAATGCTCCGCTCCACGACGACAACTTCGAAGTGTCGGGCGTGTACGATTGCGTACAGGCAGCCGCTCCAGTCTACGAGAAGATCTATCACAACCGCGCCAACCTCGTCGCCGTTCATCCCGATGCCGCACACGACTTTCCACCTGCCATCCGCGAGCAAGCCTACCAGTTTCTGCAAAAGGCATTACGGTAGATACCTCCCGAATAAAAAACTTCAATAACCCCAATAGAAAGTCTCGTCTGGTCAAGCGGCCGATGCGAAGTGCATCATGGTTGTGGATCCCACAAGGCACTACTCCGTCGTGGTGTCTACCACGGACCGGAACTGAAGAACATGCACGTCTCGAGTACGTCGACGCAGATGTCAACAGCCGCGCTAACTGAGCGGCCGAACGATCTGCGTGCAGCGTTCCATCAAACCGGCTCGGCCAACCTTGTCTTCTCGGCGCGGGGCGAGCAGGTGGACGGCATCGTTCGCGCGGCTTATCGGCAATCGTTGGAGCCGGCTTACGCGTCCGGTCTGAGTCTCCTGGCGGTGGGTGGATTCGGCCGGCGCGAACTCTTCCCGCACTCCGATATCGACCTGCTTATCCTGACAACACCTACGGACCCGACGCCAACTGCTAAGGAAGCGCTTTCCTGCTTCCTGCAGCGCATCTGGGATTCAGGCCTTCGCCTCAGCCACTCCGTCCGTACGGTCAAAGAATGCACGGAGCTTCACGAGAATAACGTCGAACTCAGTATCAGCCTGCTCGATCAGCGTCTCATTTGTGGCGACCAGGCATTACATAACAGCCTCGCCGCCCAACTGCCTAAGTTCTTCCACTCGCAACGCGAGACGATAACCCGCCGCCTATGCCGCCTCGCCCATCAGCGGCATAACAAATTCCACGACACCATCTATCATCTGGAGCCCAATATCAAGGAGACTCCGGGCGGCATTCGCGACCTGCACCTGGTCAACTGGCTGAACCAGCTTTGGAACCCGGCGGAGAAAGCGCCCATCGCCGGAGCCTTCGAATTTCTGGGCGCCATCCGTTGCGCGCTGCACTTTCAAAGCGGCCGCGATAACAACCTGCTCAGTTTCGAGGCGCAGGAAAATATCGCCGCCAAGGGATTGCTCGGGTATAACAGCGCTGCCGGTTTCATGCGCGCTTACTTCCGTAACGCACGCCTTATCCACCGCGCCGCCCTCCGCGGCATGGACACTTACGAGTCGAAAGATAACTCGCTCCTATCCGGCTTCCGCGACTGGCGTTCAAGGCTTTCTAACTCGGAGTTCACCGTTTCTCGCGACCGGATTCTGTTCCGCCATCCGCAGCACATCGAATCCGACCCATCCATCGTTCTCCGCCTCTTCCAGTTTGTCGGCCGCCACAAACTCAGCCTGCACCACGAAACCGAACGGCGCCTCGAGGAACATCTCCCGTCGATTGCCGCCTATCTCAGTGGCAACACGGTCGGCTGGCCGAGCGTACACGGCCTGCTCTCGTTGCCACATGCGAGTGTCGCCCTGCGGGCGATGCACGACAACGGCATCTTGAAGCTTCTGATTCCCGAATGGGAGCAGATCGAATGCTACGTCGTCCGCGACTTCCACCATCGCTACACGGTCGACGAGCACACGCTCATCGCAATCGAAACCATCGAGGAACTGGCGAGATCCCAAGATCCAGCTTTTCAGCGCTTCACCAGTCTTCTCTCTGAAATCGAAGACCTGGCGCTGCTCCGCTTCGCCCTGCTCTATCACGACATCGGTAAGGGCGAAGGCGCCGAAACTCACGCCAAGGCATCGGCGGACCTTGCCGTCGCCGCCGCCGCGCGGCTGGGGATGCCGGAAACACAGCGCCTCCTGCTCTACACACTAATCGAGCATCACCTCGATCTTTCCGCCGCCATGACCGGCCGCGATCTCGACGATCCCGAAACCGCGCGCTGGCTGGCCGATCGCGTCGGTACCGTCGAGGTCCTGCGCTACCTCACTTTATTGACCTACGCCGATACCGCCGCCGTGCATCCCACTGCTTTGTCGCCGTGGCGGCTCGAACAGCTCTGGCGTGTTTATCGCACCACTTATCGCGAACTCACACTCGAACTGCAAACCGAACGCATCACCCATCAATCCAAGTCGATCTCATCGCCCGAACGTGACGAGTTCCTCAAAGGCTTTCCCGTCCGCTACCTGCGAATTCACACGGAAGCGCAAATCCGCCGCCACCTCGAACTGGAGCAATCGCGTAAGCTCGCCGGCGTCGTGATCGACCTGCAACGCAACGGACCCGTCTATGAACTGACCGTTCTCGCCAAAGACCGCCTGTTCCTATTCGCATCGGTCGCTGGCGCCTTAGCTAGCTTTGGCCTCAACATCCTGAAAGCGGAGGCGTTCGCCAACCAGCAAGGCACCATTCTCGACACCTTCGCCTTCAGCGACCCGCTCCGCACGCTCGAACTCAATCCCCCTGAGGTCGAGCGGCTCCATCATGTGCTCGAACGCGTCCTGCTCGGGCGTGTCGACGTCAAGTCGCTGTTGAAATACCGGCCGCGGCCTGCTGCGCCCAGCAAGAACAGCAAGATCCCCGGCCGCGTGTCGTTCGATTCTGACGCTTCGGCGTCGGCAACCCTCGTCGAAGTCGTCGCCCAGGACCGGCCCGGGCTCCTCTACGAACTCGCCTCGGCATTCTCGGAAGCGGGCTGCAACATCGAAGTCGTTCTGGTCGATACCGAAGCACACAAAGCGCTCGACGTTTTCTACGTCACCGCCGGGGGCGCGAAGCTCGGCAGCGCTCTTGAGGAGCCGCTGAAGCAGAAGCTGCTCAAAGTCTGTTCAAGCTGATCTCGCCACCTGATCGAACGTGCACTGTCGCGGCGCCTTGTCCGGGCGCCATCTCAGCAGCTTCGTCCCGTGACGGAACCGCCCTTGTGTGAAGTGGTCGTACTGCACCTCCACCACCAGTTCCGGCTTCAAAGCTACCCACTCAGCAGACTTCGCTGTCGACCACCGGCTCGGGCCACCCGGCGCCTTTCCTGTAAATCCGCTCCCGCCTTCCAGCGCCCGCACCCGCTTCGTGATGTCCGCCCGTTCGTCCCGGTGCATCGACGAGGTGAACCCGACGTGATCGAGCAACCCGTCGTCCCCATATAAACCGAGCAATAGCGATCCAACCACCGGCTGGCCGGTCAGGTACCGGAAGCCGCCGACCACGCAATCGGCGGTGCGGACCTTCTTCACCTTCACCATCCCCGTCCGTTCGCCGCTCTGATACGCCAGGTCGATTCTCTTCGCTATCACCCCATCGAGTGTCGACCCCGTCTGGTTCGCCCATTCGAGCGCTTCCTTCCTGTCTCGCGTCGCCGGCGTTAATCGGAACGGCCCCGTCTGAAGGTACTTCGGAAAAAACTTCTCCAGCCTCTTACGCCGTTCCTCCAGCCGTTCGCCGGTCAACAGCTTCGCCGCGCTATCTACCAGCAAGTCGAAGATCACGACAATCGCCGGTGTCTCGACGCTCAGCTTCCGGATCCGGCTCTCCGCCGGGTGGATCCGCTGCAACAGCGCGTCGAACGAGAAACCATCGCCCGAGGGAATCATGATCTCCCCGTCCACTACGAACCGCTTCGGCCCTACTTCGCGAAACGCATGCACCAACTCCGGGAAGTACCGACCCAACGGTTGCCCCGCCTTCGATTGCAGCTCCACTTCCACCCCGTCTCGAAACGTGATACACCGGAAGCCATCCCACTTCGGTTCGAACTGCCACTGGTCTCCCGCGGGCAGCTTCGCCGCGGTCTTGGCTTCCATCGGCGGATAGGGCGCCTCGATCGGCAGATTCATAGATACTTCTCCAACTGCACCCGGCCCCGCGCGTTCGTCACCTTTTTCCACAGGTCGCCGCACTCCGCCACCCGCGCCGGCACGTTCTCCATCCGGAAGTCGTCCATCTGAAAACCCTTCTCCACTTCCTGCCAGCTCACCGGCGTCGAAACCGGCGCATGCGCCTTCGGCCTCACCGAATACACGGAAGCCAGCGTCCGCCCCCAGGCATTCTGGTTGTAGTCCACCAGCACCCGGTCAGCCGGACGTTTCGCGATTCGATATTCCGCCGTGATCAACTCCGGATGCTTACCCGCCAAAGCGAGCGCGAACGCCTTCGCGAAGGTCCACACCTGCTTCTGCAGCGGACCCCTCACGATCGGCACGTATACGTGAATGCCTCGGGAACCCGTGGTCTTCGCGAAGCTCGCCATCTTCACCGTTGCCAGTTCGTCGCGAACAATCAGCGCCACCTGCCGCACCTGCTCGAACGTCGCACCGGGCACGGGATCCAGATCGAAGTGCAGATAATCCGGACGGTTCACATCGTCACACCGTGCGTACCAAGGATTCAGATCAATGCATCCGAGATTCACCACCCACAGCAAAGAGGCCAAATCCCCGACAATCGGAAAGTCGATCACGTTCCCCGACCGGTGCTCAATCGAACACGTCTCGATCCATTCGGGTCGCGGCGCCGGCGCGCGCTTCATGAAGAAGAATTCGCCTTCCGCCCCATTCGGGTACCGTTTCATCACCATCGCCCGCCGGCAGATGTGCGGAAGCAAAGCACTTGATATATCGGCGTAATACTGAAGTAAATCGCGCTTCGTATATCCCTCGGACCAGAACTGCTTGTTCAGGTTCGTCAGATGAACCTTCCGCTTCCCCACGCTCAGCGTTACCTCGTTCAGTCCGCGCGCTATCTCCATCGCCAAGCCCACACGCTGCAAATCGACGGCCAGACAAATCTTCGCGTGTTATTTCGTACGAGGGCATCCGGTTACGCCCTTTTTGCGTTCTTAACAGTAACTATAGCGGGCAAGGTGTCACCTATTCCTTTGATGCTTTTGGCCAGACTCGGAGTATTTGCTGCCGCTTTCTCATTGTTTTCAGTTTGGGGACAAACACTCCAATTAGCTGACCCTCGCGCGGCCCAGGGTTATCGTCTCATCGCGCCGCTCACTTTCAACACAGCCTATTTAGTCGACAATGCCGGAAATGTGGTCCACACCTGGACAAGCGAGTATCCCCTGGCCACCGTCGCCAAACTCTTGCCGAATGGCAATCTCCTCCGGACAGCCGGTTTTGGCGATTCCACCTATGCGGGAGGGCAGGGAGGTCGCATTGAAGAGATCGCCTGGGATAGTTCTGTTGTCTGGTCGTTCGAATTGAGCGACGACAACTACATCCTTCACCACGACGCGCAAAAACTGCCGAATGGCAATTACCTGTTGATCTTGTGGGAACGCAAGACACCGGACCAGGCCGCGGAAATCGGTGTCCCAGTCGACCGCGTGCCGAACGGCATCCTCAACGAACGCATCGTCGAAATCCAGCCGCATCCCGGCTCCGGCGCAGACGTCGTATGGCAGTGGAACTTGTGGGACCACCTGATTCAGAACCAGGACCCCGCACGTACCAACTACGGAGACATCGCGACCAACAACCACCGTGTCGATGTGAATTTCACCGTCGATGGAAAAAACGCCGACCTGTTCCACTTCAACGCGGTTGACTACAACGCCGAACTCGATCAGATCATGATCAGCGTCCGGAACTTCTCTGAGTTCTGGATCGTCGACCACAGCACCACCATGTATGAAGCTGCCACCGATTCCGGTGGCCGTTCCGGCAAAGGCGGTGGCATCCTCTATCGCTGGGGCAATGTCGCGGCCTGGAGCGGTGGACCCTTTGAAGCGGAGAAACTCGGCGGCCAACATAACGCCCACTGGATCGAACCCGGCCTCCCTGGCGCCGGCCATGTCCTGGTCTTCAACAATCTCGTGCCCGACACCGCTAATATCTCCGCCGTCTACGAGCTTGAACTTCCCGTCAACGCCGACGGCTCCTATTGGCGCGATCCAGCCAAGGACTTCCAACCGGACGAACCCGTCTGGAAATATGTGTCGCCGCAACCAAACGAACTCTTTTCCTCGTTCATCTCCGGAGCGCAACGCCTGCCGAACGGCAACACCCTCATCTGCTCGGGCGCCCAGGCGAAAATCATCGAAGTCACTGAGTCAGGCGAGGTCGTCTGGTCTTACCAGGCGGGCTATCAGCCGGACGGCCGCCCCGTCAACGTCTTCCGGTCGTATTGGTACCCGACCGATTACGAAGGCTTCCTGGGAACTGAAATCTTTCAGTCCACTTCCCACTGAATTGTTGGAAGATTAAACGAAGGAGGGATGGAGCGGGAGACGGGATTCGAACCCGCGACATCAACCTTGGCAAGGTTGCACTCTACCAGCTGAGTTACTCCCGCACTGGAACGTAACCCTTAGTATTTCTCACCCCCTCGCCGCTTGTCAATCCTTTTTTCAAATCTAACAAAATACTGCACTTAAATGTGTTAAAAGAATCTTGCTACGTCGCCGCCGGGTTATGTTATCCTCAAATGCGCAGTTGAACTTTCTGCCCTTTCAGAGCGGAGTCAGGTACATCATTGCGGGGATCGACCGCTAAAGACTGATCCTGTCATCATCGTTTTCCACAACCTGTTGAAATCTTGTGGAATTCGTATGCCCCTGTGCTGTCGGAGGGACCTGAGCGTGAATTTCAGTCAAATCGATGATTGGGAACAGATCAAGGACAAGCTAAGTACCCGGCTGCCTTGGGAAAGCTATCAGAGCTGGTTCGCACGTACGATTTTTCGCGGTACTTCCGGCTCGCAACTTCTCGTCTCCGTTCCAAATTCCGATACAAAAGAGTGGGTTGAACAGGAATTTTCCGAACAGGTTCAAAACGTCGTCCGTGAGCTTCGCCTGCCTTATGCCGAAGTCGTCTACGTTGTCGACGACACGCCCGCCAACGGACAAGCAAAGGTTGCAATTGATACCTTTTCGCAATCCGAATCCATTTTCGGCAATCCTTCCCAGCAGCTAAATCCCCGTTATACCTTCGACAATTTCGTCGTCGGCAGTTGCAATCAATTCGCTCACGCGGCCGCCTTAGCTGTTTCCGAACGTCCCGCCCGAACGTACAACCCTCTGTTTATTTACGGCGGATCGGGCATGGGCAAAACCCATCTCATGCAAGCTGTCGGCCGGGCACTGAACTCCCACTACCCCTCCGCCCGGGTGGTGTACACCACTTCCGAGCGGTTCATGAACCAGCTCATCACCTGTATCCGGCTCGATCGGATGTCGCTCTTCCATCAATACTACCGGACAGCAGACATCCTCCTCGTCGACGACGTTCACATCCTCGCCGGCAAAGAGCGGACGCAGGAAGAATTCTTCCACACCTTTAACGAACTCTACGATCACCAAAAACAAATCGTTCTTTCCTCCGACTCCGCGCCCAAGCTGACCACCGGCCTCGTCGACCGTCTCCGCTCCCGTTTCGAATGGGGCCTTCTTGTCGACGTCCAGGCGCCCGATCTCGAAACCAAGCTCGCCATTCTCGACAAGAAAGCCGAAGCCGCGGGCGTTCGTGTCCCC
Organism: Bryobacterales bacterium; assembly: GCA_020846745.1. GTDB lineage: Bacteria > Acidobacteriota > Terriglobia > Bryobacterales > Bryobacteraceae > JADLDI01. The sequence goes on along the minus strand of JADLDI010000145.1, from coordinate 41,790 downwards.
GATGATGTCCGCGTTTTTATTGCCACCCGCACCAAATCCTCTGTTCGCGAACTCGAAGGGGCGCTCATCCGTCTGATCGCTTCCTCTTCCGTTACCGGTGAACCCATCAGTCTTGAGATGGCGCGCCATACTCTCAAGCAGATGACGGCGGGGGGGGAGCGTCGGATCACGATCGACTCTATCATGAAGGCCGTTGCGGAACGCTACACTATGCCCCCCGCACAACTCAAGCAGAAATCGAACGCCCGGCAGATCACACGACCCCGTCAGGTGGCCATGTTCCTGGCCAAAGAGCTTACCCCGGCTTCGTTGCCCGAGATCGGCCGCGCCTTTGGCGGCAAACACCACACCACCGTCTTGCACTCAATCACGAAAATCGAGACCGAACGGCAAAATGATCCGGATTTAAACAGGCTGATCAACAGTCTAATCGATTCATTCGAAAAGGGTTAAACGAGTTTTGCACAGGGGCCTGTTTTAAGTGGCGTGGAAAGCTGTGAAAGACATCCGTCGCGCAACCGTCTTACACTGCTCCGAACCGTGTTTTCCACGCCCGTGCTCGACTCCAACCTACTTACTTTTGTATAATTTAAGTAGTTATCCACATTTCCACAGCCCCTACTAACACGGTTGTTCCTGAGAAGTTATTTTGAGAGGAATCGATAATGGAATTTACTATCTCTAGATCGGACCTGGTCCGGGAGCTTTCCCTCTCCCAGGGCGTCGTGGAAAAACGGACCACGATTCCGATCCTCTCCAACATCCTGGTGGAGGCTTCTCAGGACCGTATTGTCCTGACCGCTACCGACCTTGAGTTGGGTATCCGTTGCTCGTGCCCCGCCACCGTAAAGCGCCAGGGCGCTGGTACCGTTCCCGCCAAGCGGTTCCTCGATTACGTCCGCCTGCTGCCGAATGCGGACGTGCAAGTAAAATTCGCCGAAAACCAATGGGTATCGATCGTTTGCGGCCGGTCCCGGACCCGCATCGCGGGCATGTCCCGCGATTCCTTCCCTGAGCTTCCGGAAGCCGCCGAAAAAGTCGCCGATCTTCCGGCCGCCGTTCTTGCCTCCGCGATTTCCCAGACCATTTTTGCGATCTCGATGGAAGAGTCGCGCTTTACGCTCAACGGCGCCCTGCTCGTCTTGAAGCCCGATTCGTTAACCATGGTCGCCACCGACGGTCACCGCCTCTCGCTCGTTCAGTATCCCGTCCAGCTTGGCCCTGCGGCGTCCCACAAGGCGCTTCTGCCCCGTAAGGCGATGGCGGAGGTTGCCAAGCTCTGCGCCGACGCTGGAGCCGATGCCAAGCTCGAATTCTCCGCCAGCGACAATCACCTGTTCTTTCAAATCGGCGATCGTCTGCTCATCAGCCGTAAGCTGACGGGTAACTTCCCCGAATACGAGCGCGTTCTCCCTCGCGAGCAGCCCCACAAAATCCACATCCCGCGCGACGAATTCCGCGGCACCATCGAGCGTGTCGCCCAGTTCTCCGATGAGCGCTCCCACGCCGTCAAGGTCCAGGTCGCCGCCGGCGAACTCAAAGTTCACTCCTCCCTCACCGAAACCGGTGAGTCTGAGGAAAGCCTGGCCGTCGAATATGACGGTCCCTCCGTCGAAATTGGATTCAACGCACAGTACATCCTCGAATTCCTCCGCGCGGTGCCAGAGTCCGAGGTAGCGTTTCTCTTCAAAGATGCGGCCAGTGCCGGGGAATTACGGCCCTTCGCTGACGCCATCAACTACAACTATCGTTACATCATCATGCCCATGCGGATCTGACCGGATCTCGCGTGCTTCCCCTTTGATCTTTTGAGAGGTATATGGCAACTCAGGTTTACGACTCCTCCAGCATTAAAGTCCTTGAAGGACTCGAAGCTGTCCGGTTGCGCCCTGCTATGTATATTGGCTCTACCCGAGAGCAGGGTTTGCATCATCTCGTCTACGAAGTCGTTGATAACTCCGTCGACGAGTCATTGGCTGGTTACTGCGACAACATCCAGGTAATCATCCACATCGACAACTCCCTTACAGTCATCGATAACGGCCGCGGAATTCCGGTCGACATGCACGAGGAGGGCGTGTCCGCCGCTCAAGTCGTTCTCACCAAGCTCCACGCGGGCGGGAAATTCGACTCGAATAGTTACAAAGTTTCCGGCGGCCTGCACGGCGTCGGCGTTTCGTGCGTTAACGCGCTCTCGGAATGGCTCAAACTCGAAATCTGGCGCGACGGCTACACCTGGGAACAGGAATATGAACGCGGCATCCCCAAAGAGCCGCTCGAACGGACCGGTAAGGCCCGCGGTAAAACCGGCACGAAGATCACCTTCAAGCCCGACCCGACCATCATGGAGGCCATCGAGTTCAATTTCGACACGCTGGCCCAGCGCCTGCGCGAACTCGCGTTCCTCAACAAGGGTCTCATCATTAACCTGATCGACGAACGTACCGATCCCCCCAAAACCCACGAGTTCCACTACAAAGGTGGTATTTCCGAGTTCATCCAGCACCTGAACCGTGGCAAAACGGTCCTCCACGACAAGCCCATCTACTTCGAAGGCGAGCGCGACATGCCCAACAACGGCAAACTCGCCATGGAAATCGCGCTCCAGTACAACGACGCCTATACCGACACGATTTTCTCGTTTGCCAATAACATCAACACTGTCGACGGCGGTACCCACCTCTCGGGCTTCCGCTCGGCGTTGACCCGTACCATCAATGCCTATGGTCAGCAGGCCGGGCTGTTTAAAGACGTCAAAGAAAACCTTACCGGTGACGACGTCCGTGAAGGTCTGACAGCTGTAGTAAGTGTCAAGATCCCGCAACCGCAGTTCGAAGGTCAGACCAAAGGCAAGCTCAACAGCGATATTCAGGGGTATGTCGTCCAACTCGTCAACGACAAGCTTGGCGAATTCTTCGACAAGAACCCGGCGGTGATGAAAAAGATCGTCTCCAAGGCGATCGACGCCGCCCGCGCTCGGGAAGCGGCCCGCAAGGCTCGCGATCTCACCCGCCGCAAAGGCGCGCTCGATTCCGGCGGTCTGCCCGGCAAACTGGCCGATTGCCAGGAGCGCGATCCCGAACGCTGCGAGCTGTTCCTGGTCGAGGGTGAGTCCGCAGGCGGCACCGCCAAAAGCGGGCGCGACCGTCGGTACCAGGCGATCCTCCCCCTCAAGGGTAAGATCCTCAACGTCGAAAAGGCTCGTTACGACAAGATGCTGAGCCACGAAGAAATCCGGTCGATGATCACCGCTATCGGTACCGGCATCGGGAAGGACGATTTCGACCTCACCCGCCTTCGCTATTCGAAGATCATTATCATGACCGACGCGGACGTCGACGGCTCGCACATCCGCACCCTGCTGCTGACCTTCTTCTTCCGCCACATGCAGGACCTGATCAATCGCGGTCACGTCTTTGTCGCGCAACCGCCGCTCTACCGCATCAAGAAGGGCAAGAGCGAGAAGTACATCAAAGATGACAAAGAGTTCACAAAAGAGATCTTACGTCGGGCGACTGATAACTTAGCCGTCGAGTACGCTGACTCCCGCCTCGAAGGCACCGAACTCCGTAACTTCCTGATAAATCTCGACGAACTCCAGCTCCTCTGGAAGCGCATCGACCGTCTGACCCGCGAAGCCCGTGTCGTTGAACTTCTCTACAACGCCAAATACGACCTCGATACCAAAGCTCACTTTCAAAACGAACCCAATTTAAAAACCGTGGCCGACGAACTCAATGCCTGGAAGCTGAACGCCTCGGTCGTCCCTGACGAAGAGCACTCCGCGTTCCGGATCATCTACCACGACCACACGAACGCCGAGCGCCACATCGACATCAACCTCGCCGCCCAACCCGAATACCGCCGCATGCGAACTCTGGTCAAGGAAGTGGCGAAGTACAATCATCCGCCCTTTACGGTAGTGAAGGAAAACAGCCGGACTCCTCAGCCCACCTGGCGCGACCTGTTGAACTTCCTGAAGTCCGAAGGCATGAAAGACGCCCAGATCCAGCGCTACAAAGGTCTGGGTGAAATGAACGCCGAGCAACTCTGGGAAACCACCATGAACGCCGAAAAGCGGACCCTCCTCCGCGTCGACCTGCGCGACTTGGTGGAATCGGACGAAATCTTCTCCACCCTGATGGGTGAAGACGTCGAAAACCGCCGCAAGTTCATCGAAGATAACGCGCTAGACGTCCGTAACCTCGACGTGTAGCAGCAATCGATCCAAGAACTCAGCCTGGCCCGGGATTAACCGTTCCCGGGCCTTTTCTATTGACACCCACTCCACACGGTCCACCTCCGGCCAACCCTGCTGAGTCAAATTACTGGATAGTTTTGCCGGATCGAAGTCCGCCCGAACCGCCCATGCCACGACAATCTTCCCGGACCGCTGCGTAATCTCCCCAAGCGGCAGGTACGGACCTTCGGGTGGCGCCGCGCCGGTCTCCTCGGCAAACTCGCGCTTCGCCGCCTCAATCGGCTCTTCCGTCAATTCGTACTCGCCCTTCGGGATCGACCAGATTCCCGCATCCTTCTTTTTAAAGAAAGGTCCACCGGGATGCCCGATCAGAACTTGAATGCCGGAAGCGGTCCGCCGCCACAGCAGTAGTCCGGCACTGCGCTTCGGCACCTGCCGTCTACTCCAACAACCGGGCTACGCCGCCGTGGCCGTTCACCATCGCCAAATCCAGTGCAGTCTGCCCGCCCTCGGACCGTGCCTCGCGGTCCGCCCCCTTTTCAAGCAATAACCTGACCAGTTCCTCATCACCGTTCTGCGCCGCCGCATGCAGCGGAGTCCACCCCTGCTGTTGCCGCGCGTTGACGTTCGCGCCGTTCTCGACCAGCATCCGCGCCACCGCCCGGTGCTTACCCGCCACGGCCGCATGAATCGGCGCGACCTGCATAGAGTTATTCGCCGCCAGATCGATGTTCGCGCCCTGGTTGACCAGAAACTCGGCAACTTCGAGATTCCCGAAAAACGAAGCCAATGCGAGCGGCGTAAACCCGTCTTTCGAATGCGAATCGATCAGCCGGCTGCGTTCGCGAACCAGTTGCTGCACAGGTTCCAACGCGCCGACCGCCGCCGCTTCGTGTAAAGTCAGATCGGGGCTCTTCGACAACAGGAACTCCACCGCCTTCGCCTGCCGGTGATACTTGGCCAGCAGAATCGCACTTTGGCCCATCTCGTTCCGGAAACTCAGCAGGCTCGCATCTTTCGCGAGCATCGCCTCCAGTTGAGCGATGTCACCTGTGCGCGCGGCGCTGAGAAATTCCTCCACGGCTGATTACGCTTTCGGTTCGGCGGGGATACCGGCGCGCAGCAGCGCGGCCGACACCTGTTCAGCTGTGAGCCGCGAGGCGTCGTACTCAACGGCAATCTCCTGCATCGAAGGCAGGAGTTTCACGTGCGTCATTCCGTACAAACCGTGCGTGGAGGCAAGACACTTCATCAGGTCTTCATCCATCGGACGTGTCAGTACGAAATGCATCAACACTTTGGTCATGGGGCGCTTTTCAGAATAGCATCGGGTTGTGCTTCCGGCGCCGGTCCTGGAGCCAGCTTTTCGAGTATGCCCGCCACGTTCTCGCGACCCGTGTCGCGCAGCAAATCCACTAAATGCCGCAACACCATCGGCCGGATCAGCCACAGTAGTGCGACATATAGCAGAATGCCCAATGTCACGCCCACGGTCAGCAATACAAGCGGCCGCTGGATCCCCCACCGACGCATCCCCATCTCCGCCAACCATACGCCGCCGCCCATCAGAACGGCGCACAGCAGAATCGTCCGGAACCCCGCCGCGAAGTCGCTGAACCTCAGCCCGATCAGTTTGAACGGAATGCCAAAGCCGGGGTAAATAAGAATTGCCGTCACAATCGCGTACCCGATTGCGACACCGTAGATACCCCACGGCACGCCCAGGAGGAAACCAGGGATCGTCACCGCCACCGCACCCAAGGCCCACTTGAACATCCAATCGGTCCGGGCCTTCGCCGTATAAATCGCGCCGACGCTCGACTGTACCGACTGCACCGCGCCGATCGGGCACAGAATCAACAGCAGCGGCGCGATGGGCCGCCACTGCTCGCCGACCAGCGTCAGCACAAAAGGCTCCGCCACCGCCATCACGCCCAACATCATCGGAAATGTGATCAGCGCGATGGCCGTGGTCACCCGCTGATAGGCCTTCGCGAACCGGACATTATCATCCTGAATACGCGAAAACGTCGGCAACAGTACGCGGCCCAGCACCTGTGTCACGTTCTGAATCGGGTACATCATCACGCTATACGCCATCTGGTAGTACCCGAGCGCCGCCTTGCCCAAGAACCGTCCCACCACCAGGCTGTCCACATTCCGCGAGAAATAATTCACGATCGTGAACCCCAGCAGGTTCAGGCTGTACGACGCGATCGCTTTAATCGACTCGAACGACCCCCAATTGCGCGGACGCCACGGACGAACCACCCACAGCAGAGCCGACATCGTTGTCATGTTCACCAGGTTGCCGATCACCAGGCTCCAGACACCGTGGCCGGTTACGGCCAGCGAAACCGCAACTCCTTGTCCGATCACCATCCCGCCCAACTCCGCCACCGCCATTCGCCGAAATTGCATCTCGCGGCTTAACAGCGCGTTATGCACCATGCTCAACGCGGACGCAAAAAAGGTCAGCCCCACCACTTGCATCACCGGAACCAGTTCCGGTTCGCGGAAATACCAGGACGCCGGATAAGCGAGCAGCGCCGTCACACCGGTCAGCAGCAACCCCAGCGTGACGTTTAACCAAAACACGCTCGCCAGTAGCGACTCATCGATCGCCCGCCGTTGCACGAGTGCCGAAGCGGTTCCCAAATCGCGGAACAACAACAGGAAATTGCTCACAGTCGTGGCCATCCCCATCAGCCCGTAAGCCGACGGGGGAACATACCGCGCCAATACCGCGAGCGCGGCCACCGTCATCACCTGCCGCCCCACAATCGAAACCGCCGTCCACGCGGCGCCGGAGGCAACTTCACGCGCCAAATGCTGCGTCATGCCAGCGCCTCATAAGCCGACCAGGCGCGTTCCCAAGTGAACTCATCGAGCGCTCGCCGCCGCAGCGCCGCCCCCATCTCGCGAGCCGCTTGCGGGCTGGCCAACATTTTCAAGATCGCCGCGCTTAGCGAACATGGATCCTCAAGCGGCGTCAACAACCCGCTGCGCCCGTCCTCAATCACCTCATCGGCTCCGCAGCACCTGGTCGACACCACCGGCATTCCCAAACCACCCGCTTCCAAAATCGCTAAGGGCAAACCTTCGCCCAGCTTCCCCTTCTCCCACCGCGAACTCATCACAAACACATCAGCCTGCTGAATCGTCGGCGCAACCTGTGCCTGCGGGATCGCGATTAGAAACTTCACACGATCTGTCAGCCCGCCCGCCTCGATCCGCCGCTTCGTCGCATCCAACTCTTCACCGGGCCCCCCGATCAGCCACAACTCCGCCGCCGCATGCCTCTTGACCACATCCCCGAACGCCTTCAACAACAAGTCATGTCCCTTGCGGTACTCAAACCGTCCAACCGTCACGATCACAGGGCCGCTGCCCGACCGTCGCACGGCAGGCTCCGGATCATTCTGCTCCGGCAGGTTCACTCCGTTGTGCACCACCGCCGCACCGCGTGCCGCCGGCTCGAGCATCTGAATCTCCTCGAGCAACCCCCGCGAACACGCCACCACATGATCTGCCGACCGCAACAGCCGCCGGAACAAGCGCCTCTCGAGCGTTCCCGCCTGAAACTGCTTTCGTATATCGGAGCCGTGGAACGATAACATTACCTTCAACGGCGGCCGTGCACGCCGAGCCACCCGGACCCACGGCCACGCCGACAAATCCGTGAAGTGCGCGTTCACGACCCGAATCGAATACCGCTCCGCAATGTCGCGCAACTGCCCCGGAATATTCCGCCATACCGACATCCACCGCGCCACACTGCCGACGAGCTTGCCATCGCAAATCGGAGCCGGAATACGCACTCGCATTCGCGTGAACCCGAGGTGCGTATCGATCGCCGGCCGCGGAAAGTTGTAGTGGCTCTCGAGCAGCAGCGGGTCGTAATGTCCCGCCTGCCGGCACTGCTCCATCAATCGCAGAATCACCTGGTTCACTCCGCCGAGCGTACTGATCTCCCACGGCACCATAAAGGCCCAAGTTGGCTTTTGTGACATTGGGAAGCTACTTCCAGGCCGACGCAGTAAGTCCCGTGATCATCACCGACGAATTGAACTCAGCCGGCGGCCGGTCCGCTCGAAGCAACCGCTTGTTTACTTGCAGCACGATACGGCGGAAAATGCCACGCCACGGGTCGCCGAGTTCCCGGCGTTGGACCCACAAACCTAACATCGTGGCCAGCGACGCATCCCAGCCGCCCAGCGCCCGCACCTCAAAGCGCGAAAATCCAGCCTCTTTGAGCAGCCGCTCCATCGTGAACGGCGTATACCGGAAATGGTCATGCGGCACATCGTGCAGCGGCCACAAAAACGGGACAGTCAAAAACAAAAAACCTTTCGGGCGCAGTACCCGCCGAATCTCCCTCAGTAGATCGGCAGGAGTGCTCGTATGCTCCAGTACCTCGGTCGCGAGTGCCGAGTCTACTGCTTCGTCAGGCAGCGGAATAGTCTGTCCATCCCACGAGATATCCGGCTTGGTCGTGTACTGAGGATTGACGAAGTCCATCCCCTTGTACACACTGGCCTTACTCGGCGCAGCCATCAGCAACGGCTTATACGGACTGCGTCCGCACCCCACATCCAGCACGGTCCCTGAAAATTCCGGCAGCGCCAGCCGTAACGCATCCACAATCGACTTCCGCACAGCATAAAAATCCGTGCTGTACTGATTTAACTCGATATCGATGAACTCGCGCCGCAGTTTGTGCGCAAGATCGTCTTGCAGCGCCTGACCGTCCATTACTGCCGCACCAGCCGCCGGCGGTGCCATTCGACAAACCGCGCGATGCCCTGCTCGATCGGCGTCTTCGGGTCATACGCCAACACGCGCCGCGCCTTCGAGATATCCGCAAACGTAATCGGCACATCCCCCGGCTGATCCGGCTGCCGGTCGATCTTCGCCTTCTTGCCCACCGCGTCCTCAATCACCTCGATCAGCCGCGCCAAAGTGATCGGACTCGAGTTGCCCAGGTTGAATACATCGAACCGTGTATCGTGGTGGAGCGCCGCGACGATCCCCTGCACGGTATCGGCGACAAACGTATAATCGCGGCCCGTGCCGCCATCGCCGAACACCGGAATCGTTCGCCCGCTGTCGATCCGCTCAATGAACTTCCGAATCGCGAGATCCGGCCGTTGCCGCGGTCCGTACACCGTAAAAAACCGCAGGCATACCACGTTCAACCCATACAGGTGCGACCACGTGAAACACAGCTTTTCGCCCGCGATCTTCGTCGCCGCATACGGCGAAATCGGCAGATTCGTCAGGTCCTCTTCCGAAAACGGCACCTGGTTCGCAATCCCATAGATTGAACTCGAAGACGCAAAAACAAATTTCCGCGTACCCGTGTGCCGGCACGCCTCAAGCAGCGTCACCGTACCTCGAACGTTGACATGCTCATAGAGCAGCGGGTCTTCAAGCGACGGCCGCACCCCGGCCCGCGCCGCCAGGTGGATCACCGCGTCGGGCTGCTCCTGCGCGAACACCGTCCCGACAAACGTTGCATCACAAATGTCGCCCTGATGAAAGCGCTCCGACCCCGCCAACCCGATCTCGTCCAGATTCTCCAACTTGAAGGCCGGAGAGTAGAAGTCGTTCAAATCGTCGATGATCGAAACCGTGTGCCCTTCGGCTGTCAACCTTTGCACCAGATGCGACCCGATGAATCCGGCCCCTCCGGTAACCAGGATTTTCATGTAGTCGAATTTCTCCTTTTTCTATCTTCGGCGATCACAGTCTTAAACAGGCTGACCACTTCCGCCGCCACGTTGTCCCACGACCTCGCCAGCGCCCACCCCGATATCACATCGCGTTTCCAGGTCCGCGTCAGCGCGCGCGCCAGCGCATCCGTCAGCGCCTTTTGATCGCCAAACGGGACCACATACCCAAAATCGTCTGATTGGATCATGTCCGGTATAGCCCCGATGTCGGTGCCCACCACCGGAGCGCCGCAACCCATCGCCTCATGCACCACGTTCGGCCAGCCTTCGTTGCTGGTCGCCAGCGCAAACACGTCGCACGCCGACATTAACTTCGCCAGCGCCTCCGGCGCCACCGCGCCAAGAAATCGGACGTCGTTCTCTAACTTCAGATCGGCAACCGTCTGCCGAATCGTAGCCTCAAAATCGCCCTCGCGACCCGGACCGCCCGCAATCGCCAGATACGCGTTCACGCCGCGGTCGAGCAACTCGCGCAGCGATTGCGCCACCCGGTGATGCCCCTTGCGCTCAATCAGATAACCTGCCGACAGGATCAACTTCCGGTCCGCCGGAAGCCCGAACTCCTTCCGTGCCGACGTCTTCCCGCGCGGATAGAAATTGGAACCGTCTATTCCATTCGGGATAGTCACGGCGCGCTCCGGGTCACAGCCCAAACCGATCGCGAACTGCCGCAACCGCTCCGATACCGAAATCACTCTGGCCGCCCGCTTCAGCGCCCAAGCCATAGCTTTCCGCCGCGGCGCGTGCACCGCATGGTCGGTCTCCGCTCCGCGCAGCGTCACCACGAACGGCTTCTTCATCCGGCTCGCCATCACCGCCGCCGCCACACCCTCTGGATGCGCGAAATGCGCGTCGATCACGTCGACTCCCCCATTCGCATCCAGCCGGCGCGCATGCGGCAGCATCTGCAAACCGAGGATTGGGCCGTTACTCCATCCACCCAAAGGTGGATAGAACCACCGCGGATAGTACACCTCCAACGGACCGTTCTGTACCTGATGCGGAATCTCCTTCAACGGCGTGAACACCCGTTTGGGGTTACCGTACTCCATCACCGGTACGGGGGCCAATACAGAGACGTGGATCTTCTCCGCCACCCGTTTCATACGCCGCTCGATGAACACACCGAAGTCCTTCTCCACCGGATTCGGAAAACATCCGCTCAGCGTGAGCACACGGACAGGTGCGCTCCCCGGCGATTCTGCGGGTCTGCCTCCGGAACCCGGCTTCACTTGGTTCATCTGCCTACTAGGATAGTGTCTCCCGCCGGCCGGTGCTCTCCGGCTCACTCGATTAACCCGAAGATTCCATGAGAGAAACCGATCGTCGTGGTACTTCCTGCTCAGGGAACGGCGTCGTTTGCCGCAGTAGGATGGAAGCATGCGAATCCGGCGGAGGTTTGGTGTGGTCATCTGCTTCCTGGCGGCGTGCCGCGCACAGTCGCAGAACCAGGCGAGTCCCGCCGACAAGGCTCTTGAAAACAAGCGCTCGCTCAGCTTCCGCCCTGCCTCCAGCGACCTTGCGCAGATGTCGCTTCGTGCCGCCGAAGCTACTCTGCCGGGTCCGCCCAGCTCGATTACCCTCGAGAACCTGGGCCGCGACGATCAGAAGAATCGGCCTGTAACCGTATCTCACTCCTTCGCCAAGGGAGATATCCCGAGGTGCCCTCAGGCGGTCATCGACGGCAAGGCTGTCGAAACACAGTGTGACGTCAAGACACGTTGGCCCGACAAGAGTGTCCGCCACACGCTGATCACATTCTTCGCCGACATCCCCAACGGCGGTAAGACGAAAGTCGCCTTCCAGGACCAGGCGCCGCCGCCCGCCACACCGCTCACCAAAGAGCAGATGCTCGGCTTTATGAACGGCGCTTGGGGCGCCGCCTTTAAAGTGTCAGCCGACGGTGAGGAAGCCGGACCCGCCGTCCTCCGCGATGCCCGTCAGATCCTTGAAGCGTGGGACGGCAAGGAAACCGGTACCGGAGTCCGCTTCTGGCTGAAAGGCCCGCTTGTTACACAGGCCATTGTGGAAGACAAGGCATCTTCCCGCTTCGATTTCGGCTGGAGCAACGCCCAGCCCTTCGCTCGCGTGGGCAGCGACGTTCACGCGAACACTCTTGAGTTCGACCTTACCGGCGACACCCGCAAGTCCGCCGCGGAGTGGCAGTTACCCGGATTGATGTACTCCGCAAACCAGATTCTCGAAATCTGCGACTATCGCAACGGCCGCCTGCGAATCTGCCCGCAGGGCCGCTCCAAAACCGAGCAACTGCCCAGCCGCATCCGTCCCGGCGAAATCATTGCTCCGGCCACCGGTTGGATCCCCGCCAAGGAAGAGAAGTACAAATCTCTCCACCCCGCCTTCGTCCTCACCTTTTATAAAGGATGGGCGGGCGTGAAGGTCGAATATATCCTGGAGAACACCTACGCGCAGCGCAAGCAAACACAGGTGTATCACGTCCAAACGCTACGCAACCAGGACAAAACGCCCGTCGGACCCGACCGCTGGCTTGTCCACTGGCCCAAATCACGCTGGCGTTACACCGCCTGGTCTGGTCAGGACCCAGGCCCCCTTCACATCGACCACAACTTCCCGTATCTGGTTTACGCCCGTGCGCTGCCTAGCTACGACCTCACGTTGCACCCCTCTTCTGAAGCGATCCGAGGCGAGTACGACTTCTTCCGCCAGAGCGACCGTGGCGACCCGATGGGCCGCTCCGTTTGGCTGGAAGCGTTTGAAGCTCCCGGCGCCCGCGGTGATATCGCTTTCATTCCGCGGTGGTACACCCGTTACCTTTACTCGGCCGATCCTCGCATGTGGGAAGCCTTCGTCGGTACGGCCGCCGTCAGCGGTCACGTCCCCATCCATGCGCGCGATGCGATGGCCAACAAGCAGTTCTGTCCCCATTCCTGCGAGCAATCGCCCACCGTTCAAGGCCGTGTGGTCTCGGTGGAAGCCCGGCCCAGCGTTAATCACAACGACGCGCAAGGCGAAGACAAAATGCCCGCAGTAGGTCCCTCGCCACTGGGCGGTTGGAGTCCCGATATCGCCCACCTGCCCGACTTCGCTTTTGTCCCCTACCTGCTGACCGGCGACTACTACTTCCTCGAAGAGCTGCACTTCTGGGCATCGGTGATCGTCACCAGCGGTAACCCGAGTTCCGATTGTGACTATTGCCGTCATGGCGACTGGGGAATGTTCGGCGGCGAAATCCGCGGCCGCGCCTGGGGACTGCGGACTTTAGGCTTCGCCGTGTTGATGAGTCCCGACGGCACTCCTGAGAAATCCTACTTCACCGATAAGTTCAATAACCACATCGCGATCGACGAGGGGTTCTTCGATTTGAAACAAGGATCGTTTTACGAACCCTGTCCCGAAGGCCCCTACAATCCCTGGAAAACCACGCGCTGGTGTTGGGGCCGCAACACCATGTCCGTGCCGCAACTCACCGCGCAGTCGAACCCGCTTTATTCCTACGAACGCGTGAGCATGCCACCCGAGGGCTTCCTTTGGCGCGAACAGGATTTCCCTACCAACCCACCGTCCCCGACACTACCGAAGCCGTGGGCGGTCCCCGTCTACTCTGTCTCTTCCGAGTGGCAGCAGAACTTCCATCTTCTGGTTACGGGAGCGCTACTGGACATGGGGCTCACGCAAATCGCCGAAATCCACGCGCGCACGGCCACGCGTCTGCTTCAACAGCTCAAATCGCCGGACTACAACCCGTACCTGGTCGGCGCCTATCGCACTCCCGCCTTTGCCTGCCGGCCCGAGCTCGATCCGAAGCAGAACAAATACATCTGTAAACCGAACGGGCGGTTCACCAATTGGAAAGACATCAAGAACGGTTTTAAGGAAGAGCCCGACGTCCCCAAAGGAAATTTCCTGTGGCGCAGCATCACGGCTTTTTACGACACCCACCTTCACAATCCGGATGGCGGTTATCCGTATGCAGCCCGTGCCGCCGCCAGCTTTCTGCCTGGCATGACCTATGAAGGTCTAAATGGTAAAGAAGCTTGGGACTGGATTGCCGAAAAGGGTTGTATACATGAGGAGTTGCGGAACAACCCGGCCTACGCCTTTGTGCCTCGCAGCGAGAACGCCTACGGTCTGGGCTCCCAAGCGCCCGCACAGTCGCGTCCATCCGGCAAGGAGAATAGCAGGAAGAGGCAATGAACCTCGATCGACGCTATCCTGGGTACCAAGGCCCTATGCGCCAAACCGCCGTCTACGGACCGCGGCCGTCGGGGAGGACCGGTAATTAAATGGGTGTTCGTTTCATACTGCTGCAGATGGCCGTTGCATTTACTTGCATTGGCGGCCTGGCCAATCCGCTGATCGGCCTCTATGGCTACCTCTGGTATTCCATTGCCAGGCCGGATGCTATGTCCTGGTCGGAAGGCGCGCTACCCCATTCCCTGCTGATGGCCATCTGCACTCTGGTCGGAACCTGGCGCTTCATCCCCAACCTCCGGGCCTGGTTCACCAACGCCTGGGTCCAGTCGATGATCCTGCTCCAACTCGTCATCCTCGCATCCGTGCTGTTTGCCCAGTTCTTCAATTTGTCGTGGACGCCCTACGTCAACTTCATGAAGTACGCCATGATCGCGCTCATCATCCCGCTGTTTGTCGTCAAGCTCGAGGATTTTCGGTGGGTGGTTCTGGTGGTCGCGTTCGCGGTCGGCATGATCGGGTTCCGCTTCGGTGTATTCGGATTGATGCACGGCGGTATTCACATTGAGAGCGGCTTGGGCGGCTTCATGTCCGACAACAACACGCTCGCCCTCGCGATGCTGATGGGCCTGCCGTTCATCTGGTACTCACGCGAGATAGTCCCGTATCGAATCATCAAGCCGGCCATCTATCTCGTCCTCTTCCTCACAATCGGCGCCATTGTCATGACCCATTCGCGCGGAGGAATCCTGACGTTATTGGTGTTGTTCATGGTTCTGACCATGCGGTCCCGGCACAAGGTCACCGTGGCCATCGTCCTGGTGCTGCTCGGCCTCCCTACCACCCTGCTGGTCTACAACAGCTTACTGAAGCGAATGGCGACGCTCGAAAACGTGGACGAAGATGGTTCCGCCAGCGCCCGAATGGCTTATTCCCGCGCCGCCTGGAAAATGTTCAAAGACTACCCTGTGATCGGCGTTGGCTTCGGCACGTATAACTGGGTTGCCCTCAGCACCAACTATCTGCCGCAAAACGAAAAGCAGCATGTCGTTCACAACAACTACCTGCAGATGGCGGCAGACTCCGGCATCTTCGCGCTGCTGCTGCTGCTCTGGCAGATCCTCTATAGCATCTGGTGGCTTGGCAGAAATGCCAGGCGCCTCAAGAAAACCCATCCGCACCTGCTGCCCTATGCGCGTTCGCTCGAGGGAGGCATAATCGCCTTCGCTGTGGGAAGTACGTTCGCCTCGCGAACCGATTACGATTTCTATTACTTCCTGATCATGATGGTAGGCAGTTGGTACACGATCACCAGCGATTTGAGCACTCTGCCCGCCACCGCCACGGCTGAATCGACCACCAGCATGATGATCCCAGCCTGGACTCCCGTCATCGGACCCGCCGTCGCCCTCGCCACCGGTACCTCAAGCGCGAATGCCCGCCCGGCCGCATCCACCTCCGCAATTCCGAACACGACTCCCGTCAATACCGCGCCTGCCGTTCCCGAGCGGCGCTGGCGTACACCGGACTCTCCGATCCGGGGACGCTCCCACTCGTAATTACGCCGCCGGCATCGCCACCTTCATCTGCTGCGTCGACTCGCGCGAAAATTCGCCGCCCATCCACGGCACAGTCCGGTTCAACAGAAACAGGTCGCCCCATACCTGCAGATTCACCAGCCGCCAGATCCGGTCCGTCGCATCTTCCTGCCGTCGCTCGTGCCGGTCCATCAGCGCCTGCAACTTGCGCAAGTCCATGATCTGGCTCAGGAATCCTTTCGGTTCGCAAAGATACCGTCGGACGAAGTTCGATCGCTCCTCCCCAAGCCATTGCCGCAGCGGCGTCGGAAAGCCCATCTTCGTTCGATACACAATCTCTTTTGGCAGTAGATCTTCGACAGCTTTTTTGAAGATCCGCTTGCCGCCCTTCCCGAGTTTCAACTTGTCCGGCAAACGCATCGCGAACTCGACAAACGTGTGGTCCAGAAACGGTACCCGGCTCTCAATCGACGCCGCCATGCTCATCTGGTCCTGCTTCATCAGCAACTCGATCAGGTAGCTTTTGTGATCGCTGAACAGCAGCCGCGCAAGGGTCGACTGTTGCGGCTGCACGCTCCAGAACGCGTGATAACTCCGATACGGTGAGGAATGCCGAATCAGCGGACTCGTTGCCAGGTCCAGCACCTGCGCCAGCGGGAAACCCCCATAGAAATTATCCAGATACAGCGAATCGAGATCCGGCGTGCGAAACAGGAATGTATGTTCCAGCTTCCGCCGTAACGACAGGTTCGGGATCTTCGGCACCAGCCCGCGGACTAACCCCTGCAGTCCGCCCGGCACAAACCGGTACGCCTTCAGCGCTGCCTCGTTGATCAGGTGGTAGCGGTACCGCTCATATCCGGCAAACAGCTCGTCGCTCCCTTCGCCGGTCAACACCACCTTCACTTCGCGGCTCGCCAATTCCGAAACGAAATACAGCGGAATACTGGCCGGAAAGCAGATCGGCTCGTCTTCATGCCACACCATCTTCGGCAGGCTCCCGAAGTAGTCGTCGAACCCGATCACGATTTCGTGATGCTCCGTGCCGATCGCTTTCGCCACCTGCTCGGCCCACGTGAGTTCCGCGTATTGCTGCTCGCGATAGCCCACCGCGAAACTCTTCAGCGGCCCGCTGAAGTGCTTGCGCATCACGGCGGTTACCGCACTCGAATCTACGCCGCCGCTCAGGAACACTCCGAGTGGCACGTCGGCCATCAGCCGGCTCTCTACCGTCTTCTCAAACCGCCGCCGGCACTCCTCAACCGCTTCGTGCTCGTCGATGTCCATCGGGTCCGCAAACAGCGGCGTCTCCCAATACTGATTGGTCGATAATTCGAACCGCCCGTCGCGCCATTCCAATTCCAAATAGTGCGCCGGCGGCAATTTCTGTATCCCGTGAAACAGCGTCTCTTCTGAACTGACGTACCCGAACGTCAGGTGCTCGGCTAACGCGCTTTCGTTGCAGATCGCCGGCACTTCCGGAAACTCCAGCAGTGCTTTGATCTCTGAGGCAAAGACGAAGTGCTTCCCGTCCCAGTAGTAGTAAAACGGCTTGATCCCGTGCCGGTCGCGCGCGCAGAACAGCCGTCTCCGTTTGGCGTCCCACGCCGCGAACGCAAACATTCCATTGAACTTGGTAACCGTCGTTGGACCGTACTCTTCCCACCCGTGCAGAATTGCTTCCGTATCGGCCCGCGAACCGTATCGATGCCCCCTCGCCTCCAGTTCCGGCCGCAGCTCGGCATGGTTGAAGATCTCGCCGTTGTAGATCACCCATTTTGTGCGATCTTCGTTCGCCATCGGCTGATGGCCCGTCGATAGGTCCACAATCGACAGCCGCCGGTGTGCCAGAAATGCGTGCGTGTCCGAGTAATAGCCGCTGTCGTCAGGACCGCGATGGGCAATCACATCGCCCATCCGCCGCAGAATCCGTTCCGCGCCTGGCGGGGAGTTTGTCGATACGAATCCGGCTATCCCACACATCGAGCTTCCTCCTCCGCTCTATCGGCAAAACCCGTTCTGAAGATGAGGTTGCCACCAGTATAACAGCGGCATATTTGTAACTATTTCGCTTCGCTGGGGTACCCTGAAGTGGAATGGCTCCCACCTGGAAAGTAAGTTGCGTCGTCGGCGCACGGCCCAACTTCATCAAGATGGCCCCGCTCATGGCAGAGTTGCTTCGCCGCCCAACCTGGCAGGCGCAATTGATTCACACCGGACAGCACTATTCGCCGGAAATGTCCGATCAATTCTTTGCGGATTTGCAGATCCCCCGGCCCGATGTACACCTCGGCTTGTCGGGTGGTACCCCTACGCGCCAGACGGCCGATATTCTCATTGGCCTGGAACCGGTTCTCGACTCGTTTCGCCCCGACGTTCTCATCGTCGTCGGCGACGTCACCTCTACCATCGCCGGCGCTTTAACTGCCGTCCGCCTCGGTCTCAAGGTCGCACACGTCGAAGCCGGACTGCGCAGTCGCGACCGTACGATGCCGGAAGAGATCAATCGCATCGTCACCGATTCGCTCTCCGATTTCCTGTTCATCACCGAACCCAGCGGCCGCGAGAACCTTCTGGCCGAAGGCGTACCCGAGTCTCGTATCTTCTTCGTAGGCAACGTGATGATCGACACGCTCCTCCGCTTTCGCCAGAAGGCAGCCGAGTCTACGATCCTCGACCAGCTTGGGCTTCAGGAGAAGGGCTACGCCGTCGCGACCCTCCATCGCCCGGCCAATGTTGATGACCCGAAACGTCTTCCCGATCTGATTGGTGTTTTGACGAAAATTGCCGCACATCTACCGGTAGTTTTCCCTGTTCATCCCAGGACACAGAAACGTATTGTCGACCTCGGATTGTCTACGGCCGGACTCACCTTGTGCCCGCCGCAGGGCTACCTCGACTTTCTGCGGCTCACCAGCGCGGCTCGTCTCGTGCTGACCGACTCCGGTGGAATCCAGGAAGAGACAACCATTCTGCAAGTGCCCTGCCTCACCCTTCGCGAGAATACCGAACGTCCGGTTACCATTCACGAGGGCACCAATCACTTGGTCGGACTCGACCCCGCCCGCATCTATGACAAGGCGGCCGAAGTGCTTAATTCTCCTCCGCCCGGGGGGGCGCCGAGAGTGCCTAAACACTGGGACGGCCAGGCGAGCCGCCGCATCATCGACATACTCGAACAACAGCTTGGTGGCAGACCGTAATGGAACCAGTGCATTCAGTCGATAGAAGAGCGGTGAATCATGGGCACAATACCAGGCGCATCGATCGGGGTTGGGAATAATTGATGGGACCACAGAATCAGAAGGCCAAAGCTGTCATCGTCGGCGCCGGTCCGGCCGGACTCACGGCTGCTTATTGTCTCGCCAAGAAAGGTGCACCGGTCACTGTTCTTGAGGCCGATCCGCAGTACGTCGGCGGTATCTCGAGAACCGCAAGTTACAAAGGGTTTCTCTTCGACATCGGCGGCCACCGCTTCTTCAGCAAAGCCAAACAGGTGGAAGACCTCTGGCGCGAAATCCTGCCTGACGACTTCCTCGATCGGCCTCGCATGTCGCGAATCTTCTACGGCGGCAAGTTCTATTCCTACCCGCTGCGCGCGATGGAAGCTTTCCTCAATCTGGGTCCGTTTCAGTCCACTGCGTGTGTCCTGTCCTACCTCAAAGCACGCGCCTTCCCGAGGCCGGACGTAAAGTCGTTTCAGGATTGGGTAACTAATCAGTTCGGCGAACGGCTTTTCAATATCTTCTTCAAAACCTATACCGAAAAAGTCTGGGGCATGAGCTGTAAAGAGATCTCGGCCGATTGGGCCGCCCAGCGTATCAAAGGTCTCTCGCTCGGCGCCGCCATCAAGAACGCCCTCTTCCCCGAAAAGCCCAAAGATAAGTCGCAGGTCGTTAAAACGCTCATCAGCTCGTTCCGATATCCGCGCAAAGGCCCCGGCATGATGTGGGAACAGTGCGCCAAGCTGATTCGCCAGATGGGCGGCCAGATTCATATGGGCCGCCGCGTTACCGGCTGCCGCTGGGATGCCGCAACTTCCACCTGGACTGTCACCACGCGTAATACCGAAGGCCAAATCGAGGAGTTCCAGGGAGAACACGCCATCTCCTCAGCTCCTATTCGCGAGCTGATTCCTTCGCTCGATCCCAAGCCTGCTCAGAAGGCAGTCGATGCCGCGGCTTCGCTCCGCTACCGCGATTTCATTACCGTCGTTCTCATCGTGAAGGACAAGGACGCTTTTCCGGATAACTGGATCTACATTCACGACCCCTCCGTCAAAGTCGGCCGTATTCAGAACTTTAAATCCTGGTCGCCTGAAATGGTGCCCGATCCGGCTTACTCCTGCTACGGCCTGGAGTACTTCTGCTTCGAAGGCGACGGCGTCTGGACCTCGCCGGACAAAGACCTCATCGCGCTCGGCGCCTCCGAACTCGAAAAAATCGGCCTTGGCCGCAAAGCCGACGTCGTCGATGGCTGCGTAGTCCGGCAGATCAAAGCCTATCCGGTCTACGACGATGCCTACTCCCGCCACGTCGACACCGTCCGCGAAGAACTCAACACCCGCTACCCAAATCTCCATTTAGTCGGGCGCAACGGCATGCATAAGTACAACAATCAGGACCATGCCATGATGACCGCCATGCTCACGGCGGAAAACATCCTCGCCGGCAAGCCCGTGTTCGATATCTGGCAGGTCAACCAGGACGCCGAGTATCACGAAGGTGGCGAGGCCGGCCAGGAAACTGGGGCCTCAGGGCTCCGTGCGGTTCCCACCCGCGTCTCGTCTTAACTCGGACTATCGCAAAACTCGACTAACGCAAAGCCGCCATTAAACGGCCGGTCTGCTGCAGCAATGCGTATCGCGCAGACTCTGTCTGTGCCACCGCGTCGTAGTACGCCATCCACTTCTCCTGCTCGGCGATACGCGCCTCTTCCACTTGGCGCAGCGTCGCCCGGCCTTCTTCAAACCGCGCCAACTGCACCGCTAAACTCTCGCGCGCCACGTCCAGATCCAGCCGGCTCACCTGCCGGTTCGCCTCCGCTACCGTCAGCTCGCGATACCGTTTCTGCGTATCCATCGTGATCCGGCTTCGCGCATCGTTAATTTGCAGACGCGTACGCTGCACCTCCGATTGCGCAATATCGGCTCGTGCATCGCGGCCCGGACCAAACAGTAGCGGAATCTGGATCGACACCCCCAACTGCCCGTTGTTCCGCTGAAATTTGCGGAAGAAATCCTCGTAGTTATTGAACCGCGCAAACAACCCGTACTGTGCCACCAGGTCGAGCGTCGGGTATCGCTCCGCCTTCCGCGCCTGAACCTCAATCCCCTTGGCCAGCAGAGCCGATTCCAATCGCCGGATCTCCCGGTTGTCCGTCAGTGCTTCCTCTACCGCCGCGTCCACTGTCCCCGGAACGGCCGGCTGCTGCCGCTCCTCGCCCGCCGGGCGAACCGCCGAACCAGGCTCCATCCCCAACACATACGCGAGCGACGCCTCCGCGTTGTCGCGTTCCGCCTGCAAAGCCGAAAGCCGCTGCTGCGCTCGCGCCACGCTCAATTGCGCGCGTTTCCCCTCAATCGCCAATTCCCGGCCCTCTTCGATCCGAGTCGCGACCATTTTGTTCACTTTTTCAGCGCTCTCCACCTGCCGTTGCGCATACTCCACCATCCGGCCCCTCCGTTCCGCATCCAGAAATGCCGAGACCACCCGCCCCATTACGTCCTCACGCCGGGCCTGGGTCGCCAGCGCCGCGCCCCTAGCCTCTTCGTGAGCCTGGGCTATTCCCAATCTTTGCGACCGATTATAAACGGATGCGATCGCCCGCCCCTGGATGATGCTCGGGGCCGACCCCTCAATGCTCATCGGGAAACCGTTCGAATACGCCAATCCACTGCCAAATACGATCTTCGGCACAAATGGATCTTTCGCAATTCGGACCTGTGCCGTCGCCCGCTGCTCGTCAATCCGCGACAGCAACACCTCCGGACTCTGGGTGGCTGCCACCTCGGCAGCCTGTTTCAGTGTCAAAGTCCGGAGTTCGGCGCGGCCCGCGCACACCAATAGCAACAGGATTGCGGTGGAACGAAACATCTGTGAGGTCTCCTGGCGATAGACAAATACCGACAGAAGAAAGATAGCAGTTTAGGAGCGTACTTAGGCGCCGGAAACCTGGCGCAGCATCTTCTCGGCTTCCGTCTTCGGCGGATCGTCCGGCGTCACGTTGGCCTTCAGGTACTGCTGCAGTAACTGCTTGGCTTTGTCCAGGTTCCGTTTGCCTTCGATATAGGTCTGCGCCCGCTCAAACATCACCTTCGGATTGTTGGGCGCAACCTTGTCGGCTTTCGCGAACACCGCTTCGCTCTCGGCAATCTGGCCGTGCTTGGAAAGGAACTTCGCTAGGTCGACAATCCGGCCAATCTGTTGTGGAGCCAGTTCCGACGCCCGCCGCAAATGCTGTTCGGCAGAATTGAAGTCCTTCCGCTTTTCGGCCAGCCGGGCACTGACGTAGTGCTGCTCAACAGGATCCAGCTTGCCAATCCGTGCCGCCGCCTCCGAAGCCTTATCCAACCCGCCGCCCAAAAAGCCCGGAGCCTCCAGGTAATACTCAAACAGGTCGTTCAAAGCCTCTACGTTCGACGGATTCAACTCGACGGCCCGCTCGAACGCCTTCCGGCATTCGACGGCCAATTTCGGAGCGGTCAGGAAGCTGGCAGTTTCCGCGCGCCGGCCCAAGGCCTTACCTAGCCAGTGAAAGTACTCTGACCTGCCGCTGTCGATAGTAGTAGCCCGCTCCAGCAGGTCGGTCGACTTCTTAAAGTCGCCCAGCATAAACGCGCTTTTGCCTGCCAACAGAAGCATCTCGGGGTCCTGCGGCGATTGCTGTAACATCGACAGCACCTGTCTGTACTCCGTGCGTTGGTACAACTCACGGGCACGGGTCAAATCGGCGCCCAATAGCGCCGAAACACCACCAACGACGAAACACGCCAACCCAAAACGCATTGCCATCACCCAAATAACGCGGAAAACTGGATACCCGCAGGCACCGGAGACTCGCCTACCGACTGTATCTGATTATATGATGTGCATCCCGCCCTCCACGTTGCCGGTGGATTTTAGAGAGGAATCGTACCGGCTTCACACCATGCTTATTTGAGGCACCGTGGCACTGTTCCGTACTAGAAGCGCCGCCGTATTTGGGATCGAGGCTCACTTGGTCGATGTGGAAGTCGACATGTATCCCGGCGGGAATAACAGAGACTTCGTCACAGTGGGCATGCCCGACCTCGCCGTTCGCGAGAGCCGCGAACGGATCAAATCAGCCCTCGCCAACACCGGCTACGGCTACCCTAACAAGAGCGTTACCATCAATTTAGCGCCGGCTAACGTCAAGAAAGAAGGCGCCGGGTTCGACCTTCCGATGGCCATGGGCATCCTCGGCGCCATGGGTATCGTCAAGCCCGCTGAGCAGTACATGTTCTCCGGCGAGCTCTCCCTGGACGGCTCACTTCGGCCCGTGTGGGGCGCGCTCTCAATCGCCGTCTGCGCCCGCAAACTCGGCATCGGCAACCTGATCGTGCCCGAAGAAAACGCTGCCGAAGCTGTCGTCGTGGAAGGCGTAAGGGTGTTCGGGCTCAAGCACTTGGCGCAAGCTGTCGGCCTCATCAATGAATCCGCCACCTTCCGGCCCATGTCGCCCCTGGAAACACAAGCCGAACCCGAGGCACTGGAGGGCATTCCCGACTTCAAAGATGTTCGTGGTCAGACTACCGCCAAGCGCGCCCTTGAAGTCGCCGCTGCCGGTGGCCACAACGTCCTGATGATCGGACCTCCCGGTTCCGGTAAAACCATGCTGGCTCGCCGCCTGGCCGGCATCCTGCCCCCGCTCACCTTCCACGAATCCCTCGAAACCACGCAGGTGCACAGTGTCGCGGGCGTGCTGCCCCCCAACAGCGGCCTTCTCCGCGACCGTCCCTTTCGCGCACCCCACCACAAGATTTCCGACGCCGGCCTCCTCGGAGGCGGCACCGGTATCATCCGCCCCGGCGAGGTTAGCCTCGCCCACAACGGATTGCTCTTCCTCGACGAGTTCCCGGAGTTTCCACGAAACGTCTTGGAGATGCTCCGCCAGCCTCTGGAAGAGCGGTCCGTGACCATCGCCCGCTCCAGCATGACCCTGGTCTACCCTGCCAAGTTCATGCTCGTCGCCGCCATGAATCCCTGCAAGTGCGGCTTCCTCGGCGATACTACTCGCGAATGCCGTTGCACGGGAGCGGAGGTTCAGCGGTATCTTGGAAAAATCAGCGGTCCACTGCTCGACCGCATCGACCTCCATATTGAGGTCCCCGCAGTCGCCTACAAGGAACTGCGGAGCAAACAGGACGGGGTGGGCTCGGCGGAAATGCGCGAACGCGTGCTGAATGCTCGGAAGATTCAGCATAAACGCGGTTGTTACAACGCCGAGATCCCACCTCCCCTTGTCCGCCGTTACTGCACCCTCGACGAAGCGGGCGAGCAGACCCTCGAAATGGCCGTTCGCCGCCTCGGCCTCTCCGCGCGCGCTCACGACCGGATCCTCAAAGTCGCTCGCACCATTGCCGACCTCGACTCATCCGACCTCGTCAAAGCCAAACACATCGCCGAAGCGGTACAGTATCGTTCACTGGACAGAAATTACTGGAATTGAAGTAGCGAAGAAACTACGAAAGCCATACACTGGTAGACTGAGGCAAAGCGATGATCGACGAGAAGGAACGCACGCGGGCGCTGCAAGCCACCCTGGGCCAAATCGAAAAGCAGTTCGGAAAAGGCAGCATCGTTCGGCTCGGCTCAAAAGAAGCTGTTATTCCTATTTCCACCATCTCCACGGGGTCAATTTCCGTGGACTACGCCTTGGGCGTCGGCGGATTCCCCCGGGGCCGCATTAACGAAATCTTCGGGCCGGAATCCTCAGGTAAAACCACCATCGCTTTGCAGGTGGTCGCCGAAGCCCAAAAGCAAGGCGGCGTCGCCGCGTTCATCGATGTCGAACATGCGCTCGATCCTACCTATGCGAAAGCGCTGGGTGTGGATGTGGATAACCTACTCGTCTCACAGCCCGATTACGCCGAGCAGGCCTTGGAGATCACCAACTCTCTGATCACCTCCGGCGCCGTCGATGTTCTCGTCGTCGACTCCGTGGCCGCTCTCGTCCCCAAAGCCGAACTCGACGGCGAAATGGGCGACTCGTTCATGGGCGTCCAGGCTCGCCTGATGTCGCAGGCCATGCGCAAACTCACCGGCATCGTCTCCAAATCGAAAACCTGCCTCATCTTTATTAACCAGATCCGGGAAAAGATCGGCGTCATGTTCGGCAACCCCGAAACCACCACTGGCGGCCGTGCCCTCAAGTTCTACTCGTCCGTCCGCGCCGACATTCGTCGTATTTCCGCAATCAAAGACGGTGAGGCGGTCATCGGCAACCGCACCAAGGTGAAGATCGTCAAGAACAAGCTCGCGCCGCCGTTCCGCGAAGCTGAATTCGATATCCTCTACGGCCAGGGCATTTCCCGCGAAGGCGACCTGATCGATCTCGCCGTTCAGCACAACATCATCGAAAAGAGCGGCGCCTGGTACAGCTACTCCGGCGAACGCATCGGCCAAGGCCGTGAAAACGCCCGCCAGTTCCTGCGCGACAATACTGACATCTTCGCCAGGATTGACGTCCAGGTCCGCAAGACCCTGGGGATGACCCCAGGTTCTGATTCTGCTCCGCCTCCTCTCCCGCCGGAACCGGCCGCCAAGCCCGCTTCGGCTGCCGGCCGCGGTCGATGACCAATCGTACAGGTCTGTTGCCTGTATTGCTATCTTTTTCCGAATGAACGACTTACAATAGTCGGTGATGACTGGAAAGGTCCGCAAGGTCGTTTTCCCCGCTGCCGGCTTGGGCACGCGCTTCCTCCCCGCCACTAAGGCGCAGCCCAAGGAGATGCTCCCCCTCGTCGACAAGCCGCTCATCCAGTACGGCGTCGAAGAGGCTATCCATTCCGGCATTCAGAACATCATCATCGTTACCGGCCGCGGCAAGGCGTCCATCGAAGATCACTTTGACGTGAGCTTCGAACTCGAACATCTACTCGAAACCAAGAAAAAGACCGATCTGTTAAAGCAGGTGCGCGACATTTCGGACATGATCGACGTCTCCTACGTGCGTCAGAAAGAGGCGCTCGGGTTGGGGCACGCCGTCCTCCGCGCCCGCGAGCTTGTCGGCAACGAATCGTTCGCCGTAGTACTGTCTGACGATGTCATCGTCTCCGACATCCCCTGTATCCGCCAGTTGCTCGACATTCACGACTTCTATGGTGCCTCCGTTGTCGCCTTGATGGAAGTGCCGCCCGAGCAGATCTCCGCCTACGGTGTTGTCGATGCCGAACCCGTTGAGCATGCCGGCGCCAACGGACGCCTTTTCCGCGTCCGCAACATGGTTGAAAAGCCCAAAGCGCAGGACGCTCCGTCCAACCTCGCCATCATCGGCCGCTACATCCTCGTCCCCGGGATTTTCCAATCCATCGAAGCGATTCCGCCCGGTGCCGGCGGTGAGATCCAGCTCACCGACGCGCTCAAGCACCTCCTCCGCAGCCGCCCGATTTACGGCTACAAATTCGAAGGCAAACGGTTCGATGCCGGTGACAAGCTCGGCTTCCTGCAGGCTACCGTCGAATTCGCACTGCGCCGCGACGATCTTGGCTCGGGCTTCCGTGAGTATTTAAGATCACTACAACTATAGAATATGGGCTCATCCATTCCGTTCGAACTGCCTTTGAAGGCCAGTGAATCCGCCGCCCTTGCGGAGATCCTGTTTCAGCAGTTGGAAGGACGGCCGATCAACGACGAGCAGCGCAACCGCCTCGCTGCCCGCGCCGCAGCCCTAAAACTCGACAGCATCCGCCCCTACTTCGGATCTCTCCAGCAGGACCCCGTTCATTCGTCCACCTATTACCTCGCCGCCGAAACCGTCTCCCGGTCCGGCGATGAGAGCGCGCTGCTGCTCCGTTTTGCTCCGGCCTCCGCCCCGTCCAGTGCGCTGTTCCCCAACGCGATGCTCATCGGCCGCATGCGTCCCGGCGGTGGCCGTGAGGTCGTCGTCAACGCCATTCCTTTCTCGTCCACCGATGCCGACGCCATCCGCACTTTCGTCCAGCAGGTCGACCCGGCGTTCCTTCCGCGGCCCCAAGGAACGCAACCTGCCGTCGCCGTCGGCAACCGTCATCCCGAAATCAGCCTCCCCGCCGCGTTCGACGCCTTCTCGCGTCTCCTCAAATCCACCGGCGTCAATTACGCTTCCACGGTCCAACTCTCCGCCACGCGTGAGATGACCACACCCGAGGCCATCGCCGCCCGCGACGGCGAAAACCCCACCGCCCAAGGCCACACCCGCGTCTCCATTCCTCACCTCTACGCCACCGGCCTATGGGCTGCCATCCGTGCCGGTTGGCGCGAAGGCTACAGTGCCGAGGCTGACCACTTCATCGTCACCGGCGACACGCCCGACGCCGTCCGCGCTTCGGTCGACATGGTCAAGCAAGCCATCCACCTCGCCGCCGGATATACGAAGTTCACCACCGATACCTCGCGCCTGTTCGACCTCCGCGCCGATACCCGCCACCCGAACCCTTACAGCGCAACCGAGATCGAAGACCGGTTCACGAAGCTGTTCAACCCGGGCGACCAGGCGTGGCTCATCGACGAGTTCTCGCGACCCTTCGCCATCGGCGACCACACCTACCAGTTCTCAACAGCCGAAATCCACCGCCTCGCCGTCAAGTTCGGCGCAAGCCTCATCCTCAACGAAGAGCTATACGATTTCATCCGCCGCGAACGTGCCTCCTCCGGCCTCGGCCGCACCTTCGACTTCGAACCGTCCATCGACGAAGCCGAAACACTCACCACGCCCGCCGAAATGATCTTCTACATGCAGTGGCTCCGCAGCCGCGGCCGCCCCGCCCAACTCGTTCCTCCCAACCTCGGGTTCAAAAAGCGCCAGGCCTACCCGGAAACATTCCAGGCGCTGGAGAAATACGTTCACCACAAGATGTGGCCGGAACTCCTCCCCGCCGTCTCCGGCGAATTCAATGGCAACCCGCTCGCGGAACTGACCGGCCGTGTCCGCCGCCTCGCCGACATCGCCCGCCACTACAACGGCACTCTCTCCATCCACTCGGGCTCCGGCAAACAAGCCGCCGTCCTCAACCGCATCGGCGAAGCCACCAACGGCCGTTGGAACTACAAGATCTCCGGCGAACTCCAACTCCAGCTCTTCGACGTTCTCAGCGAACAGCCCGAAACCTCGCCCCATCGCCGGCTCTACAACCGCATGGTCGATCGCTGCAACCAGTTCGCCACTGCCAACCGCGCCTTCGGCGACGAAAGCGACCTCGCCGCCCCTTACGCAGCCACCCACGGCGCCTACCTCGGCAACGCCCAAAAAGGCCGCGTCGACGGCAACCTGTTCCTGGTCTTCTGGCTGGGCAACATGGTCGGCTCCCGCGACATCCACGCCCCCGACGGCGACACCCGCTTCTTCGCCGACAAAATCAAAGAACTGCCCAAAGAAATCATCGAAGAAACCCGCCGCCGCAACAGCGATTACATCGTCTGGCTGGCTACAGAGCTTCGAGGCTAATCCTGTCCGCCATACGACCATCCCAATCGGGGCCGATCGGATACAATTAAGCCGATTGCCATGCAGCGCCAGTTCGATGTCGTAATAGAACGTGATGCGGAGGGTTACTACGTCGGCTCGGTTCCGCAATTAACCGGATGCCACTCCCAGGCACAGTCGCTGGACGAGTTGATGGAACGCATGCGCGAGGCCATCGAGCTTTGCCTGGAAGTAGAAGGTCAGCCTGCCTCAAAGCTCGATTCTAGACCCCTGCTTCGGTAACCCATGCTGCGGACCTAACCGCAGCCCGCTACACGCGAACCCTCCTGACGACGATGGGAACCACCCTGAACACGCCGGTGTCCAAAGAAATGTGGGTCTGGACTATTTGGCTGCATCGCTCCTATACCTGCTTGTAATGCAAACCCAGGTCGCCGACATTCGACCCCAGTTTGCGGCTTATCAAATTGGCCCCACCGCCGGGCGGCCATGGCCTGGACGAATGTCCTCTATTAACGGCAGACCCCCACCGATCGAGAGAGCATTCTGTATGACCTCTTGCCCTCGATCTTCGGCTACGGCGATGGTGAGGCTCTCCAGATCGGGCTTAGGTTCCTTTATAGCCACGACCCGCATGTCGCAAGCGCAGCCGCCGGATACCTCCGCGACTACTACCCTGCATCACAATTGATCCCGGCCCTGCAGCGCCTCCAACAACAGACCGGCAACAATCAGAAGCTGAATCAGTTACTCACCAGCCATTCTGTCTCCTGAATCCTGTCTCCTGAATTCTGTCTTCTGAATCCTGTCTCCTGAATTCCGTCTCCTGAATTCTGTCTCCTGAATTCTGCCTCCTGACTTCTATCAGATAATCTCCCTATGCAGCGCCGCAGCTTTCTAGCTGCCTCCGGAGCAGCCATGGCCCAACCGTCTTCACCCCCCGTCCGTTTTGGCATCGATCTCTTCTCGATCCGCAGTTCGGGCTTCACCCCCTTCCAACACCTCGACTACTGCGCCAAGCACAAGGCCAAGGTCGTTCACTTTTCCGAAATCCGGTTCCTGGGGGGCCTTGAAGACGATCACGTCCGAAAAGTGAAGGAACATGCCGACAAGCTCGGCATTGAACTCGAAATCGGCATGCGGTCCATCTGCCCCACGTCGACTCTCTTCGATCCCAAGCAAGGCACCGCCGAACAACAACTCGCGCGTGTTATCAATGCCGGGCGCATTGCCGGGTCACGCCTCGTCCGAGCCTTCCTCGGTTCCATGGCCGATCGCAAAAGACCCATCCCCATCGAGGGCCACATTGAAAACAGCGTGAAGGTTCTCCGCGCCTGCCGCTCCCGTGCCCTCGACGCCAACCTCAAGATTGCCATCGAAAACCACGCCGGCGACATGCAGGGCCGCGAACTCAAAATCCTCATCGAAGAAGCGGGCAAGGACTTCGTCGGCGCCTGCATCGATTCCGGCAATCCCGTCTGGACCCTCGAAGATCCGCACGTCACCCTCGAAACCCTCCACCCCTACGTGCTCACCTCCCACGTCCGCGACTCCGCCGTGTGGCGCGTCCCCGAAGGCATCGCCGTCCGCTGGACCCGTATGGGCGACGGCAACATCGACATCGACTCCTACGTCCGCAAATACCAGCAGCTTTGCCCCGGCCGCGCTCTCTCCATGGAGATCATCGTCACCGGACCGCGTACCTTCCCCGTCTTCGATCCCAAATTCTGGGAAGGCTACGGCAACGTGCCCGCCTGGCACTTCACCCGCTTCCTCGCGCTCGCCGAAAAGGGCAAACCACAGGATGCCCCGCCCAAGCCCGCCGACCCCGCCGCCCAAGAGCGTGCCGATCTCGAAGCGAGCATTGAGTATACTCACAGACAACTGGGTATATGAAAAAGCTTTTACTGGCTCTCGCCCTATCCACAGCCGCCTTGGCCGACCTCGTCCAGGACGTCCGTGCCTCCATCGCTTCCAACGACTTTGCCAACGGCGAGCGCCAAATCGCTGCCTACCGCAAGTCGAACGGTGTCACGCCTGAGATGATTCTAGCCTTGTCCTGGCTCGGTCGCGGCGCGCAGGCTGCCAAAAAGTGGGACGCCGCCGAACGCTACGCTGCGGAAACCCGCACCCTCGCCCTTGCCCAACTCAAAACGCGGCCGCTCGACGCTGACAAGCAGTTGCCCCTCGCGCTCGGCGCTTCCATTGAGGTCCAGGCCCACACCATGGCGGCGCGCAACGCCCGCTCAGAGGCAGTCGCCTTCCTCCAGCAGGAACTCAAAGCCTGGTACACCACCTCGATCCGCACCCGCATTCAAAAGAACATCAACCTGCTCAGCCTCGAAGGCAAACCTGCGCCGGCCCTTGCGATGAATGAGTACCTGGGCGCCAAACCCCTGCCGGTAGCCGCCCTGAAAGGTAAGCCGGTGGTCCTCTTCTTCTGGGCGCACTGGTGTGGCGACTGCAAGTTTCAAGGGCCCATCCTCGCCCGTCTCGCCCAGGAACTCGGTCCCAAAGGACTCACCATCGTCGGACCCACCCAGCGCTACGGCTATGTCGCCGGCGGTGTCGATGCCGCCCCGAACCAAGAGCTCAACTACATCGAGCAGGTCCGCAACACCTTCTACGGCTCAGTGCCGATGACCGTACCGGTCAGCGAAGAAAACTTCAAAGCCTGGGGCGCCAGCAGCACACCCACGCTCGTGGCCATCGATCGCAAAGGCATCGTGCGCCTCTATCATCCCGGACGCATGACCTACGAAGAGCTACAGCCAGTCCTCGCGCGGCTGGTTGATTCGGGCAGCTAAACTAACACCGTCTCCAGGGGATCTAACGGCGATGGGCCGCACCTTCACTGTCACTGTCGACTCGCCTTCTCACATGCTCGCCGCGCTTCCCATGGCCGCCGCCGGCAACGATGCCGAACACCGCTGGCTGGCCGACGCTCTCGCGTGGCTCAAATCGGCCAACCCCGACGAGCGCACCGAGCGCCTCAGGCAATTCACCGCCGCTGTCGAACACCACCCGCTCGCCCCCGAATACAAGGCCTGCCTGCGCCGCCTCTGGACCCACCACTCCTATACCCGCATCTTCACCGAAGCCGGCCTCCCCAACGAGACCGCCTTCTTCGACGAACTCGGCACTCGCCTCGGCAACGCTCTCCTCCCGCGGCTCCTCCCGCCCGACGGCGATCTCTACGCCGTCCTCGACAATCTATCCCTCTCCCTCGAAGACGCCGGTTGGGTCGCCTCGCTCCCCCCCGATCTCTCGAAATTCTGGGGCAACCTCCTTACCCCCACCAGCGAATCGATCTACACCGCCATGCGCCTGCTCGCCATTCGCGCTTCCTCGGTCGGCTTGTCCTCCGTCATCATGCAGCTCAATAACTACGAGCGCCCGCAGGACTCGCCCTTTTACCGCCTCATTGCCGCCGTCGACAACCTCACCGCCAATCCCGCCGACCCCCAAGCCCGCGCCGGCTGGATGGAAACCTTCGCAGCCTGCCGCGCAGCCATCTCCGCCCGCCGCCATGCCCTCGAAACCAGCGGTGTCACCACCAACCTCATGTTCCGCCTCGACCTCCTGTCGGCCCTCCTCCACCGCATCGATACCCTCTTCCTGCTCGCCTCCGATGCCGGCCGCGGCCGTGGCTTTGCCGTCGAAATCGTCGGCGGCTTCGCCGAACATCGTGGCCTTCTTACCCTCTTCCGCAGCGGCGGCACTCACCTCGCCCGCAAAGTCGTCGAGCACACCGGCCGTACCGGCGGCCACTACATCGCCGGGTCTTCCGTTGAATGGCGTGTCATGGGTTACGGCGCCATCGGCGCCGGCTGCCTCACCGCGTTCACCGCACTGCTCAAGTTCGCCATCGGTCACGCCCCGCTGGCGCCCGCCATCGCCGGCATCGCGTTCTCCATCAACTACACCTTCTTCTTCGTCATGATGCAGTTCCTGCATTTCCCCTTGGCGTCGAAGATGCCCGCCATGACCGCCGCCGCTCTCGCCGACGCCCTCGCCAAACACGACGGTGCGGAAGAGGAAATCAACCTCATCACCGCCATGACCCGGACCCAGTTCGCGGTCACCATCGGCAACCTCGTCGGGACCATCCCCCTCTCCCTGGCCATCGACGCCTTCTGGCGCTGGCAGTTCCAATACCCCTACCTCCCCATCGACTACGCCGCCAAGACCGTCCACGCCATCCACCCGCTTCTCTCCTGGAGCATCCTCTTCGCCGCCATCACCGGCGCCTCCCTCTGGCTCTCCTCCCTCGCCGCCGGCTGGACCACCAACTGGATGGCCTTCCGCTCCCTCCCCGCCGCCATCGCCAACAGCCGCCGCATCCGCGAAGCCATAGGCGACAACATGGCCCACCGCCTCTCGACGTTCGTCAAAACCCACTTGAGCGGCATTGCCGGCTACACCGTCCTCGGCTTCCTGCTAGGCTTTATCCCCGTCTTCGGCAAATTCTTAGGAATCGCTTACGAAGTCCGCCACGTAACCCTGGCCGCCGCGTCCGTAGCCTACGGCTGGTCCAGCCTCTTCTGGAACCACCGCCTGGAAGCCTTAGACGTTCTCTGGTCCGTACTCGGCATCGGCATAGTAGGTTTCTTCAACTTCGCCACCGCCTTCTTCCTCGGCCTCTGGCTCGCCATGCGCTCCCGCAGCATCAATTACCGCAGCAGAGTCCAACTCCTCCGCGGCCTCTGGCAAGAACTAACCCACCACCCCGCCCGCTTCTTCTTCCCAAAACGAAACGAGTCTACTGCTCACCAAGCCAAAGCAGCCGCCCACGGAAACTGAGTGCCCCGGCCCGGGTACTCGCCGGCGCGGGTCTTCAAAGGGTGCCCAAGGCTCTGTCTCGCGACCTAGCGGCTCCGTTCTCACGGTATGCTCTTACCGATGGAATCGCTCCATGTGCCGCGAGGCTACTCCGCAATCAGCATTATTGCCGCTATTGTGATCGGAGTCCTGCTGCGCTTCGTCTTGGCGCTTGAACCGGTCTGGTCGCTGGCGTGGCTCGTCCCGGCCCCCCTGCTTGTACTCGCCTCCATCGCCGCTCAGCGCTCGTGGCGCGTGCTGACGCTCGTTGCGGTGCTGATCGGGGTGAGCGTCAACGTGCCCTACCTTCTCGTCGTGGTCCCCGCCCC
This sequence comes from Bryobacterales bacterium, assembly GCA_020846745.1. Taxonomy (GTDB): domain Bacteria; phylum Acidobacteriota; class Terriglobia; order Bryobacterales; family Bryobacteraceae; genus JADLDI01. The sequence continues at coordinate 8,348 of JADLDI010000145.1, read as the reverse complement.
GATGGTCGCCGTGATTGTCGCCGGGCAGACGCTGCTATGGTATTTCGTGGTGTCGGAGTCGCGGCGAGCCCTATTGCGTTGGCGCACGCCATGGGCCGCCCTGGTATATCCAGTCATGTGGGTATCTGTTGACACCCTGATGGCCGCTCTTCTCCGCGACGGCAACTGGGCCAGCCTGGCCTATACCCAATCCGACGTGCTGCCCGTTATGCAGACGGCTTCACTGTTCGGTGTCGCGGGTGTGCTGTTCCTATTGGCATTGGTGCCTTCGGCAATCGCCACCGCAGTGGTGCTTGGCCCAAGAGCAAAGGGGATGACTGCCATGCTCGCCGCCACGGCGGCACTATTTATCGCGGCAATCGCGTTCGGAGTTGTTCGCCTTCAGACACGTCCGCAATCCGCATCCGTCACCCGATTCGGCCTCGCCGCCGTGGACGACGCAATCGGCCTTCAAGCGAAGGCGCCTTACATCAATGCGATCCGCAGCGAATACGACAATCAAATCGCCGCTCTGGCCGCTGATGGCGCGCGAGTGGTGCTGTTGCCCGAGAAGATTGCCGTGGCGTCCGAGCCTGCTGCGGCGGAATGGCAAGCGCACCTGGCAGCGCAGGCGAAAACCCATCACCTGTGGCTAAACGCCGGCATGGCAGTACAAACATCAGCCGGTATTCTCAATGAGGCCTGGCTATTCAATCCAAACGGCGAGTTGGATACCTCCTACCGGAAGCAGTTCATGGCGCCTCCCGAGCGCGGGTATGTAACGGGCCGCGAGTACGTGGTCCGCGAATTTGAGGGCGCGCGCTACGGAATGGCGATCTGCAAGGACATGCACTTTGCCACATTGGGCCGTGCTTACGGGCAACGGCAAGCGGCGGTAATGCTCGTCCCGGCTTGGGACTTCTGGCTCGACCGCTGGATGGCGTCGCGAATGACAGCAATGCGGGGGATAGAGAACGGATACATGGTGGTCCGCGCCGCACGCGAGGGCCTATTGACCGTCACCGATGCACAGGGCCGTATCCTGGCGGAGCGGAATAGTGGCCAGTTGCCGGGAGTACGGCTGCGAGTAGACGCACCCGTGCCCGCGCCGATCGCGACGCTATATACCCGGGTAGGCAACGTGCTGGGTTGGGCCGGCGTGGCCGTAGCAGCCTTGGTTATGTGGCGGACCCGCGTTATAAAGAAGCGCCATGGCAAGCACCTGCTATAACTCGTCACCGCGCGCAAACTATCCAACCCCATCCGGTGTCCAATCCGTTATGAGGTTTTGGCGGATGGCATTCGCGGCAATCTCTGCCCTACTGCTTACGGCATTCCCCGCAATCGCGTGTTCCTGCGTCGCTTACCCGACACTTTGCGAATTACTCATCTCTTCACGGACCGTTTTCATCGGAACCGCCCTCACCGGAACCGAACCCGACGACGTTCAGGAACATCGTGGCTATGGAGAGTTCAAGGCCACTATGCGCGTTGAGACAAACATGCGCGGACTGCCCGAAGGGACCACGTCGGTGTTGCACGAAGCGTTACGTGGTGAAATCTCATCATCGCAACGCTTCATTGATTTCGATGTCGCGCTTCAGAACCTCCGTCAGCAAGTCCGACAGAGCGACACCCCGTTGTTCCGCCTTCTCTGAAAAGTACTCCCACACACTCCTCTCAATCGATGTGGGCATCAACACTCTCGCCTCGGGCGGTATATGATGCAGGCCCCGAACTCCGCCGCTGAAATCGATCTCAGTTGGAATGTCGTCATCAAACAGTTCGCTGTTCATAAGCCCTCAGTGGGGCGTAGAGACACGTCCCCCCCGGATACACAACGGCAGCACAACAGCGACAGGACTTCAAGGCCACTACTCCCGAGCCAACCGGTCCTCCGGCAATGGTTCCACATCCGGGACTTTTGCAAGTACCGCGAGGAACTTCTCCCGATCGCCCCGCCTTGCACGCGACTGCACGCGCTCCCAGGCGGCCACGTGGGCCTCGCAAGCGGCGGCGAACAGATCAGCGACACTCATTTGCTGCGTCCGCGCGATTTTCGCTGCCTTATCGTAGAGGTCCTCTGGGATTTCGATATTCACGTTCATAGCGATTCTCCAATCAACTGCAGGAACTCGTCCGGACGTAAGATGCGAATACCATGGAACTCCGCGCCGTCGAAGTCGCGCGTATTGAAGGTGACGATGACTGCCCGCGCTTGTACGGCTACCTCTAGAATACGATCATCGTCTGGATCCCGCAGCCACGGTCGCAGGCGGAAGCGCACCTCAACGAGTTCGGACAGTTGCAGGATATAGTCAAGAAAATCATCCACGTCCGCCTCGTTCATCACCGGCCGCATGAACGCTCGTTTGAGAACGTCTTCATACTCCAGAGCAAGTGCCACGGACACGCAGGGTCGCCAACGCGGGTCGCCAACCAGCCCAAGCAATCGGTACGATGCGCCATGACGAGACCGAAGCGCTGCAACTAATACGTTCGTGTCGAGCACAGCGCGGACAATCGGTTGTTGCTTACCCACAGTCTTTCCACGCCATCTCACCCCATCCTAATCCCACCCCACCTGCGGTACCCTTTCCAAAGTATGCGTTTGGCTTTATCCCTACTCCTCTTAACCACCCTTGCCCAAGCCCAGGGCTTCGACCTCCTCATTGCCAACGGCCGCATTGTCGACGGGTCCGGCAACTCCTGGTTCTCAGCGGACCTCGGTATCAAGGCCGGCAAAATCGCCGCCATCGGCCGCCTCCAGACACGCCCCGCCAAGCGCACCATCGACGCTCGCGGGCTTACCGTCATGCCCGGCTTCATCGACATGATGGGCGCCTCCAGCGAGCCTCTCTATAACGACCGTGCGTCCGCCGAAAGCAAACTCCGCCAGGGCATCACCACCATCCTCGCCGGCGAAGGCCAGTCCGTCGCCCCTTCTGACCGTTGGCCCCGCTTTGCCACCTACTTCGCCGCGCTTGAAAAGAAGGGCATCCCGCTCAACGTCATCCACAACGTCGGCGCCGCCCAGATCCGCCGCACCGTCATCGGCGTCGAAAACCGTCCGCCAACCCCCGCCGAAATGGACCGCATGCGCACCCTCGTTGAAGAAGCGATGATCGACGGCGTCGTCGGCCTTTCCACCGCCCTCATCTACCCGCCCGGCACCTATGCCACCACCGGCGAATTAGTCGAAATGGCCAAAGTTGCCGGCAAATTCGGCGGCTTATACCTCACCCACATGCGCAACGAGAGCAACGCCGTGCTCGACGCTATTAAGGAATCGATGCTCATTGGCGAGCGCTCCGGCGTGCCCGTCCACATCTTCCACCTCAAAGCCGCCGGGCAGGAGAACTGGCCGCGCATGCAGCAGGCTGTCGACCTCATCCAATCCGCCCGCGACCGCGGCTTCGACGTCACCGCCGACATCTACCCCTACATTCGTAACGGACTCGGCATCCGCGCCCTCATCCATCCACGCCACTTCGGCAAAGGAGCCGATCCGTTCATCAAGACCCTCGCCGACCCGGCGGTCCGCTCCGCCATCCGCCAAGAAATCGAAGAAACCTCCAATTGGGAAAACTGGTACCGCCACATCGGCCGCAACTGGGATAACCTGCTGATCGCGAGCGTCGGCGGCGGGCTCGACAAAGCCTACGAAGGCAAAAGCCTCGCCCAGATCGCCAAACTGCGCCACGCCGATGAGTGGACCACTTTCTTCGACCTCGTCACCGCCGCCGACGTCAGCGTCAACCCCAAAAGCATGAACGAGGAACAGAAGCACCTCGCCCTGCGCACCTACTGGGTCAGCGTCTGCACCGATGCCGCTCCCACGTCCATCGAGAAAGCCACCGGCGCCCACCCGCGCACCTTCGGCTCCTTCCCGCGCATCCTCGCCAAATACGTTCGCGACGAAAAGATCATTCCCCTCGAAACCGCTTCCCGCAAGATGAGTTCACTCGCCGCCAACCGCCTCGGCCTCTACGACCGCGGCCGCATCGCCACCGGACAGTGGGCCGACCTCGTCCTCGTCGACATGGCGAAAGTCCAGGACAATGCCACCTTCGAAAAGCCGCTCGCGTTCCCCGAAGGCCTGCCCTATGTCATCGTCAACGGAACAGTTGCGATTGACAATAACCGGTTCACGCCGGACAATGGCGGTCGCGTTCTTCGTCGAGGCCAGAACTGACCGTTCTCAAGGCCAGACCCAAAATCACACGCTCCACATCCTTGACCGGGTAAGTATCTATTCTTGACCGATCAGGTATACTGGTCTTATGCCGGTCAAACCGAAACCCGCAAAAGACCCCGCCGCTGTTGCCCTCGGCCGAAAAGGGGGCAAGAAGGGTGGGGTAGCCAGAGCCGCGAAGCTCACGGCCGAGCAACGAAGTGAAATCGCCCGTAAGGCAGTCCAGGCGCGCTGGGATCGGGCCAACTCCGATCGCGAACATCCAGCCAAGTCCGGACAGGAGACTGCCGTTTCTCAGCCCGCCAATGTCGCTACTGACTCTGACCGTGTCGTCCTGGAATTACTGCAGCGCCTTAAGGCAACTGACGATACGGATGAGGTGCGCGCACTGTCTGACCAACTCGAACGCGCGATCTTCCACAGGCAGTACCCAGCCGCCTAACGAATGCCGAAGATTAGGAAACCGCCTCCACGCGGAGTGCTCGACCACTTGGTCCAACGCTTTAAAGAAGGCAGGATCTCTGCCAACGACTTCCTGGAGCTGAAGCACTGGCTCGAAAGCGATCCTGACGTTCCGGATGGCAAATGGTTCAAGCGCTTCAGGACTGGAATCCTCGCCGGCGAAGGCGACAGGCCGTCGACGTTCCTCGCGCCAAACATGATCGCCACGGGTGAAGAAGTCAAATAGCCCGTAAAGTCCAGGACAAAGCCACCTTCGAAAAACCCCTCGCGTTCCCCGAAGGCCTGCGCTATGTCATCGTCAACGGAACAGTCGCGATTGACAATAACCGCTCCACACCGGAAAATGGCGGTCGCGTTCTTCGCCGAGAAAAGTAGATCTCAATGACCACCCGCCGCGAACTCTTCAAGACCACCGCCGTCGCCGCGCTCGCCGCTCAGGCCGCGCGCCCACAATCCACGCAGAAGCTCCAGGGCCGCGAACTCTTCGTCGACAATCATTGGATCGACAAACTCACCAACGCCACACTCCGCCTCGGCACTCCGCTCGACGGCGGCACGGCCATCAAGTTCGACAAGCCCTGGGAAGGCGCGTTCTCCGGCTACTCCACCATCCTCCGCATCGGCGACCGCTACCGCCTCTACTACCGTGGCATCCCCAAGTCCGGCGCCGACGGCCGCATGGAAGAAGTCACCTGCTACGCCGAATCGAACGACGGCGTCCACTTCACCCGGCCCGACTTTAACGTCTTCCTCAAAGAACAGCCGCCGTTCTCGCACAACTTCTCGCCGTTCATCGACGTGCGGCCAGGCGTGCCCGAATCCGAACGCTGGAAGGCGATCGCCGGCACCGCCAGAAGCGGTCTCGTCCCCTTCGTCTCACCCGACGGCCTCAAGTGGCGCAAGCTCCGCGAAGAGCCCATCGTCACCATCAAAAACTCCTCCGCCCGCTTCGATTCCCAAAACCTCGCCTTCTGGTCTGCCGGCGAACAGCGCTACGTCATGTACATGCGATCGTTCCGCGAGCTGCCTGACAAGCGCCGCATCCGCTGGGTCTCCCGTTCCACCAGCGAGGATTTCCTCACCTGGACCCATCCCGTTGAAATGGAGTTCGTCCGCGCCGACGGCCGGCCCGCCCGAGCACCTCTACACCAACCAGACCAGCCCCTACTTCCGCGCACCGCACATCTATATCGGTATCGCCGCGCGGTTCCAGCCCGGCCGCCAGGTCCTCACCCCCGACGAAGCCAAAGCGATCAACGTCGACCCCGACTACTTTAAGGACTGTTCCGACGCCATCATGATGTCCACCCGCGGCGGCAACACCTACCAGCGCACCTTCCTCGAAGGGTTCCTCCGCCCCGGCGTCGGTATGGAAAACTGGGTCTCGCGCACCAACTACCCGGCCCTCAACGTAATCCAGACCGCTCCCGGCGAGATCTCCTTCTACGCCAACAAAAACTACGGCCAGCCCACTGCCCACCTCCAGCGCTACACCCTCCGCCTCGACGGTTTCGCCTCCCTCCACGCACCCTACGATGGTGGAGAAATGCTCACCAAGCCCTTCGTCCTCGAAGGCGGCAACCTCGACCTCAACTACTCCACCTCCGCCGCCGGCTCCGTGCGGGTCGAAGTCCAGGACGCGAGCGGCGTTCCCCTCCCCGGCCTCGCCCTATCCGACTGCCGCGAAATCATCGGCGACCAGGTTTCCCGCCATGTCAACTGGTCCGCCGGTCTCGCCTCCCAAAAAGGCAAAACCATCCGCCTCCGCTTCGCCCTCCGCGACGCCGACCTCTACTCCTGGGCCGTCTCGTAGCTTCCGCCTTTTCAAGGTGGCGCCCCAAATGCTTATCCGCGTTAATCGGCGGCCCAAGATTCGATTGCAAGATCCCCATCGCCCATCCTCAATGCGGACCATGCCTCCGTACCCAATCGCCATCCACATTGCTGAACCGCTGCGCCGCGCTCCCATTGCACGGCCGCTGCACCAGCGTCGCCGGCGTCACCACACCCGTTGAGAACCGCCCGCCCGAACTGATGCGCCCCGGATCCGCGTGCAGGCACATCCCGCTGTGATCGCTTTTGATCGACCACACCGGCGACCCCCCGCTCGATACCACCGTCCACTTCTCGTTACTCGCGTTCTGGCACGGATACAGGATTATCGGCGTCCCCGCCGTCTTGTGTCCGCCGAAGATATTCACGCACTTCCCGCTGGCTACGTGATACAGCCGGTGCGTCCCCGGGTCGTACGACCACTGTTCGAACTCCGGCTTCACCGGACACCCCTGCACCACTCGCAGCGCATGACAACTCTCAAACGTCAGTTGCTTCTCGATCGCCGCCCCTGCCGGAGCGATCAGCGGCTCGTCCTCGCTCACCACATACAGTGCCCGCTTCGCGCTCACCACCGACGCCGGCACCGTCCCGAACGTACCCGTCACCGTATCGTCCGCCGGCATCGCTTCGATATCCGCCAGTATCTGGCTACGCACCGGAAACACCGCCGCGTCCCATCCCATATTCACCGCCGATACCCACGGCCATGGATTCGCGCCGCTACAGGTCTGCCCCGCCAGGCACGTCCACGTCGCCCGCGAATGTACCCCCATCAGCCGCCACTCCAGCTTCCTCCGCGGCGACAGCGGGTCGTCCCAATCCTGGATAAACGACGGGCCCCCGCTGTCGCCCGCGGCCGTCGTCGCGCCCCGATTCCCCGGAAACGAGTATTCCCGCACCGGCTGCGATGAATTCGGATTGATCGAGCTGATCGAGAAGTCCGCCATCCGGTACTGTTGGTCCGACGACGACTGCACCGCCACGCCGTTCACCACTGAAGCCAGCGTATTGATGCCCCGCCCAAACCCGGTCACCGTCAGGTTCGCCATCGGCCGCCGCGCATCCAGTTTCACCGCCCGCGAATCCGGCCGCCCGAAATCGTGCAGCCCCACTTGCACCACCGCGATATCGCTCGGCGTCCCAATTACATTCGGCAGCCCGCCCGCAGCCGGATTCGGACACAGCGTCGGCGTCCCGTACGTAATCACTCGCCGCGTCTTCACCGTCTTCGTGTTCCCCGGCCAGCTCGCCGTCAGCGTAATCTGATTCGCCGCGAACACCGGACAGTTTCCCTTCTGTGACACCACACAGTGCGCCGCCGTAATCGCCCAATAATCGTTCAGCATCGCCGCGCTGCAACTCCCCTCCGGGTTCTGCAGCGTCAACAACCCGAACTGCTGCCGCGTTGCCGCATCAATCGGCGGCGTCACCGTCACCAGCGGCTGTTGCGACTGCCCCAAGGGCTGCGCCATAGCCATCCCGCCCATCAACCACCAGCCAAAGCTGGCAGCAACACATTTCATCCAATTCTTCTTCACTTCCCAGTTCCTCCAAGTAAGTTCGTTCCGTTCCAATCTCCGCGCCACGACCCTGTCCTCAATCCCATGACCATCTACCCACCCACCCCCTACCCACGCACCCCGAAACAGAGCCCGAGCGTCAGGGCGCGAGAAAAACCCCCCTGCAGGCGATCCGACGGTGCATTCGGGGTCCTGTAAGTCATTGCAAACAAGCACCCAATGTCGTAATCGAACCACGGTGCGTAAGATTTCTGAGGCCGTCCGTCAAGCAAAATCTGCAGGTCATGCCGCCTCCTTCCCGTATGGCGATCCGCTCCGCCGCAGTGCCGCCAGGTACCGAGCCTCGTCATAGCGCT
>JADLDI010000144.1 GCA_020846745.1 Bryobacterales bacterium | reverse complement strand
CCGCTTGCTCTAACTCCTTCAACTTCGCCAACGCCGACTTCGCCCGCTCCAGCGCTTCCTCCGCCGCCCGCCTCTGCGCCGCTTCCCGCTTCGCATCCGCTCCCTCTCCGTCCCCCGCTTCCGCCTCTCGCTCCATCTTCTTCACCAACTTCCGCGCCTGCCCCAAACGCTTCTCCAACGTCTTCCGCCGGTGCATCGACGCCTTCCCCGCCACCGCCCGGATCTTCGTCCCATCCTGTAACAACGTGTTCAAATCGACTAACCCCGCCGCCTCCAACAGCGTCAGAAACTGCGCGAACACCTCCCGTAACGCCTCCCCATGCCCCACCCGAAAGTCCGATAACGTGTGCGCGTTGATCTCCTGATTCGCCACTAACCACCGTAACCCCGGCTCATACTTCACCATCCGCGCAATCGCCCGCGCCGACGCGATCCCTTGCGTGTAGCTGTATACCCAGATACTCACTAATAACCGCGCCGGCCAGCACGGCCGCCCCGCTTCCCCCTTCCGCGTCTTCCGCCCCGCCTCAAACCCGCTTAAATCAAACTGCCCGCATACGTTCCAAATCGTCCGCGCCGCATGGTCCGGTCCAATCAACATCTCCAGATCCAATACCTCCCACTTCATCTGGCTCCGGTCCACTACCACCGTCTTCACTTGCTTCGCCGTTGCCCCAACTTGCATATGTTAAGAATACGGCCACTCCAAACATTTTGTACCCCCAATGTTTTATGGGTTCCGACATTTTTTCTCACTCCCGTAAGGGCGCGGGCCCAATCTCTCCTCAGACTCGAAAGAATGCACAACGTAGTTGTTTTCAATCATTTGCGAAACGAACTCCCCACCTCGCACCTCCCCCGGAAACGGAACCGCAACTGTCAGGGCGCGGGCCCAATCTCTCCTCAGACTCGCAAGCGAGCCCCGCGCCATCCGCTGACATCCCCACCCACTTCCCCCGTCCGTAGCCGCCGAAATCCGCGACGACGCTGCCAACCTCGATATCTCCGTCAACTTCCTCATCAGCCAGCACGCCAAAACCGGCTACCAGACCCCCTGCAACAATCCGTGCGGAACAAACCCAATTTGGACCCCACTTGCGACATGGCTAAACGTTACTCCCGTGGCACGGCATTCCGGTGCGACCCAGGTGTGGGTCCGATTGGAGAAGCCGGTGAACGCGTCAGAATGGTAGTACCATCGGCGCGTTACAAATCCGATCGATCTGCTGACCAGCCGCGAACGCGAAGTGCGGCAGTTGATTGCCGAGGGCAAAACCAATAAGGAGATCGCCGGGATCCTGAGTCTGAGTGTTTATACTATGGAGGCGCATCGCGGGCGCATCATGGAGAAACTTAACCTTCACAGCACCGGAGCCCTTGTGCGGTTTGCCGTCCGCAACGGGTTGATCAGTTAACCCCTTGTACGTGGGAACGCCGCGAAAGCAGATATGAAAACGATCTTCCACATCGACATGGACGCGTTCTTTGTGTCGGTCGAGCGGCTGTTCGACCCGACCCTGATTGGCAAGCCGGTGGTTGTAGGCGGCCGGCCCGACCAGCGCGGAGTGGTCTCCGCGGCGTCCTATGAGGCCCGGAAATTCGGCGTGCACTCTGCCCTGCCCCTTCGTACCGCGTACAAGCTTTGCCCCCACGCCACATTCGTGGACGGCCACCCCCATCGTTACCGCGAATACTCTCACAAAGTACACGATGTTTTGCAGGAATTCAGTCCCAAAGTCGAAATGGCTTCGATCGATGAAGCTTACATCGAGGTGACCGGCACGGAACGGCTGCATGGTCCTCCGCTCAAAGCCGCGCATACTTTGCACGAACGCATCCGCTCGAAAACCGGACTCGCAAACTCAATTGGGATTGCCTCTTCACGCCTGGTCGCCAAAATCTGTTCCGATCAAGCCAAGCCCAACGGTGTTTTGTGGGTGCTTCCGGGACAGGAAGGCCGATTTCTCGCCCCGCTCGATGTGCGCAAGATTCCTGGCGTCGGTAAGGTTACCGAAAAGCAGTTACACCTGCTTGGCATTCGGAAGATCGGAGATCTCGCCGCGCTGGATGAGCGATTTCTGGAACAGCGGTTCGGGAAATGGGGATTAGCGCTCGCCGGTAAAGCCCTCGGACTCGATGCCGGCGGCTGGTTCGACTCTCCCGTCGGCGCTCATGAGGAGCCCAAATCCATCAGCCACGAGCACACGTTCGGAACCGACACTGCCGACCGCGGCCAACTGCATTCGACGATCGCGCGCTTAAGTGAAATGGTTGGCCGCCGCCTCCGTGAACACAAGCTCTTCACGCGTACCGTGCAGATCAAGCTTCGATATTCCGATTTCTCCACTTTCACCAGAGCCCATTCGCTTGACCAGGCCACCCAGATCGACACCGTGCTGCTAAACGTATCCTGGAAACTGTTTGAACAGAACTGGACCGGCAAGCCCATTCGCCTGATCGGCGTCCATGCCGGCAATCTCGAAGAGACCGAAGGTCAAACCAACCTGCTGGCCCAAGAACATACCGACCGCTGGACGAAAGCGTTGACCACCGTCGATAAACTTCGGGATAAATTTGGCGAAAACTCGGTCTCGCTCGCCGCCAGCCTCAAGGGGCGATTTCGGGAGCGGGTTCATGAGAACCCGGTTGGTCTGCCGGGGAAGTCGAAACCGAAATAGATTCGGGCGTTTGCCCGGCCAGCGCCGCAATCGACGCCGCCGCCTTTCCAGCTTTGAATTCCTGCTTACACTCGTACATCTGCCGGTCCGCGTGCGCTAACAGCGCTTCCGTATCGATTCCGTCGCGATAGGAAGCCACGCCGATACTGATCGAGAACACCGATGACCCGAATTTGCTCACGCCAAACTCGTGAACGGCGCCCCGAATCGACGCCACCTTCTGCTCGATGTCTCGGCTCTGAAGGCCTGGAAATACGAGCACGAACTCGTCTCCGCCCATGCGGGCAACATAGTCGTATTCTCGACACGCAGTGCGGAGCGTTGAGGCAACGCCCTGGAGCACACGATCGCCTTCCAAATGCCCGTAATGATCGTTGATGTGCTTAAACTCGTTCAGATCGCACACCAGAACGCTGAGAGGAGTTCCGGTCCGCCGGCACCGGGATACTTCGCTATCGAGGTGGAAGTACAATGCTCGCGCGTTCGGCAGACCTGTCTTGAAATCGGTTAGCGCATTTGATTCCGCCAGTTGGAATCGAACCGCATTTTCAATAGCGTACGTAATCTTGGATGCCACGGCCTGCAGAATCCGCAGGTGATCGCGGTGGAAGGCGTTCAAGTCCGATCGGTAAAGAGTTAATGCTCCAACCACGCCCTGCAATCCCTCCAGCGGGACCGACAACGCTGATCGCAGAATGCTGAACTTATTCGTATCGTTCAGATAACCCGGCTCAACCGACGGATTGCCATTGATGATGGCCTTGCGGTTTTCCACCACCCAACCGGAAAGCCCATGCCCCACCGGTATTTCAAGAGACGCGAACAGGCGGAAGTCGTCTCCGGCCACGAACTCGGGCCGCAGCACGTCACCCTTCCGCAAGTAGATCGCGATCGAGTCGTAAGGTACCAGGCGTTTCAGCCGCGTTGCTAGCACCGAGAGTGTCTCGTTAATCGAAAGCGACTTACCGACGTCCTGCACCAGTTCGAGCAGGGTCTGCATCTCCACACGTGCTGCCGCGATCGATCTCAGAAAGTCCGTCACATCCGCGGGCGGGCCCTTGTCGCTCATATCGAAGCCCGCCAGCGGTACCGCAAACGCCTGGGTGGCGAGCCCCTTTTCCGGGCTTTCCGGAGGAGCCAACGGGGGAGCCAGCCGCGCCAGGCGCTCCAGTTCGACATATTCCTCCGAGAGGAGTTTCACCACCTGCGGGTCGAAAGCTTTGCCCGCTTCATCCGCAACCATCCGCATCGCGACCTCAAGTGGATATGCCCGGCGATACTGCCGGTCCGATGCTAACGCGTCCAGGCAGTCGATAGCCGAAAGAATGCGCGCACCGATCGGAATCTGCTCTTCCTTCAACCCATAGGGATAACCGGTGCCATCCCACCGCTCGTGATGAGCCCGGACGATCGGCGCAACCGGATACGGAAACTGTACCCGTTCCAGAATGTCTGCCCCAACCACGGGGTGGATTTTCATTTTCTCGAACTCTTCGGGAGTGAGCCGGCCGGGCTTGGAAATGATATGTTCCGGCACCGCGAGTTTACCGATATCGTGCAAGAGCGCCGCTGCCCGTAGTGCTTCCAATTCGACAGGATTTAGATTGCATCGTTTGCCGACTTCAAGTGCATACACCTGCACGCGCTGTAGATGCTCGTGAGTCGTTTGATCCTTAGCCTCGATGGCCAGGGCCAGCGCCTCGATTGTGCGCAGGTGCAGCGCCGCGATCTCCTGGGCGTGCGATTTCTCCGCGGCTAGCCGGCCCAAATACAGGGAATAGGAACGGTAGACGAGGTAAATCACGGGAAGTGTCAGGATCGATGCCTGCCAGCCCACCAACCGGTTCAGCATCACCATGGCTGCGGCCAGAACGGCGCCTACCAGGTAATACGCGAACGACCAAAAGTAACACTGCCGCCACACCCACCACGCCCGCTTATTCTCTGTCACCGCAATAATCGCGGATACCGGGATCGTATTTAACAGGAAGTACGCCAAGGCAACCAGCGCCAGGCGAAAGGTTTCCTGCATCCCTACCTCGCTCAGCACGGGCCAATGGTACAGTTGGCGGCACAGTGTGACCGCGATAGCTGTATTCGCCAGCGAGAATAGGACCTTCACCAGTTGCGGCCGCACTTTCGTATTGAGAAGCGCCTGAAATGCGCTGGAAACTATGCTCACCAGCAGCAGTTCGGAATTGGACAGTTCGACGATCCCAAGCAGCGTGAACAAAAACGTGACAGAGACCGAGCCATCCACGTTCGGCAGCGTAACCTTACACGCGCCCGCAATGCTCGCGAGCGCCGCGTAACAGATCAGCCGCAGCGGATCGTCGGAGTGCCAGTGGAGAGCGCCACCAACCACTATCAATCCACCGATAATCACGGTGGCCAAGATAAAGATCCTGGCCGGAATAGACATGCTCACACAAACAATCGGACCAATCGAGGAAATTCAATAGGGTAAATAGGTTACGAGATGAGAAATCCACTTTCCTGTTGAGAACCGACACAACGGTTCCACATCACGACCGCCTTGCCACGCCGCGCCTCCGTCCGGAACTCAACGTTTGTGCCCGCCGCCGGCGCCCCCCCGCCAAACGAGGCGCGGAACCCATCCCGGCTCGTATCCACCAAAGTGCCGGCGATCTCGGCGGCGCCCGGCAGCATTTCCCGTATCCAAACAGGTCCGGCTGCCCCGGTCCTTGGCGCAGCCCTCCGTTCGTGAGTAGACACCCTCATGACATCAACTCCGATCCCAGCGATGGGTTGGCTCCCATATCGACGCGGTAACCGCGCAGTTTCCGGCTCAGTGTGCGGCTCGAGATGCCCAGGGCTTTCGCGGTCCGTTCCTGATGCCCGTTCATGCGAGCTAAAACATCCAGAATCAAGCGCTTCTCGGCTTCCTGTAGCAACCCTTCCCCACACCCGCCATCGTCATCTTCGTCTTCGATCGCTTGCGCCAAAGATCGAACGTCCATCATCGTGTGGATGGATGAGGCCCCACGCACCCCTTCCGGCAGATCGGCAAGTTTCAGTTCGTCAGCTTCCGATATGGCGCAAGCGCTCACGATTACATTTCGCAACTCGCGCACATTGCCTGGCCAGGAATAGTTTTCCAGCGCCGTTATCACCGGCGCCGTGAGATCTTTCTCGAAATGATGCCGTTCCATAAAGAAACGGCATAGCGGAATCACATCTTCTCGCCGCTGCCTGAGCGGCGGAACGACAATCTGCAATTGCGCCAGCCGGTGATACAGGTCTCCCCGGAAAGTTCCCTGCCTTACCTCTGCCGGCAGGTCCCGATTCGTAGCAGCGACGACCCTCACGTCAACCGTTGTGCGCTTGGTCGCGCCCAAACGGAAATACTGGCCGCAATCGAGCACCCTCAGCAGTTTTACCTGCATGCGCGCATCCAGTTCGCCCACCTCGTCCAGAAACAAAGTGCCCTGATGCGCCAGCTCAAAAAGCCCCTCTTTGCGGCCCATGGCTCCGCTGAAGGCGCCTCTCTCATAGCCGAACAGTTCGCTCTCCACCAGGTGCTCCGGCAAAGCTCCGCAACTCACATCCACCCACGGTTTCTGACATCGCAGCGAGAAATGGTGGATCGCCCGCGCTACTATCTCCTTGCCAACTCCGCTTTCCCCCGTAATCAATACGGCAGAGTTGATCTGCGCGAGCTTTCGGGCGCGTTCAATAACCCGGGTCATCTCGGAACTACAAATGACGGCGGGCAGGCCGAGCACTTCAAGAGGTTCCGTCACAGCACATCCTGCACTGCGGCTAGAATACGCTAACCAGCAGATAGGAGCTATGAGCGAAACCCCTGAGCTTACCCTCAGGAGAAACACTGAAATTCGACTGCGATACCCGGCTTAGCGGCTGCCGCCTGAAGCGGATGCGACCGTCTGCTTTCTATCCTCTGGAATCAACGCCAGAAGCTCTTTCCAGTTCAGCCATTCGCCTTGTCCACGCACCCATTTTTCCATCCAGCGGAACTCGGCCACCATCTTCAGCACTTGATTACGCATGTCCGTAATCCCGTGCGTCGTGCCGGGATAGACCAGAAACTCCGTCGGCACCCCTAACTTCCGCAAAGCCATGTGAAGTTCTTCGCTTTGCGGCCGCGGCACGCGCGGGTCACCGTCCACGACATGAATCAATGTTGGCGTCTTTGCATTGCGGATGTACTTCAACGGCGATACGTTCCAATAGTCCTCGAACCGCTCGTACGGCACCCCACCGAAGTAATGCTCCCGCAGCCGCTGTATGTCGTTTTGGGCATACATCGAAATCCAGTTCATCGCGCCGGCGCCGGAAGAAATCGCCTTGAATCGCGTCGTATGCGTCAGAATCCAATTGGACCAGTGCCCTCCGGCGCTCCAGCCCATCACCCCCATCCGCTCCGGATCGACTACACCTTTCGCCACCAGGTGGTCTACTCCGGACACGATATCTTCATATCCCTGCTGGAAGTAATTGCCGGCGATCTGCGTACGAAACGCTTCGCCATAATTGGTGGAACCGCGATAATTGGGCAGCAGGCACACATATCCCGCCCCGGCATATACCTGGGAGTAATTGGAGTACGTCGCGTTAAAGTTCATTTCCGTGGCCGCCGCCGGACCGCCGTGCAGTTGGACAACCAGCGGATAACGCTGGCTCTTGACGTAATTGACCGGTAACACCACGACGCCTTCCACCTCGCGGCCGTCCGTTGAATTCCACTTCACCGTTTCCACCTTGCCCAGGGCCAGGTCCCGAACTTGCGGGTTCGAGTCGGTCAACTGCTTCCAGGCTGCCCTTTGCGAGATGTCTCCGATGGACGGGATCGCATAGTAGTTCAACGGCGAGTGCGGATCCTGGTAGGTGGCGAACAGCTTTCCGGAATCGTCGTCCCGGAAAACGTTCAACACGCCCTGGTACCGCGTCAACTGCTCGACGTCGCCGCTTGCAACCGATAAGGCAAACAATTGCTGTGTTGCGCCAACGCCTTCGTTGAAGTAGATAGTTCTCGCATCGGGCGACCAGAACGCTATGTCCGCATCCCCGTCAAATGCATTCCCCAGTTTCCGCACGGGACCACCGGCGACTGAACGCACGTACACTCGCTGGCGGCGGAAGAACTGGAAATCCTCGGGTGCGCTGAACGCCAGCATCTTTGAATCGGGCGAGAACGAAATCCGGCTTTCGCTGATCTCCCGATTCTCGGTGAGGCGTTCGATCTTGCCGGTTTCCGTCGAAAGCAGATACAGGTCCGCATAGATGTCGTCCTCGGTAACGGTCCGCTGATAGCGGTCGTTCGGTGTCTGGCGGAAGCCGATCCAGCGGCCATCGCGAGAAATCGATATTTCCGATACCGTCCGTTTCGTTTCCACTGTCCACTGCCGAACCTGTCGATTCTCAATTTCAACGCTCCACAGCATCAGCGGCGGCGTTTCCTGATTCCTCAGTTTGGCGGTGAACCCACGCATGATCCGGTCGCGATTGCCGGCATCGGCACTCACTGCGGCCGTGAAGTAGATCCGAGACGCTCGGGGCGCGAACTGCCACGCCTCCACCGGTGCGCCATGCTTGGTCAGTTGAATCGGCTTTGCCTGCTCGATTTCGCTGACCTTCAGCAGGTAAATCTGGCGCTCGTCTGACAATCCGGCCGAATACGCCAGCCAGGCGCCGTCGGGCGAGAACGCGAACGACTGGACCCCGCCTTTGTGATTGGTTAGCCGCCAAGGTTCGCTCCCGCTCGGGCGCATCATGAACAACTGCAACTCCGTCGAGGCGGGCTCGCGGTTCGAAAGGAAAACGAAAAACGAGCCATCTCGCGACCACAGCGGTTTCTTCTCATCGGCCGCGCGCGTATTTGTCATCTGGCGCGCTGTCTTGCTGCCACCCTCCATCGAGACGTGGTGGACGTCGGCGTAGAGTTTCCCCAGTTTCCAGTCCGGCACGAGCGTCTCGAAGATCGCAGACTTCCCGTCGGGACTGATGTCTAAAGCAGAGACTGAACGAAACGACACAATGTCGACAAATGTTAAGGGCCGCTTCTCAGTTCGACCGGAACAGAGCGGGAACAGGAACAAGGTGCAGAGAAGGGCGGCCCGGAAGAGGCCGCGCAAAAACATCGCTTCATTATCGTTGAAAGTTAATCCAAGCGGTGAACCGATTCGTCTCCGGCGGAGCTATCTTTCTGTCAATGTGGACAAAATAAAACAATGGCAACGTAACAATTTCCCAACTGCGCAAACGTCGCGTCGTTCTACACACTCGCCAAATTGACCCGCCGGTCATTCCCCTGTAAGCTACGTTCAATGGCGTTGCTGGGTCGCACCAAAAAAGACATACTCCTTGAATTCCGCACCGGTGAGATATTGCACGCGGCGCGCACCGTTTTCGCTTCTCACGGCTACGCCAAAGCCACTGTCGACGAAATCGCGGATGTGGCGGGCCTGGCCAAGGGAACGATTTATCTCTACTTTCCTTCCAAACAGGACCTGTTCCTCGCTGCCCTCCGGGAAGGCGTCGAACAACTGCACGGGCAGGCACGCGAACACATCGCTCGCGCCACCAGTGTGGAAGAAAAGATTCGTGCATTTGTGAACGCCCGGCTGGAATACTGCGATCGGAATCGCGACTTCTTCCGGATCTACTACACGGAATTTGCATCGCTGCAGGTCCGCTCCTCGAGAGCGCAGCCTGAATTCCAGGACCTTTACGAACAGCAACTCAGACTGCTCGAGTCCGTGATCGCCGAAGGTATCGCCGGCGGCCAGATCCGTCCGCTCGATACCGCCAAAGTGGCGCGGCTCATTTACGAGGCCACCCGGTCTGCCGTCGCCCAGCACATGCTGGCCTGGCCGGACCAGCGGCCGGAAGAGACCACCAACCTGGTTACTGATCTCATCTGGAGGGGCATCGGATGTTAAGTTATGCGGCTGTTGCCGCTACTGTCCTCAGCCTGGCGTTCCTGGCCGCGTGTGGAGGTACCGGAAAAGCAGGCGCGCCCACAACCGCCAAGGCCGCCGCCGAAACGGCGTCACCCGTCCGCGTTGCCAAAGCCCAACTCCAAACCGTCCCCGTTGAGATCGCCACCGTCGGCAATGTGGAAGCCTGGTCCACAATCAGTGTCAAAGCCCAGATCGGGGGCACACTGATACAGGTCAACTTCCGCGAGGGCGACATGGTGAAAGCTGGCGATGTCCTGTTTGAAATCGATCCGCGCCCGTACGAGCAGGCCATTAAGCAGGCCGAAGCGAATCTCGCGCGCGACCGCGCCCAGTTTGCCGCTTCCGAAGCCAACGTCGGCCGTGCCCTGGCGCAGCAGGCTCACTATTCCAAACAGGCCGACCGTTACGAGCGCCTGGCCAAGGAAGGAATCTTCTCCCGCGAACAAGCCGATCAGATGAATGTCGAACTCCGGTCCCGGCAATCCACCCTGAAAGCGGAAAACGCCGCCAAAGCCGGCGCGGAGGCCGCAATCCAGGCCGATACAGTGGCCCTCGAGACGGCGAAATTGAACCTCAGCTATTGCACCATCCGTTCCCCCATCACCGGACGCACCGGAAACCTGCTCGTTAAGCAAGGCAACCTCGTCAAAGCAAACGACATCGAGCTCGTCACCATCCACCAGATCCAGCCCGTCTACGTGACCTTCTCGGTGCCGGAAGCGCACCTGCTCACGATTCGCCGGCGCGCTTCGGCCGGGCGCCTGACGGTGGCCGCCGGTATCCCCAACCAGCCCGGCCCCAAGGCCACCGGCAACGTCAGCTTTCTCAACAATGCCGTCGACCGCAACACCGGCACCATTCAGTTAAAAGGCGCCTTCCCGAACGGCGACACCCGGTTGTGGCCCGGCCAGTTCGTGGACGTGGTTCTGCGCCTCGAGGAACGCCCCAATACGGTCACCATACCTGCCAGTTCTGTGCAGATTGGCCAGGCAGGATCGTTCGTCTATGTCGTCAAGCCCGATAACTCCGTCGAGATGCGCCAGGTGAAACTCGGCCCTCGCACAGGTGCTGTCATCGCCATTGATCAAGGCGTGGCGGCTGGGGAAACTGTCGTCACCGAAGGGCAACTCCGCCTCGCACCCGGCGCGAAAGTGAAGGTGATGTCATGATCGGTTCGGGCGGCGGTTTCACAGAACTGTTCATCCGCCGCGCCGTCGCTACCACTCTGGTGATGGTCGCGATCACTCTATTTGGATTGGTCGCCTACCGCTCGCTGCCCGTCGCCGACCTGCCCAACGTCGACTTCCCAACCCTGGTCATCACCGCCAGCCTCCCCGGCGCGCACCCGGAAACCATGGCCTCGGCCGTCGCCACTCCGCTCGAGCGCCAGTTCTCCACCATCGAAGGTCTGGACTCTATGACCTCGATCAACGCCCTCGGCGCCACAACCGTCACGCTTCAGTTCGACCTCAAGCGCACCCTGGACGGAGCCGCCCAGGATGTGCAGGCCGCCATCACGCAAGCCTCTCCACTTCTGCCGCCCGGCATGCCCAATCCGCCCACGTTCCGTAAGGTGAACCCGGCCGACCAGCCCGTCTATTACATGGCGCTCACGTCCTCTACCCTGCCCTTGTATCGCCTCCACGAATATGCCGATACCATGATGGCGCAGCGTATCTCGATGGTCAGCGGCGTTGCCCAGGTGCAGATCATGGGCTCGCAGAAGTATGCCGTTCGCATCCAGGTCGACCCCAAGAAGATGGCAGCCCAAGGCATCGGCATCGACGAAGTGGAACAGGCTGTCCGCCGCCACAACGTCAATCTTCCCGTGGGCACACTGTACGGCAAAAGCCAGATGGTGACTGTGCAAGCCAGTGGACAGCTCACCAATGCCGACGCCTACAAGCCTTTGGTCGTTACCTATAAGAACGGCTCGCCGGTCCGTCTCAGCGACCTTTCCACCGTGATCGACTCGGTCGAGGACGACAAGGCAGCCTCCTGGTTCAACACGCCCTCCTCGAGCGAGCGCAGCGTAACTCTCGCCGTCTACCGCCAGCCCGGCACCAATACCGTCGAAGTCGCGGATAACGTCAGAAAGCTCTTGCCCGCCTTCCGTGCGCAACTTCCGCCAACCGCTAAGCTGCAGGTCCTCATGGACCGCTCCGAAACCATCCGCGAATCGTTCCACGACGTGCAGTTCACCATGCTGCTCACACTCGGCCTCGTCGTGATGGTCATCTTCCTGTTCCTGCGCAATCTCTCGGCCACCGTTATCCCTTCGCTCGCCCTGCCGGTCTCAGTCATCGGTACCTTCGCCGTCATGTACCTCTGCGACTACTCGCTCGATAACCTCTCGATGATGGCCCTCATTCTCGCCATCGGCTTTGTTGTCGACGACGCGATTGTCGTGCTCGAGAACATCGTCCGTCACATGGAACTGGGCGTTCCCCCCATGCGCGCCGCCATCGAGGGAGCCCGCGAGGTCGGCTTCACCATCATTTCCATGACCATTTCCCTCGCCGCGGTCTTCATTCCGCTGCTTTTCATGGGCGGCATCCTCGGGCGCCTCTTCCGCGAGTTCGCCGTTACCATCTGCGTTGCCATCCTCGTTTCAGGTTTCGTCTCCGTCACCCTCACCCCGATGCTCTCCGCCCGGTTTCTCCGGCCCCATCACGGGGGCCACAGCCGGCTCTTCAACCTAACCGAGCGTTTTTTCGACTGGATGCTCCGCATTTACGATAAGACCTTGGTCTGGACCCTCCGCCATCGCATGGTCGTGATGGCCGCGTCATTCCTAATCCTCATCGGCACCGTCCTGCTGTTTCAACGCATCCCGAAAGGCTTTCTTCCTTCAGAAGATGCCAATCAGGTGTTCATCACCACCGAAGCCGCGCAGGGAGCCTCCCACCTCCAGCTTTATCGCGACACCGAACAGTTGATCAAAATCGCCCAGAAGAGCAACTACATCAAAGCCTTCTTTGCGGGCATGGGCGGCACCTCCGGTTCCGCCGCAAACAATGGACCGAACTACGGGCGCATGTTCCTCCATCTGAAGGGACGCGACGAACGCCCCGAACACGTCGATCAGGTAATGGCCGAACTGCGTCCGCAACTGAACTCGCTGACCACCATTCGCACCTATCTCCAAAACCCGCCGCAGATCCGCCTCGGGGGCACGCTTTCGAAGAGTCTCTATCAATACACCTTGATGAGCACGAACCTCGAAGACCTCTACAAGAGTGCTCAGTCCATGGAAAAGGCGATGGCACAGATTCCGGGATTAGTCGATGTCACCAGCGACCTGCAAATCAAAGCTCCGCAAGCGAACGTTATGATCGATCGCGATAAAGCGGCCACCTTGCAGGTTACTCCCGAGCAGATCGAAAATGCTTTGTACGACGCTTACGGCCCCCGCTGGATCTCCACCATCTACGCTCCAGATAACCAGTACCGCGTCTTGATCGAAGTGGACCGCAGCTATCAGGAAGATCCTTCCCTCATGTCGGCGCTCTATATCCGGTCGGCGACGGGTAACTTAGTTCCTCTCGATACGGTCGCGAGACTTCAGCCCTCTGTCGGCCCGCAAACGATTAATCATTACGGC
Source organism: Bryobacterales bacterium (assembly GCA_020846745.1). Lineage (GTDB taxonomy): Bacteria > Acidobacteriota > Terriglobia > Bryobacterales > Bryobacteraceae > JADLDI01. The sequence continues at coordinate 10,837 of JADLDI010000144.1, read as the reverse complement.
CAGCTTCCGGCCGTAACTCTCTCGTTCAACTTAGTCCCCGGTATCTCACTAGGCGACGCCGTCCAACGTATCCAGGACGTCTCCACCCATGTCCTGCCCGATACGGTCACGACGGCGTTCCAGGGCACCGCCCAGGCGTTCCAGCAATCCACCCGGTCTCTGTGGATTCTGCTCTTAGTTGCCATCCTGGTCGTCTATATCGTGCTCGGCATCCTGTATGAGAGCTTCATTCACCCCATCACTATCCTTTCCGGACTCCCTTCTGCCGGCTTCGGCGCTTTGCTCACGCTTTACCTGTTCAAGTTAGACCTGAACGTCTATTCGTTTGTCGGCTTGATCCTCCTGATCGGCATCGTGAAAAAGAATGCAATCATGCAGATCGACTTCGCACTCGATGCCGAACGCAACGAAGGCAAGGCGCCCCGCGAAGCGATCTATCAAGGTTGTCTGATCCGCTTCCGTCCCATCATGATGACCACCATGGCCGCGCTGCTCGGTGCGCTTCCCATTGCCTTGGGTTATGGAGCCGGCGGCGAAGCCCGTCAGCCTTTAGGCTTATGCGTTGTCGGCGGTCTGCTCTTCTCCCAGCTCATCACGCTCTATCTCACCCCGGTCTTTTACACCTATATGGCCGCGTTCCAGGATCGGTTGACGCGCCGCCGCCAACCGAAGCAGGCCACCAGGGAATACAAGCCCATCCCGGCAGACTAATAGCGCCTCTTCCATCGTATCCAGGCGCTCGCACATACACTCCACCACGAACAAAATCTCTACTTGGGGACTAAGACATCCTCATCCGCCGCCGATGAGTTCAGTGAGATTTGTGTGGCAACTTTTGAGTTGGGACTCATAACTAGTTCTGCCGAAGAGGTTTTGGTTGGCCGCCAACCGATTTTGGACCGGAATCGCCAGATATTCGGGTATGAACTGCTGTTCCGGTCGAATCAACCGGCGTCGGCGGCCCCATTCGACGACGTAGCTGCAACATCAGACGTCATCGCAACTGCGCTCCTCAGCGTCGGATTCGATCAATTGGTTGGCGAATCGACCGCCTTCATCAACTTCAATCGCGACCTCCTGTTCAGTAATTTGCCGCAAGTGTTGCCTCCGAAGCGAACCGTCTTAGAAATCCTGGAGACCGCCACCGTAGATGATGCGCTCGTCGACGCCTGCCGCAAGCTGAAAGCGTTGGGATACCGGTTGGCGCTCGACGATTATGTCGGGGATGAGCGGTTCGACCCGCTCCTGCAATTGACAGACATCATTAAAGTCGACCTCCCAGGAACAGACGCCTCCCGTCAGCGCCAGATTGTGCAAATGTGCCGCCGGAACGGTACCCGCGTACTGGCGGAAAAAGTCGAGACGCAAGAAGACTTCGAGCGGTGCTTCAACCTGCAGTACGACTATTTCCAAGGCTTCTTTTTCGCGCGGCCGACCATCGTAAAGAAGCGGGCCGCTCCGGCCAACAAGATGGCGCGTATGAATGCGCTCCGCGAGGCTAACAAGAAAGAAATCAACCTGAGCGCACTCGAGGCGGCTATCCGCCACGATCCGACACTGACGTACCAGTTGCTCCGGTATGTCAATTCGGCGGCGTTCGGGTTCAACAAGGTGGAGTCGATTCGGAACGCGTTGGTGCTGATCGGAGACGTGCGCATCAGGCAATGGGTGTCGCTCGCGATTATGCGGACCTTCGGCCATTCCAAGCCGGCGGAACTGATGAAACAGATTCTGGTGCGCGCGCGGTTCTGCGAACTGCTGTCGGTTCAGGCGGGCCAGGCGGCGCGGTCGGTGGATTTCTTCCTGATGGGCCTGTTCTCGCTGATGGACGCACTGATGGACAGCGACCTGCCTGAGATTCTGAGCCAGGTGTATCTGTCCGACGAACCACGCTTGGCGCTGCTCGAAGATCAGGCCCGATCGACGTCTAAATGCATCTTCGAGTTAGTCCGCGGGTACGAACGGTCCGACTGGGAAACCGTAACCCAAATTTCCGAGCGTCTGAACATCGCTTCGCAAGCCGTGATGGGGTCGTATGTGGAAGCGCTGCAGTGGGCGAATCGATTCGAAGGGCTATGAGGGAACGCGGCCGAAAACGGGCAACGAACGCCGGGCTAACGCTTTAGCCAAACCCGAGCGGCTAACGCTTTAGCCAGACCCGAGCGGCTAACGCTTTAACCAAACAATATCCCGTAACTGCCAGTCTCTGAAATCGGCCTTCACGTCCCAGTCTGTTTCCTGCGGTTGTCCCATTTGCGCCACGCGCCACACTTGCAGTTCGAGGTCGTGGCGGCTGAGGCGCGCGGCAAGCAGCAGGATCCAATCGTCGGGCGGGATCGAGTCGTTGGTGATCAGGATCCGCCGGGCGGGGCGCAGTTTGTCTAACTCGGAGATCATGCGCGGCGCTTTCCAGCTATCCTCCTTGATCCACTCGCTCGCGATCTTCACGTGACGGACGTTCAGGAAGACGATCAAGGCCATCAGCGCCACCGCCACAGGGCGGCGGTTGTCGACAAGTCCCGCCCAAACGAGTCCCCAGGCAAATAACGGCAGGTAGTAAACATAGAGGCTCCGCTGGTCGATAAACAAGACGGGTATCGGGATCAGCAGAAAGGCGACCGCGGCGAATCGGACGTAGGGCTTGGTCGTCCGCCAGATGACCAGGACCACGAAAGCAACGACGAGATATCCGGCCCAGGATCTTTCGGCCGGCATATATAAAAGGAGGCTCGAATAGTGCTTGAGGGCGCTGTGGAGGCGTTCGCCCGTCACGTGTGGGATGAAGGGAGCCACGATGGCGTCCTGCCGCATCAGGATTACCTTGCCGATCGCAAAGCTCGCGGCCATCGCCCCTAGCGGCAGCAGGGCGCGCCAGTTCGGGCGCCGCTTGAACGCGATGTCATAGGCGAATAAGATGCCGGGCAGCGTGACAGCCATTTCCTTCGCATTGAGGGCGAGCCAATAAAGAATAGTCACGAGCGCGATCCGCCGCCACGAGCCTGCGCCGCGTGCATAGACCCACACCGCGCCCCAGTAACAGGCGAAGCATTCTAAGTCGTAGATCGTGGCCGTGCTGACATACATGTCTGACAGATAGGGCTGATAGGCAAAGATCAGGGTGGCGAGTACGGCTACGCCCGTCGCCGCACTGAGAAGTTTCGCTACCCGGTAAGCGATCCACAGGTTGAGGAACAGCAGTAAGAAAGCCGCGATGCGGAAAGGCAGCGGGTTCATCCCAAACCATTCATAGAGCGGACGGTAGATCAACGCACCGAGCGGCCGGTAGTTGTTATGCCAGAACAAGACAAGATCTTTGAGTAATGTCGTCGGCGAGCGTTCCCACGAGCCATACATGTTGATCATGTCGTCCGGGAAAAAGCCGCTCACTAAGCCTCGCCACGCGAAAGCGAGGAAGTACGCGCCGATCAGGACAGGAATCCATAAAAGAGACCGCTGCATGGGATTCCAGCCATCGTCGCAGAACGCAGGCTCGACGTACAATAGCCAACATGTTTTCGCGCATAGCGGTTGTCGTTGGATTATCGGTTGCCTCAATGCTGGCGGCCGTAAAATCGGTCCACGTGGTTGACCGGACTGACGTGCTGCACGGCCGTGATTTCGGGTCCACGGGAGCGTATGAGCGCGTGGTCGCCAAAGCGCGATTCGTGGTAGACCCGAACGCTCCCGCCAATTCGATAATTACTGACCTGAAGCTGGCCCCGCGCAATGCGGATGGAATGGTCGAGTTCAGCGCCGATATCTACTGCCTGAAGCCTCGCAATCCCCAACGCGGCAATGGCACGGTGCTGTTTGAAGTGTCCAATCGCGGCAACAAGGGGCTCATCACCATGTTCAACTTGGCGAGCAACTCCGGGGCCGATCCGGCGGAACCGCCACAATTCGGCGACGCGTTTCTCATGGAACGCGGGTTTACGCTGCTGTGGATCGGCTGGCAGTGGGACGTGCCGGAAGAGCCCGGCAGGATGCGCCTCACGGCGCCGAAGGCCACCAACAACGGGCAGCCGATCACAGGACCCATCCGGGCTGAGTTCATTCCCGATAAGCCTGCGACGGAGATGCCCTTGGCCGACCGGAGCCACATCCCTTATAAACCGGTTGAAGGCAACGATACCGCGGCGCAACTCACCGTTCGGGACCGGTGCGATTCCGCCCGGAAGCCCGTCGCCCGGTCGGCGTGGCAATATAACTCCGGCCGCACAGGCATCACCATGGCCGCGGGATTCGCCCCCGGCAAAGTGTATGAGCTTGTTTACACGACGCAGGACCCCGTAGTGGTGGGCCTTGGCCCGGCGGCCATTCGCGACTTCATTTCGGATCTCAAGTACGGCGGCCCAGCCTCAGGCGTCAACGTCTTGGGAGATCAATCGCGGTTCGTCAAACGCGCCGTCGGCTTTGGCACGTCACAATCGGGGCGGTTCCTGCGCACCTTCCTCTACTACGGCTTCAATGCGGACGAGCAGGGGCGCAAGGTGTTTGACGGCGTTTGGGCTCACGTGGCCGGGGGCGGCCGGGGCTCGTTTAATCATCGGTTTGCCCAGGCCTCGCGTGATGGGCATCCCCATTTCAATTGCCTCTATCCGACTGACATTTTCCCCTTCACCGATCTGAACCAGACCGATCCGGAGACCGGCCTTTCGGGCGGCATTCTCGCGAAGGCGGCCGAGCAGAACGTGACTCCGAAGGTGTTCTATACCAACAGCTCGTACGAGTATTGGGGCCGCTCGGCGGGCCTGATTCATTCCTCGATCGATGGGCAGAACGATGCGCCGCTCGGCCCCGATAGCCGGGCCTATCTGTTCGCGGGCACGCAGCACGGGCCGGGGGCGTGGCCGCCCCGGGTTTCCGGCCAGTTCCAACATCCTGGAAATGCCAACGACTACCGTTGGCACATGCGCGCGCTGCTGGTGGCGATGAACGATTGGGTAACTTCAGGCCACGAGCCTCCGGCGTCGCAGATCCCGCAGGTGGCAAAGGACCAGTTGGTAACACCGGGTGCGGTGCACTTTCCGAAAATACCGGGTGTGAAGACGCCGCAGCGCCCCCAGCGCGCTTACCGGGCGGACTATGGTCCGGAGTTCCGGTCAAAAGGCATCGTCAGCCAGGAGCCGCCGAAAATGCTGGGGAAACCCTACGCCGCTCTGGTGGCGCAGGTGGATAGCGATGGTAACGAAACCACCGGGATCCGCTCGCCGGCCGTTCAGGTGCCGCTAGGGACTTACACCGGTTGGAATTTGCGCAGCAAGTCGATCGGCGCGCCTGACGAGATTTACAGCATGGTGGGTTCAACGTTCCTCTTTGCCAAGACGAAAGCAGAACGGCAGTTGAAGAACGATCCAAGGCCTTCAATTGAGGAGCGATACCAATCGAAGCAGCAATATCTGGATAAGTACACGGGTGCGGCAAACGATCTAGCGCGGTCGGGTTACGTGCTGGAATCGGACGTACCCCGGCTGGTGGAGTTAGCGGCGAAGTATTGGGACACCGTTACGAAGTAGCCGAGGTGTGCATACAAGCGCCCCGATCGCCCCGCAACCTCCACACGCGCCTATTGCGGCGCCAGACGAGCGAGCCGGAACGTGCAGCAGCCGAGATCGAGTACGTTCAACTCGCGCCCTATCTGGTGTGTAACCATCGGCGAGGGTGCGCACGCGGCCGGTTTCGCTATCCATTTGCCGCAAAACGAGCACGGCGATGCTGCGCGCGGATGGGTAACAGATAGAAGGCAAAGGGTGTCTTATGGGTGCTGCCTGTCGTGTGTATGATCGAAGACATGCATCGCCGAAATTTTATCCTGACCGCCGGGGCAAGCGCTCTGGCCACGCAGACAGCCGCCGGCGCGAACGACCGTGTGAACATGGCCGTGGTGGGAATTCGAAGCCGTGGCCGCGACCACGCCGATATCTATGCGCGGCAGGCCGACTCGCGGGTGTTTGCGATTTGCGATGTCGACCAGGCGCAGACCGAGCGCGCCATTCCGCTCTTGGAAAAAGCGCAGGGAGTGAAGCCAAAGGTATACCAGGATTTCCGCAAGCTGCTCGAAGACAAAGACGTTGACGCCGTGTCGCTCGCCACCTGCAACCACTGGCATGCGCTGCAGACCGTCTGGGCCTGCCAGGCGGGTAAAGATGTATACACAGAGAAGCCGGCTTCGCACAACGTGTGGGAAGGCCGGAAGATGGTCGAGGCGGCGCGGAAGTACAACCGAATTGTGCAAGTAGGGATGCAAAGCCGCACCACCGGCCACAAAGAAAAAGCGATCAAGTTACTGCGTGACGGCGCGATCGGCAAGGTATACATGGCCAAGGGCCTGTGTTTCAAGCGCCGTAAGTCGATCGGGAAAAAACCGGATGGTCCGGTGCCGCCTGGCGTGAATTACGACATCTGGCTGGGCCCGGCGCCGATGCGCGCATTCAATGAGAACCGGTTTCACTATAACTGGCACTGGTTTTGGGACACCGGCAACGGAGATATCGGCAACCAGGGTGTCCACGAAATGGATATCGCCCGGTGGGGTTTAGGCAAGAAGACGTTTCCCAATAAGGTGGTCTCCACAGGCGGCAAGTTCGTCTATGACGACGACCAGGAGACGCCCAACACGCTCACCTCGACTTTCGAATATGACGACTGCCAGTTAGTCTTCGAAGTAAGAGGGCTGCTGACCGGCGGCGAGAGTTCCATTACCTACGACGGCGCGAACTTCATCGGAAACCTCTTTTTCGGCAGTGACGGCTTCCTGGCTGTGGACTCGAACGGATACCAGATGTATCTGGGAGAGAAGCGGGAACTGGCGCAGCAGATGAAGGCGACTGAGCCGAAGATCTGGGATACGGCGCCGCATATGGCCAACTTCCTGGCGGCTGTCAAGAGCCGCAAGGTGGCCGAGCAGACTTGCGATATCGAAGAAGGCCACTTATCGGCGTCGTTGTGCCACTTGGCCAATATCAGTTACCGGGTGGGCAGAAAACTCGCAATCGACGCGCCGAACGAGAATTTTGGGGCGGACTACGAAGCGAACAAGTTATTAGCGCGCGATTACCGCGCGCCGTACGTGGTGCCGGAAAAGGTATAACAAGCGGGCAGGCAGGCTGGAGTTTCCGGCGCTGACGATTCGTTGAGGGATGCGCGCTGCCCGCGATACGAACGGAGGGCAGAAATGCGTAAGTTAGTCGGAATCGTCCTGCTGGGCGCCGCCGCCGCGGCCGCACAAACGGCGCAGACGAGAGTATACCGGGCGTTCTTAACACCCGGCGGAACCAACGAGGGGACACCTGCCGGCGTCGCAACCGTGCGTGCATTGGCCGTCCGGGACGCCATGGGCACGCTGCAGTCGGGCTCAGTAGATTTCGGGGTGAATTACAACTTCACCGAGGCACAGACCTTCCAAGGGCTGCGAATCGAGTCCGCGCAAGGGTCGGCAACATCGCTGATTAACACAGACCTGACGGCCCAGCGGCCCGTCCAGGGTGTCGCAGGCCAAGGCGCATTTTCACGGCAGGTACAGATACAAACCACCAATCCGCTGGGGTTGGCTGGGCTCGGAGGTATCTGGCAGAATCCTTCGCAACAAACTGTCACTCTGACAACTGCCAATGCGACCTACAGCGGCGTCTTAGTTCCGGCGACCGAAGTGGTGGTGATGGCGCTCATGCAGCCGGAAAATGAAGTGCCGCCCATTCGCGACCTTGCGGCTTCAGCCGTAGGGGCGGCCACGTTGCTGACCACGCGTGGGACCAACAACGCGCTAACCTCCGCGGTCGTTGAGTTCGACGTGCAGTACAGCTTTCCACGCCAGACAACCATCACGGGCTTGCACATCCATAAGGGGGAACCCGGAGCGAACGGTCCCGTAGTCCTGCCTTCCGGAATCTCGACGATGATGACGCCTGCCGCCGGGCAAGGAAGGATTCAGGCGCGCCAGGAACTGAATATCTCGACGCAGAATGTTATCGATGCCGTGGAAGCGATGGCGCGCAATCCCCGCGGATATTACATGAACTTACATACCGCCGAGTATCCCGGGGGAGCCATGCGCGGGCAGACGCGGCGGACCGACCTGATGGTCTTCCCCTTGAGCTTGCAATCCAACAGCGTCGTGCCGCCGCTGAGCGGACTAAACGCGTCGGGCCTCGGTCAATTCACGCTCCGCACCTTGCGCGACTTTAACGGGCGCGTCTCCGCGGCGTTTGGCGAATTCTCGGGTAATTTTCAACTCCCGGAGCTAACCACCCTGACCGGTATTCAAATTAATGAAGCGGCGGCGGGTGAGAACGGTCCAGCGCGAATAGATATTGGGGCGGCTGGCAGCCAAGGCACCGTGTTTCAGCGCGGCCTGTTGACCGGGTTGGACGTAATTGGGGCGTTACGACTGCTCGTCGAGAACCCGAACCGGTACTATTTCAACGTATTGACATCGGCCAACCCGCAGGGAGCTTTGCGAGCCCAGATCGGAACATTGCTCACAGGGCCGCCCACCATCACCGGAATCAACGGGAGTTCGGTGGGCGACGGCGTTTCGGCGTTGCCGAAGGTAGCCGCCGGGCAGGTATTCACGATCACCGGCGAAAATTTCACCATCGCCGGAACGGATTTAAGCGGTTGGGAAGGGCGGATGGTCCCGGCCACGCTGAACGGCGTGGAGGTGGTCGTCGACAACGCCCCCATTCCGCTGCTGGCAGTGTCGCCGACCCGAATTGTGGCGCAGATGCCATTTGAGGCGGCCATCGGAGGACATCCGATCGAGGCGCGGTTCAACGGTTTGGTAAGCGCAGCCAAATATGTGGAAGTGGTGGCGGTTGCTCCGCTTTTGTTTGAATATCCAAATGGCGTGTTAGGTTGGGCGAATACGGCCATTCCCTCCACCGATATGGGAGTTCCCGTTTCGGGCGGCAGCGAAATCATGCTCTACGCCACCGGATTAGGCCAGACTTCGCCGGGAGTTACAACAGGACAACCGGTGGCGTCCGACATGCCTTACAACACGTCTCCGCTCACGGTGACCATTGGTGGCCAACCTGCAAGGGTACGGTACGCCTACGCCGCGCCGGGAATGGTTGGGCTATACCAGATCGGCGTACAGATACCAACCGGGTTAAAGCCCGGAAGCCAGCCGGTAAGTCTTTCGCTGGCAAACACGCCGTCCAACACGATTAACATTAGCGCTCGGTAAGCGGTATAAGCTACGGGGTGGCGGACTGTCGTGTTCGCCACCCGATAAGCAACACCGTGGCTAGAATAATGGCCGACATGTCGGCCCAGAAGAGATAGCGCAAGATAGCCGAGGCGGCGGCAAAGCTCATCACAGCGACTTGAATCAGACCGCTCAAGGACACTGCAACGATCCAGGTCCGGTGAGGGCTCCGGCGCGATATGGCAAATACGAGCGCGGCGACGAGGATAAGAGTAAACAACCAGGGGCGCAGCAACGGGGTGCGATACAGCGCGAGGAAGCAGGATTCGACAAGAACGAGAAACCGGCTTCTCATAAATCGCGCGTGGAATTGATCGGGGTTGTCGAGACCATGGACGGTGTGCCAGCTAATGAGAAAGTACTGAGGCTGAGGATTTATGCCCAAAAGGTTTTGGACGAAGTCCGCGCGGTGACGGAGATAGGCAATGGGATTGGCAAGCACCGCTTCGCGCCAGGCGCCAACTAACTGCTCCATATCCTGCCTGGACTTAGTGAGAGGCACTGGGGTGCGGTGGGTTGCCCAAAACATGGGGTTTGTGTCGACGGGTGAGTACAAATCGAGCAGTGTTTGCGTATCGACATTTCGGCGGCCATGCCAATCGGGTAACCTCACGGAACCCCCGTGGGCGGCGATACCGGCAAGGTCAAAAGTAAGCGTAACCTGAATCGGATACTGGCGTTCGGCGTTGAGCAGGCGCGTCATAGTCTCGGACAAGCCGAGGGAGAGAACGCCAATGAGAACCCAGACGGCGAGCCCGACCAGCAGGCGGATACGCAGGCGGTGCTGGTGAAGATCAAAGGCCAGATAAGAGGCGCCGGCGGCAAGTGGGGCGGCAGAGAATAGGACATCGGTTCGTACGCAGGCGGCAAGGACGAGAAAGCTGATCGCGGCGCCGAAAGCAAGCCACCGGAAGTTCCGCCGGAAGTTCCGATGGAAGGCGGGAATCCAGAGAATGGCTGCGCAGGCAGCGGCCATCAGGACGGCTGCAATCGTATCTTTACCAAGATAGGCCAGGGCGGCAAGGGTCAGCGGGTGAAGCACGATTAAAAGGGCTGCCATCTGACGACGGGTGGAACCATCGATCCCGCGGAGAACGATCAGGAAAATCGAAATCAAGAAGGTAAGTTGGACCAGCAGAAACAACAGCGGCGGTCCGACCCACACGCGCTGCAGAAGACCCCAGAAATAACTCAAGACAACAGAGTGCCACGTTACATACCCGTATTTATGCTCCAGCATGATCCCGGTAGAATCCATGTCGAGAACACCCGGATAAAACAGGGAACAAATCAGCAGGAAAAGAACGATGAAGACCGGAATTAGCGCAGATACAGCGGCTTGCGCGATGCGGGAAAGCATGTAGGAACCTCGGGTAGTTTAGCAGATGACAGAAGGCGGGCCGCTCGTCCGACGACACAGGTTACCGCAGGTCAGCCGCACTAATCCGAGGGTGCATTCGGGGCTCTGTAAGTCATCACAAACAAGCACCCAATGCGGTAACCGAACCACGGTGCGTAAGATTTCTGAGGCCGTCCGTCAAGCAAAATCTGCAGGTCATGCCGCCTCCTTCCCGTATGGCGATCCGCTCCGCCGCAGTGCCGCCAGGTACCGAGCCTCGTCATAGCGCT
>JADLDI010000143.1 GCA_020846745.1 Bryobacterales bacterium | reverse complement strand
GGAACGCGAAGCAGCCGGAGAATTCAAAACGAACCCAATTCCACCGCGCCCGGAAAACCGTCCACCGCAATCTTCGCCGAATGTTCCCCCGCAAACCAGCCCCGAGGCGGCTCCGACCCCGCCTGAAGCTGTAGAAAATATCATCAAATAACCCTCAACTACATTCCGTCCACCAACGCCCAAGCCCGTAGTGTCTCTCTACCCCTTAGCCGGCTTCGGCTTGATAAACACCACCTGTTCCTGCTTGATCCACCCCGACCGTAGGTCCACCCGGAACCAGCCCTCCCCGTTCTTCTCATGAAACCGTGTCCCCGACCGTTTTCCGAACTCCTTCAAGTCCGGCTGTGCCCACGTCTTGCCCATATCGTTCGAAATAATGAACCCTGTGTTCAGCGGCGTCGCTGGCGCGCAATGCGCCGCGATTATCGTACGGTCCTGAATGATCATGCAGGCCGCCTCCACACCCGGATTAAACAGGTTCGTATGTTTGCTCTTATCCTTCAAATCCTTCGGATCGCACACAAACACGCCCCGGTCATACGGCTTCGGACCGTTCGAATCGCTGATCCAGTACAACTTACCATCCACGAAATTGATCCCGCCGCACTTATACCGCGAGTTCGACACGTCCGAGATAATAACGTCCCAGGCCCACTTATCGCTCTTCGCGTTATAAGTCCCCCTAAGCCAGTGGCACTCGTGGCCGAACCCCCGCGTCCCGTCTCCAGTCGTCGCATAGAACGCCCGCTCCGCCGGATTATAGGCCACGCAGTGGACATGCCGCGCAATCGTCTTATTATTCGGATCGCCCAGTAACTTGCCATCCTTGCCGCCGCCCGGTTTACCCGTATCGGTAAAGAACGGATTCTGCCCAAAGCTATAGGCGATCTTCACCGTTTTCCCGCTGTCGGTCGAATAATAGATATTCACCGGTACCGCCCCGCCAAGCACGTTGCAGTAGTTACCCCAAACCATCATCTCGTTGCCGTCGATATCCCACGACACGGTGCCCGGCAGCGTATGGAAATACCAGCCCGGTAACTCGGCGTTCACCGGCGTGTGCGGAACATAATCGCTCCCATCCAGCCCCTTCACCTTCACTTCGCGATAGCTCTTCAGCCCGTCCGTGCTCACGTACAGCTTCGACCCCGTCGCGAACACCACGTTCCCGTTCTTCAAAATGTGGCTAAACGTGATCTTGGTCGCGTCCGCAAACTCCAGGCTCCGCCCCCACGTGTGCCCGTTATCGTTCGACAGGAAGATCTTGCCTTCCGCATACGAAAAAGCCTTTTTCCCACGCTGGCAATCGATATACTTGCCCGCCGGCTGCTCGCGATACCAGAAGTACTCGTTCTCGCCGGTGATAGGACCATTCGCTTCTCCCAGCGCCCTGCCCGCCGCGGCAGCCATCACCGCGCCGCCCATAAGCTCGCGCCTCGATACCCGTAGTGCTTGTCTCATCGCATCAGACTGTATCAAACTCCGGGCCCCGCGGTGTACCGCCCCACCCCGTCACAACGATGGACCCAGCCGGATCGGCTCTCCCGCCTTCGCCTGCAACTCCACCTCTTTCCCCGCATACCGCACCGTCAGCGGACCCGTCTTCCGCGCCCGGATCGTCGCCGTCGCCAACTTGCCGCCCTTCCACTCTAAGTCCACCTCAAAACCGCCCCGCGCCCGTAACCCGCTTACCCGTCCCTCACTAAGTTGCGGCGGCAATGCCGGCAATAAGTGCAGATATCCCGCCTCTCCCCGCTGCACCTTTGTCAAGCTCACCGATGTTCCACGTGGATCGTGCGATTGCACCAGCATCTCCGCAATCGCCGCCGTCGCCCCGAAATTCCCGTCGATCTGAAACGGCGGATGCGCATCGAATAAGTTCGCGTATAACCCCGCCTCTTTCTGGCTCGCCGGCTTCACCAGATTCTTCAAAATCTTGTAAGCATGCTCCCCATCCAGAAATCGCGCCCATAAGTTCAGCTTCCAACCCATCGACCATCCCGTAGCCGCATCCCCCCGATATATCAGCGATTGCCGCGCCGCCTTGAACACGTCCGGCGTCCCGTAAGCCGTAATCTCCCCACCCGGATACACGCCCCACAAGTGCGACACGTGCCGGTGCTGGTTCTTCGGATCGTCCTTGTCTTCCAACCACTCCTGTAACTGCCCGTACTTCCCAATCCGGTTCGGCGCAATCCGCGCCCTCATCGTCTCCACCCGCGCCGCGAACTCCGCCTCCACCTTCAGCATCCGTGCCGCCGCCGCCACCGCCCCAAACAGGCTCCGTACAATCTGGTGGTCCATCGTCGGCCCCATCACCAACCCGCCCTGCTCCGGCGAATTCGACGGCCCGCTGATCAGCCACTTCCCGCTTGCGTCCTCCACCAGAAAGTCCACAAAGAACTGCGCCGCCCCCTTCATCACCGGATACGCCGTCTCCCGCAGAAACCGCTCGTCCCCGCCGTACAGATAGTGCTCCCACAGGTGCGTCGAAAGCCACGCCCCGCCCGTCACCCAGATCCCATGGTTCGATGCATTGATCGGAGCCGTCCCACGCCACAAATCGAAGTTATGGTGCTGTACCCATCCGCCCGCTTTGTAATGCTCCTTCGCCGTACTCGCCCCCGCCACCGCCAGATCCTTCACCGCATCGAACAGCGCTTCATGGCACTCCGCGAGATTGGTCGCCTCCGCCGGCCAGTAGTTCATCTCCGTGTTGATGTTATCCGTGTACTTACTGTCCCAAGGTGGATTCAACGCCTCGTTCCACAGCCCCTGCAGGTTCGCCGGTTGCCCGCCTTTCCTGCTCGACCCGATCAGCAGATATCGCCCATACTGGAACAGCAGCGTCACTAACTGCGGATCGCTCCCCTCCGCAAACCTCCTGATCCGCTCGTCTGTCGGTAACTCCGCCGCCGCGCTTCGCCCCAGCTCGAGCGACACCCGCCGGAACAGCCGCTGATGGTCCGCCACATGGTCCCTTCGCATCGCCTCATACGTCTTCCCGCCCACCTTCTGGAGCGTCGCCGCATTGCGCGCCTGCGGGCTCGCCGTCACATCCCGAAACGTCTTGAAGTTCGTCGCCCCCGCCAGCACCAGCGTCACGGCATTCGCTTTCGTCACCACCACGTGCCCGTCACGCGCCCGCGCGCTTCCGCCCTCCGCCACCACTTTCAGCCGCGCCTCGAACCGGATCGCCGAATCCGCCGGCCGTCCCGTCATCCGCATTTCCCCACCGATCGCCGTCGTCGTCACATCGTAATGCGGACTCGTCACCGCCACATCGAAACTCAACGCTCCAGGCTTCGATGCCGTCAGCCGCACCGCGATCGTCTGGTCCGGATAACTCGCCAGCACCTCGCGCCGATACTCCACTTCCGCGATCTTATAAGTCACCGAAGCGATGCCCGTATCCAGGTCCAACTGTCGCCGGTACTCGCTTGGCTTCCCATTCGGAAACCGCAGCCGGATGTCCCCAAATGGCTGATACGCCTTCTGCCGGATCGGCTCGCTCATAAACTCCCGCATCGCCAGGTCTTCCGCTTCCTTCTGCTTGCCCTGTTTGAGCAGCCTCCGGATCTCATCCAGGTACTTATGCGCGCCCTTGTGCGCGTAGTCATGGGGTTCGCCCGTCCAAACCGTGTGCTCGTTGAATTGGATCCGCTCGTCCTCCACGCCTCCAAACACCATCGCCCCCAGTCGGCCATTGCCCACCGGCAAGGCCGAAGTCCACTCCACCGCGGGCTGCTTGTACCACAGCACCAGCGGATCGCGAGCCCCTGCCGCCACCGCTGAGACACAAATCAGGTAAGTAAGTAGGCGTATCATCTTAAGGTCGTTCGTCTCTACAGCCGGAACAGGTTCCGTTCCATCTCCGCCGGTTGCCGGCCCTTGCCGTTTAACACCACCACCGGCTCCGCCGTCAGCGCTTCCGCAACCGCGTCCGGCGACTCGATCTCAGGCCGCCACACCAACTCAAACTGGAACTCCATCGTCCCATTGCTGTCGGCCACAAAGTTCGTGTGCCAGCAATTATCGAACAGCATGGCCAGCATCCGATGTGTATCTTTCGGGGCATCCGTCCGCCGCTTCAGCGTATGCGGACCACCCACCGTCACCAGCGGCGCATCCCGCGTCACCCACAGCCACTCCCCGCCGCCCGTCTTATACCGCGCCCACCCGTCGATCGCATAGTAGTCCCGGCACGACCCTACCAGTTGGTCATGATACGGCGTAAACGGCATCCCACCGTTCGAGAACTGCGGCATCGTCCCTTCCACCGGGAACCCGAACGCCGCATACATCACTTCCGGATGTGCCGACGAGATCCGGTCGAACTGCACCGTAACTCGCGCCCGCGCCTGCCGCTTCCATAACTCCACCGTCCGCTTCCCACTGGCGATCCGCGCGTACTCGATCGCCTGCCCGAACACCAATGTATGCGCTGTCTCCCGCGCCTCAGCCCTCCCATAACCTGCCGGCGCAATCCTTTGAATCCGTTCCCGCATCTCCGCTCGCTTGGCTGGATCAGGCTCCGAATGGAGCTTCGCAATACTCTGCCGGTTCGCCGGCGGTATGATCTCCGCTGTCAAAAAGGCCGCGAGTTCACCTCTAAACAACGGCGCTTTCATACCCGGCCATATGGCCGACACAGGCCAGCCCCGCTCATCTTTCTCGACCGTCGGACCCGCCCCTTCGCTTGCATCCGTTGCCCGGTCCCTTTCAGGCATCAGCTTCACCGTTCCTCGCGCCGGTAACTCCTCCACCCAAAACCGCGACGCTCCGCCGTCCTTCACTAACTCGTGCTTCTTACCGCCCTCGCCCTTAAGCGACCCCACTTCCTCCCGGAACGCCGCCGCCTGCAACCGCACCCATCCCGTGTACGGCTCCGCCGCCGTGTTCACCACGTGCAGCCCTTCGCCCGCCGCGTCTAACTTCGTCCGCGCGCATAACCCCAACAGCGCCTCCGCATGCCCCATCGGACGATAAGCCAGCAGGCTCTTCTCGTTGTACTGGCTCAGCGTGAACAGGCTGTACGGCTTCGCCACGCTCTCGTTCGCGCCCCATGTGTGCTCATCGAACAGGCACAGGTCGCGCAACATCGTGTTCATCGCCTTCTTCGTCCGCTCCGTCATTGGACCCCACACCGGCGATGCCGCCGCCATCAGAAACCGCTTCGCCGCCCGGCTCGCCGCCACTTCCCGCGGACCCGACGCATCCCCATTCGCCCACCAGTCCGTCCATTCCCCTTCATGCACCGGAGCCCGTCCGCCGACCTCCTCCTCCATCGCCTCCACCGCCGCCGTCGCCGTCTTCAACCGCACCTCCGGCTTCAGCCCCAGCTTGTTCCACGCCTCCACAAACGCCGCCAAACCCGCATACGGTGGATCGTTGTCGTACCGCCACTGGTTCGTATAAGAAAGGATCAGCGTCGGATAGTCGAACCCTTCCGCCTCTAACTTCGCCACCTGCGTCAGCAGGTGCTTATGCGCCGCCCGTAGCGATTCCCCATCCATTCCATGCACATCCGCCGCATCCGGCGCGCGGAACTCCGTCGCCGCCCACTTCGGCTGCTCCCGTATCCACCGCTTCGGCTCAAAGAACGAAAATGCGTTCCCATAGTGATACCCCAGCCACACGAACACCTTCCGCCCGTCCGGCATCTTCCACCAGAACGCCGACGGCCGGCGGAACGGCGGACCGCCACTGTCCGCGTTGATCCCCATCAGCACTCGCGACACCCCACGATCCAGCAGCCGCATCGCACCCGCCCGCGGCAGCCCGTTCACGTCGTTCTGCATCGCCGCCCGTGGCCGCACCGCCTTCCACAACTTCTCCGGAATCCAGCGCACCGCCACGTCCCACTGCATCGCGTTCTGGAACGGCGTCTGGTTGAACGGCAGCGCCATCACGTCCATCTGCCCTGCCGTCACCACGCGTAGGAACTCGTTCCGCCGCGGCTCCGCCGTCGCCCGCCACCAGTCGTTCATCCCAAGCATCGACTCCACGGTCCACCGGTACCGCTTATCCGCCAGGCATAGGTCCAGCGCACAATCGATGAACCGCTTCTGCATGTCGCGGCACACCGACGGCATGTCTGTATAACCCACATCCGTGTGCGTGTGATGAATCAAATCGATCCGCTGGATCCGTGACGGCGTCCCGGTCTCGGCCGCGCTCGCCGCTGCCGCTGCTGATGCCAGCGCCGCCGGCGTCTGAAGGACAAAGTCTCTGCGCCTCAAGATAATAGCTCCTAAGTCGCTGAGTCTAACCTGCCTGATTTCGGAGTGCAAGGCTCCGTTATCCTGCTTGCTTGCTTTTGTCCGCCCGGCTTATCCGTTAACGGTTATGTCCGTACTTCTCAAGCGCCAGGGCGTCAGTCAGGTATTTGGTCGCCCAGTTGAGAATCTGAAACTTCCCGTACTCCCCCCAAACCGGCCACGAGCCGGGAACACCGCCCCGCAGCCGTGGGTCGGGGTTGCGGATATCGTGGCACGACATGAGATACCGGTTGATCTGATGTGCCGCCCGCCGGTACCTCTCGTCTCCCGTCAGAGCGTAGAACTCGCTCAGCACGATCGAGGTTTGCGCGGACCCGGTCAGGCAGCACCACTCGGCGCCCGCCTCAAAGTTCTCCCTCTGCCGGCCAGGCAGGAATCCGTTCGGCTGTAAAATCGCAATCTCCGCGTCGGCGGTCTTCCGGGCGGCCGCGATAAACTCCTCACGGCCCGTCAGTTTGCCGATCTCGAGCAACCCCTGCATCGCGTAAGCGATCGTGTGGAGCAGCGGCTTCTCCGGATCGTCCAGACAACAATTGGCGAACCACCCGTTCCGGCGCTGTTCGGTCAAACAGAACTCGGCGTTCCGGATAGCGGCATCCACAAAGTCCCGCCGCCCAAGCACGTCCCCCGCGTCGCACAAGCCCCACGCCGCCTTGACGTTGTAAACCGTACTTTCCTTTTTGGCGAAATTGGAGTTCCCTTTCCTCCAGTCGCCGTTCGCCTCCTGTATCCGGACCAGCCATTCGCCCGCGCGTGTGGCCGCATCTTTGAATCGCCTGTCGCCGGTAACCCGTATCAGCGGCGCCCAACCGAGTAGCACCATCCCGGTATTGAAAACGGCCGGGGTGGGATTGAGGTTGAACTTGCCCCCCATCACGGCGCCTTCCGCCATCTGAATGGCCGCTTCCCACTCGCCCATCGCTATGGCACGGTCGAGGTATTCCTTCTTCCCGCTCTGCCGGTAAAGGTTAACGAAAGTGCGGCAAATATATCCCGTCGTTTCGGGATAGCTGACCTCCCAATCCTGGCCGAAATTTACCCCATAGGCCACGCCCCGGTCGGTGCCTGCATCCTGCGCGCGCTCCATCCATTGAATTGCCGCACTAAGGTGCTGATCGAGGTCCAGGTTATTCGGATCCGGGTTATAAAGTGGGCCGAATTTGCGGCGATCCGCCATACCCTCGACCCAGTTCTTGGCTGGCCGCAGGGTATCTTTGATCAGGCCTAACATGCTACGTCCGCGTCAAACTTCATTTGTAAGATGGAACGACCAGTATGGCACACGGGTGGCCGCCAACCCCGCTATACTGTTCATCGGCATGGCAGATTCAACCTCTCCGGAAACCGCCCCCGAAGCCGCGGCAGCACCGATAGCGGACCCGGCGGTCGTCGCCACCTTATCCGATGGAACCAAGGTCAAGGTCCGCAAGCTTCGCATGCGCGCCTGTAACGAGAAAGACGCCAAAAACAACATCTGCGCCGGGCACCTCAAGCGCTGGTATTTCTTTGGCGAAGAGGTGAAAGCGAAGTACGGCGAAAAGGCGGAAATCTATCGCTGCGAGCACTGCAAGACGCTCTACCTGCCCAACCCCGACGAGCAGCCGCGTACCGGCACACTGGCCTGGTAGCCCTCCGGCAGTGTAATATCGTAAGTCTGTGTGCGGGAGGTATAAAAGCCCGCATCGGATCGTAGCCGCTCCGTTCAACGACCCGACCCGATGCGGTCCGCCTCCCCTTAAATGCAAGGGGAAATAGGGCAACGCCACAATCTCTCATTTGGGTCTTCCGGCTCCCCAGGCAAGACCCGCGTCCAAACGGTCTTGCTCAGGACACCAGAAGGGGATTGTCGACACGCCACCCCGGCAGTTCGAAAACTCTAAAGTAAACTCTCTCTTAACGGCCCTTAAAAAAGGCCCTCTGTTGCAACTGGCAACCGGAGGAGACTGGCTAGCGGGGGAGAAAAACCTCTTATCCCGTGAGCACACCGATACAGCTTGGTTCGCTTTGCCATCTCCCGTCTACCCGTTGCAGCAGAGGGTTCAGGTTTCAAGAGTTAACTTCCACAATTCGTTCTAGGATACAGCACGTTGGGCGCCGCCTGCCACTCTGTCAGATATTCAACATTTCAAAAGACTTCGCCGGCAAGCTCACATCCGGGTTGAGACACGGTGCCGCGGCGTGGGTGTCGTTGTGACACACATGCCTCATCGCCTACCGCCTCGGGATCACAGGCAGCACCACATGCGACGGATATTCTGTCGAGTGATATACCTTTTGACGGGCCACCACCGGCTTCGTCGCGTAGGCATTGTTGTCCTCGCCGGTATTGAGATTCGGCAAATAGTAAGGGAAATAGCTGCTCGATACCTCGATGCGGATCTTGTGTCCCGGCAGAAAAACGTTTCCCGTCGCGCGCCAGAACTCGATGGTGTATTCGTAGACGCGATCCGGTTCGATGGTGCTCAATCGGCGCCCGTTGAATCCACCGGACTTCTCCGGGTCCCGATACCGGGCGCGCATGACTCCGTCGCAAAGCAACGCCGCATACCCGTCCGGCCCCACATCAACTAGCCGGACCATCCAATCGGTGTCCCGCGCGGAAGTTGCCGCATACAGCTTCGCGCTAATCGGCCCGGTCACTTCCACTGGTTCCGCAAGCGCCGGCGTATCGTAGACCAGCACCTCATCGCCAATGGCCGGCAGGCGCGCATCCACGGCGCCGTCGATATGTCCGCCTGTGTACGGCGACCGTGTTGGCTTCGACGGATCGTACACGTACGAGTCAAAGGCGGCGTTTGAGCCGCCAGGCTGCCTGCTCAGCCGTCCATCGCCCTTTAGCGTATTCGCCTTGCCGCCACTGTCGAGGTAGTATTTCGTCCACTGCGTCTGCGGCAGTGGCCAGTCGTCTTCCTGATACCACTTGTTCACCCCCATCACGAACACCGACACCGGCTTCGCTTTATCCACTCCGTTCTTCACGCCTTTCAGCCAGTAGTCGAACCACCGGCAAATCAGCCCATCCAAATCGACTACCGACTGACGCCCGTAGTCGATTCCGGCGAGCTTCTCGCTGACATTGATGGCGTGCATCCACGGGCCGATCAGCATCTGCGGCCGCCGCGACTCCGGCGTCGGTCCGCTCTTCTTCATCCCCATGTAATTCTGCGGCGATCCCGGAAAGTTAGCGTCGAACCAACCCGTCATTTGGAACGTAGGTACACGGACGCGCTCATATTCGTCGTAAGAATTCCGCTTCCAATACTCGTTGTCCAGGTTGTTTTTGATCCACCCGTCAAACCAGTCCGCATCCCGCACACCCATGTGATTGTAAATGTCGGCCTGCGGAAGGTGCGCCATGTTCTTCACCCGATGGTTGGTAAACCCGCCATAGGCGCCGGGCTCGATCACCTGCTCCACTCGGCCGGCCATCCGTGCGCCCCAATCCATCGCCCAGCCGACGAGAATGCCGTTCTGATACGGTGCATTCTGCAGCCCGCTCGATGGCGGCGCCACCTGCGGAGCCATCGCTTTGAGGTGCGGCGGGGCCTGCGACGCCGTCCACCATTGTGTCCATCCTAGATACGACCCGCCCATCATGCCCACATTCCCGTCGCACCATGGCTGCTGTGCGATCCACTCGACCAGGTCGTACCCGTCGGTCTTATGCTTATCCGTAAACGGGTCCCACGTGCCCTCGGAATCGTAACGCCCGCGCACGTCCGCCAGCACCTGTACATAACCCCGTTGCGCGTACCATTTTGACCGGGCGACAAGCCCCGCCTGAATGTTGTCGTACGGAGTCATCGTCAGGATGGCAGGCAACTTGGTGCCCGATGAGACCACCGGTTGATAAATATCGACCGATAGCCGCACCCCGTCCCGCATCGGCACGCGATTGCCGCGCGTGGACCTCACCTCGTATTGAGCTTGGGAATATGTACCGGGTTCGGGCCGTTGCGCCCAGCCCGCCACACCGGCCAGACAGATCGCTAAAAGGCAGCGCACGCTCACCGAGCGCATCCTATCACGGATCAACGCTGGTTCGAGACGCGCGCCGGCACGTATGCCAACTACGTCATATCGACGCGCTTGCCGCTGCCGAATTCGGCCGGTCCGCTATTAGCAGTGTCAAACGCGACCGCGGGGTTGTAGTGTAGGATGCGATTACAGTTTTCGCAGTTGATCAGGCGGTCGCCTTTGCGGAGGTCTTGATAGAGCTGTAGACGAATCTGGAGCTGGCAGGCGGTACAACGGCCGTTCGCCGCTTCGGAAACCGCGACGCCGTTGTGCCGCTTCGCGATCCGCTCATACGTGCCGAGCGCGGAAGGGGTCACTTCTTTTGCGATGTCCTTCCGTTCGCCTAATAGTCGGGCAAGGTGCTGCTGCGCTTCGGCCGTGCGGGCCTGCGCTTCCTTCTTGCGGCCGTCCACCTTTTCGCGCTCCACCTTCAGCGACGCTTCGGCCGTCTTGACGTTCTTATCCAAACCTTCGAGTTCTTCCATTAATTCGAGGGTTCGGTCTTCGCATTTCTTAATCTGCTGCTGGACGAAGTCGATTTCGTTCTGAAACGCACGAAACTGCTCGTTCGTCTTAGCGGATGACATCTGATCTCGTAGCTTCGAGATCTTCTGCTGATGCATCTGAACGTCGCTATCCAATTGGCGGCGTTCCTTCTGATTTCCGGACACGACCGCCCTATCCGCGTCGAGCTTTCGCTGGTGGCTATCCAGCGCCTTCTCGATAATCGCAATTTCCTTGGGAAGGGCGGCGATCTCTCTGCGCAACTCCGCGACACGTAGGTCCAAACTCTGGAGGCGCACGATCAACTCTAGATCGCGTAGCACGCTTTCACGATAGCATCAGCGGGGCAGCAGCCGCCGTAAACGCCGAAACGGACCGGCGAATCCGGCTGCCGCCAGTTCCAGTTCCGCTACCCGGAACCACTTGCACGCGGCCCAGAAAACCGCCAGCCCGATCGGGATGCAGATAGCCAAACTGATGACCGACGTCAACTTGCCGGTCCCGAGACCTGAGTCGATCAGGTGGTCCACCACCCACACCACGGCGCTCATCAAAACCGTCGCCGCCAGAATCTTCGTCGTGCTGGCGAAAAGGTCCCGTCCGTAAACGCCACCGGCTTTCCCGCGCAGCCGAACAAACAGTAGAAGGCAACTACACAGCGCCACCGCGGATGTCGAAAGCGCCAATCCCGCGTGTCCGAGCCGCGTATGCTGCACCGAATACCACGCCACGCCGAAATTTACAGCGATCGACGCCAGGCTGGTCAACATCGGCGTCCGTGAATCGCGTAGAGCGTAAAACGCCGGCGTGAGAACTTTCGCAGCAGCGTATCCCGCCAGTCCGATCGCATAGCAGGAGAGTGCGAGCGCGGTCTGTTGCGTGTCGTAAGCATCGAACTTGCCGCCTTGATAAATCGCGGCGATCATGTCCGACCCCAGCAGCATCAACCCGGCCGAACTAGGAACCGTCAGCAGAAACACCACCGCCAGCGATCGGGACAGAGTGCGGCGAAATTCGATAAAGTCGTTCGAAGCCAGGCTCCGTGAAATCGTGGGCAAAGTGGCGTTAGCGACCGCGACACCGAACAACCCGAGAGGGAGTTGGAAGAACCGGAACGCCCATCCGAGCCAAGACACGGGACCGTTGGGCCCTCGCAGGGGATCGGATACGTAGGACGCGAAGTTCGTGTTCACCATCACGTTGATCTGAACGGCGGCGCCGCCCAGGATGGCGGGTCCCATCAGGTGAATGATGTGGCGCAGACCGGGATGCGACCAATCGATGGCTGGCCGGAAGGAGAAGCCGGAGCGAAGGAGGCTGGGCGCCTGCCAGAAGAGCTGGAGCGCTCCGCCGAGGACTACACCCCAAGCCATGCCCTCGATGGCGGACAAGCCAAGGTGCGGGCCAATCCAGAAGCCGAGCATCAGTCCGAATGAGACTGACCCGACGTTAAAGAATGATGACGCCAAGGCAGGGACGGCGAACTGGTTACACGCGTTGAGAATCCCCATTGCCTGTGCGGCCAGCGCCACCAGCAGCAGAAACGGGAACATGATCCGCGTCAGGTGTACCGCCAATTCGAACTTGCCGGGAACTTGGCGGAACCCGGGAGCGAATATGTCCACCAACTGTGGCGCGAAAACGGCGCCCCCGATACAAAGTAACCCAATAAAAAGGATGATCGCCGTGGCGACCAGATTCGCAAGGCGCACCGCCTCATTTTTGCCGCGTGTGGTGAGGTAATCCGTAAAGGTCGGCACGAAAGCGGCCGACAAGGCGCCTTCGGCGAACAGGTCGCGTGTGAGGTTCGGGAGCAGGAAACCGAGGCGAAACGCCTCAAAGACCACGCCCGCGCCGAACAGACGCGCCATGATGATTTCGCGGGCAAGTCCGGTGATGCGGCTGAGCATGACCGCGGCGGACATGATTCCGGCGTGGCGCACAACACCGTGCGCAGCCGTTTCCATGTTCGACGTCGTAACTGATGGAGGCGGCTGTTCGCTAGCCGCCATAGAGTGCAAGGAAGTGGGCCATCGTCCGTATGGCCAGATAATAGTTTTCCAGTTTGAACTTCTCGTTGGGCGAATGTAATGCGTCGTCCGGAAGGCCGAAGCCCATCATCACGGTAGGGATATGCAGGTGCCGGGCCAGATCGCCCACGATCGGCACCGACCCACCCGAACGGATGAACACCGTTTCCCGGCCGAAAACATCCTGAAACGCCTGCGCCGCCTTCGCGATCGCCGGGTGCTCCGGCGAGACAACGATAGCCCCGCTTCCATTCAGAACACGAACTTCCGTGCGGATTCCCGCCGGTGTCTGCTCTTCCACCCACCGCCGGAAACAGGCCACCACATGATCGGGATCCTGGTTCGGGACAAGCCGGAAACTGACCTTCGCCATCGCCTTTGCGGGAATCACCGTCTTCGAACCCGCGCCGGTGAAGCCGCCCCCAATCCCGTGAACTTCGAAAGTCGGGCGCGACCACACACGCTCAAGGACAGACCGGTCGGGTTCGCCCGTCAACCGCGTTGAGCCCACTTCTTCCGCCAGGTAGCGGTTCTGATCGAAGCCGAGCCCACGCCAGCTTTCCAGTTCGGCGGCTGCTGGTTCGGCCACATTGTCGTAAATTCCGGGGATCAGAATGCGCCCTTCTTCGTCCTTGGCTTTGGCCAGCAACTGCGCCAAACCGAAAATCGCGTTCGGAGCGGCGCCACCGTACAGGCCGGAGTGCAGGTCGACCGCTGGTCCGCTTGCTTCCACCTCGCAGTAAATCAGCCCGCGTAACCCGATGCAAAGCGTGGGTATCCCGTCCGCGTACAGTGACGTGTCGCTGACGAGCGCGACGTCCGCCTTCAGCTTCTCCGGATTGTTGGCAACGTACTCAGCAATCGACTTGCCGCCGACTTCTTCCTCGCCCTCGATCAGGAATTTGATATTCAACGGAAGCTTGCCGTGAACCTTCCGGAGCGCTTCGACGGCCTTGATCTGTGCGTACATCTGCCCTTTATCGTCGACTGCGCCGCGGGCGTAGATATTGCCGTTCCGGATGGTGGGCTCGAACGGGGGCGTCACCCACAGCTCGAGCGGGTCGGGTGGTTGGACGTCGTAATGTCCGTAACAAAGGACTGTCGGCTTACCGGGCGCTTCGACCAGTTCGGCGTAAACCAGCGGATGGCGATCGGTAGGGATAACCTCGACCATCGTCATGCCGGCCTGGCGCAGCGCGTCGGCGACAAACTCGGCGGCGCGGTGCACGTCGCTTTTGTGCTCGGGCAGCGTGCTGACGCTGGCAATCCGTAACAGCTCGAAAAGTTCATCGAGCAAACGCGTACGGTTGCTATCGATGTAGCCCGCAAGACCATTCGTCATCCCCATCATTATAGGTGCCGTCACACGTCTAGCCCTTTGACTCAAGCTTCATAACTGCCAGGTACCGTAGATTCCGGTAGAGCTGTTTGTAATCGAGTCCGCAGCCGACCACGAAATGGTCGCCTATTTCAAAGCACCGGAACTCAACCGGCACGTGAACCAGCCGGCGCGAAGTGCGGTCGAGTAAGGTGCAGATGCCGAGGGAATTCGGTCCGCGGCCCGCAAGTGTCTGAAGCAGATAGCGCAGCGTCAGTCCTGTGTCGACGATGTCTTCCACAACCAGAACGTCTTCACCTTCAATCGGTTCATCGAGGTCCTTGGCGATTCGTACCACTCCGGGTACCGTCTTGCTGGCCGAAAAACTCGAGATCGCGAGATAGTCGATCTTCACCGGGATTTCGAGCCGGCGAGCCAGCGCGGTAAGGAAGAAAACCGATCCCTTCAGTACTCCGATCAGCTTCAGGTTCCGGTCGCGGTACCGCGCCGTAATCTCGGCGGCTACCTGCGTGATGCGCTCGTCAATCTGTTCTTCCGTGTACAGCACCCGTTCGATTTGAGGAGGGAAGGGAAGACTCATACGGCGGGCACACGCTCGGTGAGGCCGTACTTGAACACAAGGTTCTGGAAGTCTTTCTGGTAGAACACCTGGATATTCACGTGAGGGTAGATTGTCTTCAGCAACTTGATCTTGCGGTTCTTCTTGGTAACGTTGGCCTGCTTCATCGTGGTGAGTTCGATATACAAATCGAATTCAGGAAGGTAGAAGTCGGGCGTAAACGATTCGGTGGCGCGTCCGCTGGCGTCCCATTGTATAGGAAAGGTCTTGGGTTCGTACTGCCAGTCGATGCGGTAAAAGTCGAGCAGGTTCGCGAAGATCGCTTCGCTTTCATTGACGAACGGCTTCGCGGTCAGCGCGGCCCGGCCTGCCGGTGTAATCCGGTGGCGGGCAAGCTTCAGCCGGGCCTGAAACTGCAGTTCAGCCTCCTGCCCGACGGTCAGCGGGCCATGGTCATGCAGACGGCGCATGCGGGCGGCGGTTTCGATAACGGCGGCAGCCTGGTCCACTTCGAGGTGTTCGGAGTTGATGAGCAGGTCGAAGGAGTCGAGAGCAGGGGTAAGGCGGCCGAAACGTTTGCGGTGCAGCGCTTTCTCTTCACGTTCGAGCTGCTGAAGAAGTTGTCGGGCAGCGGTACGGTCGAGATGGTGCTCAAGCATCAGCGTACCGATTCGGAAGCGTTCGGGAGCGGTGATTCGTACGCGTAGCACGCAAGGGATGCTGGCGACGACAGCCTCGGCCGAAGGGGTCGCGACGACGAGAGAAGAATCGCGGGACAACCGGGCAAGGATAGATAAAGCGGCCGAGGCATAAGCGCTGTCGGGAATTGCGGTTTCAGCTCCGAATTCATCCACAAGCAGATGCCGCAGCGTTGCTTCGGAGACAAGTGTAAAGCCAAGCTGATGCGCGACGTGGCGCGCCACTTCTTCCCACCGGCATCCCGGCTCGCCGGAGACGGCCACAACTGCCATTGCTCAAATCATACCGCTCGCGCACCGACGGTATCCGTTGCCATGCAAAAACTACATT
>JADLDI010000142.1 GCA_020846745.1 Bryobacterales bacterium | reverse complement strand
CGGAGGGATCGAGGGAACGGAGGGCGGCTTCGCGTTGGCGGCAGCGTTCGATTTGCCAGTTGGCGGTGATGAGGCGGTGGAAGGCGAAGTGTTCGAGGGGACCGGCGGGGAGGATTTCGTCTCGCAGTTCGGCTTCCATCTGGTCGAAGAAGGGGCGCTCGTCGGGGGAGACGATGATGTTGGCGGTGGACAAACCATGTTGGCGATTGTTCTGGGACGAGGCGGATTTGCCTTCGTCGGTGCGGGGTCCGGTTTGATTCGGCATCGGTAAAGCTCCTGTGGAGAAGTGGTGGAGAGGAGGCTCCACGACCTTCGGAATAGCATGGGGGCAAGCGGAACCGGCTTGAGCGGAGGGGGAGTTTGGAGGTGCAGAGGGCTTGTAAGTGTAAGAAAAGTTAGAGGCCAAAAATTTAGTTGGGTTTTTTCGAATTGTTTGTGAATGAGTTTTTTCGGATGAGGCATTGAATCCGGATCGTCCGATGCGGCGCGCGGGACTGGAGGCATCAAAGGTAGTAATGTTTTTAACCTTTAGGTATATTTTCATATCATTTCAAATTGGTTTTAATCTCTTTCTTCTTGCATTCAATTGATTCAGGTGTATTCTGACTCCAGACTGGGCGGACACCTGCGTACTCGGAGCGTGGTTTCTCTGGGATTGTGATGTGTTTTCATTTGCGCGGGCTATCCGTGTCCTCGTATGACAGAGGAGGTATATGCCTGCCGTAGACTCTCCCGAATTCAAAATCACCTGGGCTAAGGTTGTCGCCAGAGTGGCGGTCGACGATGCATTTCGCAACCGGGTAAACCAAGATCCGATAGCCGTATTCGCCGAGAACGGATTTACGGCAGACGATGAGGCGCAACTGCGGGAGTTTGTGAATTCACATCTGCAGTCGGCGGTTGATGCGATCTCCACGCAGACGAGTGAGCGCCAAAGCGCCAGCACGGCGCAAGGAGCTTCGATGATCTGCGGCGGGGGACCCTGTGTGTGCGCTACTCAGGCGTGCCCGGCGACCCAAGCCTGTCCGGCGACGCAGGCATGCGGGTTGCCATGCTGGAGCGCTGGGCCGCGCAGCGGACTATCGGCCGGGATGGCCGGCGGCGGCTCAATGAACGCCGGACCATGCCTGGCCGGCTCAACAGGTATGAGCGGCGCCTCTGCCGGCGCGGGTTGCGCCGGGACGGTGGGCACTGACGCGGGCCGCGCGTTCAACTGCTGGGGTTCGGCAGCGACATTTGGTAGCGCCGGGTCGTTCTGTGGGACGGCCGGATCGGTCGGCAGCGCGGGTACGTTCGGATGCGGTGGCGGCGACCTCACGTCCACACAACTGTCCGGTGCGGCTACGAGCGCGACGAGCGCCGCATTGAGTGGTACGGCGAGTGGCACGGCGATGGCAACCGACGCGGGCCGGTCATTCAACTGTCTTGGATCGTTCGGCACCGTGGCTTGTGTCGGCAGTATGTGCGGGACCGCGGGCAGCGCGGGCACGGCAGGGACGTTCGGCAGCGCTGTCACGAATATGGCCAGCGGAGCGCCGGGCGGAGTAATGGCGACCGCAGGAACCGGCGGGAGCGGAACGGCAGCCTCTGCCACGATGGCCACCGATGCAGGCCGCTCGTTCAACTGTCTTGGATCGTTCGGCACCGTGGCTTGTGTCGGCAGCATGTGCGGGACCGCGGGCAGCGCGGGCACGGCAGGGACGTTTGGCAGCGCTGTCACAAATATGGCCAGCGGAGCGGCGGGCGGAGCGATGGCGACGGGTGGAGGTAGTGCGACGGCCGCGGGCGGGGCGACGATGGGAACCGACGCCGGCCGGACATTCAACTGTTGGGGTTCAGCCGCAACGTTCGGCAGTGCCGGTTCGTTCTGTGGTACGGCGGGCTCTGCCGGGACTGCGGGAACATTCGGCTGTGGAGGCAATCTCACGTCCACACAACTGTCGGGTGCGGCCACAAGCGCGACGGCGGGGGGTACTGGCGGCTCCGCAATGGCTACCGACGCTGGACGTTCCTTCAACTGCGTAGGCTCAGTTGGAACGGTCGCCTGTGTCGGCTCGTGGTGCGGAACCGCGGGCAGCGCCGGAACGGCGGGCACGTTCGGCAGCGCGGTGACAAACATGGTGAGCGGAGCGCCGGGCGGAGTAATGGCGACGGCTGCAGGAAGCGCGGCGGCCGCGGCCGGGGCGACGATGGGAACCGACGCCGGACGTTCGTTCAATTGCTGGGGCTCGGCGGCAACGTTTGGCAGCGCCGGGTCGTTTTGCGGCACAGCGGGGTCAGTTGGAAGCGCGGGCACCTTCGGATGCGGTGGAGGCGACCTGACGAGCAGAGTGTCTTCCGGCGCGGCCACGGGCGGAGGCTCAGCGGGAATGAGTGCGACTCGCCCAATGACGTGTGCGACGGTGGGTACCGGCGCCTCGTCCGGATCGAGCGGAACGTTCTGCGCGACCAGCGGCACGGCAGGAACCAGTGGCACAACCGGCTGCAGCGGGACAACCGCCACTATGTGCATGGCAGGCGCGGCGGCAGGATCGACGCAACTGTCGGGCACACCGGCGGCGGCAACGATGGGTACAGACGCCGGGAGGTCGTTCAACTGTGTCGGTTCGGTCGGGACGGTGGGGTCGATCGGTACGTGGTGCGGCACCGCCGGGAGTGCCGCAACGGCCGGGACCTTTGGCAGCGCGATCACGGCGGTATCGAGTGGCGTCGCGGGCGGGGTGATGGCGACAGCGGCTTGCGGGGGAGGCGGCGGCATGTCGAGCGGCGGCACGGCGGGTAACGCCATGGCGACCGATGCGGGCCGCTCATTCAACTGCTGGGGTTCGGCTGGGACGTTCGGCAGCGCCGGGTCGTTCTGCGGGACGGCGGGATCCGTCGGCAGCGCGGGTACGTTCGCCTGTGGAGGCGGCGACAAGACCGCGCAACTGTCCAGTGGGGCGACGTTAGCGTCGTTCGCGACGTTCTCGGGTAACTTCGGATCGTTGCCGTGCTCCGGAAATACTCCGACCGCTACCTGGGGCACTCGCGGCAGTTAGCCCGCACAGATAAGCAAACGGGAAAGAAAGGCCGCCGGTGTCCGGCACGCAGGCGCCGGCGGCACGGATGCCGCCATGATCCGCCCGAAATTCAAAGATCACTACCATATCGAACACGTGCCGGGCGAAGGCTACTTTCTGCTGAGCGAAGCCCATACGTTTGTCCTCGAAGGCGAACACCTGCCGCATGTCGTCCCCTTATTAGACGGCAGGCGGACCGTCGATGAGATCGTCCAGGCGGCCAGCCCTTTCGTTGCAACGCATGACACGATCCAGGTTCTGGACATGCTGCTGCGATCGGGCCACCTGACCGAATCGGACCCGGCCACTCCAACCGCATTGGCGGCGTTCTGGTCGGAGTTCAACGTCGATACCCGCGTGACCAGCCGCTTTCTGGCCACCTGTCCGGTGGAGCTGCAGGCTGTGGGGGATGTCAACGCCGCCGCGCTGGCAAGCGTGCTATCGACATTTGGAATTCCGACAACCGGCCCAGGAACGATCAAGGTCGCGGTTACGGACGATTACCTGCGGCCCCAACTCGCCAATATCAACCAGGGATGTCTAAGGCGTGGGATGCCGTTGCTACTTGTTAAACCTGTGGGCACGCGCCTATGGATAGGCCCACTGATCATCCCCGGCAAAACCTCATGCTGGCGGTGCCTGGAAGTGCGGCTACGGGGTAACAGGGAAGTAGAGAATTATGTTGAGCGCCGCACCGGGAAGCCGGGTCCATTCCCCATTGCGCGGGCACGCGTGGGCTTAACAGAGTACCAAGCTTACGCAATGGCAGCGGTTCAACTTGTACGCTGGCTCGTGACGGGCAGTAACCCGAGCCTTGAATCGCGGCTGCTCGTCGCCGACATCACGAGCTTTTCGTTTGGATTTCACGATGTGGTGAAACAACCGCAATGCCCCGACTGCGGGGATCCGCGACTGGGAATCCGCGCCGGCCAGCCGGTTCACATTTCGGTGAACGGCTCGCACAACGGTGCGTCCCGGGAGTCGCACGGCGGAGTCCGTTCGGAGCCGCCTGAACTAACCTTCCAGCGCCTGCAACACCACATCAGCCCGTACACCGGTATTGTGAACGCAGTCACGCCGTCGATGTGGCATGGCGCCGGACCGCTGCGCGTCTATATGGCGGGCCACAACTTCGCCTTGAAAAGCGACTACTTGTGGTTCCTGAAAGACGGATTGCGAACACACAGTTCCGGCAAAGGCCGGACGGATGCGCAGGCGCGTACAAGTGCGCTCTGCGAGGCACTGGAACGCTACTCGGGCGTGTACCGCGGTGACGAGATTCGAGTGAAGTCATCCTTCGAGCAGCTTGGCGAAGACGCTATCGATCCGCGCCGCTGCATGCTGTTCAGCGAGCGACAATATGCCGAACGCGAGAAGTGGCTGGCCAGGCGCAGCCGCTTTCAAGTCGTGCCTTTGCCGTTCCAGGAAAAAGACCCGATCGATTGGACGCCAGTGTGGTCGCTGAGCGCCAAACGCCAGCGCTATCTGCCCACCAGCTATCTCTTCTATAACTACCCGGCGCCTCCGCAACAGTTCTATTGCTGGGCCGATTCCAACGGGGCCGCAGCCGGCATCACGCTGGACGAAGCCATGCTGCAGGGACTGCTGGAATTAGTGGAACGCGATGCCGTCAGTTTGTGGTGGTACAACCGCGCGAACTGTCCGGAGGTCGACTTACAAGCCTTTGACGACGGCTATATCGCCGAAATCCAGGCCTTCTATAAAAGCAAGAGCCGCGAGGTCTGGGTGCTCGATATCACTACTGATTTCGGCATTCCCGTGTGCGTCGCCATCAGCCGGAAGACCGGCGGACCGACCGAGGACATCATGCTCGGCTTCGGCGCCCATTTCGACGCGCGCATTGCGTTAATGCGGGCTCTCACCGAGTTGAATCAGTTCATTCCAGCACTGTTGAACACGGCGCCGGACGGGCGCACTGTCTACGTAATGGGAGACGGCGACGCGATCGAGTGGTGGCAGACAGCCACGCTGGCAAAGCAACCGTTCCTGCGACCCGCCGAAGCGGCGCGCAAGGGTCCGCAGGACTATCCGGACACGCCCGCGGTGGGCGCCGCCGCGATGCTGAAACGTGCGATCGACATCCTCGAAAGCAAAGGCCACGAAGTTTTGGTGCTCGATCAAACACGGCCCGACATCGGGTTGCCGGTCGTGAAAATGCTGGCTCCGGGCCTACGGCACTTCTGGGCGCGGTTCGCGCCGGGGCGTCTGTACGACGTTCCTGTCGCATTGGGCTGGCGCCAAACGCGGGCGCAGGAACACGAACTCAACCCGACCCCGATGTTCTTATGAGACGCCGGGCGGTGGACGATTCGATGGCAGTATGTCTGTTGGCGCGGACGACGCCGGCGGACGTCCTGAACCTGACCGGCCCAACCGCCACGGGCCTGTTGACCCGGTTGGCCGCAGGTCCGCTGTCGTTGAGCGATATCGATACGCTTCCCGATAACCAACTGCCGGAAGCCTATTTCTCGCTCCAAACACTCTGGGGGCGCCGGGCTATCGAGTTACGCGACCGTATGCACGACCCGCTGCTGGCGTTGACAGCCACGGTGACCGGGCAAGCGCTCGACCTGGCGGCGGTGACAAGCGGTGGGCGGTGGAAGCTGTCGCGATTCGCTTATGTACACCGTGACGACGGCGCGCTGCAGGTGGAAAGTCCCCGGGCTTTCTCACTCGTCAGGCTGCTTAGCCCCGGCGCCATGTCGCTGCTTGCTTGTTTCGATCAACCGGTGGACAGTGCGGCGGCCCGCGAGCGTTTCAAAGAGTCTTCCGAGGCGCATTGGAAGAACGCACTCCACCTGCTGCGCGCCGCTGCGGTGATTGTCGAGTGCAACGAGGAGGGCGACAGCAATGAGGACCTGCAACCGGACCTTCTGCAGTGGAGTTTTCACGATCTGCTCTTTCACCACCGCAGCCGCCAGGGGCGTCACGAATTGCCGTTGGGAGCGGATTTTCGGTTCCGCGGCAAGCTTGCACACGAACCTGTGGTGAAGACGAATCCATGGCGCGCGCGGGCGATTGTTCTGGACAAACCCGACCCGGCGAGCGTCGCCATGCGCGATCCTAATTTCACCCAAGTACTGGAGACACGCCGGTCGATTCGCGCTCATAACGCGCTCTATCCGATCACCAGGCAGCAACTGGGCGAGTTCCTGTTTCGCAGCGGCCGGGTCCGCTACCGATTCCACACAGAGCTAGGAGAGTTCTCGTCGCGTCCGTATCCGAGCGGCGGAGCGAGTTATGAACTGGAGTTATATCTCACCATTAACCAGTGCCAGGGGCTGGAACGAGGATTCTACTATTACGACGCACAGGAGCATACGCTATGCCTGGTGGAACACGCAAACGCCGACACGGAGGAACTGCTAAACGAGGCGTGGGTGTCGGCAGCGAAGCTGTGCCGCCCGCAGGTGCTGATCACGATCGCGTCGAGGTTCCATCGGGTGAACTGGAAGTATTCGGGGATGGCATACGCGGCGCAACTGAAGAACACGGGAGTGTTATATCAAACGCTGTACCTGGTAGCGACGGCAATGAACCTGGCGGGTTGCGGACTGGGATTAGGAAACACGGAACGGTTCTGCCGCCTGGCCAAGACCAACTACTACGAAGAAGGGTCAGTGGGAGAGTTCATGCTGGGCAACCCGGCATGAGGAAAGAGGACAGCACAATGGCTACACCCGATGCGGCAACTTTCCTGAGCCGGAGCCCGATGCTTGCCATGGTGCGCGAGGTGTCGAGCCAGACCCAACGCGAGGGCTGGCAGTTAGTAGCACAGCAGTTGGAAATACTCCTTCGCGACTATTACGTCCATTTGCCGCTCAAGCGAAGTTCCCTCGGCATCGATCCCGTTCAGGAAGCGCGCCTGCTCGCCGACGACGTCCGCTTCATGCCGAGCGAAAGCGATTTTCATCGGCGGATCTTCGACCTGATCAAACGGATGCGCGACCGGCATACCGCGATCCGCCTGCCAAGCCCCTGGCGCGACATGGTGGCATTCCTGCCGTTTGCGGTGGAGAGTTACTTCGACGAGAAAGGCCGCCACCTGATTGTCAGCAAGCTGACGGCCGATGTCGGCGACCCTCAGTTTGTCGCGGGAGTGAAGATCACTCATTGGAACGGCACGCCTATCCAGCGCTTTATCGAAGATTTCAGTTGGACCAACGAAGGAGCCAACCCTTTCGCCCGCATCGCCGTCGCCCTGCGTTCAGTTACTGTGCGGCCGCTCGGCTACATGGCCGCGCCGGGTGAAGACTGGGTGGCCGTTACTTACGTGGCCGGCCAAGGTTATCGGACTGTGGTAATTCCCTGGCGGGTCTACATTCCGCCACAGGGCAGCGCCACCGCGGCGGCCAATGTGACAGCATCGGAGGGAGCAGCCGTGGTGCAGGGCGTGGATCGCAGCACCCTTATCGTCAACAGCACCTGGCGAGACCTCTACTCGGATGCGAAGCTGCGGCAAGGTGCGGGCATTGCTCGACCCGCATTCGAAAACGTAGTCTCTCGAATTGTCAAAACAGCAGCCGGCGATTACGGGTATATCCGCATCTTCTCATTCGACGCACCCGACACCGCCGCCTTTATTAATTTCCTGGCCGACATACTCAAGCAGATGCCCGCCAGCGGTTTGATTCTCGATCTGCGATCGAATCCCGGCGGGTCGATCCCATCGGGTGAGTCGATACTGGGCTTGTTAACCAAAGGCATAGTAACTCCTCAACCGGTCAGCTTCCGTAACAGTGTAAGCGCCAGGAAGGTGGCAGGCTTGACGCGTTTTCGGGCGTGGCAACGGTCACTGGAGATGCAGTTAGAGACGGGAGAGACATTCTCACAGGGGTTTCCGCTAACAGTCGAGACGTCGTTGCCGAAGGGCGTCTATCTCGGAAAGGTGGTCGCGATTATCGACGCGCTCTGCTACAGCACCACCGATTTCCTCACCGCCGGATTGCAAGACCACGGAATCGCGACGCTGATCGGGACCGATCCGGTTACCGGGGCCGGCGGCGCCAACGTCTGGAACCATGGCGCGCTGCAATCGATGGTCGCCCAAGCGGGAGGAACCGACATCGTCGCACTGCCCGGTGGATACGATATCGATGTCTCGATGCGCCGGTCCACGCGTGTCGGCCCGAATGCCGGCCTGCCCGTGGAAGGGCTTGGCGTCTTCGCCGACTACGGTTACAATCTCACCCGGCGCGACGTGCTCGGTTCAAATGAGGACCTGATCGAGTTCGCCGGGAATCTGCTGTCCACGTTACCGGCCCGGTAAGGGTTGATCTCGTAGGGTTCGGATATCCAGTGCGCAATCGAATTGACCGAAGCGAGCGCAGGACAATCGGTTTATCCTGACCGGAGCCGCGGACGTACAAGTCACATAGTCGACGGCAAATCCTCGCTTCACAGCGATGGCTCGGAGAGGCTCAGAAGCGTGCGGCCGAGGTGAAGGGGCTGACTGCGAGGTCGGGCCGCGAACTGGGACGTTCGACGCACATGGGGTCGCTGGAACGGGCGGTTCGGGGGTTCGGTGCGCCGGTCGGGTCGCTGACGCTCCCGCTCGGAAAAAGTCCCAACAGCGCTCCCTTGGGGATTGAGAGAAGATGCGGCCCGCGCCCTGACGGGACTGAGAAAAAATAGGGCCCGCGCCCTCACGGTTGCGGTTCCGTTTCCGGTGCAATGCGTGTTTGCAGCGATTTGCCGGACCTGTGGGGCGACGCTTAATCGCATTCGGGAGATTATTTCTCACGCCCTTACGGTTGCGGTTCTGTTTCCGGAGCAGTGCGTTTTTGCAATGGTTTACCGGACCCGGGACGCGGTGCTAGATCGCATCGTGTCCGGCGTAGCTTATGTTGCGCGGGGCTCGCGGGCGCTGGGTGGCCACGGAGGGCCACATGTTAGGCTGAGTTTGAGTTCGCCATGTGATGAAGAAGGCAGGAGTGATTTGAGCGAATTAGAGAAGCTGCTGACGGAGCAGCGGAACCCGGCGTCGGACGGGATCGACGCTCGGGAGACGAGCGAGATCGTCAGGATTATCAACGAAGAAGACAGGAAAGTTGCCGATTCGGTAACGCCGGAATTGCCGCAGATCGCGAAGGCGGTGGATGGGATTGTGGAGCGGTTGCGGGTGGGCGGCAGGTTGTTTTACATCGGCGCCGGGACGAGCGGACGATTGGGCGTGCTGGACGCTTCGGAGTGCCGGCCGACATTCCAGGTGCCGCAGGAGATGGTGCAAGGAATTATCGCCGGGGGTTCGACGGCGCTGGAGCGGGCGACGGAGGCGAGCGAAGACGATCCGGCGGCGGGTGTGCGCGACTTGCTGAGTAGAGGGTTTGGACCGGGGGATGTCCTGGTGGGGATTGCGGCTAGCGGACGGACTCCGTATGTGCTGGGCGCGGTGGAGCAGGCGCGGCGGATGGGCGGGCTGACGATTGGAATCAGTTGCACGCCGGATTCGAAGCTGGCGCGCGCGGTGGAGGTGGCGATTACGCCGCTGCCGGGAGCGGAGATCGTGACCGGGTCGACACGGATGAAGGCGGGTACGGCGACGAAGCTGGTGCTGAATATGCTGACGACGGCCACGATGATCCGGCTGGGGTATGTGTTCGGCAATCTGATGGTGAACGTGCAGCCGACGAATGAAAAGCTGCGGGACCGGGCGTGCCGGATTATAGCGGCGGCGGGCGAGGTGGATGGGGAGACGGCGAGCCGGCTGCTGGAGGAATCGGGAGGGGTGGTACGGACGGCGATCGTGATGGCGCGGCGCGGCGTGGTCCGTGAGGAAGCAGAGAGACTGCTGGAGGCGACGGGCGGGCGGATTTCGGCAGTACTGGAGCGGAACTAAGGAACGATGGACAAGTTTTCAATTGAAGGCGGGCTGCCGCTGGAAGGTGAGATTGCGGTGAGCGGGGCGAAGAATTCGGGCCTGCCGGCACTGGCTGCGTGTTTGCTGACGGCGGAACCGGTGACGTTGCGGCGGGTGCCCGCGGTGCGCGACATCCAGACGATGAAGCGCCTGCTACGGTATACGGGGGCGACGGTTTCAGACGAAGCGGACGGGTCGATCAGGGTGGAAGCGCGCGAGGTGAGCCGGCCGGAGGCTCCGTACGAGGTGGTGAAGACGATGCGGGCGTCGAGCCTGGTGCTTGGTCCGCTGGCGGCGCGTACGGGGCGGGCGAGGGTATCGCTGCCCGGTGGGTGTGCGATTGGGGCGCGGCCGATCAACCTGCATGTTTTTGCGCTGGAGCAGTTGGGGGCGGTAATTGAGCAATCGCACGGTTACATTGAGGCACAGTCGCCGGGCGGCCTGAAGGGCAGGCATATACGGTTCGAACGGATTACGGTGACCGGGACGGAAGACCTGCTGATGGCGGCAGTGCTGGCTGAGGGCGAGACGGTGCTGGAGAATGCGGCACGGGAGCCGGAGGTGGTGGACCTGGCGGAGATGCTCATCAAGATGGGCGCGCGGATCGAGGGGGCGGGGTCGCCTGTAATCAGGGTGGAAGGGGTGGAGCGGCTGCACGGCACCGAGCACACGATCATTCCGGACCGGATTGAGGCGGGTACGTTTCTGATCGGCGGGGTGATAACGGCGGGCGACCTGACGATTCGCGGGTGTGAGCCGGAACATTTGCGGGCGCTGATCGATAAGGTGCGGGAGGCGGGGGCGGCGGTGGACGAGCAGGGGGAGGGAACGCTGCGGGTTCGCGGGACGCACCGGTTGCGATCGGTGGATGTGACGACGCAGGAGCATCCGGGGTTCGCGACGGATTTACAGGCGCAATACATGGCGCTAATGACGCAGGCGGACGGGATTTCGATTATTACCGAGACGATTTTCGAGAACCGGTTCATGCACGCGCTGGAGTTGATGCGCATGGGGGCGAACATCCGGCTGGACGGAAGACGCGCGTATGTTGCGGGGAAGCGGCCGCTGTCGGGTGCGGCGGTGATCGCTTCGGATCTGCGGGCGAGCGCATCGCTGGTATTGGCGGCACTGGTAGCGAAAGGGGAGACGATTGTAGACCGGGTGTATCACATCGATCGAGGTTACGAGAAGATAGAAGAGAAACTGGCGAGCGTGGGCGCTCGCATCCGGAGGGTGGAGTCGAAATGAAGCACAGTGCTGGTTTTCTGGCGATTGTGAATGACGCGAAGAGCCGCGTGCGGCAGGTGGACGTGGCGGGGTATCTCGCGCTGGAAGATAAGGGTATTCTTATCGACGTGCGTGAGGATAACGAATGGGCGGCCGGGCATGCCGCGGGAGCGATCCATCTTGGGAAAGGCATCATAGAACGCGATATCGAGGCAAAGGCACCGGACAAGGGGCAGCGGCTGGTGTTGTATTGCGGCGGAGGGTACCGGTCGGCCTTGGCGGCAGATGCGCTTGGCAAGATGGGGTATACGAACGTAATCTCGCTGGACGGGGGATGGCGGGCGTGGCAGGAATCGGGCCAGCCGATAGAGAAGCCGGGCGCCTAAGTTAAGCGGCTAGTACCATACACGGTCGTAAAACGACCAGCCGAGGTAGACCATGACGACTGTTTCCGCGGCTTGAAGAAACCAACGCAGCCAGCCAGACATAAACTCGAAGCGCAGGAATAAGGCGCTGACAACGCCGGCGTAGAGCACTTGCGGGTTGAGGCTGGAGCGGAAGTTGAAGTAATAGCCAAACACGACGAGGAAGTAGACGAGGGACAGGTTCGTGTCGGGACGCAGGCGATACCGGCCTAATAGTACACTCGCGGTGAAAAGCATCATCACCACCGCGGTGATTTCGCCCGCTGAGTATCGCACCGAATCCTCCGATCTGTTGCCCACGCTCCGCGTGAGCACTGCCGTTGTTACCAGCTAAAAAGACCACAACAGGCTGGTATAGCCGGTGTGCGCGCGATAGTTCTGATTGTTGAAGAACTTTTCGTCGTAATTGTAGAACTGGTAGCCGACATTCCAACGCACTTTCTGGTGCAGGCGGAGCGAGAATCGGGCGAGCGGCGACTGGTAGGCGAGCGGGAACGTCTGCACTGCGCGGAACACAGACAACTGCGAACCAAGCGCACCCGAGGGCTGGTCAATCGTCGCACGGCCATCACCGGCGTCCTGCACCCGGCTATAACCAAGATACAGGTCAACGCGCTTGCGGAGACTCAGGCGAGTACCTAAGTTGACCGTATGAAGATTACTTACGTAGATGCTCTGGTCTCCGGTGATGTTCTGTCCGGCGGCGAAGTAGGAAAGCGCGGTGGCGGAGTCGACGTGGATCTTGGCGTAGCCGGTGTCGAGGGAGAACCAATGGCGGGGGGTCCAGGAAAGATCGGCGTTATAGTTGCGGGAGCGCGAGCTGTGGACGAAGAGAGAGATGGAATTGGTGTTGTAGAAAGTGCGCATGCCCGCACCGATTACAAACGATTTCGTTTTGTATTGCAGGCGTGAGCGGACGGCGTGATAGTTGCGATCGGACAGGGGGAAGATGGGGCGGTCTGCCCGGCCGAGCTCACCATCGAGGTTGAAGGTGATGCTCTTCAGGAAGGACATGCGCACGCCGGCGAGCCCGGATTTGAGGGTGTTGCTTTGCTCGAACGCTTCGGTATCGGTGGAAGATGCAATCCGTTCGGCCTCGCGGGAGCGGATGCGGCGATCGGAGTAGTGGAATCCACCATACAGGGAGAGCCACTTTTGCGCCTGGAAGGTCGCGTCGGTCGAATTGACGAAGGTGCGAATGCCAAGGTAGTTGAAGCGGAAGATGGACAGGCCCTGGGTCGAGTTATTGATTTCGCGGTAGAGGTTGTCGCCGTCCATTTGCACCTGCTGGAAGGCGGTGTGATTGGTGATGGTCACACGGTCGGACGGGAAGAGGCTGAGCGTAAGCGTGCCGTAGGAGAGCGGGCGCCGTCCCGACCCGGCGACGAGGATCTGGCGGGCGCGGGAGTTGCCGAGCCGGTCGGTTCCGCTGGAGAGTTCGTCATAGGTAAAAGTCCGCCGGCTGCCGGCGTAGTAGAAACGCGCACCGACCGAGTACCACGACTTACGGTCGTGCAGGAGATTGAAGCGCCAGAAAGGCGTGCTGCCGGAATATGGTTCCGTGCGCTGGGATTGGGACAGGGTGGTGTTGTCGAGCGGGTTCGCACCGGCTGAGGCCGCCTGGAGAGTGTAGGCGGTCGATTCTTCGAAGCGCTGCCATCCCTGCATGGCGAGGAACCGGAAGCCAGCCAGACGAAGCTCGGCTCCGGCGCGGAGTTCGCGGAAGCGCCGGTCGATGTTGCCAAAGAGGGGGAACTCGTCGCCGCGGGTGTCGAACAATTGAACGGAGGTGAGTCCGGGGCCTGTTTGCGTGACGAAACTGGTTCCCGCAAAGAAGCGAAGGCGCGACTGCGGGAAGAGGCTGAAATCGTGGTCCTGCATCTGGCGGCGGGTGTTGAGGAGGTGGCCGCCGAGGGTGCCGGTGGTGAGTCCGGGATTGAAGTAGTCGTTTGTCCGCCATAACATGTCGTAGCGGTAGATCTTGTTGCGCTGAATGCGAAGGTTCGCGAATTCGTAGGGGTCGTTTCCTAATCCTTGCGTGGTGAGGACGATTTCGTCAAACAGCTTGCCCTTGCCGTCGCGCGAGTTCACGGTGAGGGTGGAGCCGAGCAGGCGCAGGCCGTTGCCGAAATTGATATCACTGCGGTAGCGCAAGGCGTTGCCGCCGGTTTCGTGAAAGCGGTAGCCGGTCTCAAACGAGTTCGTGATGTTGTAGCCGGAGACATTCTCGCCGCGGACGGCGCCTACGGGTTCGTCTGTCGGCGCGACGACGGGCTGAGCCAGCAGTTGGGCGACCGAAAGGGAAGACAGGATCAGTAATTTACGCATCGCGGCTCTCCGTCACCTTAAGAACTGAGGGTCGGCATTGGAGCCGTGAATCCGCACGTGGCAGGTAGTGCAATTGCGGAACTTGGGGTCGGCCATATTGTGCGACGCGGATTGAGTCGGAATTCCTTCGCCGGAGCGGCCGAAGTTACCGGCGCCGTTGTGACATTCCAGGCACATCGTAAATACGACCGGGCGCTTCAGCAGGCGCGCATTTGTCGATCCGTGCGGGTTATGACAGGTTTCGCAGCCGTCGACGCGAACAGCCGTATGCTCAAACACAAAGGGACCGCGCTTGTCGACGTGACAACGCAGGCAGGGCTGTTCCCCGTCGGCCGCCGTTTGCACCATACGCGGGCGAGCGCCCATCTTCCACGCGGGCGCCGGGGCGCCGTGGGGGTTGTGGCAATCGCTGCACTGAATTGCACCCTCGTTGACGCGGTGCTTGAAAGGCATCGCGAACTGGCTGCGGACGTTGGTGTGGCAGCCGTAGCAAAGCTCGGTTTGCCGTTTCGCGAGCAGAAGTTTGGGTGTCGCGGCTTTGTGGATGGAGTGGCAATTGGAGCAGACGATGTTCGACTGCGTGTGGGACGAGCGGCGAATTTCAGTTCGCGCGATGTCTTTGGTGTGGCATTTGAGGCAGGCTTCGAGAGCTTCCTTCTGCGACATGACGGAGAACGCGCGGATGGTCGCCTTGCCGCCCTTGGCATCGACGTGGGCCTTGCCAGGTCCGTGGCAACCCTCACAGCCCGTCAACTCCGGTGGTTGCTTGGCGATCGCAATACTTTGAAAGTGAGCGTTGCGCGGGAAGGTGAGCCAAATGTTGGGGTGGCACGCCTTACAAACGTTGCTACCGACATAGGTATTCGGCGCGTTTGTCTGCGCTCCGAACGCAAAGGAATATGCGCTTAGAACTGCGATGCAACAACTTAGGAGCAACCATCGAGACATCCTTCTTCACTATACGGGCGCATCCGTTGTTAGGGATGTAAATTCTCCCCTCGGGCACGGGTGAGAACGGATGGCAGATAGCGGCGTAGTTCGGCAGGGAGCCCGTGTTTCGAACGGGCCCCTGCCAGGCGATCGAGTGAGATCTGTTACTGAAGAATGTAGCTGACTCCAAACATGGGCACGATGTCGTGAACCCAGCCGCTGACCGACGCTCCAGGCGCGGGCAGAATCACGTTCTTTGGAACGGGCGTGACGTAGTCGCGTACTTCGGCACGCAGCACGACCCGCGAGCCAACGGTCCACGAGACACCGCCGCCAAGGCTGAGCATGGGCTGCCACTGTTTGGTCGCAGTCAATACGGCGAGGTTGTTCAGCGGCTGGACCGCGCGTTCCGCACCGGTACCGATGTAGCCCTTCATGCCTCCGCCAATGGCGAGGAAAGGCCGCACCCGATCTTCACGCTGGTTTAAGTGAACAATCAAATCGTAGTGGATCAGATGCGATTGGGAGGCAAATGCGTAGGTGGCGCCACCCGATGCGAGGCGGATATCGTTTTTCTGGAAAAGGTAGCGGATTTCGCCGCCCAGACGCCCTTCGGCCTTATGGCCGATCCAACCACCGACCGCGAAGCCCGGTCGAAACCCGATGCTGCCGGAGGCGGCGCCGGCCGCGACTGCTTGATCGACGTAGAACGAGCCACCCGCTGAACCACCAACTTCCCACTGCTGCGCGACGGCCGGCACCGCGGCAAACGCGACTGCTACGACGAGCAGCGTGCATCGAATGATCGCCTTCTGGCTGTACATTTGAGAACTCCGAAACGAGAATTGTTTACTTATCGACGACGCGAACAGACGCCGCGCTCTGCTCGCCGCCCTGAACGACAACCAGAGGGACCTCGACCCCGAGTGGAGCGAAGCCCGGGACGGTGGCTTCTATCTGGTAGATACCGACCTGGCCTGGCGCCAAGCCGGCAAAGCCAACTTCAATGGGTGTGCCGCCGAGAGTTACTACCGGTTGAACGGTTGCCGCCGGGCGAGGGGACGAAGGCGCAGCAATGCCCGCTTCTATCGCGGGGGTCGTGCGGCCCATACCCGCAAGGAATATCACTACGCTGTCGCCGCGATGAATGGGATTGGAAAGACTGACCAACTCGCCGTTCTTTGCCCGAACGATCGCTGCGATGTTGGTTCCAAGTCCAGTAACCGGCATGCGGAAGATGGCCGGCGCAGCCGTCTTTAGAACTACGTTCAAGTTGTCGCTGATGCCCGCCGGCGTCCTGAGAACAAGGGTTGCGTTGCCTTGAATCGAGTAAGGCAGTTGCGCGTTGATCTGCGTAGGGGACACAAACAACATCGGCACGGGGGCGCCATTTACGAGAAGACAACTCTCGCCAAGAGCCGTGGGGAGAGGCAGTTCCCGGGTGGCTTCGTTCACCGGGCTCAGGTTCTCGCCCCAAATGGTGACCAAACTTCCTGGCGCCAGGGAAGAGCTTTGATCTGCCGCACTGACGATCCGGCTCAACAGAGGCGGGGCGGTGTTTTCGTCATAGGGCCACGGCAATACAAGGAAGCCCGATATGGACAGGCTGATGAGGTTTTTGGTTGACGAGACATAGCCCAAGGTACGCGTGAAAGCCGTTTGGGTGGTGGGCGCCAGCGGTGCTTCAATCGTACGAGCACTTCTGAGCACCGCCGCGCCGTTTGTGAGATCGAGGCGTTGCACCACTCCCGGATCCGATGCGGCCGTGGCTAGTGTGCGTACACCGGTATTTTCGACGAATACAAAGCCGGAACTTACCGCTGTGCTTGCATCCAGCCGGGCCGTGGGGACTAATGTGGCGTTCAGATAATTGTTCCCTACCAGAAACGTATCGACGTTCGAGGCCGCATACGCGCCTGTCAGAGCAGTTGTTTCTTTGCGGGAGACAGTGAAAGTGCCCGCGGTGGCGGAGTAGAGAAGAAGGCCTCCTTCCGCCGAGGCAAAGAGGACCGATGATCCGCTTTGTGAACCGGCTGCCACGGTGTTGGGGCTGATGTCGTTTGCGTACACGCCTAAGGTCGGGTACTGATAGCTACGACGGGAGTTCATATCGAGCCGGATCACGTGGCCTTTGCCCTGGTAGTCAACGGCAGCGGCAAGAATCGCATCAGCAGCCACGGCGATCGACCGCGCCTCATTGCCGGCGCCTGCTTCGGTGGAGATATAGGGTTGCCGTTCCAGGGTGTCGAGATCAAATACGGCAGCAACCTGGGCACCGTCATGGCCAACCAGGAGGTAGCGCCCATCCATCGTGACGGCGAGGCTGGTGGGGGAGT
The DNA here is from genome assembly GCA_020846745.1 of Bryobacterales bacterium. Classification (GTDB taxonomy): domain Bacteria; phylum Acidobacteriota; class Terriglobia; order Bryobacterales; family Bryobacteraceae; genus JADLDI01. The sequence continues at coordinate 84,422 of JADLDI010000142.1, read as the reverse complement.
TATAGGTCTTCAGCGTAGCGATAGATGTGTTTGTCGCTGCATCAAAGACCAGGACTTGGTTTCGGTCTTGCCGCAGCACATAAAAGCGGTTTCGTTCGTTGTCGACGCGGATGTCTGTCAAGGTGCCGGGCACGTTGACAAACGTTCCTCGTTGGTCCGGCTCCCGAAGATTCACCAGCACACGTACCGGCGCAGTCACATTGACGGCACTGGCCGAGTCGACTGTCAACGGCACGGCGACGGTACCTTTTTGGCCGGCAAAGGCCTGTGGGTCGACTGTGACCCGAATGCGAGCTGGGGTAGTACCCGAGGCAGGTTGCACAGTCACTCCGGCATTGGTTGACTTGATCGAAAAGGCGGTTCGGTTTCCACCCGGATCGAGCAGGTCAAACTCTTGCGTTAGAGTTCGTTTGTCGCAATAGTTGGCACGGAAGACCACGTCTTCCTGGCCCGCAACGAGCCGTGCGTGCTGTCGCAACGATCCAACCGGAAGAATGATCGCGCCACTTTCAGAAACGGAGTACATGACGGAGCCATCAGCGGAAAGCAGACTCTTGCCTGTCAGATTCTCCGGAAGCTTCAACTTCTCGATTACGGCGAGATTGTCGGAATCGAGTATTTGGAGGACCGGCGATTCTCCGACTTTTTCGGGTATCTGAGCGTACACGATGCCGCGCGATGAATCGATAGCCGAACTGCCAATGCTGAATTGATTTGTTTTTGCTTTGAAATAATTAATAAAGGTTCCAAATTCGTCGATCATCACCCAGCCGGCGATAACACGCGACCCATCGCGGTTGATACTTACTGTACGCGGCCCCAACACGCCGGAGGCGAGCACGATACCGCCAGGTCCGACCTGCCGGTCTGCAACGTTGTACCGAAATGTGAAGGTACCCGTCGATCCGGCGAGCCCGTAAATGACGCTACCGTCTGCCGACGCCACCACTGACGCATTAGTAATATCCGGAGGTTGATTAGCAGTGGGAACCGGAAGTGTTTTGGCGGTGACGTTCGCAACGGTGTCGATGCGTTGAAGCGTGGATTCGGCGGGGTCGAGACGATGGAACTCCGTGCTGGTAACGACCAGTGCCTGGCCGTCGTTGCCGAAGGCGACACCCAAAACAGGCGAGGACAACGCCATCGTTGACCGGGCCCTAGTGTTGAGGTTGATGAGCGTAAGGCCGTTTGTTGCGGTGTTCGGCGCCGTAAAGTTACCGTAATGTCCTACCAGCAGGAATTCACCCGAAGGAGAAACCGCCACGGAAGCGGGTTGCCCACCGACGTTGAACGACGTTTGCAGGACGCCATCACCTAGCGAGACGACGTCGATCCGGTTCGCGGTGAGGTTGGCCAGGTACAAGACACCGCGAGGTTCATCGAGCGCAATGTCGGAGGCATGGCCTCCGATTGCGATCACCTTGCCAAAACTGGCCGCGTGGGAGGGTACAACCCACGCGGCGAGGACGATCGTCAGCACGGTAAGCGTGCAGATTCGCTTCTGACAGTAACTTCCCATTTCAATTCTCCTGAAAACTGCTCCAACACCTCCCGGCCAGGACACGTCCCGCCGGGCGGATGGGCGCTTTCCGGACGCAAAACAATTCATGTCCCAACGGCGCGGGTGACAGTTATTCAGCGCTCTTCTTGCGCCGGAGGACGATAACACCGAGAAGCATAACGGCGATAACGGTGCATACGATGCGGATAATCGAAGAATCCATTGAAGCTCTCCTTAAAACCCGTGAGGGTGCTAGATACTGTTCATCATTGGCAGCAAGTCATTAATAATTCTCACCACCATGGGGCCAACCGTCACCACGAACAATGACGGCAAAATACAGAAGAAGATCGGGAAAACGAGTTTCACACCCAACTTTGCGGCCTTCTCTTCGGCGACTTGCCGGGCCTGGACGCGCATAAAGTCCGAGTGAGCACGCAAGCTTTGGGCGACTCCAGTACCAAAGCGGTCAGCCTGAATCAGGACAGCCACCAACTTCTTGAGGTCATCTACATTGGTGCGCTCGGCGAGGTTGCGCAACGAGTCGATGCGCCTTTTGCCGGCCTTCAGTTCGAAGTTAACCAGCGCAAACTCTTCGCTGATTTCGGGGTGAGCTTGCTCCAGGTCTTTGGCGACCTGGACCATCGCCTGATCGAGACCAAGGCCGCTCTCAACGCACACGACCAGCAGGTCAAGCGAGTTTGGCAACCCGCGGCGGATCTCTTTCTGCCGGCGTCTCGCTTTGATGTTGATGTATTCGTTCGGACCGAAGAATCCGGCGGCAGCCGCAGCGAGAATTGCCATGACCTTGTTTGCCGGATCGGCTTCGGATTTCGCGACCGCGAGAACCATGACAATGGGAAAGATGACGGCCAGAAGTATCTTCGAGCCATAAAAGATCTTCATGGCGTTTTCGTTGCGGATGCCGGCCCGAATCATCCGGCGTTGAATGACGCCGGCATCTTTTGGATTCACCGGCATCACGTTGCCGAGTTTCTTGACCAAGTCGTGGAAGACGAGGCTTGGGTGGACGGGTAACTCCTCGTGAGTCGGCACCGTGCCAGTGACACGCTCAATGGCCTCTTGCGGGCGGACCCAGACACGCAGGCCGATAACGGCGCCCATTATGGCGATCAGCACAAACAACGCAGCGGCACCAAGTATGGCCATCTCAGACCTCTATCGACACAATTTTCCGAATGATTAGGTAACCGAGCACCTGCAAGCCCACGGCCGCTCCGGCCATGATGTTTCCCGTACTGCTTTCGATGAAGAAACCAACGTAGCCAGGATTGACGTAGAACATGATGGTCGCTACAGCAAGGGGAATGGTCGTGAGCGCCATGCCAGTCATTCGACCGTGAGCGCTGATTGCCCGAATTTTGCCACGCAGCTTAAAACGTTCGCGGATCAGGTAGGCGAGCTTATCGAGGATTTCGGCCAGGTTGCCGCCTGTTCGCTTTTGCAGCAGCACCGCGGACACGAAGAAGTGAACATCAAGCGACGGAACGCGCTGGGCGAGTTTCAACAGCGCCTGGTCGAGCGGCATGCCAAGATTGTGTTCCTCAAAGGTGCGCTTCATTTCGCCGGCAAGGGGTTCCTGAAATTCGCGGTAAATCATTTCGAGAGACACCGAAAACGCATGTCCCGCCCGCATGGAGCGGGCAACGAACTCAAGGCTTTCGGGAAACTGCTCTTCGAACTTGAACAGACGCCGGTTTCGAACGCGGTAGATGTAGAGAACCGGCAGCATTCCGACGAACAGCCCGATGCCGAGTTGAGCGCTCACGTAGGGTATGGAACACCAGCGCGCTATGACTGCGCCCGCGATGAACAGCGCCAAACAGGTGTGGACCACGCGTGCGGGCCGCCACTTCAAACCGGACTGATCAACAAGACGCTCGAGGCGGCTGTTCAGCTCAAAGCGCCGCAGCACACGCAGCACGACCCGGCCTGTCTTGACGTCTTCCGATGCGAGCAGTTGGGGCGAATTCGAGGCGACCTTGGCTTTTTTCTCTTTCTTCGACGACGGACCCTCAGTGATGCGATCGCGCATCCGATTGACGTCACTCTGGCGAAAGTATCGCGTGGTGAGCCAATAGATGCAGACGGATCCAAACCAGACGAGAAGAAAGATAGCGAGCAAGCCGGTCATAGGAGCACCTTCAGATCTCTACAACCTCGTCGAACAAGTCGGGCCGTAGCCGGATTCCGGCAGCCAGCAACTTCTCATAGAATTTCGGACGTATACCTGTCGCCGCGAAGCGGCCTACCACCCTTCCGTCCGGCGTCAGACCTCGTTTTTCGAACACGAAAATGTCTTGTAAGGTCACGACTTCACCTTCCATCCCCGTGACCTCAGTGATGCTGATTACCCGGCGCGACCCATCGCTTAAGCGAGCGGCCTGCACGAGGAGATGAACAGCGCCGGCAATCTGCTGACGTATGCTCACCAACTGCATGTTTGAATTTGCAAGAGATACCATCACTTCCAGACGGGACACGGCGTCACGCGGCGAGTTCGCGTGGATGGTTGTGAGCGAACCATCGTGACCTGTGTTCATGGCCTGCAACATGTCGAGAGCTTCTTCGCCGCGGCACTCGCCGACCACGATGCGGTCGGGGCGCATACGCAAGGAATTGATCAACAGTTCGCGCTGACGAACGGCTCCGTGACCTTCGAGGTTCGGGGGACGCGTTTCAAGGCGCGCCACGTGCGGCTGCTTCAATTGCAGTTCGGCTGCGTCTTCAATGGTGACGATTCGTTCTTTGGGGTTAATAAACGAGGACAAGCCATTAAGGAGCGTTGTTTTACCGGATCCGGTACCGCCGGAGATGATGATGTTCAAGCGCGCTTTAACCGCTGCTTCCAGCAATTCCATCATTCCGGGGGTCATAGCCCGGCGGTCGACAAGGTCCGCCGGCATGAGCTTATCGACACTGAAGCGGCGGATGGAGAGCAGCGGGCCGTCGACAGCCAGTGGGGGTATGATGGCGTTGACACGAGAGCCGTCGAGCAAACGGGCATCCACCATGGGTGTGGATTCGTCGATGCGGCGGCCGACCTGGGAGACGATCTTGTCGATGATCCGGATGAGGTGGGCGTCGTCGCGAAAGCTTACGTTGGTCGATTCCAGAACGCCACGGCGTTCGATGTAGATCTGCTTGTGCGTGTTGACCAGAATGTCGGAAATTGTCGGGTCTTGAAGCAAAGGCTCGAGAGGGCCCAAGCCGAACACTTCATCGAGCACCTCGTCGCAGATCTGTTGCTTTTCAACCGAGCTGAGCAGGGTCGGCTCGCCATCGATCAATTGCATCAGAGCATTGCGGACTTCGCCACGAACGCGCTGGTTATCGATGGTGGCTAGCGCTTCGAGATTGATCTTGTCCAACAACTTGCGGTGCAGCGTGAACTTCAGTTCCTGATATTCGGGTTTGAGCGAACCTTTTCCGCGGGCCGAGTTCCTCATCAAGCGCTGTTCCCAATTCGGCTGGTTCTGACCGGGAGAGAAGCGTTGATCGAGATTTGGCAGCATACTTTTCTATCGGCGGATCAGGCGCGTTCCTCTAGAGTGCGGCCGACAGGAATTCGGGAGTCGGCGCCCGATGCGGGCTGATTCGACCGCTCCGCTTCCGCACGGCCCGAAATATGCGACGCAAGCGACGCGATGGCCCGGCCGAGGTCACAATCGGAGACCAGCGGCTGTCCGAGGGAGATGACACGATGCAAAGTGAAGTAATCGTTCGGAATACACACAGGAACCGCACATTGAAAAATGCGGCTGAGGTCGGTTGAAGCGAGGCTATCCTTCTTGCCCAAACGGTTGATCACGACCTGGTAGCGCTCCCGTGCAAAACCAAGTTGCTCGAGCATTTGCACCGCGCGACGGGCCACGTGCAAGCTGGCCAAATCGCTGGTCGAAACGAGGAAGGAGTTGTCAGCCTCAGAAAGCGACAGCAGGCTACTCCTGTGGAAAATGGTGGGTGTATCGAGAATGATCCAGTCGTACAAACGGCGAGCGTGCTCGATTAATTCATTCAACCGTGGCTGGTCGATGGGGTCGTTAAAGGGAAGTTCGGGCGCCGGCAGGACATCGATGCCGCCGCTGGGGATAGTCAAGGCGGACCAGAGGCTGGGGTCGAGCCGCTCGGCCTGCTGAAGGGCATCCACCACGGAATAGGCAGCCTGCAGTTTCAGGTAGAAACCGATGGTTCCGCCCTGTAAATCAAAGTCGATGAGGAGCACTTTCGCGCCGGTCAACTTGCGCAGGGCGTGTGCGGTATGAGCGGCAATGGTGGAGCTTCCCGCTCCGGGCTTGGCCGAGGAGAAGCTAATGACGTGGCCCAGTTCCGTCGAGACTTCCTGGTCGGGCTGACGCAGGCGGCGGACTCGATTAGCCGCCTCGCGTTGCGACCCGGCCTCAAAGGGTGGGGAAAGGAATTCACTGGCTCCAGCCCGCAAGACAGAAATGACGGCGGCACTATCGTTAGAGTGATGGACGCCGATTACGGGTGTGACCGGACGCCAACTACAAACAAAGCGCACTAATTCCGCGGCCGACGCAAAATTCGTGGCAGTCTCGATGAGAACAACGTCTGGCTTGAGTTGGCGGAGGCGTATTTCCAACGTGTTCAGCGACGGGTATGCCTTGAGTTCGGCAAGTAATTGGAACGACCTGGTCTCGTGCAAAGCTGCGACGAGTTGCTGCGCGAGTTTTCTGTCGGGCGCGATCAGAAGCGCGGTGAGCGCCTGATCGCGACCTGGACGATTCGGATGCATACCGTCTCTTCGCTCGAGAAAGGCGATTAGGGTTTGGCCACCATCCGCTGTTTGGGCTGGGATACACTCGCCGATTCCTTGGATTTGCCCGGCTTAGAAGCCGAGCCCGATTTGACGGGTTTGGCGGTCGCCGGAACGTCCCTGGGCGCAAGGAATCGCATCGGCATCTGGGGCACGGGACTAGGGTCCCCCGGTTGAAGCGGGTCCACGATTTCCGGGGTAACCATGACGACCAGTTCGGTTTTTGCGCGGTTCTCAATCCGGCTGCGGAAAATGACGCCAAGAAGCGGGATGGATGACAAGCCAGGAATCCTGGCAAAGGATTCGTCAGCACGGTTATCAATCAAGCCGCCGATGACAAAGCTCTGGCCGGGCGCTAATTCTATGTTGGACTCAATGCGGCGGGTCGACAAAGCGGGGATGCGGAACCCGCTGACGGTGACCGCGTTGGCAATATCGATGGACGACACCTCGGGCTTGACATACATTTTGAGGGTCTTGTTTGGCGTGAGAAGAGGGTTGAAGGAGAGACGGATGCCAAATTCGCGGAACTGAATGGTGACGGCGCCTGAATTGGAGCCACCTTGCAGGATAGGCACGGGGAATTCGCCGCCAACCAGGAAGCTGGCCTCTTTGCCATTTGTTGTTACGAGGTTAGGTTCCGCCAGGATTTGCAGAGCGCCGCGGCTTTGCAAGGCGCGAACGGTTGAAGCGAGATTCAGGTCGGGCCGGAACGCAAAGATGTTCAGAGCATCGCTCAGTGAGAACTCACTCGACGTTCCAGCAACGGCTCCGCCGATGACGCCGCTGAGATTCGACGGTTTGGCGCCGCTCGTTTGGCCGGTACTGACGGTTCCCGGTGTGTTCAGAGCGCCGGTTGAGATGAGGTTGACCGCGAATTGCTGCGAATAGTTGCGGTCGACTTCGGCAAACTTCACGCGCAGCAGGATTTGTTTGTCGACGAGCGCGGGGCGGATTTGGAGGTTGTTTACGACCGTTTTCGCAAGCGAGGCCGTGAGCGCAGTGGCACGGTCGGCGATCGCCTGGGAAGTGACGGTACCGCTCAAGGTGACGGAATCACGGGCTGAACGGACCCCGATTTGCTCGTCGGGAAACGTTTCTTTGAGAATCTTGCGAATGGGCTCCAGATTGTGTTCTACGGATACGTTGTAGAAGGTACGCTGGCCGGACTTCGACCAAATGACGATGGTCGAACTACCGTGGGCTTTGCCGTGAAGGAGGATCTCACGGGTGGAGACAGCAACGGCGTCGACCATGTCGGGGTTGCTGGTGGAGATGCGAGTGACATCGGCCGGGTAGTCGAGCACGATGCTCTTTCCGACCGTCATCCGAAGCTCTTCAATTGCGGTTTCCGCACCGACGAGGAACGGGCACACGAACAATACTGCGAGGCGGGTAATCATTGGCCCCTCCGAACGTTATTCACGACTTCTACGGTTTTCTGATTGCCCCGAATGATCACGATCTGATCCGGCACGGATGGCGGCGCCACCACGGGCGGAGGGACAACCGGCGCCAGGGCGACCGCAACGGGCCGCGGTTTGGGACGGCGAGGCGCGTCTTCCAGTTCGCCGTCAGCCAGGCGAGCGCTACCGCTGGGGCGTTCGGGCTTGAGGTTGTAAAGTTCATGGATGCGGCGGCCCGGCGTAGAGGTGACAGCCTTATCGGCGCCATTGCGCAGGACGAGTTGGATGCGCGATTCGGTGCCGGCGAGAGTCAGAGTCTCGGCTTGCTCGGGGGTTACCAGCAAGGTGACGACCGGAGCATTGATGGCCTGACCGCGCGGATCGGCTTGCATGGTTTGACCGGCGCTGAGGACGGTGATGTCTTGAAGGGCAGTGGTCGTCATGGTGGCGGCCCCCTCGGTGGGAGGACGCCCAGTAACCAGTACATCGACGTGCATGCCCGGCAAGACAAAGCCGGCGACACCAACAACTTCGTTCACCCGCACCGAGACGGCACGCATGCCGACGGGGATGATCGGGGCTAGCCCAAAACCGCTACCACGAGTGGCAAGGCGACCTTCGAGGATGGGCTCGTCGAGGAGGATGTTACTCATCACCGGGCGGTCGATGACCTCTTCGGGCTTGTGGAATGCGCCTTTGGGGAACCCCGAGCCGTGTACTTTCACGACCTTGACGTCGTCGGGCTTGACAGTGACACCGACAGACAGGGGCTTAGCAGCCACGACGACATCCTGAGTATCGACCGGTTCGGCCTTTTTCTCAGGAACAGCCGCACGGGAGGACATCTGGTAGAAGATGCTCGATACGAGGAGAGCAAAAACCAAGCTCACCCCGAGAACAGTCAGAAAACGCCGATCCATACCTATAACCTCTTTCTCACCTCAAGCAGAAACCAGCGCTAAGCACACACCAGCAGCAATCGCCGGCGCGTACGGGATGCTGGGACGCTTGTTGGCGGTGCGAAGGAAAGAGTTCACGGCCAGCACGAGAGCGGCGACGAAGCCACCAACCAGTGCTGTCCAGAAAGCAAACACCAGGAGTTGAGAGATCCCGACCAGACTGCCGAACCCCGCCATCAACTTGATGTCGCCTCCTCCCATTCCGCCGAGCAGATAAAACACGAGAAAAACCGCAAAACCCGCGACAGCGCCCGCGAGGGCGCTTACGAGCCCACGCCAGCCGAAATGCCAGGCATGCAGGACGATTCCAGCAACCAACGCCGAAAGCGACCAGTAGTTGGAAATAGTGCGCCGGAACAGATCTTCGGCGGACGCGGCCAAGCCTAGCGTCACCGCAACGAGGATCTGAAGATGCCAAAGATCATTCATAGGCGCTCCGCTTTCGAGAGAGGGGATTCAGGTCGCGCATTCGATGCCTCCGGTGCCATGTTCGTCAGGGCTCCCTTAGAAAGTTCGGCGGGGTTGGAGGATTTCATTAGACTCGAAGAAGGATTTTCGGCGGAAGCAATCCGCGGAGGAGAAAGACGGGTGAAGAGAAGAGCGGTTGAATCTTCAGAGATCAGCGACCATGCCGGGTCGAGCTTAAGCAAACTGGCCAGCGCCCAATCGGGCGGGATGAGGATGAGGTTGAACTGATGCCGGTCGAGAATGGAACGCCAGGAGGCGTGTCCGGCCGATACACGGATGTAATCATCGCCAATCGTTTGCCCGTAGAAGTCGCTGCGGCCGTCGAAGAAGACTTTGACGGACGGATGGAAGCGGTAGATGAGGTAGTCAGCCCACTGGTCCATCGTGAGTAGGCGAGCCGAACGGATGCGGTCGGAATAACGATCGACGGCGGCAACCGGGAAGCGGAATTTCGGGAAATCGGAGGGCCACTGCTGCGGGATGATGCCGAGGAGGGCGACGGCGGCGAAGGCGATCACACTGATCCGGCGGAACTGCGGCGCGAGATCGGCGGCGATCCGGTTCAGAATCATCGGCGTGGACGTCGAAAGCTGCGATTGGAGGAAACGATCCCAAAGGGCAGTCAGTTCAACCGCAATGACCGGTACGGCGACCGAGACGTAGATGGTAATGTGCCGGGCCGACGACAACGACTGGTGGGCCCAAAACAGAATCCAGAGGCAATGGCCATAGCGGCGGCGGGTGAGGCATGAGGCCGCGGCCATAAGGCCAAGCACGAGAAGAAACTCGTACTGGAAGATATTTTCCGTTCGAAACGATGGGGACCTGAATTCGAGGACGACCTCGCGAATCCAGTCTGACTGGAGATAGCTCCACATGTGTTGGTGCAGGTGATAGCCGTAGGGGTTGATGAGTGTCGACAACGAGCAGAGGGAGAACCAGAATGCGAGGCGGAATGACGGATGACCCAGAACCCACAAGCCGAAACAGGCGAGGAAACCAGCGAAGCCGCCATGCAGATTCGTCCAGAGAACCATCAGGGGGACGAGCACCCACAGATGGCGCCCACGTTCGAGGAGATACAGGGCAAGAGGCAGAAGCATTAACGTGAACAGATGGGGCCGTGCGAGGTAATGAACCGTGCTAGCTCCCATGGCGAGCAGCGTTAGAGCAAGCGCAATCAATGCGTTAGCGCCTACGCCGACTGACCAGCGCAGTACGAAAGTAACGTATAGAGCGATCAAGGCGCCGCAGAAAAGAACCAGTCCTTTGAGCCCGGCCAACCGGACCAGCGTAGCGAAGAGGACATCGGCCCCCCACTCCCAGGCAAACCAGGGTTCACCCGGCTTCGAGAACGAGAAGATGTCCCGGTACGGGATCTGGCGGTGGTCGAGGATAAAGTCGCCGGTACGAATGTGCCAGCCGGTGTCGCCATCCAGGAGCAGACGGCTCCAGCCATCGGGGCTCGACAGGAATAGCCAGCCGAGGACCGCGATAAACAAGAAGTCCGAGAGCGACGGCGACGCGATGCGGCGTAACAGGTGCAGAGTGCCTCCCTGCCTGACTATCGGCTGAAAGGCAGGAGCACTTTAGTACTTCCGCGATTAGCGGACGGGAACAGCGATGATGTCGAGGGTGACGGTGCGGCCGGGGAGTCCGGTGGCCTTGACGCCGGCTTTGGATGCGGCAGGCGGGTGCTTGGGGTCGTAGAACTCGGGGCGGATGTCGTTGAGTTTGCGGCTAGCCTCATCGTCGGCGACGTAATAGGTCGCTTTGGCGAGATGGCGTAGATCACCCGATGTTTGACGAAGGATCGCGTCAAGCGAAGCGAAGATATCGCGTATCTGTTTGTCTGCGGGGCCTTCGGAGCCAAACAGTCCCGAGGTGTAGATGGTGGTAGGAGAAGCGAGGCGAACCATGCGGCAGAAGACGGGGGACGGCTTCTCTTCGGGCGGCCAGAGATGCTCGATCAAAGAGGCCGGAGTTGCTTTGGAAGGGATGGCGGCGATTAGCTCGATCTCGATGCGGCCTTTGGAGGTCCATTCGACGAATACCTGTGGAGGGGGTTGCGGGCCGAAGTATTCGTCGATCGAGCGGCGCACGTCGGGAACAGAAGCGATGGGGTCAACGAAGGATTTCACCTGGATTACGTCGCTCAAAGAGAGTCCAAGAAAGGCTAGATTGGCTTTCAGTTTGTCGAGTGTTTCGCGGGTGGCTTTCTCGAGCGTGCCGTTCGCCGACTGGCCGGAGATGTAAGCGCGAGGACCTGCGGGAAGGACTGCTACTTGAGGATTACGCTTGGCTGTTCGAGCTGTAATTGCAACAACATCCACGGCGAATGCGGCGCCGGCGCCGGGCAACGATCCGGCAACGAGACTGACGGCGGGAGCTTTGGAGGCGTCCGGATACCGCTCGGCGAGCACTTGTTCGACCTTTGCGGTGACGTCCGCGCCGGCGACGACGATGTTCAGTTTGACCGCTCGGCTGAGACTTGAGCCGGCTTGGCGAAGCGCCTGATCGGCTTGACTGAGAACCGCGGCCGGATCGTTTCCAACGAACTGGGCGGTGTGGGCCAAATGCCGAGACGTGACGACGACGGCTTGCGCGGAGCCTTTGAGCGGACCCTGACCGATGCTCTTGATTTGCGCGGCGAGCAGCCCTGCCGTGAGAAGTGGAAGAAAGAGCCGAACGATCATGTACAGATATTTTCGTATATCTGTTCGTATACTTGGCGTTTACAAACGTAGCCAAACAGGCGACTCTAGGGCTTCGTATCTTCGGGCGTAGCCTGACGCCATCCGCCGGACTTGCGGGGAGCGTCGCCGGAGGGTTGGGCGGTCTGCTGCGGCGATGACGGAGCGCCGGCGGCCGGGGCCGTGGACGGCTCAGGGTCGGTGGAACGGCGCCAGCCGCCTTGCGATTGAGAACTCGAGGACGGTCCGGTACGCGAGCCGGATGGTTCGTCGACCATGGGACGCCGGCGTTTCAGTCGAGGCGTCTCGTCGGCGCTGTCGCCGGAACTGGTGGTGGAGGACTGACCGGAACCTGAAGCGACCACAACTGGAGGATCGGACTGGTTGGTGGACACAGTGGAGCCAGCATCGGAACCGGTGGTGTACAAACGCCGAGAGTGGACCTGCGCATCGGGGTAACGGCGGCGTGCCGCGGCACTTAGTTCAACGACGATGTTGCGCTCCTGCGAGGGTTTAGCGCCATCGGGCATGTAGTAATGCAAAGCGTAGCGCTGCCGGATACGGGACAGCGTGGTTTCGAGAGCGGATGCGTCATCGATTTGTAAGCTGTCGCCACCGGTGCGCTGAGCGATTTCGGCGGTGCCGGCGGAGCGGGTTCCGTAACCCATGTTGCCGCCGCCTCCGCCGCCGGGGTAACGACCGCCGCCACGGGGATAGCCGCCACCACCACCTGGGTAGCCTCCGCCGCCGCCGGGATAGCCACCACCGGGATACCGGCCACCGCCGCCAGGATAGCCGGGCCCAAAGATGATCGAGGGCAGGCCGCCGCCTCCGCCGCCGGGCCAACCTCCGCCGCTACGGCGAGTACCACCACCGCCGCCGCCCGGGAATCGGGAACTGCCCATCGCGTCAGGGGCAAGAATGGCGCTGAGTACGATGTCGGACCGCGAGAAAGCGGAAGTAACACCATCGTCATCGCGATCGCGCTCGGTCTGGTCATCAGTCACGATTACGATTGCGCGACGGGCACCGCTGCGAGCGCCGCGCGCGAGATATTTCTGAGCGTCATAGAGCGCACGAGTGATGTCGGTGCCGCCGTTGAAATGCTCTTGGTCGAGCAGGCGGTGCAGTTCGCGGCCGACGTCACCGAAGCTGTCCTGCAATGGAAGGCGCACACGGGTTTCGCGATCGAAGACCATGATGCCGACGCGATCCTGTTTGCCGAGGACCAGCATGGCTTCGTTGGCGGCGTTGGCGATGCGCTCGATGTGGGGGCGCATGCTACGGCTCACGTCCAACAAAAGCAAGACGTCGGCGGGCATGTCCTCACTGGCAAAGTTACGGATTTCGCGGATCTGCCCTTCGTCGCGAAGGACGAAATCGTCACGCGTCAGTCCGGTGATGGCGCGGTTCTGGCGATCGAGGACCTGCGCATCGACACGGATGAGCGCAACATCGCTGCGAAAGACTACAGGTGCGTCCTGTTTGTCTTGTGCGGCTTTGTCTTGTGCCGTGAGGGCGGGTATCAGCAAGAGGAAACCGAACCAGCCAGTGCGTCGTGGGGCCACGATAATAGTACGCACTGGCTGGGAGAAAGGTTGCTAGTTGCCTGCTCCGAGGGCGGAGGTGGAGGATCGCTAATGGTGATCGGGAGGCGAGAGGCTCTGTCAGACAAATAAAAAACGGGTCGCGGATTTGTGATCCACGACCCGCCGAATTGGGTTCGTTTCGGAGAAACGCTCGCGTTAAGCGGCGGTTTAGTAATCCATACCGCCGTGCTCACCGCCGGGGGCGGGGGCAGCGGCCTTCTTTTCGGGGATCTCGCAGATCATGGCTTCGGTGGTGAGCATGAGCGCGGAGATGGAGGAAGCGTTCTGGAGAGCGGTGCGGGTGACCTTGGTGGGGTCGATGACACCGGACTCAACCAGGTCTTCGTAGACGCCGGTCGCGGCGTTAAAGCCGTAGTTGTCACCGCCGGAGCGGACCTTTTCGACGACGATGGCGCCTTCGAAACCAGCGTTGCCGGAGATCTGGCGGGCCGGCTCTTCGCAAGCGCGGCGGACGATGTCGACACCGATCTGCTCGTCACCGGTCAGCTTGTAATCGGCGAGAATGATGCCAGCGCGGAGCAGGGCGACACCGCCGCCGGGGACGATACCTTCTTCCACCGCAGCGCGGGTGGCATGGAGGGCGTCCTCAACGCGGGCCTTCTTCTCCTTCATTTCGGTTTCGGTCGCGGCGCCGACTTTAATGACGGCAACGCCACCGGCGAGCTTGGCCAGGCGCTCCTGGAGCTTCTCACGGTCGTAGTCGGAAGTGGTCTCGTCGATCTGGGCGCGGAGCTGCTTGATGCGGCCCTCGATGCTCTTCTGCACGCCAGAGCCGTCGACGATGGTGGTGTTGTCTTTGTCGATGGTGACGCGCTTGGCGCGGCCGAGGTCATCGAGGCGGACGCCTTCCAACTTAATGCCGGTCTCTTCCATGATGGCCTTGCCGCCGGTGAGGATGCCGATATCCTCGAGCATGGCCTTGCGGCGATCACCGAAGCCCGGGGCCTTGACGGCGCAGGCGTTCAGGGTGCCACGCAGTTTGTTCACAACGAGAGTGGCAAGGGCTTCGCCTTCCACTTCTTCCGCAATGATCAGCAGCGGACGGCCGGCGCGAGCGATCTGCTCGAGCAGCGGCAGCAGGTCCTTCATGTTGCTGATCTTCTTTTCGTGGATCAGGATGTAGGGCTCTTCGAGCACGACTTCCATCCGGTCCGGATCGGTGATGAAGTAGGGCGACAGGTAGCCGCGATCGAACTGCATACCGTCAACGGTCTGCAGCTCGGTGTTCATTGTTTTCGATTCTTCGACGGTGATGACGCCGTCCTTGCCGACCTTCTTCATCGCTTCGGCGATGATGTTGCCGATGGTGGTGTCGCCGTTGGCGGAGATGGTGCCCACCTGGGCGATCATGTCACCGGAAACGGGCTTGGACAGGCTGTGGACCTTGTCAACGACCTTTTCAACGGCCTGCTCGATACCGCGCTTCAGGGCCATCGGGTTGGCTCCGGCAGCAACGGCCTTCACGCCTTCACGGAAGATGGACTGGGCGAGGATGGTGGCGGTGGTGGTACCGTCGCCGGCCACGTCGGAGGTCTTGGAAGCGACCTCACGCACCATCTGGGCGCCCATATTTTCGAGCGGATCCTTGAGTTCAACTTCCTTGGCGACCGTCACGCCGTCTTTGGTGATCGTCGGACCACCGAACTTCTTCTCGAGAACGACGTTGCGGCCCTTCGGACCGAGCGTGACCTTCACGGCATCGGCCAATTGATTGACGCCGCGCAGAATCGCTTGCCGGGAACTCTCGCTATAAACAATCTGCTTTGCTGGCATGTTTGTTGGCTCCTCGATATGTCTTTCTTAGGAACTTGTAAAAAACTAGGCTTTCACCAGAACGCCCAAGATCTCGTCCTCGCGGAGGATGAGGTATTCCTCACCGTCGATCTTGATGTCGTTGCCGGAGTACTTGCCAAAGAGAATGCGATCGCCCACCTTGACTTCCAAGGCGATGAGCTTTCCATCGTCCCCGCGCTTGCCGTTGCCGACTGCAACGACTTCAGCTTCCTGGGGCTTCTCCTTGGCGCTGTCGGGAATGATAATTCCGCCTTTTACAGTCTCGGGTTCGTCAATCCGTTTCACAACGATTCGGTCGTAGAGCGGACGAATATTGATAGCCATCGGGGTGATACCTCCTGAAAACAGCAGTAACTTAAGTGGATGGTAAATTTCGTAGTTAGGGCTCTTAGTTCGGGTAGGCACCCGCGCCCGTAGAATATTATTAGCACACTCGATCGGAGAGTGCTAGAGATTCCCGTCTAAGTGATTGATTCGGAACGAAAAATTCTTTTGCAAAAGTAGTTGCGTCAGCGTCAATTCACGCCTGGCGCGGCCATGCCGGCCATGACTGCGTCACAGAGGGCATCGACATAGTCGGGCGTGAGAGTCTCCGGGGCGGTCAGGAAGCGGAAAATGACCGGTCCATATAGAAGGTCGAAGACTACTTCGGAGAAGAGGTTTGACCGGATCTCGCGGCGGGCGGCGGCACGCTGAATAGCGGGGGCCAGGCTTTGCCGTAGAACACGCCACAAATTCGCGCGGAATTGCGCCAGTAGTTCTTTGTTTTCCTGGGTGCAGGCGAGGGCGGTCAGCAGGCGGGGGCCGAACTCGCGTTTCATGGCGACGGCGAGCAACTGCATGTGACGGCGGAAGTCCTCGCGGGCATTACCGGTGTCCGGCACCGGGATGGGTTCGATGGCTCCACCGAGCAGCGCCTCGGCGGCAAGGGTCGCCCGGTCGGGCCACCAGCGGTAGATGGTGGCTTTCCCGGCATTGGCCCGAGCGGCCACGCCCTCAATGGTAAGGGCGGAGAAGCCTTTTTCGGTGAGCAGGGCCTGAGTGGCGGCCAGGATTGCCGAACGCGCAGATTGCGAACGGGGGCGAGGCATGGGTTGATTCTAGCCGCATCGTTTCGAAAACAAAAGGACGAATTGGGTTTGGAGGGCTTTCGGATGGGGTAATCCGGCGCTTACGGGGGTTGAGGAGGGATGGGAGCGCGGGCTTGTGTGCAGCGGGCTTTTGTGCAGAAATCCGGAACACCGCTCCCTTGCGGTCGCGGCTCGGTTAGATGTTGCTTGTTTTGAATGGTTTGGCGGAGTTAGAGGGCGCACTAAATCGCATTCGCGGCGTTTTTGCACATGCCCTGGGTTATTGGTCCACCACGTACCCCGACCGCGCCCGCACTTCGGCTTTGGGATAGCGGCGGGCGGCTTCGGGCGACAGCGCGACCTTGATGGTGTGGATGGCGCCGGGCTTGGTCTGTTGAGGTGGACGGTAGTGGAGGCTGTAGCGGGTGCGCAGGCGGTCGAGCATATCGTTGAACGTCTCGCCGGCATTCTGGGCTTTGAGGACCTCGCCGCCGGTTTCGCGGGCGAGTTTGAAGACGTCATGCGGGATGAAGTCGGGATTGAACTGCTGGCCGGGTTTTAGGGCTGCGGGCGGTTTCGCGTTCGGGGTGACGATGGCGTTGAGGGTCGTGTTGGCGGCGAACAGGGCGTTGAGCACGATCTGGTCCGGCACCTGGTAGGCGAGACCTTCGTTATCGGTGAGGATGACGATGGCGCGGCGGCCGGGCTTGTTAGCTGCCTTTAGTTTGATGTAATTGGCGGCGTCGACGATCGATTCGTAGATGCGCGACCCGGCGCCGAGCGACCGTTCGCGAGCGGCTTGCTGAATGGCGGGGGCGGCGTCTTCAGGGTTTGCGGAGAAGTCCGCGGCGAGTTTGGTGTTGCGAGAGAACAGCATGACGGCCACCTGATCTTCGGGCTTCAGCGTTTTGAGGGACTGGCGGGCGACCGCGGCAATCTCAGAGACGCGCCTGGTCATGCTGCCCGAGACATCGAGCAAGAGGACGAGCCAGATGGGTTCGGACTCGCGGCCGAAGTATTCGATGGGCTGGGGATCGCCGTTGTCGAGGACGATGAAGTCCTGCCTGGTGAGTCCCTGGACGGGCCGGCGGTCGGATACGACTTGGGCGTCGACACGGACGAGAGAGACGCCGGTGCGGAAGACCGGGGTTTCTTGTTGAGGCTGCTCGTGGGGTTGCTGCTGAGCGGGTTGCTGTGGCAGCGGAGCGGAAGCGAAGATGATTGAGGGCAGCAGGAGCAGTAGGACCGCGCACAGCATGAGAAACATTATCGTCGGCACGGCGGGCCATATCGACCACGGGAAAACCGCGCTGGTAGGCGCGCTCACCGGCATTGAGACAGACCGGCTGGAAGAAGAGAAGCGGCGCGGGATTTCCATAGACCTTGGATTCGCACATCTGGAACTGGGTTCCAAGCTGCGGCTGGGGTTTGTGGATGTGCCCGGGCACGAGCGGTTTGTCAAGAACATGCTGGCGGGGGCGGTGGGCGTGGATGTGGTGCTGCTGATCATTGCGGCCGATGAATCGATCAAACCGCAGACACGCGAGCACTTCGACATCTGCCGGCTGCTGGGGGTGAAGGCCGGGATCGTGGTGCTGACGAAGGCGGACCTGGTGGATGCGGAGATTCTGGAACTGGTCCGGCTGGAGGTGGAGGAGTTCGTGGCCGGATCCTTTTTAGAAGGCGCGCCGGTGGTGGCGGTGAGTTCGAAGACGGGGCTTGGGATTGACGATCTGAAGGCGGCTTTGGCGCGGGTGGGCGAACAAGTTGCGGAGAAGACGGCCGCGGGATGGCTGCGGCTGCCGGTGGACCGGTCATTTTCGATGCGTGGGTTCGGGACGGTGGTGACGGGCACGCTGGTTTCGGGATCGGTGGAGAAAGAGGACGAAGTGGAGGTGCAGCCGGGCGGCAAGCGATTGCGTGTGCGGTCGGTGCAGGTGCATGGAAAGACGGAGTCGAAGGCGGTGGCGGGCCAGCGGACGGCATTGAACCTGGCGGGCGCGGATGCGGCGGAATTGCGGCGTGGGCTGACGATCACGGCGGCGGGCGTATTGCGGGCGACGCGAACGATCGATTGCGAGCTGGATCTGCTGGAGTCGGCGAAACCGCTGAAGCACAATGCGCCGGTGCACTTTCACGCGGGTACGGCGGAGACGGAGGCGCAGGTGAAGCTGCTGGACCCGAAGGACAGGTTGCAGCCGGGGTCGCGCGGGCTGGTGCGGTTACTGTTGGGGGAACCGATATTGCTGCTGCCGGGTGACCGGTTCATCATCCGCATGTTTTCTCCGGTGGTGACCATTGGCGGGGGGCGGGTGATCGATATTGATCCGCCGATGAAGCAGCGCCGGGCGGCCGCGGCGGAGCGGGCGGCGAAGCTGGCGCAGGCGGGTCCGGGCGAGCGTGTGTCGCAACTGGTGAAAGAGGCGGGGATCGCGATTGCGGTGACGGAGTTGGTGGCGCGGACGGGGTTGACGCTTAGCGCGCTCAAGCCGATTCTGGCGAGTGCACAAGTGGTGACGATCGGCGAGCCGGCGGCGCTGGTGATGGACCGGTGGCAGGCGGAGGCGACGCTCAAGCGGATTCACGACCGAGTGGCGGCGTTCCACCGGGCCAATCCGCTGCTGGCTGGGATTTCCAAAGAGGAGTTGCGCGGGAAAGAGTTGGAAGGCGCCCCGGCTGGGGTGTTGGACGTGCTGCTCAAGATGAGCAAGACGCTGGTGGGGGAAGGCGATACGGTGCGGCTGGCGTCGCACAAGGTGCGGCTGCAGCAGGATGAAGAAGAAGCGATGGCACGGATTGAAGGGGCGTTTCGCGAAGCGGGATTGACCGTACCCGCGGTTCCTGAGGTGCTCGCGAAGTCAGGTGTAGAGGCAGCTCGGGCGAAGGGGATCCTGCAGATGCTGATCAGGCAGCGGCGGCTGGTGAAGGTGAGCGAAGAGCTGGTGTTTCATCCCGATGCGATCGGCGCGTTGCGGGCGTTGCTCGCGGGACACAAGGGGACACGGTTTCAGGTGGGCGAGTTTAAGGATTGGACGGGTGTGAGCCGGAAGTACGCGATTCCGCTATTGGAGTATCTGGACCGGGAACATATTACGAGGCGCGAGGGAGATCAGCGGGTGGTGCTGTAAGAAATAGGAGAGATTCCAGCCCGCTCGATCGGTAATCGCTTTACGCCGTGATCGCATTGTGACTACAATAGGCGTACGGATCGAACCTAACGGAGGCTAAACATGAAGACGGCCGACACGTACGTTCGCGCTCGCATCGACAGCGCGACTAAGGAACGCGCCAGCGATGCTCTGGCCGCAATGGGACTGTCCATTTCGGATGCGATTCGCCTGCTCATGTTGCGGGTGGTGGATGAGCGTCGGTTACCCTTCGAGGTTAAGGCGCCAAACGCGACGACGCGCAAGGCGATTGTCGAGCTTGAGGCGGGGAAGGGCAAACGGTTCACCAGCACAGCCGCTTTGATGGCCGACCTAAATGAGGACGATTGAACGATCCTCGGCATTTAAGCGTGACTTTAAGCGCGCGAAGGCAACCCCGCACCACCGCAACGATTTGGATTCGCTTGTCTCAACAGTGGTGGCGCGACTGGCGTCCGATCAAGTCTTGCCAAAGAAGAACCGCGACCACGGGTTGAGCGGTGAATGGGCGGATTACCGTGAATGCCATATAAAGCCTGACTTGCTGCTGATTTACAGCAAGCCGGGCACCGACACTTTACGTCTCGCGCGGTTGGGCTCCCATAGCGAACTATTCGGCTGAACCTCAGGCTGAACCGTATCCGCTCGCTTGTTGGGTTTGTTTGGTGGACCTGGAGAGATTCGAACTCTCGACCTCTTCCATGCCATAGTCATGAGATCCGCCCCGGTCAGACATTTTTCACCAGAAACAGGGGGATGCAAACTCTCAGCGCGAATTCACGCGGCACGCAGTGCCCGGATGACGGCTTCGGGGTCACGCTGGATGACGGCCAGATAGGCGCGTATCGGGATCTCGGGGCGCCGCCGACCCTGCTCCCAGTCCTGTAACGAGCGCACATTAAAGCCGAACAGGGCGGCGAAGTCCGATTGCGACAAGCCGAGCGTCTCGCGCAGAGCTCGCACGTCAGTCTCCGGTGGAACGTGGTAAACAGTCTCGCTCAGCTTAATCTCACCCCGAAGATGCGCCTGCAATTCCTTCATCGAATCGAGTAGGCGGTCTCCGAGCGGGGCTCCGGTCCGCTGCCGAGTCTTAGCCGCCGAACTCCCGCTTGATGTCCGAAGCGATTTTCTGGAGTTGGTTTCTTTCCGCATGGGTTAAATTCTCCTTGTCGTTCTTCGAGTAGATGTCCGCCAGGAAGATCAAATCGGGACGGACCGTGAAGTAGTAGATCACCCGCACGCCGCCGCTCTTCCCGCCGCCAGGACGGCGCCACCGAGCCTTGCGAAATCCGCCAGTGCCGGGAATCAGCGGATGCCGTTCGGGCTCTGTCGCGATCGATTCCTCCATTTCCTGTTGCACCCGAGGTCGCAACAACCGGGCCGCCGCCCGTTCGTAGCGGCTGCTGCGGATAACTCGTCGCACGAATTCAATTATACGGCTATGCCGTATGGCTGTACAGCGGTCGATCCAGCGGAGGACGGCACACGGCGGTCGCTACCGCGGACTCGCACACTGGTAAAGATTGGAGGGGTTAGGACGGGAGCCGAAGGAGCTTTGGTGGACCTGGAGAGATTCGAACTCTCGACCTCTTCCATGCCATGGAAGCGCGCTCCCAACTGCGCCACAGGCCCACGCGGACGAACATCAATCAGTATACTACTGAGTTGATGGAGCGCCAAGCGGCTTGGGACCTTCTTTGCGAATTTACGAAATCGGAGAGCTTGCGGAAGCATGCGCTGGCGGTGGAAACCTGTGTCCGGGCCTATGCCCGCAAATTCGGCGAAGATGAAGAGAAGTGGGGAGTTACGGCCCTGCTGCACGATTTTGACTGGGAGATCCACCCGACCTTGCCGGACCATCCCACGAAGGGCGAAGCGATCCTCGCCGAATGGGGTGTTAGCGAGGAAATCCGCCGGGCCATTCTTTCCCATGCGGACTTCACCGGCGTGCCTCGCGAGACGCCGTTACAGAAGACGCTTTTTGCGTGCGACGAACTGGCCGGGTTTCTGAC
Organism: Bryobacterales bacterium; assembly: GCA_020846745.1. Lineage (GTDB taxonomy): Bacteria > Acidobacteriota > Terriglobia > Bryobacterales > Bryobacteraceae > JADLDI01. The sequence goes on along the minus strand of JADLDI010000142.1, from coordinate 62,962 downwards.
CGCGATCAGCTACGTGAAGCCCAAGCGCAGCATTTATGAGGTGGATGTCGCGAGCGTCAAGAAAAAGATGAAGGACAAGGCATTCGCGCGCGCGGTGAACCGTGAGGACATCACCAAGGGCGCTGAGGAACTGGGAGTTCCGCTGGAAGAGCACGTGCGGTTTTGCATTGCGGCGATGCAGGCGGATGCGGAGAAGTTGAGTTTACAGGGAATCTGACCCGCGCGCGCGGCGAATGCCATAATAGAGCTTACGGGCGGATGGGCCGGGAGCAATCCGGTTTGACACCCCCTTTCCCGGCTTTCTATCCTTAAAGGTTACAGGCATGCCACAGACTCCGCTGGAGCTCTATTTCCCCCTTCTTGTTCAGGCGCTATTGGGAACCGTGATCGCGATCGGACTGGTCGCGGCGAGTTACGTTCTGGGCAAGAAGCTGAAAAACAAAGTCAAAGATTCGCCGTATGAATGCGGCATGACACCGGTCGGAAATGCCAAGGAACGCTTCAGCGTGAAGTTTTACCTGGTAGGCATGCTGTTCATCCTGTTCGATGTGGAAGCGGTTTTCCTGTATCCCTGGGTGGTTGTGTACAGGGACCTGAAGATGGTGGCGTTCGTCGAGATGGGAATTTTCGTGGCGCTGATTCTCTCGGGCTTTTTCTACATCTGGAAGAAGGGGGTGCTGGACTGGTCGAAGACCACGACACAGCCGCGTACGACCGTCATTCCCCGGGGCAGCCTCGAAGAAGTTGGGGCTGGGCGCTAGAAACGGCGTCTGACAACTAGGCAATCGGAAGCGCAAATCGGAACTAATGGTACCTGAAAACCTCAAAGAGATCCGTGTGGTCCAAGCCCTGGACGCACTGCAGGGTGCGGTGGTCGCGGGCAAGCTGGACTATAACGAAGTAACGCTTGAAATCGAGCCGGCGCGGATCGTGGAGGTATGCCGGCTGCTGAAAGAAACGTGTCAATTCAACCGTTTGTCGGCGGTAACGTGTGTTGACGTATATCCTTTGGAGCCGCGTTTTGAGGTGATTTATCACCTGCACGCGATACCTTCGGCGGGTGTGGGGCTGGCGCCCGCGCGCAATGAGCGGCTACGGTTGAAGTGCCGCGTGTCGGGCGACCTGCCGCAGATCGATTCCGTCTACGAGGTGTGGAAGGCCGCCGATTGGTATGAACGCGAAGTGTTCGATTTATTCGGCGTGAGCTTCCGCAATCACCCCAACCTGAAGCGCATTTTGATGCCGGAAGACTGGGAAGGCTATCCGCTCAGGAAAGACTATCCGGTCCACGGCTTCAAGTACAGCTATCCGCACGACTAAAGAAAGGGGCGAAGAAATGAGCGATATCCTAGCGGCACCGGATTTGACAGCAGCGCCCCAGGCCGGGCATGAAGGCGAAACGAAGCGCCGGATGACGCTGAACATGGGTCCGCAGCACCCGTCGACGCACGGCGTGCTCCGTATTGTCCTGGACCTCGACGGCGAGATCATCGAACGGGCGGAAGCGGACATCGGCTTCCTGCATACGGGTATCGAGAAAGAGTGCGAGGTCAAGACCTGGCAACAGGTTGTGCCCTTGACCGATCGCGTGGATTACCTGGCGAACCTCTCGAACAACCTGGCGTACGTATTGGGTGTGGAGAAACTGCTGGGTATCGAAGTGCCGCCGAAGGCGCAGTGGACCCGTGTGATGCTCACCGAATTGACACGGGTGAATTCGCATCTGGTGTGGCTCGGTACACACGCGTTGGATATCGGCGCGATGTCGATGTTCATGTACTGCTTCCGCGAACGCGAGACGTTGCTGAAGCTGTTCGAATTCTATTCAGGGCAGCGGATGATGACGTCGTACTTCCGCATCGGCGGGCTGGCCTTGGAGCCGCCGCGCGGTTGGGAAAAAGCGGTCAGCAAGATTCTGAAAGAGTTCCCGAGCCGGATCGATGAATACGAAGGGCTGCTGACGGGCAATCCGATCTGGGTGAACCGGACGAAGAACGTCGGCTACATGTCGCTCGAGGATCTGCTCGATTGGGGCGTGACGGGTCCGATGATCCGCGCGGCCGGGCTGGCGTGGGATATCCGCAAGCAGGAGCCTTACTCCTCCTACGAGAAGTTTCAGTTTGAAGTGCCGACGCGGACCGCCTCCGATGTGTTCGCGCGGTACGAAGTGCGCATTGCGGAGATGCGCGAGAGCTTGAAAATCGCGCAGCAGGCGTTGGACGGAATGCCGGAAGGCCCCTGGGCCGCGGATGTGCCGGGCGTGACGCTGCCCGAGCGCGAAAAGATGAAGACGCAGATGGAAGCGCTGATCTATCACTTTAAGATCGTGACCGAGGGCTTCCGCGTACCCGTTGGGGAAGTGTACCAGGCGATCGAATCGCCCCGCGGAGAATTGGGCTACTACGTGGTGAGCGACGGCAACACCAAGCCCTACCGCGTACACATGCGGACGCCGAGCTTCGGCAACCTGCAATCGCTCGCGCCGATGCTTAAAGGTAAGCTGATCGCCGACTCCATCGCGGCGCTCGGCAGTATGGATTTCGTTTTGGGAGACACGGACCGATGACATTTTCTCCCGCCGTGGAAGCGCGGCTCGCGAAACTTGTTCAGAACTACCCACAGGGCCGGTTGAAGGGCGCACTCATTCCGATGCTGATGTACGTGCAGGATGAGACGGGCGCGATCAACCGCGAAGTGGCTGAGGAAGTGGCCAAACGCCTGGGAATTTCGACGCTCGAAGTAGATGAGGTAGTCGGCTTCTACACGATGCTGCGGTCGAAGCCGATGGGCAAGTATCACGTCCAGATCTGCACCAACATTTCCTGCCTGCTCACGGGCGGCGAGGAGTTATGGGAGCACGCCTGCAAAAAGCTGGGCATCGGACACAACCAGGTGATGCCCGACGGCAGAATCTCCCTCGAAGAAGTGGAATGCATCGGAGCGTGTTCGTGGGCGCCTGCCATCCAGGTGAACTACGACTTCCACCACAACATGACCGAGGAGAAGCTGGACAAGATCCTGGACGATTTGAGGAAGCCGCAGTAGGCGAAGGGAACTAATGGAACCGCTGCTCCATCCGCAACCGCATCCGCTCGAAACTGTCGTGTTGTCACGACGGTTCCGGCTCGAGAATTCGCGTTCGATCGACACGGCGCTGGCCAACGGGGCTTACCAGTCCTTTATAAAGGCGATGTCGATGACGCCGGAACAGATCATTGAGGAAGTGAAGGCGTCGAATCTGCGTGGAAGAGGCGGCGCAGGCTTCCCGGTGGGCATGAAATGGGGATTTGTCCCCAAGAATTCGCCCAAGCCGAAGTACATCGTGGTGAACGCGGACGAGTCCGAACCGGGGACTTGTAAGGACCGCGTGATCATGCAGTACGATCCGCACCTGCTGATCGAAGGCTGTTTGATCGCCGCTCGCGTGATCGATTCGCATCGCGGCTGGATCTACATTCGCGGTGAGTACAGGTATCTGATCGACCTGATGGATCAGGCGATCGACGAAGCGTACGCGCGCGGCTGGCTGGGCAAGAACATCAACGGCACGGGGTTCGATTTCGACTTGTCGACGCATTCGGGCGCGGGCGCGTATGAGTGCGGTGAAGAATCGGCGCTGCTCGAATCGTTAGAAGGCAAGCGCGGCAATCCGCGGATCAAACCGCCGTTCCCGGTGACCTCGGGCGCGTTCCAGTGCCCCACAATTCTCAATAACGTCGAATCGTACTCGGCAGTTCCGTCGATTATCGAGATGGGCGGCGCGGCGTGGGCGGCGATGGGCATCCCCAAAGCGGGGGGCACGAAGCTGACCTGTTTGACCGGCCACGTGAACCGTCCCGGCGTGTACGAGCTGACGCTCGGATTCCCGATCCGCAAGATGCTTGAAGAAGTGGGCGGCGGCATCCGGAACGGCAAGAAGTTGAAAGCGTTTGTCCCCGGCGGATCGTCTTGCCCGGTGTTGACGGCCGAAGAAGCCTGGGATTTGACGATGGACTACGACGCGATGGCCAAAGCGAAATCGATGCTTGGGTCGGGCGGCGTGGTGATTATGGATGAAGACACCGATATGGTTCGCGCGGCGTTGCGTATCATGCGGTTCTACCAGCACGAAAGCTGCGGCTGGTGCATTCCGTGCCGTGAGGGCACGCTGTGGATCAAGAAGCTGTTGACGCGCCTGGATGCGGGCGAGGCGACGGTACACGATATCGACATGGTGGGTGAGCTGGCAGAGAACATGATGGGCCGCACGTTCTGCGCGCTTGGCGATGCAGCGGCACTGCCGACCATCTCGATTGTCAAAAAGTTCCGGCACGAGTTTGAAGCAAAGCTGGCGCACAAGTCGGTTTCGCTCGCGGGCCTGGGGACTGGTTTGGTGAACGTTCACGTATAAACACAATGGCTGACCAAGTCACCCTGACAATTGACGGAAAGGTAATCCAGTCCGCGCCCGGCACTTTGGTGATCGACGCGGCGAAGAAAGCCGGCATTGCGATTCCGGCGTTTTGCTATTACGAGGGGCTGTCTCTGCAGGCCGCCTGCCGCATGTGCCTGGTGGAAGTGGAGAAGGCCCCGAAACTGCTCGCTTCGTGTACGCTGCCGGTGGCGGAAGGGATGGTCGTCAAGACGGAAAGTCCCCAAGTGGTGGCGGCGCGCAAGCAGATGATCGAGTTCCTGCTCACCAACCACCCGCTCGATTGTCCGGTATGCGACAAGGGCGGCGAATGTGAGTTGCAGGACATGGCGTTCCGCTACGGCGCCGGTGAGTCGCGATTCACCGAGATGAAGCACCATGTGGACGAAAAGCAGTGGTCGCCGATCGTGTTCTTCGACGCGCCGCGCTGCATTCTCTGCTATCGCTGCGTGCGCATCTGCGATGAAGGCCTTGGCGTCCGCGCGCTGGGTGTCACCTATCGCGGCGCCTCTTCGGAGATCACACCCAATGGCGGCGATCACCTGGAATGCGACGAATGCGGGATGTGCATCGACATCTGTCCGGTGGGCGCGCTGACTTCCGGCACCTACCGGTATCAGACGCGGCCGTGGGAGATGGAACACATCGGCACGGTTTGCACGCACTGCGCGGACGGGTGCAAGACGACGCTTGGTGTGCGGAACGGCGAGATCATGCGCGCCAACAACCGCGACAAGTCGGGCGTGAACGGCGAGTTCCTGTGCGTGAAGGGCCGTTACGCATACGACTTCACGAACAGTCCGGAACGGTTGCAATCGCCGATGGTGCGCGTGAACGGGAAGCTCGAAGAAGTTTCCTGGGTGCAGGCGATCAATACGGTGGCGCAGAAGCTGGCCGAGGCGAAGGCGGGCGGCGGCAAGATCGGCGTCATCGGGTCGAACCACACCACCAACGAAGAGAACTACTACCTGCAGAAACTGGCCCGCGAAGGGCTGGGAACGCCGCACATCGACCATCACCGGACGGGCGACGTGGCGACGCTGCTCGATGCGCTGGCGGGCAAAGAGAACGTGCTGGGGACGGTGGACGACGTTTACAACTCGCCCGCCGTGCTGATCATCGGTGCGGACCTGTCGCAGCAGCATCCGCTGCTGGCGTTCCAGACGCGCGCCAACTACCGGCATCATCAGGCGGCTGTTTATACGGTGACGCCGGGTCCGGTGCGGGAAGATAAGGTGGCGCGCAAGCCGGTGCGGTACGAAGGCGCCGATCCGCTGCCCGCGGTGGAATCGCTGGCGGAAGCCCTGGCCTCGCATGCGCGCCTGGTGGTGATCTTCGGCGACGCCGTGAAGGGTGAAGCGATCCGCCGGCTCGTCGCCTTCATCGATTCGATCAAAGTCGCCGCCAAGTACATCTGCCTGGTGGATTACTCGAACTCGCGCGGCGCTATCGACATGGGCCTGCATCCGGAACTGTTGCCGGGCTTCAAGCCGGCACCGCAGAAGGGCATGACGCTCGACCAGATGCTGGCCGCGCAAGACCTGGCGGCGCTGTGGGTGGTGGGTGCGAACCCGCTCAAGGATGCGGCGCTCGCCTCGCCAAGCGCATTCGTCGTGGTACAGGACCTGTTCCTGACCGAAACCGCGAAGCGAGCCGATGTGGTGTTGCCCGCCGCTTCGGCTTACGAAAAGCTCGGCACCGTGACCAACGGGACGGGCGAAGTGCAGCGGCTGCGGCGCGGCATCACGGTGATGGGCGCCAAGCCCGATCTGGATATCTTCGGCCTGATCGCACGCGTGCTGAAAGTGAACGCCGGACCCGCGAATCACGAGAAGATCTTCGAGGAGATCCGCGCGAACGTAGCTGGATATAATGTTGCTTTGCCATTGATCGCCACGGGCGGCGCGGCGCCCACCATGCCTGTGAATGGCCGTGTGAATGTGGAGGCCCGCCCGGATCTGGTGCGGTCGTCCCGCGACACATTGTTCACCTCCGGCTCCCTCGGCCGATACTCGAAGATGCTGAACTCGGTGATCGAAGCACCGGGGGAACTCTATAAGCGATGAACTACTTCCTAATCAGCCTGATTAAGACGGCGATCGTCGCCGGCGCATTTCTGACTGCGCTCGCTTATTTGCAGTTGATTGAACGGAAAGTTTTGGCCCACGTGCAATTGCGCGTGGGTCCTAATCGTGTTGGGCCGTTCGGTTTTTGGCAGCCGCTTGTCGACACCGTCAAGCTGATGACCAAAGAAGACCTGATCCCATCGCACGTCAACAAATTCTTCTACCTGCTGGCGCCCATCTTATCTGTGGCTACGGCGCTAACCGGCATTGCGGTCATCCCGTTCGGCCCTGAAATCGAAGTGTTCGGCGTTCGCACCTACATGCAACTCACCGATTTGAACATCGGCGTGCTGGTGCTGCTGGCGATTTCGGGATTGGGCGTGTACGGCATCGCGCTGGCCGGCTGGTCGTCGAACAACAAGTACGCCCTGCTCGGCGGGTTGCGCGCCTCGGCGCAGATGATCAGCTACGAACTGCCGCTGGCGCTCGCCATTGCCTGCCCGCTGCTGATCTACAACACGCTCAGCCTGCGCGGCATTGTGGAAGCGCAGCAAGGCTACTGGCTCGGGCTCGTTCCGAAGTGGGGCGTCTTCTCGATGCCGCCGCTGGTGTTCGTCGCCTTTATTGTGTTCCTGATCTGCGCGTTCGCGGAAACCAACCGCGTCCCGTTCGACCTGGCGGAAGCCGAGAACGAACTGGTCGCCGGGTTCCACACCGAATACTCGTCGATGAAGTTCGCGGCGTTCTTCATGGCGGAATACGCCAACATGGTGAATATCTGCGCGCTCGCCACCACGCTGTTCCTGGGTGGCTGGACGCCGCTGTGGCCGTCGAAGTTCGGTTCGGACTTCGTGCCGTTCCTGGCCATTGGCTTCCTGGGCGCGATGGCGCTGTTCCACGGCCTGCAGCCGGGCCGCGCGCGCGACCGTTTGTGGCTGAAACTGGGCGGCATTGCGCTGCTCGGCGTCGCGGCGCTGCACCTGGTTCCGTTCCTGCAGCCGATTCTGGTGCCGCTGTTCTGGTTTATCGCCAAGACCGGCGGATTGCTGTTCCTCTACATCTGGGTTCGCGGTACGCTGCCCCGCTTCCGATACGACCAGTTGATGCGGTTTGCCTGGGGTTTTATGTTCCCGGTTTCGGTGGCGAACCTGTTCGCCATCGGCTTTATCGTGGCGCTGCTGCTCTAAAGAGAGACAAGAAATGGACGCCCTACTGTTCTTTCTGTTCGCAACTATCGCCGTGGCGTGCGGCGTGATCATGGTAACCCAGCGTCACCCTGTATCGAGCGCGCTTTCGCTGATCGGTGTCATGGGGTCGCTCGCGATTCTCTACCTGCTGCTGGGCGCGGAATTTATCGCGGCCGCGCAAATGATTGTCTACGCCGGCGCCATCATGGTGCTGTTCCTGTTCGTGATCATGTTGTTGAACGCGGGCGAGGAACGCAAACCGTCGCGCGAAAGCTGGATGGCGCGCATCCTGGGCATCCCGCTGTTTATCGGTTTGCTCGGCATGCTGGTGTTCCTGATTCTGCGTACGGTGAGCGTCAGCCCGACATCGGCCACGCTGGTGCAGTTCGGCAAATTCGTCGGCGGTGGACCGAAGGAAGTGGGCACCGCGCTGTTTACCACCTACCTGCTGCCGTTTGAAGTCACCTCTGTGCTGGTGCTGATCGCCATTGTGGGCGCCGTGGTGCTTGCCCGAAAGGAAATCGATTAAAAGATATGCCCACGCCTCCTCTACCGCTGAACGGCGTGCCGCTGAGCTGGTATCTGATTCTCAGCGCGATTCTGTTTTCCCTGGGTGTCGGCGGGTTTCTCTTCCGCAAGAACCTCATCACCGTGTTTATGTCGATTGAGTTGATGCTGAACGCGGTGAATTTGACGTTTATCACCTTCTCGTATCACTTCAAGAAAGTGGACGGGCACCTGTTCAGCTTTTTCGTGATGGTTGTCGCCGCGGCGGAGGCCGCCGTCGGTTTGGCGATCATCCTTACCATCTTTAAGAACAAGTCGACTCTCATGGTCGACGATGTGGATTCATTGAAGCTCTAGCGTCCAGACATGCAGCAACTTTGGCTCATTCCCGTCCTGCCGCTGCTCGGTTTCCTGGTCAACGGCCTGTTTGGCAAGCGTTTCCCCAAGTCGCTGGTGACGCTGGTGGCCGTCGCGACACCCGTTCTTTCGTTCCTGTGGGTGATCAAGACGTTGATGGCGATTTCGCCGCTCGAAACCGCGCATGTGGAGCGTTACTTTACCTGGATCCAAAGCGGATTCCTCGAAATTCCTGTTGAACTGGCCGTCGACCGTTTGACGGCCATCATGCTTTTGGTGGTCACGGGCATCGGCTCGCTGATCCACGTGTATGCCAGCGGGTACATGGCGGAAGAAGACGGCTACTACCGCTTCTTCGCCTACCTGAACCTCTTCATGTTCTTCATGTTGACGCTGGTGATGGCCAACAACTTCCTGCTGCTGTTTGTCGGCTGGGAAGGCGTGGGCTTGTGCTCGTACCTGCTGATCGGGTTCTATTACCTGAAGAAGAGCGCGTCGACGGCCGGAAACAAGGCGTTCATCGTCAACCGGATCGGCGATTTCGGCTTTTCGCTCGCGATATTTCTCATCGTGGTCCACTTCAAAACCCTGGATTTCCCCAAGGTGTTTGAAGCCGCCAAGGCGCTGCCGGTGGAACAGACCGCGGGTTGGATCACCGCCGTGTGCCTGCTGCTGCTAGTGGGCGCCACCGGAAAATCGGCGCAGGTGCCGCTCTATGTCTGGCTGCCTGACGCCATGGAAGGCCCCACACCGGTCTCCGCCCTCATCCACGCGGCCACGATGGTCACGGCCGGCGTTTACATGGTGGCTCGCTCCGCCGCGCTGTTTGTGAAGGCGCCGATCGCGATGGATGTGGTCGCCATCATCGGGTTGATCACCGCGGTCCTGGCCGCCACCATCGGCATGACGCAGTTCGACATCAAGAAGGTGTACGCGTACTCGACCGTTTCGCAGCTTGGGTACATGTTCATCGGATTAGGCGTCGGCGCCTTCTCGGCCGGTATCTGGCACGTGGTGACGCACGCGTTCTTCAAAGCGCTGCTTTTCCTCGGCGCGGGTAGCGTGATCCACGCCTGCCATCACGAGCAGGACATGCGCCACATGGGCGGCTTACGCAAGAAGATTCCGATTACGTTCGCGACGCTCGCGTGCGCGTGGCTTGCGATTTCCGGCGTGCCGTTCACCTCGGGCTGGTATAGCAAGGAAGCGATTCTCGGCGCGGCGCATCATCATGCCCCCTGGATGTACTGGGTGGGCGTTGCGACCGCGGCCGTTACCGCCTTCTACGTATCGCGTTCGATGTTCCTGACGTTCTGGGGCGAGTACAAGGGCCATGCGCATCCGCATGAATCGCCCATTTCGATGTGGGCGCCGCTCGCCGTGCTGGCTGTCCTGTCGCTCGCCGGTGGCTTCCTGTTTAACGTTCCCCATTACCTCGAACCGATCTTCCCGGTGGAGCATGGCGAGCACAATATGATGCTCGAAATCATCGGCTCCGGCGCCGGATTGCTCGGCATCGCGGTGGCCTGGCTCATGTACATCGCCAAGCCCGGCATGGCCGACTCGATCGCAAACTCTCTCGGCGGACTTTACACCTTGGTTTACAACAAATACTTCGTCGACGAAATGTACGATGCGGCCATCATCCACCCGACCATCGACGGTTCGCGCACGGTGCTGTGGCGCGGTCTCGATGCCGGCACGATTGACGGCGCTGTGAATGGCGTCGGCTGGCTATCGCGCCGGATCGGCAGCGTGCTCAGGCGGATTCAAACGGGCAACATCCGGTCATACGCCACCTGGGTGGTTGCCGGGTCCGTTGCCGTAATCTTCCTGCTCGGTATCGCGGGAGGGGTGCGATGAACCTGTTGAACATTCTCATCGCCCTGCCGGCGCTCGGCTTTATTCTGTTGCTGCTGTTGCCGCGTAGTGTGGAGGACAAGGCGAAGACTATCGCCCTGGTCCTCTCGGTCGTGATTTTCGCGATGTCGTTGGGCCTCATCGGGCCGGTGCTCAATTCGGGCGCTGCCCGGAGTTTTGAAGTGAACGTTCCGTGGATCGACACGCCCGCCATCCGGTATCACGTCGCGCTTGATGGTCTGAGCCTGTGGCTGGTGATCCTCTCGACGTTGCTCACGCCGCTCTGTATTTTGATCTCGTGGCGCTACATTCGCGACCGGCAGAAGGAATATTACGCCTTCCTGCTGTTGCTCGAAGTCGGTGTCATCGGCGTATTCGCCGCGATGGATCTGTTCCTCTTCTACGTGTTCTGGGAAGTGACGCTTGTGCCGATGTACTTCCTGATCGGCATCTGGGGGCACGACCGCCGGATCTACGCCGCGGTGAAGTTCTTCCTGTACACGATGGCCGGTTCAGTGCTGATGCTGGCCGCGATCATCTACATCTACACGAAGACCGGCACGTTTGATTACATAGTGATTCAAGGCCTGCTCGAAACCGGCCGGCTGACGTTCACCGCCGCCGAGCAGATGCCGCTGTTCCTGGCCTTCTTCCTCGCCTTCGCGATCAAAGTGCCGCTGTGGCCGCTGCATACGTGGCTGCCCGACGCACACGTCGAAGCGCCTACCGCAGGCTCCGTCATGCTGGCCTCGGTCATGCTGAAGATGGGCACCTACGGTATCGTCCGGTTCTGCCTGCCGCTGTTCGGAAACGCCGCTCGCGAAGCCGCTCCGTATATCGTCTTCTGCGCCCTGGTCGGAATCATCGTCGGCGCACTGGTCGCGATGGTGCAGCCCAACATGAAGAAACTGGTGGCGTACTCTTCGGTAAGCCACTTAGGATTCGTGGTGCTGGGTGTGTTCTCGTTCAACCAGCAGGGTATGGACGGTGCGGTCTACCAGATGCTGAATCACGGCGTATCGACCGGCGCGCTTTTCATGCTGGTGGGTATGCTCTACGAACGGCAGCATTCGCTCGAAATCAAATCGTACGGCGGTGTGGCCTCGGTCGCGCCCAAGCTGACGGTGATCTTCATGATCACGACGCTCGCCTCTATCGGACTGCCGGCCCTCAATAACTTCATCGGTGAGTTCCTGGTGCTGCAGGGCGCCGCCATCGCGAACTTCAAGTGGGTGGTGTTTGCCGCGCTCGGCGTCATCCTCTCCGCGTGCTACATGCTGTGGATGTTCCAACGGACATTCCTCGGCGAGACGCCCGACGATGTGCGGCATCATGTCTCCGACATCAACCTGCGCGAACTGGCGGCTATCGTACCGCTGGTGGTGCTGATGGTCTGGATGGGTACGGCGACCGGAAACTTTCTGAAGCCGATCGGGGCGGCCGGCGCACGAATCCTCGAACAATCGAAAGTGAACGTGGAATATCAGGTGAAACAACCCAGTTCGGCGGAGGTGGTTCGTGCAAGCCGCTAGCTTCGTGCCGTCGAGCGCCGAATACATCCGGGTGCTTCCGGAAACGATTCTTACGGTATTCGGCACGTTGATGTTGATCTTCGAAGGCTTTGCCGGCGAGCATCATCGCAAGAACCTCGGCTACCTCGCTGTACTGGGAATCCTCGCCGCGATGGCCGCATCTGTCGCGGCCGGCAGCATGCCCGGTTCGGCGTTCGGCCAGTTCCTGGTCGTCGACGCGTTCGGTACCTTCTTCCGCCTGCTCGTTCTGTTGGTCGGTTTGCTGGCCGTGATGTGCTCGATGTCGTATCTGACGCGCGAAGAGTCGGATAGCGGCGAGTACTTCGCATTAATCCTGTACTCATTGGTCGGCCAGTCGCTGCTCGCGGTCTCGAATGAACTCATCATGGTGTTCATCGGCCTCGAGATTTCGTCCATCGCCACCTATATCATGGCGGGCTTCCTGCGCGACGACAAGCGTGCTTCTGAAGCCGCGATCAAATACTTCCTGCTTGGATCGTTCGCCACGGCCTTCCTGCTCTACGGCGTGGCCTGGATCTACGGTTTAACCGGCACCACGAACCTGACCGAGATCCGCAAGTACCTCATCGATCCGCAAGCGATTGCCGCTCCTTGGATGGTCGGCGTCTGCGTTGCTCTCATCTTCGTCGGCTTCGCCTTCAAAGTGTCCGCCGCACCGTTCCAGGCGTGGACCCCTGACGTTTACCAGGGCGCTCCCGCTCCTGTGACGGCGTTCATGTCCGCCGGTCCCAAAGCCGCCGCCTTTGCGGTTCTGCTGCGTGTCTTTACGACCGCATTCACCGGCCTGGGCGAACACTGGATCCCGGTGGTTTGGGTGAGCGCGCTGCTCACGATGGTGATCGGCAACTTCGCCGCGTTAACGCAAGTGAACATCAAGCGTGTTCTCGCCTATTCGTCGATCGCGCACGCCGGCTATGTCCTGGTGGCCGTTACGGCGCACTCGGAAATCGGCACCGCCGCGGCGATGTTCTACCTCGCCTCCTACGCCTTTATGAACATCGGCGCATTCGCCGTAGTAACCCACTTTGCGCGCCGCGGCGAGCGCTTCGTCCTTGTAGACGATTTCGCCGGACTGGCCAAACGCCAACCCATTACCGCGGGCCTATTCACGATCTTCCTGCTGTCGATGATCGGCGTACCGCTCACGGCGGGCTTCTTCGGCAAGTTTTACATCTTCAAGGCGGCGTTCGATTCCAACCTGATCTGGCTCGCCGTGCTTGGCCTGCTGAACTCGGCCGTGGCCGCTTACTACTATCTGCGCATTATCGTGGTGATGTACTTCCACGATCCGGTAGAAGGCCAGGAACCGCTCACCGACCTGGCTCCCGGTATCCGGCTGACCCTCTGGGGTTCGGCGGCGGCGACTCTAATTCTCGGGTTCTTCCCGTCGCTGCTACTCGATATCGCCAACCAGTCCGCACTGCTTCCACGGTAAGCAAATGCTCTACGCAGCCGTTGGGTGAAGTGGAGCAGTTTCTCGCTCATCTCAGTCTAACGCGATCCGCTGGGCATGGTCATTGAACGCGGCCGCGAGCGTACTGGGCTCAGCTCTGGCGATTTTCTGTGCAATTTACGTTGGACTCACGGCAACGCTCCTGTTTGGGGCAGGTCTCTACGTGGTGGCTGCGTTATTCGGCCGCAAACTGGTCGCCGTGTAGGCGAGAACGGATTAAGCCAGAATATCCAGCGTGTGCTTCTTCATCTCGTTATCCGCCTTGATCATGTTCAGATTCGCTTCATAGAAATGGGCGGCTTCCATCAGGTCGACAACCGATTCCACAAGCGAACCAGGCTCAACCGTGGCGAGTTCTGAGGAAGACGCAGCCGCCGCAAACGTATCCGTGGCGATCCGCTTGGCGGCTCGTTCCACCTTCTGTTGAGCTCGTTCCAACCCCTGTAGGGCGATGTTCGTGGCATCGATCGACACGGCGGTCGGTCTCCTCTTCCTACCCTCCCTTATCGTCCCGCCCAACCCCACCTTTACCCTTTAATCAGGGCCTGTCCCCGATATCGGGGACAGGCCCTGATTGGCGTGAGAGTTTTCGATGCGGCAATCCACTTGTTATGTATGGCGCGGCAGAAGCGGTACTTTCGCGTGAATGAACCGGTGCATGCGACGGCGCGCGGCGTCAATCGGACGCCCATCTTCCGCCATGGCTTCGATAAACGTAAGTATTTGAAGCGGTTTGCTTTAGTGGCCGAGGAGGAGAAAGTCGAAATCCACGGCTATTGTGTACTTGACAACCACGTTCACTGGCTCCTTGTCCCGACCACGGAACACGGTCTGGCTCGTCTGTTTCTGCGCGTACACACATGGTGGGCGCAGCATTTCAACAAGCTCCTGGAGCGCTCTGGACACCTCTTTCAGTCCCGATTTCATTCGTGCCTGCTGGACGCGGCTCATTACTTTGCCGCAATGCGTTACATCGATGCAAACCCGAGAGCCGCCGGAATTGTCAGAGATCCCGCCGATTACGAATTCTCCTCCGCCCGCGCCCACCTCACCGGCAAACCCGACCCGTTCCTGGTCCTTATGATGGGGAACTGGCGGCATCGATTCTCGAACGACCCTCACCGGTATCGCGAATTCCTACAGGAAAGTCCACGCGAAGAGCAGGACCGCTTAGAGAAGGCCCTCCGCAGCGGATTCCCGATCGGTTCCGATGACTGGATCGCGCAACTCGAGCAGGAATCGCATCGCCGCCTGCGACCCGCTCCTCCAGGCCGCGCCCGCCACAAGAGCCTCGCCGCCTAGAATCCCAACCTATTTGGGTGTTTCGAACGTCACGGTAGAACTGGCGCCGAACCTCTTATAGTCCGTATACTCGATCGCCAGCCGCATCCGGATCGGACCTGCAGAGAATTGCAGCGTCTCGTCGGCCAACGTGACCACCGGGAACCAGTACTCCCCAATCTTCTCCCGCTCCGTGACGAAATGCGGAAACAGATTCTCCGACCCGCGCTTGATAATCTGGGGCACCGCCACGCCGTCGGTGCGCACCGTCGAAAAAGTCTGCTTATCCACCCACATCGTCCCCTCAAACAGCCGCATCCCCTGGTGCACCTGCTTGGGCTTCACCTCTAAAAGCCAGCAGTCCACGCCGCTGACCTTCTCCTCGCCCCGAAACTTCGTCTGATACATCCACAGCAGATCCTTCGTGAACAGAAACGGCTGGACCTCCCGTATGTCGCGAAAATCCTCGTCCGTTAGTTGCAGACGTGCCAGATTCATCATTGGCTTCCCGACAAACCGCTCGGACCGCTCTCCCGCGGGCGAAAAGATCACCTCCCGCACCTCGCGGTACTCGCCGCCTCGCGTACCCTTGCCGGGAACTTCTGTCACCCGGACCGTCTGACGGTAGGTATAGTGCGACCGCTCTTCCATCGCCTGCGTCTCCCGCTCCGCCACTCGGCGCGCCAGGTCTGGCGGCTGCGCGATCGCGGTCAGCGCAAGGGCCGATGTTAGGATGAGTCGAATGCTCCCGTTTCGGCGAGTGCTCATAATCCTCTGGTTTGTGGGCGCCTTAGCCGCATACTTCTACGCCCATCAACAGCATATCCCGCCAGGAATTGCCGTGCCCGTAGCCGCCGCTTTTCTGGTCGAATTGAGCCTGTTCCTTGGGATGAACCGTATCGTCCCGCCGACCCCTTGGGCACTGGCCGGAACAGCGGTAGCACCTTACCTTATATATAGCCTGCCAGCAGGAACCTTTCGTTTGCCTGACTTTCTCCAACTGATGGCACTCGCCGCGATCGCAGCCTGGTGGCTCAGCATCCTGCGGAACCGCCCCTGGGCGGATTGGTTGTTCTTTGCATTCCTTGCCGCTGTTTACCTCGCCAAGCCCTTTAAGCGGCTCTACCTCTCACCGGTGGAGGACTTGCGCGTCGATGCGCTAGGCCAGTTGATGTGGTTCCGCGTTGCCATTACGTCTTGGCTGACAAACCGGCCGCGGCAGCATGCGGGATTCGGCTTCATCCCGACCCGCCGGGACTGGCTGCTTGGTCTTCGCTACTTTGCCCTATTCCTGCCTGCCGGCATCCTGCTCGTCTGGGCTCTCCGGTTTGCGACGTTCCGCCTGGCGCCCGATTTCTGGTGGAAAGGACCCGCTACTTTCCTCGGTATATTCCTGGTAGTCGCCCTGGCAGAGGAGTTCTTTTTCCGCGGCATACTGCTTGAATCGCTCCGGAAGCCACTGGGCGCCACCGCTGCGCTGATGATCAGCAGTGCGGTATTCGGATCGGCCCACCTGTGGTTTGGGGATTTTCCGAATTGGCGTTTCGCCATCCTCGCCGGCACAGCCGGCCTTTTCTATGGAGGGGCGTACCTTGCCTCTGGGGGAATTCGAGCGGCGATGGTCACGCACGCGCTGGTTGTTGCGGTCTGGCGTACGCTGCTGCGCAGTTAGCGCCCGGATTTATCTGGTTCGAAGTCGAACATGTAGATATCATCCAACTGCGAGTTGGGGTGCATGCAGGCAATCTCTTTCACATACCCGGTGCGTAGATCGTAGACCCACCCGTGGACGATCGGGCGCTGTTCCGCGTGCCACGCTTTCTGGATGATTGACGTCTGCGCCAGGTTCTGCACCTGCTCGGTCACGTTCATCTCGACAAGCCGGTCCCAACGCAACTGCTCATCGGCAATCGACTCGAGTTCCCGTTTATTCATCCGGTACACATCCTTAATGTGCCGGAGCCACTTGTTGATAAGCCCCAAGTCATAGCGTGTCATCGCATTGCGAACACCGCCGCAGTTGTAATGCCCGCAGACGATCACGTGCTTCACTTTCAGCACTTCCACCGCATACTGCAGCACGCTCAGCATATTGAAGTCGGTGTGGACCACCAGATTCGCAATATTCCGGTGGACGAATAGCTCACCCGCCTCAGCTCCGGTTACATCCTCGGCCGGAACACGCGAATCCGAGCAGCCGATCCACATGAACTCGGGCCTTTGCACCGTGGCGGAATCTTCGAAAAAGCGGGGATTCACGCCGAGTTTCTCTTCCACCCACGCTTTGTTGCCCAGCAGTAGCTTCTTGTGCGAGTCCATTTCGTGTCTCCCTTTAGAGATGTTTGCTTTCGAGCGTGATGTTCTTATACGGGGCCAGTTTGCGGAAGTCTTCGATTACGTCGTGAATGTCGTGATCGATATACAGGGCCTTGCTTCCGTCGATGATCAGATGCGAGTTCACCGGAATCTTGCGCAGCTTCGTCCGCAACTCACTTTTGTTCACAAACGATGCATCCTTATTGAGACGCATGAGGTAGTAGTTGTCCTGGTTCACCACAGTGATCGCAGTATGGTGATTGGTGCGGATCACAAAGAATAATCCGATCACCAGCCCAATCACGACGCCCTTTAACAGGTCTGTGAACACGATCGCCAAAACGGTAATTATAAACGGCAGGAACTGCGCCCAACCCGATCGGTACATGAGCTTGTACAGTGCGGGCTTCGTGAGCTTGAATCCGATTACGATCAGGATAGCCGCCAGACAAGCCAATGGCGTCAGGTTCAGGACCGACGGGATCAGCAGTGCGGACCCAAACAGCAGTACACCGTGGATGAACGACGACATCCAGGTGCGTGCGCCGGCATAGACGTTTGCCGATGTGCGCACCACGACGCTTGTGATCGGCAGGCCGCCGATTGAGCCGCTCAGGAAATTGCCCACGCCTTGCGCGAACAGTTCGCGGTTAGGCGGTGAGATGCGCTTGAACGGATCCAACCGGTCCGCTGCCTCAAGTGACAAAAGCGTTTCCAGGCTTGCCACCAGCGCCAGCGTTATCGCAACGATCCACACCTGCTGGTTCCCCAGGACGCTTAAATCCGGCGACATGAACTGACCGAGGAATTGCTCCGCGGACTGGGCTACCGGCAGCGCCACCATGTGCTCCGGGTCTTTCAGATGAAACCCTGGCAGGAATGCGGCGAACCCCTGGTTCAGCGCAATGCCGAGAACAACCACTACCAGCGGCGCCGGTACGAACTGCATCAGCTTACCCGCCCTCTTGGCCAGATCGTCCCAAAAGATCAGCACCGCCAGGCTGAGCAGCGTAATGACGATCGCGCCCGGGCTTGCCGACATCACGCTTTCCACAATATCGGTCAACGTGTTGCTCTGGCCTTTTTCAAAGAAGGCAAAGTCACCCTCGAAGTCCTTATCGCGGCCGAGGGCGTGCGGAATCTGCTTCAGAATGATCACCAGCCCGATGGCCGCCAGCATCCCGCGAATGACGGAATTGGGGACGTAATCCGCAATGATGCCGAGGCGCAGCAGCCCGAGCACGATCTGCAGCAGCCCCCCTAGCGCTACCGCCGTGAGGAACGCCTTGTACGACCCGAGGCTTTGGATGGCTGAGGCTACGATCACCGTCAGGCCCGCCGCCGGTCCGCTGACGCTCACCTGCGACCCGGATAAGGCGGCGATTACGATGCCGCCGATCGAGCCGGCGATGATGCCGGCAAATAGAGGCGCTCCCGATGCCAGGGCGATGCCCAGGCAAAGCGGGAGTGCCACCAGGAAGACGACGGTCCCGGCCGGCCCGTCATATTTGAAGAAATTTCCCGAACTGGGATCGAGTACACCTATGGTGGGTTTCTCGGTTGTGGAGGTTGGCATATAGATCCAGGAATGGCCGCTGTCAGCCCGACGCAGCCTGTATTTATTAAGATAAATTTATTCTCGGCTTTGCGCAAGCCTCAATTCGCGATTGTTCCCTTCGTAACAGCCTGTGAGGTTCGTTCCTCATACGCTCGTGGAATCTCGCACCGACGCACTTGACCTCAACACGGCTACTCCTGAACAACTTCAACAGTTGCCACACATGGGGCCCGATAATGCAGAGACGGTCCGCAAGAACCGACCGCTGAAGAGTTGGGATGATGTCGAGCGGTTGCCTGGATTTTCCAAACAGATGGTGGATGAACTCGTGAAGGCGGGTGTCATTCTAGGCGGCGCGGATTCCGGCGAATAGCTACAATAGGCGTTTCCGCCCTTGCGCGAACGCCTTCTCCTCATTCTGGCTGTACTGCTGGTACGGCTGCCGTTTCTGAATCACCCCATCCAGGGCGACGACGCCTATTACCTCGCCGTTGCCCAGCACGCCCAAATCGAGCCGCTCCATCCGACACACTTCCGGCACTTATCCGCTGGTATCGATGTCGATATGCGGGGGTATCCTCACCCGCCACTCAACGGCGTGTACCTGGGGGCGTTATTGGCTTCGTTTCGCGAAGTGCGTGAGGCGACGTTCCATCTGGCGTACCTGCCGTTTTCGATTGTGGCGGTGTTGGCAGCCTACTCGATGGCACGTCGGATGTCTTCTCGGCCGATGTGGGCAACATTGCTGTTTATTGCAACGCCTGCATTCCTGATTAATGGGACGTCATTTGAATCGGACCTTCCGCATTTGGCTTCGTTTCTCACGGCACTGGCGCTTTTCGAGTCGGATCGTCTCGTTTTAAGCGCTTTGTGCATGATACTTGCCTCTCTGACCGCCTACCAAGCTGTCGTCCTCACGCCGATCCTGGCTTGGCGGCTTTTTGCGAAACGAACTCCCCTCGGGGCGAAGTGGCTTGTAATCCTCACCCCGGTACTGACCATTGCGGGGTACCAATGCTTCGAGCGATTGTCCACGGGAGCGATGCCGGCGGCTGTTCTCACAGGCTATTTCCAGAATTACAACCTGCAGTCGATCACTAATAAAATCAGGAACTTCGCCGCGCTTACCACGCATCTCGGCTGGATGGCGCCGCCTTTGCTCGCGCCGATTTCGTGGATTGCGATTCCCGCGGCTGCGCTCGCGGCCTGGTTCGATTCATCCCCCCTGTTCTGGATACCGTTCGGCCTGGGGGTGGCGACACTTTACAACAGTCGACGCAATTCGTGGATCCTGATCTTCTTCGGATCCGCGCTGGTGATCTTCTTCGCCGGGTCCGCCCGGTATCTGCTCCCGATCGCGCTGCCGGTGGCGGTTCTGGCAGTGGAGAGATTTGCGAAACGAACCTGGCTGCTGGCGCTCGGGTTCGGTACACATCTCGCTCTCGGCCTGGCGCTGGCGGCGGCCAACTATCAGCATTGGGACGGCTACCGCCGTGTGATCGCTTCCATCGCCGACCAGATTGAGACCAAGCGGACCTGGGTAAACGCCGAGTGGGGGTTACGGTTCTATGCCGAGTCGCACGGGGCGATGCCAATGCACCGAGGAGAGGCGCTTCGTGCGGGCGATCTGCTGATCGATTCGAAACTGGCATTTTTCCCGACCGACTACAGGACCGGGGGAGGCCAACTGACCGTGCTGGAACGGCACACGATCCGGCCATCGATCCCGCTACGGATACTTTCGATGGATTCCTGCTCCGCGTATAGCTCGGCGCAAAACGGCTTGTGCGCATTCGGGATTTCCGACAAGCCGGCAGACGAGGTGACGATCTCGACCGTCACCGCGCGAATGCCCGAGCTTTCGTACCTGCCGATGAGTGCACCACAGGCTGAATCTCAACTGTTGTCAGGGGTTTACGGGTTGGAAGGCGGTTCGTGGCGATGGACCGGCAGCCGCATTGCCGCGCTGCTAAAGGCACCCGCCAAGCCGTTGCCTATCGCGGTTACATTTCGGATTGTCGATCAGTCGCCCGCCCGGTTGATCACTCTTTCAGCCAATGGTGAGACGTTGGCAACGCAATCGTATCCAGGTCCCGGCTTGTACACGTTGCAATCCCAACGGCCCTTTGCGCCGGCGGGGTCAGCGCCGGTAACCGTCACGGTTGTTGCGGATAAGACGTTCCAAGCCCCTGGGGATAACCGCGAACTGGCGCTAATCCTTACCGGGATCGGGTTTGTGCAACCATAACCTCGCCGATCAACGCTACGCGGCCTGCGCCTGGCGGGGCCTGCTCAATCCGTGTCCCTGCGGGCAACCGCAGCGGATTGGCGAGCACGTAGGTCTGTTTCCACTTTGCGCGATAGTTGTACACCCAAACTAACGGCAGGATAGTACCGTCGGGCAATGCCGCCGCAACCTTCAGCGAGGCGCCTTCGGCGAGTTGATCGACACGCAGGGCCGTCACGTTGAAACCCGACCGGAGCACCCGGGCTACGGCTTCGCGTCCCGATGGTTCGGACCGTGCTTGCGGCCAAAGATACGGTATGACCGGCAAGTAGCTCTTGTCACCCTCAGGCGCCCCCCCTTCCACCCAATCGGCGATCAGATGGATCTGCTCCTGGCTCAGAGAAGAATCGTTAGCGAAGTGTCCATAGCCCTTGACCGCACCCCAAGGCGGCATGCGGCGCTCCAGAACCTCTTCCTTAATGGCTTTCGCCCAGGGCCGTGCTTCTTCGTAGTTCAGGAGCGACATAGGGGCCGGACCGCCGTCGTGATGGCAGCGGCCGCACCGCTCGAGAACGATTCGGGAGATTTCGCGAGTCCAGGTCAGCTTGGTCGTGACAGGATCGTGCGCCGACAGAAGGGCTGCAAAAGCGAACCCCAATACTATCCGCCGCCCCAAACTTTATTCACCACCGCTGGTTGCTGTTGGCGCAACTGGCTTGGGCGCCTTGAAGAGGTCGGCCGGATTGGCCTTGGCGTCGATGGCAACGTTGAAGAAGCCGATCATCATCTCTTCCCAGCTCTGGTCGCCCCAGCGGACCTCTTTGGTGGGGTCGGGATTCGACTTGTTGTTTGGCGAATTATCGAACCAGCCGGTGGCTTCGATTCGTGTCCCTTTGGGAAGTTTCTTCGGCTGCTCGAGACGGTAGCTGAGTTGCCAGTTGAAATCGTAAGCGGGAACTTTCAACAGCACCTCCGATTCGCCGCTAGGGTATACCGCGCGCATTTCAAACGCCTTACCGCGAACGTGCATGTGGGGGAAGAGAGCCATCAGGTCCGAGTCGGCGTGCAGAGTCATCGCGCCATCGACACGGTGGTTGGATGCGCCGGCCGGGATGACAAACTTGCGGTCCTGTGCGGCCAATGTGACGACACGCTGAGTGGGCGCCTCTTTCGCGAAAACAATTCCAACCCTAGATACGTCTGAGGCGGGTTTGCCGTTAGCGGTGTAGTGCATCTGAAAGACGATGTCTGATCCCGCTTTAATCAGTTTGGCCTGCCCAGGCTCGAGTTTCTCAGGCATAGCCCCGGGGGCATATCCGGTTAGGAACGCGCCGCCACCGGACTCACCATTCGACTTCTTAGGAACGAAAGCTTTGCCCACGGGATATTCTCGCATCCACTTTGAACCGGGCTCACGAACGAAAGCAATAATGTGGTGAACCTGAGCACGAGTCCCAGGCCGCGCCTCTGCCGCGGTTACCCACTTGTCTTCGGTAAAGCCTGTGGGAACAATGAAATACGTATACTCGACGGTGCCGCTAGCCGGGACGCTATACGCTTCGGGGAGTTGGTAGATCACGTCAGGCGTGCCGACGCTCCAGCCTTCGGCCCAAGTCATGGGGGCCGGCGCCTGGTTGGAGTCTCCTGGCGCGGCGCCGGTATTAGCCCATTCGATGAGAACGCTTTTGTCGGCCGGGGTCAGAATTCTGGCATTGTGGAACTTGCCAACACTCGGGTCTGCAAACCATGGCGGCATTTTTTGACTCAGGACCGCCTGCTTGATGGCCTTAGCCCACGGGCGGGTATCCTGATAGGACATGAAAGTCATCGGAGCCGCTTCGCCGGGACGGTGACACGCTTGGCAGTTCTTTTGAAGGACTGGAAGCACGTCTTTGTAGAAAGTAACGTCCGCAGCGACGAGGGAACTCGCTCCAAACGCGCAAAGCAGCAACACTCCGAACCTGTTCATGGCGTCAGCGCCTCCTCCTGAGATCTGATGATCACACCCAGCTATCATTAACTATACGCGGATTTCTAGTACTCGGATTTCGACAATAACTAAACTTTCTGCGTCGTTTGTCCGATAAAGAACGTGTGAGGTTGCCACTATGAAGATCGACAACAACAATGTCGGTGGTCTGGGCCTGGACCGTTCGGCAGGTGCGGCGCCGGCCGCCCGCTACGGTATCGGCAACTCCCAGGGCTCAAACAACAGTACGCTCGGCTCAGACGAGATCAGCCTGTCAGGGCTGAGTCAACAACTACGCGAGCTTTCTTCAGACTCTCCGGAACGGCAAGAGCGCATTCAGGCGCTGGCCGCTGCGTTTGCGGCCGGCACCTATAATGTCGACCCCATGCAGGTAAGCAAGGGTATCGTTGACGACGCCCTAAAGAACTTCTAATGACCACAGAATCAGTGGTTAGCGCGATGCAGGCAGCAGAGCAGGCGCTCGCATACCCCACGCCTGAGAACCTGATGTTTGCGGCGGACGTTCTGGGAGGCGCCACCGCTACCGTGAAAGCCAATCGGGACATCTTGCTCAATCGCCGGTTTCGCCGCCGCTTGCACAACCTCAACCTCTTGCTGGAACAGGCAGGGCGGCTGCGAATGATTGAGCGCAACTGGTTTGTGGAGGCATAGGAGATGGGGAGCTTACTGGCTGCATTAAACGTTGCTGCCGACTCGATGCGCACCATGCAACGTGCCATCGACGTGACAAGCAACAACGTCATGAACGCAAAGACTCCCGGCTACGCGAAGCAGTCGCTCCAAATGCTCGCTCGACAACTGGACTTGCCTGGTGGTCTAGGGGGAGGACTGCAGAGCGGCATCCAGATCTCGTATCGGGACGAAAGCTACGAGACGGCTGTTCAGGACGCGGCGCATGACTATGGCAGAGCGTCGCAGCGGAGCCAGATCCTGTCGCAGGTGGAACCGGTTTTCGACATATCGGGAAATACCGGTATCGGGGCTGCCTTGGACAAGTTTTTTGAAGGGTTCTCGCTGTTGAGTGTGAACCCGAACGACAATGCGACGCGGCGAAGCGTGATCGACCGCGCGCAAGACCTGGCGAATCAGTTCCGCTTCGCCGACAGCTCGCTCGGCAGCGCGGACGCCAATGCGCTTGGTCAACTGAAAGACAAGGTATCGGCGATCAACCGCATCGGGGCACAAATTCAGGATTACAACGCGAAAGTGCAACAGCGGTCCGCCTCGGCCTCAGATGCGGGTCTCGACGCGCAGGTACATCAGTCCATGGAAGAACTGGCCGCCCTGGCGGATTTTGACGTGATCCGCCGGGAGGACGACACGCTGCAGATCAGCCTGGGCGGGCAGACACCGCTCGTGATCGGCAAGACGTTGAACGCGCTTTCTGTCGATTCCACCGGCAAGGTGATGAGCGGGACCGACGATATCGGCAATCAATTCCAGAGCGGCGAAATTAAAGGCGTGCTGGAAGTGCGGCAGCAGGTTCAGGACCTGCGAACCGGACTCTCTGACCTCGCCACCGCGTTCGCAGGGCAGGTGAATTCCTCATTAGCCGCCGGGCTCGACAAGAATGGCGCCACGCCCGCCCGGGATTTGTTCCAGATTTCCGGCGGAACGCTAACCGTGAATTCGGCTTTCACCACCGACGATGTGGCAGCGGCCAGCGCGGGAGCACCGGGCGGAAACGGCAACGCCCTGAGCCTTGCGGCGCTGGGAACGGCGAAGACAATCGGGACGCTTACATTCAGCCAGGCTTATGGCCGAATCGCATCGGACGTAGGCGGAGAACTCGAGCAGTCGCGCGATGAAGAGAACACGCAACAGTTGCTGCTGTCACAAGCAAAGACCTTGCGGCAGGATGCGCAAGGCGTCTCGCTCGACGAAGAAGCGGCTAATCTGATGGCATTCCAACGGGGATACCAAGCCACCGCCGAGGTGGTTCGGATATTGAATTCGCTGACGGAAACGACCATCAATCTGCTGCGATAGGGGTGGGCATAGGGGAGGCACAAGAGGAGGCGTAGGAGGAGGAAATGCTACGTGGTATCGATCCGCAATCTGAATCGTTTCTGAGCAATCTGGACCGGGTTTCGGCCCGCATGGCAAAGGCTCAGCGGGAGATCTCATCCGGCAAACGGCTGAACACGGTTTCTGACTCGCCGGACGACGTAGCGTTTCTGTTAGGCACACGAAGCGAGTTGTCGTCGGTGCAGCAAAGCAAGACCAACCTGGAGATCGTGAAGACGGAAGTGGACACGGCAGAACAGACTTTGGGCGCCGCGCTGACGGCTCTGGATCGTGTCCTGTCATTGGGCGCGCAGGGCGCAACAGACGGTAGCGACAAAAATGCCCGCAAGACCCTTAGCCTTGAAGTAACCAGCATTCTCGAACAATTGGTGAACTTCTCAAACGCTCAGGTGAACGGCCGTTACATCTTCGCAGGGGATAACGATCAGCAACCTCCTTACCGAATCACTGACTTTAATCTGCTTAACTCGCCGGTAACCCGAGAAACACTCCGCACCGACAACGCCGCCGATCCAAACCACCTGAACGACAACGACGATTTGGCGGCCTGGAACAACGTTCTGAGTGCGTATCAGGGTTCGGCTTCTACGCGGCAGGTGCAACATCCCCAAGGCATGCGGTTCGATGTCGGCCACACCGCTCAGGAGATTTTCGACAACGCCGATCCGACCAAAAACGTGCTTCAGGCGGTGAACCGGTTGCGCGTTGAATTGTACTCTGGCGAAAGCACGGACGATATTCAGAAAGCCTTGGCACAGGTGCGCACTGCTTCCGAGCACTTGAACACGATGCAATCGGCTTACGGCGCCATTCAGAACCGCATCACGGAAGGGTTGGACGTGGCCAGCAAACGTACGCTCGCGTTGCAATCACAAATATCGGCTGTCGAAGATGCCGATATTACGTCGGCGATACTCGAGCTTTCTGACGCTCAGTTCCAGCAAAAGGCCGCTTACAGCGCCGAGGGCCAACGTCCGCGGCAAAGCCTCTTCGACTACCTGCGGTAATTGAAGAATGTGAAAATGTTGGTGGCAGGAGCGACGGGAGCGCTGGGGCGGATTCTCGTGCCAGTGCTATTGACGGCCGGATACGGCGCCCGCCAAGAGGGCCGTGCGCGGAAAGGTGACGCGGGAAACATGGCTCCGATAGGTTGGCAGGTTACTGGATAGGGTGCGACGGAGAGGGTGATTGCGGTTCGGGCGGTTCGGAGCGCCGACCGGGTCGCTTACGCTCCCCGCTCTGGATGGGAAGCAGCGAGTTGTAATCGATGGTGGAGGCGGTAGTCGCTTGCGGGCATGATGGACCGCGGTTGCTACATGAAGTTTCGCGTGTGCAGAGCGGACATATCCTCTGCTTCTTCCGGCGTGAACTGCAGCTTTTCGAGGCGCTTCTTGCGGGCAGAGTGCATTTCCTCAGTAAGTGCGATCACCTGGCGGTGGCCTCGCTCGATATCGGCGACATCCCACGAACCAGCAGCCAGCAGGATGAGCGCATCGAAGACCTCGGCGTTCAGGCCGGCGGTGTGGCGGAGAGCGTCGTGGCGGCGGCGGACGGCGTTCATCAGCGTCGCGCGGAGCGAAGGTTCGGCCGTGATGTGATCGCGGAGGTGCGCCATGCCAAACGCAACATGGCGCGCTTCGTCCTGCGCGGCCAAGCGGCAAACCGCGGCGGTGACCGGATCGGGCGCGTTTCGCTCGAGGAACCAGAGCAGCGACAGGAACGTACCTTCGCCCAAGACGGAAAGAAGAAACGAGGCGGTGGCAAAGTCGGGCTCGTCGATCAGCGTTTTGAGCGATTCCTGTCCGCCCGCAGTGGACAACCCAAGCACCGGCCTGTTGAGCAGGGCGCGGCGGGTGAACACTTCGATGTGGCGGGCCTCGTCGGCCACCTGAATCGCAAGCAATTGCATGACTTCGCGGAAGTGCGGATGAAGTTGCGCGATGAACCGGCTGGGCACCTGCAGAGCGGCGGTTTCGTTTTCGACGAGATACGTCATGACCTGGACCACCGCATCTTCCACTTCGGCGGGCAGGTTGATTGGGGTGTTCCAGTCGATGGCCGTAGCAGGGTCCCATTGGGCAGCCGCCGCCTGGGCGTAGAGGCGGGCGGCGTCGGAGGCCCAAACGTCGAGCTTGTGTGCAAGTGTGAAGTGAAATTCCGGCGATCCGGATTCGACCAGGGCTCCGCGGGCGGCGAGGCCCCAGCGCTGCGATGGATGGTCGGCCACAGCGCCGGCGGCGGAAGAATCGGGTTGCCCGGCGCGTTCGGCTCCCGCCCAGCGATCGTCGTGGGCGTTGCCCTTGACGATTGTGCCGGGCGGGTGAAATTGATGGCCTTCGGCCCGGCACCAGGCGCGAAGGTGGATGGGAAGATCGGCAGCCTGGCCGGTAACGATGATGGTTTGTTGCGGCGCGGCGTGACGGAGCGCCCGCTTGACCAGCAGAGCCCCGCCGCGATCAAACGGCAACCCGGCCAGGTTTACTTCCATCTGGCGATTTGGGCGTCGACGAATGGGTCGATATAGGCGAACCGGCGGCAGGAGGCGGAGAGTTGAGCGTAGCCATCGGTGCGTCCGGGCAGCCAGCGTTTCAGGCCTTCGAGGTCGAGCAGGCGCCGGACATGCGGATCGGCGTAGGACATTTCGAGCAACAAGGCGCGGAAGCGGTAGGTGAGGCCGGGCGGGCCGGTGTCGAGGATGGTGAAATTGCAGTGATCGTAGGGCTGCGTTTGCGTCAGCACGCGTGTCGCACCGGAGGTGAGTGTTCCTTCCTTGACGAACAGAAGGTGATTGGCGTCGAGAATACAAGCCGCGTCGCAGTCGCCGCGGAATAAAGCGCGGGCGGCATCGCGTTCGCCCCCGATGTGATCGCCATGCTTGCCGAGGAGGACGTCGAACGGGCGGACTTCGAAGTCGCTGGTGGAGTCGAGCCCGTGCTGGGCCAAATGATGCAACGGAATGAGGGTGGCCTGTGGGGAGTCTTTGGCGCCGACGGCTACACGGCGGCCACGCAGGTCTTCAATCGAATGGATGTCGCTTTCGGAGTGGACGATGACGACGGAAGTCAGGTCGCAATCGGTGTCGCGCATAGCGATAGCCCTGGCGCGCCGGTCGAGCGCGGTGGCGATGCGCTCGGTTTGAAGCCAGGCCAGCGGCGAGTGCCAGGCGACGTGAATCTCGCCGGCAAACAGCGCCTCAACCTGGCGCTCGTAATTGGTGTACAGGATGTAATCGAAGGGTAGGCCGCGGTCTGCGAAGTACTGCTGAAATCCATCCCAAATGGTGACAACTTTCGGGTCGTAGGCGACGGCGCCCAGCATAAGTTTGTCGTGGGTCATGTCGTGGGGTTCCTCGCTAGAAGAGCGGCAGGCCGCACACAGCCTTGCCGATGAATTCGTAGAGCACATCGGTAGTGGGCGCCATGACACCGGCCGCGCGGCCATCGCGGAACAGGCGTTCGACGGCCACGTCTTTGCGGAAGGCGGCGCCGCCACAGACACGCATGGCAAGGTCGAGCACTTCGTTGGCGGTTTCGCCCGCGGCGGCTTTGCATTCGAGGACGCGCAGTGTGGCGTCGGGCCGGGCGGCCGCCAACGCGGACACTGTGTCGTTAAGCAGGGCTTCGGCCATGTCTGTCTTCATCCGCATGCGGGCGATGTAGTTGCGAATGGTAGGCAGGTCGCGAAGGGTTGACGCGCTGTCGCCGTGTGAGGTGCTGGACGTGTGGTCCACCGTCCGGCGCACGGCGGCGGCCATCAGACCGATCGAGCAGGCGGCGTTCAGGACTGCGAACATCGGCAGAACGACGCCCATCATGATGTCAAAACCTTTCCCGTCTTCGCCGAGCATTGCCGAAGGCGGTAGGTGGACGTTGTTGGCGACGACCGGAGAGGAGTCGTTCCCTCGAAGGCCTAACCCTTCAAACGGGCCTTTCACTTCGAGCCCCGCCGCACCGGCGGGCACGAGCCAAATCGTGGAAAGACCTTGGGCGGCAACCGGCCGAGACGACCAGACATAAGCCGAGGAATGAGATGCCGACGTAACCCAACTCTTGGCAGCGTTCAGCACGATGTGGCCGTTGTCGCGAACCGCGGTGCTTACCGGCGACCAGAAGTGGCTGCGCGAACCCGACTCACTGAAAGCGAGCGTACTGAAATGATCCCCCGTGGCCGCCGCCCGGCGGACGTCTGCCGGGGCGTATGCTTCCAACACGGCTGCGCCGCAGTAGTGCATCGTAAGCACCATCGCGGTAGAGCCGCATTCCTCCCCGACGCGGCGAACGATCCGGCCGGCGCCTGCCAGGCCGAGGCCCAGGCCACCAACTTCCTTCGCGCTGACGGCGCCAAGTAGTCCCGCAGCTTTAAGCGCGTTGATGGAAGCGGTGGGAAACGCGCCATCGCGATCGACAGGGGTGGCCTGTTCCGCAATGGTTGCGCAGGCGCGTTCGAGTGCCGCGTCGTAGTTTGAAATATCCGTTTTCACTAGTCCTCACTCCTCGGCCGACTGAAGACCCAATGAGCGCAGAAGTTTGCTAGGAGCCCTCAACCCGCGTGATATCTCCGGTCACGCCGAAGTTCCGTTGACGTCACAGCCTCGACAGCATGGTGATAATAGGGAGTTTAGCATTCAGGGCAGGAGGTCCCTATCCCTCTGGTCTAGCTGGGCGTAGAGGAGCCGTAGAGGTCGTCTCGAAGGCAAGCCACGAGGTCATGGATTTCGGAATCGCCGTAGCGGTATCGAGCCAAGGTTTGCCGGACCATCTCCACGCCGCCCTCAAACTCGGGCTGGATGACGCTGTCAACGCCTGCATGACGAAGTTCGGCGATGTGGTAGTCGCGCACGGCGCGTGCAACAATTTCGAGGCTCGGGTTGAGCTGGCGGGCGTGTTGAATGATGAGTTCGATGGAGGTACGGTCCGGGATCGTGATGACGAGGACCCGGGCGTGCGGGATTTGGGCGGCGTGGAGAACTTCCTCGCGAGTCGCGTCGCCCCAGACACCGGAAATGTGCGCGGCGGAGATGTCGCCGAGCAGCGGGTAATTGGAGTCGACGATAACGAGAGGCACACCAGATTGGCGGAGTATTTTGGCGACGGCGCGCCCCGTCCGGCCGTAGCCGGCAACAACAACATGGTCGCGCAGGCCTTGCTCCGGAAGATCGATCGTTCTGAGCGGCGGCGCCGGATTGCGCCAGCGGCGCCAGGCACGGCCGAGGGGAAGCGCGGCACTGGAGACGATGGGCGAAAGGGCCATGGTGAGGATGGTACAGGTGAGGGCGAGGTCGTAGACGTTTTTCGAGATGGCGTTGAGACCGAGTCCGCTACGCGCCAGGACGAAGCTGAACTCACCGATCTGCGAGAGGCCAAGCCCGATGATCCACGGGGCCATGAAGGTATAGCCGAAGGCGCGCGCCAGGAACCCAAAGATCAGCGACTTTCCGATGAAGATCGCTAAAACGGCGCCGGCGATAGCGCCCCAATGCGCAAGCACGTAGTTAGGATCGAAGAGCATGCCGACCGAGACGAAAAAGAGCAGGCCGAAGATGTCGCGCAGGGGAACGACATCGCTGAGGGCTTGGTGGCTGAATTCGGATTCCGAGAGGATCATACCGGCAACAAAAGCGCCGAGGGCGAACGAGAGTCCGGCGGCGTGGGCGGCATAGCCCAACCCGACACCAATGGCGACAACAGCCACGAGGAATAGCTCGCGAGAGCCCCAAACGATCACGCGTTGGAGCAGTTTCGGCAAGAGACGCGTGCCGGCGACGATCATGGCGGCCAGGAAAACGGTGGCTATGCCTACCGCTTTAAAAACGGTAGGAAGTGCGCCTTCGAGATTCGCGATCTGGGGCAAGATGATAAGGATGGGAATGACGGCAAGGTCCTGTATGACCAGCAGGCCGATCATCACGCGCGAGGCAAGGGTGGAGGTGAGGCCGGCGGCCGAGAGCGTGCGCAGGACGACCATCGTGGACGACACCGCGACCATCGCGCCGAACCAGATACCTTCCGTCGCGGACATGCCGAAGCCCTTGATTCCCGCCAGCGCTCCAGCGGCGGCGGTGAGGACCACTTGAATTGGTCCCCCGATGAGGGCGATGCGGCGGACCGGTTGAAGGTCGCGAAGCGAGATCTCAAGGCCCAGCGAGAACAGCAGCAGGGCGACGCCGATTTCCGCAAGGAGTTCGATTTCATGAAGTTGGGTGACGGTAGGACCGGCGGTGTATGGCCCGACCGCAACGCCGGCCGCGACATAGCCGACCAGCAGAGGCAGCCGCAGCAAGCGGGCGAGCAGACCGCCGCAGAGGCCGGCGATGACGATGAGAACGAAGTCGGAGGCGATGCCCAAGTTCGATTATGACGGACTGTTAAGGTAAGACGAATTTTCCTCGACAGTTTCGCGGAGGGAATTATGATGGTGGTGAGATGTCGATCGACGAGAGCCTAATTCCGGAGATCGTCAATCGTGTGCGGAGCGTTATCCAAGCCGAACGGATTATTCTTTTTGGTTCAGCGGCTTCCGGACGGATGACGCGCGACAGCGACATCGACTTGCTTGTGCTGACGGAGTCGCCGAAACGGACGATGGAGGTCTACGGGACTCTGCACACAGCCTTGCGGGGACTCGGTTTTCCATTCGACGTCTTTCTCATGGCGACCGAGCAGTTCGAGGGTACGAAAGCCGTAGTCGGCGGGATCGCTTACCCTGCACACCATTACGGCCGGGTTATTTACGATGCAGCCTGAGGAGTACAGATCCGGTACCCGGGCGATTTCGCGGAGATGCTGCCTGGCGACGAGATCGCTGCGTTTCGGATGGCTGAGCGGGCGCGCTGTTTGGTCGTTGCACACCTGCAATCAATGAACTTGCGGTAGTGATTACGTCGAACGTCGCCTTCCGCTAGGCTGAGAGAAATGTCTGAACGCACGGGTGTGCTTCTTCGGGTGGTGATGTTCCTGGTGTTTGTAACATAGGAATGTGACATCCCAACAGAAGGAGTTGCTCGACCAGTTGGTTTGGGTGGACCCGGACCGTCTGAGCGGGGAGCCGTGCTTCCGAGGGACACGTGTGCCGGTTCAGGCTTTGATCGATCACATCGAAGGGAATTCGACATTGGACGAATTTCTGGACGGCTTCCCGTCTGTCACACGGGAACAGGCGGTTCGATTCATTGAGTTGGCGAAAGACCATTTGCTGGCGTGCGTATCCTCTTAGATGAGTGCGTAAATGCCGGCGTGAAGAAGGCATTTGCGGGACATAGACGATTTCGCCTTCCGCTAGGCTGAGAGAAATGTCTGAACGCACGGGTGTGCTTCTTCGGGTGGTGATGTTCCTGGTGTTTGGGTACATCTCGCTGCGCGTGCTGGCGATGGTGCTGTATCCGATTTTCGGGCTATTGATCGCGTCGATCGGCGGAGCGTTTGCGGGCGCGGCGATTGCGAATGCGCTGGCGGTCCGGATCTATGAGCGGGCCCACCTGGCGGACATCGGATTGCATTGGTCCGCTGCATCGGCCCGAAACCTGCTGTTCGGCATTGCCGGCGGAGCAGGGGCGGTGGCGGTTGTGGTGCTGCCCGCGCTCGCGTTTGGATTTGCTTACTTCGACAAAACAGAAGGACAGGGGACCGGCGCGGGCAGCATTTTGTTCCTGGCGTTGGTGCTGGTGTTCGGCGCGGTGGGGGAAGAGATGTTGTTCCGCGGATACGGTTTTCAGATCATGGTGCCGGCGTTTGGCGAAGCGGCCACCATCCTGCCGATGGGTGTGCTGTTTGCGTCGGTGCACGCGGGCAATCCCGACGTCACCGGGCTGGCGCTGTTCAATACGTTCGCCTGGGGCGTGCTGCTGGGGTGGGCACTCCTCCGTTCGCGAGATTTGTGGTTTCCGATCGGGATTCACTACGGCTGGAACATCGCTTTGCCGCTGCTGGGCGTGAACGTCAGCGGATTTACAATGAAGTTGACGGACTATTCGCTACGGTGGCGAGTAAGTGATTGGTGGTCCGGTGGGGAATACGGACTGGAGGGTGGGTTGCTATGCACGCTGGTGTTGATCGTCGTAATCGCATTTCTGCACAAAGCGCCGGTGCGCGAGCAGCGGTTATTGCTCGTCGAGGGGAGATCGCGCTCGCAGCCGGTTTCGTCCTCGTAGCGGCGATACTGAGCGGCATCGCGAAGGGCGATAAACGGAAGCTGACACCGGAGGACCGGTTGGAGATCGTGCGCGGGCTGACCGCCGAATACGCAACGGCGAAGATGGCGATTCCGCGGTCGAAGAAGGCGCTGCCGATCAGTTCCACGGGAAAACTCGACAAAGAGAAATGGGACGATGCGGCGCGCGAGAAC
This sequence comes from Bryobacterales bacterium, assembly GCA_020846745.1. Lineage (GTDB taxonomy): Bacteria > Acidobacteriota > Terriglobia > Bryobacterales > Bryobacteraceae > JADLDI01. Next base: position 29,828 of record JADLDI010000142.1, on the reverse strand, counting down.
GGTCCGGCGGCGCGTGTCGGCGACATGGTGCAGGTGACCAGGGTCGAGATCAACGGCAGCGATATCGAACTCGAACTGAACGGCGGATACAGGACGGGCCCGAAGTGGCACGAGCGGGTGCAGGTCGGCATGGGGACACGCACCGCGCCGATTTCGGGAGGCTCGCAGCCAACAGCCGGCACGGTTGTTGCCCTTCACTTCGAAGGCGGCGTTCCGCCAATGGAAGTAAAGGAGTACAAGAAACTATTGGCGCCGCTGCTCGATTTTGAGAAGCGGAGCGCCACTGAGAATTACCTGGATTCGCTGCCGGCGCCCATTCAAGCGGCAATCAAGGAAAAGCGGGCACTGGAAGGAATGGATCGCGACCAGGTGATCATGGCCATCGGCAAGCCCCGCCACAAGCAGCGCGAAACCAAAGACGGAGTGGAACTGGAAGACTGGATTTATGGTCAGCCGCCCGGGAAGATTACGTTTGTGACGTTTGCCGGGGCGAAAGTGAGTAAGGTCAAAGAGGCGTACGCGGGTTTGGGCGGATCGACCGCAGACCCGCTCAAGCCGAATTGATAGAAGGGGTTCGCGTTAACAACGAACGGGCGTGCCGGACCCGCGCGGCGGCCTCCGTACCCGAAGCGGCCATCGCGGTGAGATGGCCCATTTTACGCCCGGGGCGGGCCTTCGTCTTGCCGTAAAGATGCAATTTCACATCCCGTAAGGCGAGAACAGCGGTGAAGTCGGGTGTGCCGTTTTGCCAGAGGTCGCCCAGCAGGTTGGCCATCGCGGCGGGGCGCACCTGTTCGGTAGAGCCGAGCGGCAGGCCGCACACGGCGCGCAACTGCTGTTCAAACTGGCTGGTGATGCAAGCGTCAAACGAAAAATGGCCGCTGTTATGCGGGCGCGGGGCGAGTTCGTTCACAAGCAACGAGCCGGTGCGCGAGACAAAGAACTCCACGCAGAGAACGCCCACAACCTTCAGCTGATCGAGAATCGCTTCGGCGATTTCGATTGCATGGCCGCGAATGGAAGGATCGATGTCGGCAGGCGCCGTGGTGACGTCGAGGATGTGGTTGGCATGGGTGTTCTGCACGGCGCCATAGTGTTCGAACGAACCATCCAGCCCGCGCGCCGCGACCACCGAGACTTCACAGTCGTAGGACACCCACGATTCGAGCACCGCTTCATAGGCTCCGGCCGCCTGCCATGCGGCGGCCAGATCGGTGTCGGCATCAATCCGTACCTGGCCTTTGCCGTCATAACCGAACCCTGCCGATTTCAGTACCGCGGGCTGGCCGATATGCGCCAGGCCTTCTCGCAATTCATCGAGCGAGTGGACCAATGCAAACGGCGCCACCGGGAAACCGTGCTTCGAGAGCCACGCTTTCTCGCGTTTCCGGTGCTGCGTGATGTGCAGAACTTCGCCGGCGGGACGCACCGGAACGATCGCGGCAGCGGCATGAGCGGAATCGGCCGAAACGTTCTCAAACTCAAAAGTGACCACATCGACACGCGAGGCAAAGTGGCGGACGGCATCGAGATCGTCGTAGGAAGCGCGGATCTCGACATCGGCGATTTGTCCGGTGGGGGTGTCGTCGTCAGGCGAGAGCGTGTGAACGCGGTAGCCCATGCGCCGCGCAGCGATTGCAAACATGCGGCCGAGTTGACCGCTCCCAAGGACACCGACGGTGGAGCCGGGCAGTATCAGTCTGTTCACGCGAGTTTATCTTCCAATACTTTCTGGGTTTGCCGCCGGCGGAAGTCTTCGAGCCGCTGCCGGAACTCGGGGCGGCTGTTGCCGAGGACCGCAACCGCGAGGAGCGCCGCATTGATTGCTCCGGCCTTGCCGATGGCGAGCGTGCCAACGGGAATGCCGCCGGGCATTTGCACGATCGAGAGCAGCGAATCGACGCCCCGCAGCACGGCGCTTTCGATCGGTACGCCAAGCACGGGCAGCGTGGTGTGCGCGGCGACCATCCCGGGCAGATGGGCAGCGCCGCCCGCGGCCGCAATAATAACCTGAATGCCCTGCGCGGCGGCGCCTTTGGCGAACTCGGCCATGAGATCCGGTGTGCGGTGGGCGGAAACGATGCGGCAGACGTGGGGCACGGCAAAGTCAGTCAAGGTAGCGTCGGCGTGCTTCATGGTTTCCCAGTCTGACCGGCTGCCCATGACGACGGCAACGAGCGGTGATTCTTCCATAGAGGTTGGGGGTATCTAGATAGGGTAGCGGGAAATGATAGGCTAGTGCGTTCGCGCAAAAATGAAACCCACCCGCACCCGGCATGTCGTGCTCTGGCTCACGGTGATCGCCTACATGATCACCTACATGGACCGTGCCGTCATCTCGACTGCCATTCCATTTATACAAAAAGACCTCCACCTGGACACGGTTACGATGGGCTGGGTGATTTCGGCTTTCTATGTAGGCTATTCACTGTTTCAGATTCCCGGCGGGTGGCTGGGCGATAAGATCGGCCCGCGCCGGGCACTGACGGTGATCGTCACGTGGTGGAGCCTCTTCATTTCACTGACAGCGCTGTCTTGGAGCGCGGCATCGTTGATCCTCTTCCGGTTTCTGTTTGGCGTGGGCGAAGCCGGCGCGTTTCCCACCGCCACCCGGTCGTTATCGCGATGGATGCTGCCGGCCGAACGGGCGTACGCGCAGGGAATTACGCACGCCGGGTCGAGGCTGGGCGGCGCTATCACGCCGGCGATCGTAACCTGGGTTATCGCAGTGTACGACTGGCGGATGGCGTTTGTCGCGTTCGGCGTGCTGGGAGTCATCTGGGCGGTGGGATGGTTTGCCTATTACCGCGACACGCCCGATGCGCATGGCGGCGTAAACAAAGCTGAACTGGAACTGATTCACAAAGGACTGGGCGGCCCAAAGACGCGGACGGCGCAATCTGTGCCGTGGCGCCAGATTCTGTCGAGCCGAACTGTGCACGTGCTGTGTGCCATGTACTTTCTTTACGGCATGTGCTTCACGTTCTATTTGAATTGGTTTCCTACTTATCTCAAAGAGCATCGCGGCATGACGCTTAAGGAAATGGGTATCTATGCGAGCCTGCCGCTTTTGGCTGGATCGTTGGGCAATCTGCTGGGTGGCCTTGCCTCCGATTACATGGCTCACCGAACGCAGAACCTGAAGCTCGCGCGACGCGCCGTAGGCATCTTCGGTTTCCTTCTGGCGGCCGCCGGTATCGTGCCCGCGGCCCTGACAGCCGACCCGAAGACATGCATTGCCTACACGTGCCTGGGGATGTTGGGTCTGGAGTTGACTGTGGCCGTATCCTGGGCGATTCCGCTCGATATCGGCGCCGATTTCGCCGGCTCCGTCTCAGCCCTGATGAGCATGTGCGGTAACATAGGAGGAACGATATCGCCGGTTCTAATGGCTTACCTGGCAACGAGTTATGGCTGGGATGTGCCGTTCCTGTTAACCGCGATTTATTGCGTCGCCGCGGCGTTGTTCTACCTGCGGATCGACGCCACCCGAAAGATCTTTGCGAATCCACAACCAATTCGAGTAGCAGCAGAGGGGTAATCTGAATGCGGATTGATCCAAACAAGTGTGTCGCGTGCGGTAATTGCACCTACGTGTGCCCCATGGGGGCGATCTACATCGATCCGGCGATCAAGCGCGCCACCGTCGATCGCGACGAGTGCGTCGAATGCTACGCCTGCTACAACGGGCTGAGCAAAGAGAAGCTGAACCCGACGATGGTGCGCACAATGCGTAGGATTTTCCAAATGCTGCGGCTCCGCTTCGATCCGGAGCCGGATGTCTGCCCAACTTCGGCATTCGCTCCGGAAGACCTGGTGTGGCCGCGCGTGGTGCGCCGCGCATTCTCCGACCCGCGTGTTCCTCACGAGTCGACCGGTGTCGAAGGGCGCGGGACCGAGGAAGTGAAAACCAACGACGTGAGCGGCCGTGTACAGGTAGGCGAAGTCGGGTTCACCATCGAATTCGGACGGCCCGGCGTCGGTGTGCGGTTCTATGACATCGACAAGATGACGCGGCGGCTGGCGCAGGCGAAGGTGCATTTTGAAGCGCGCAACCCGATCACGACGCTGCTGAAAAACAAAGAGACGGGCGAGATCCGCGAAGACATTTTGAACGAGAAGATCATGTCGGCGATCGTCGAGATCAAGGTGCCGCTTGAGCGCTGCGAAGAAGTGATCCGGATGGTGTGGGAAGTCGAGAAGCAGGTGGACACGGTGGTGGTGTTGGGCGTGGGTGTACGCTGCGACGAGAATGGAGACGACGAAATCGTGCTGCCTCTGCTCGAGAAGCTGGGCTACAACCCGCAACGGGCGAAGACGAACACCGGGTTGGGCCGCATCACGAATCAGTTGAAAGAAGCCATGCCACAGGCCGAACCTGTGGGCGCGCGCTAGGCAGGCAAGCTGAGGAGACGAAACAGATGACCAATACATTGCACCGTTACGGCAGTTCGGAAAGCTTCAACAACGACATCATCATCTTCGCCATCGCCTGCCGCGGCAAGAACGACGAAGGCGCGTTGCCGAAACTGAAGCAGTTTCTTGAGATGGCCATCCCGTTCGGACCGGTAAACCTGGGCGATGCGCGCAACGGCGGGTCGGTCCGTCCGTGCTACGAAATGAATCCCACGCAGCACTGGAACCGCGACATCCAGCCGGACTTCCGCAAGGTGATCGACGGGCTGACACACATCACCACCGTGGCTGCCGTGTTCGACGACAAGCAGAAAGCGATCGCGTTCATGAAAAAGGTGCGGGAAGCCGACTTGAGCGTCTCGATCAACATCTCCACTTCCGTCGATGGAGCGGACGAGATCTGCGAAGCAGCGGGTTTCCATCGCCACAGCGTGGGATACTCTCTCGGTTTTGAAGGCAAGACGGAGAAGCTGCCCAATACGCAGGTGCTGACGCTTATGACCATGTGCGGCCACGGCATGGTGGCCTCATCTCTGGCAAAGAAGATGATCGACTGGGTGAAGGAAGGCCGCCGGACGCCGGAAGAAGCGGCCACCTACATGCAGCGCTTCTGCTCGTGCGGCGTATTCAATCCGGTACGTGCGGCGCAGGTGCTGGACGAAGCTCGCCATTCCAGCAAATAGTAGTTCTAGTACACTTTCCGCGATAATTCTTCGCCGTTCACCACACATAGTGTGTAGAGCGGCCACAGCCCTCGAGCTTTAAAAATAGATACCAACCAAACGCTCAATATGCGCTCTCTCTTTTGCTGTCCGCAGCATCCGGAAGAGCAGGCAGAAGCTTACTGTCTGCATCGAATGCCTGGCCTGAAGGCTCATCTGTTTGAGGATCACTATTTGTTATGCGGCGCCTGCGCGGAAACCCTGGAACGCACCGTAGAGTTCGTTGAGGGTATGCGCGCCACCTGTCCACCCTCCAATGGACGGCTTGCGTCTTAATCAACAGCCGATCCACAGAATTTGCGCACTCTTCCTGCGAATTTTGTCGCGCCGCTCACACTAATACTCCAGCCAATCAGGCAAAACGTGCCAATCCCCACTGCCGGGAAGTGTGTACCTGCTTACATCCGGTCCGTAAGGGTTGGCAGGAGGAAAGAATGAACCGTCGTGAACCGATGGCCGAGAGGGAAATCGCGGCCGTTGAGACAGAGACGATAACAAAAGCGGATCCAATCCTTGCCCCCAGGCCACCGGAAGGCGAGGAAACGTGGCGGCGTTTAACCGGGCGGCTCCGGGCCGGGGAAACCGATGCGCCGGAAGAGTTCCTGACCGCCTACCGGCGCGGCGTGCGCATGCTGTTCCGCCGGTATATCGGAACCATCGGCACCGACCACGTTGTGGAAGAAGCGATGGCCGGCGCCGTGGACGGTGTGCGCCATGGCTGGATCCGCGAACCGGCCGACATGATTTACTTCATGCGGCAGGTGATCAGCCGCAACCAGCACGAACGCCAGCCCGGTTCCCGTGGATTACCGGCTCCTGGCGCGGCGGCGCAAGGCGTTACCGAAACGCTGCGCATGCGCCAGAAAGCCGCCATGCTGGAACAGGCTCTCCGCCATTTCAGCGCGGAAGAACGCGAAGCCCTCGAAGGCTATTACCTCCGTGGTGAGCCGCTCGATAGCGTGCTGGCGGTGTCAGGCTTGCCGCAATCGGAGTTCGACAGGCTAAAGTCCCGTCTCTACCGTGTGGTGAGCCGCAAACAGGCGAAGGTGAAGCTCACCACCGTCGCCAAGGTGCAAACCGCATCGGGCGGGGGTGGGTGAAGCGGCTGGGAGTAACGGCCCCGGCCCAGCCTTGTAACACGTTACCGTAGAGCTTCTTCGAGAACGCGTCCCGTCGCTCCCGACGGCACTTCAACTTCGAGCAGCGTTGCCAGCGTGGGGGCAATGTCGTTTACAGCGGCGCGGTGATGATAGCGGCCCGGCTTGATCCCCGGCCCCATCAGCACCACCGGAACGTGCGAATCGTAGTTGTACGGCGTGCCGTGCGACGTTCCCCCCTTTTCGAAAAGCCAATACGGTTCGATCACGATGAACAGGTCCGCCGCGCGCTGTGCGTGGTATCCATTCCTCACCCGGCGGTCGATCAAATCGTCGAGCGTTCTGCCGGCGGCGAGCTGGTCGCGCGTGTAGACGCGATAAATGTAGGGCGTATGCCGCAGCACTTCAGCCGCTTGTTCCCGGACCTCACCGGCGTCCAGCTTCTTGTTCTCGATCAGCTCGTAGTTCAGATACGGCGCCGGACCCGACTTGCCCACAATCCACTTGCCAGTGCCGTAGAGTTCCGTCAGCCGGTCTTCCACCCGCTTCAGCGCCGCCGATTCCGGCACGCGTCCACCCGGCATTTTCCGCTGCTGCATCAACTCGGGGAGCGGGGCCACGCCATGGTCGGCCGTTAGGACAACCACCACATTGCGCATCCCGACTTTCTGATCGATGAACTGGAACAGTTTCGCCAGTTGCCGGTCCGTCCGGATCGAGATGTCTTTTACCTTCGGATCGTCAGGACCCACATCGTGACCGACGCGATCGTTGGCGGAGAAGCTGACACTCAACACATCTGTGCCGCCGTTCTGTCCCAGCTTCTCGTTCGCAATCGCGGCTTCGGCAAACTGTTCCACCAGGTCGTTGCCGAACGGGCTGCGTTCGATCGCCTTCATGCAGGGCTTGCCCGCCCCCGCAGGTATCTCGAAAAGCGGTGGCGCCGACGAATCGGTAATTGAGGTCCAGGGCTGGCCGCACCATTTCTCGGTCACCCGCGAGTCGTTAAACGACTTCACCCACGCCGGCAACTCGCTCATGTAGTACGTGGAGGTGACCATGTGCCCGGACTCGTCGTCGAACCAATACGCGGCGTCGGCCATGCGGCCCACCGGCAGGATGGCCGACCGGTCTTTCATCGAAATCCCAATCGCCTTGCTCTTGCCGCCCGACATCTTCAGTTCATCGGCTACGGTAGAGACCAGTAGCTTTTTCGGGGAAGCCGCGGGGCCAGAGCCGCCGAGCAGCGTCACTTTGTCGTCGGATACCGATGTGACCTGCTTCTTGATTTCACGGTCGTACCATTCGTTGCCGACAATGCCCGAAATGGAAGGGGTGGCGCCGGTGAGCACGGTGGAGTGGCCGATCGCCGTCACCGTCGGAAAATGCTCGTAATGCGCATTGGTAAAAAACGCCCCCTGGTTGTACAGTTGGGCTAAGCCGCCCGTGTACTGGTCCCGGAAGCGGTAGAAATAGTCGAGCCGGAACTGGTCGATGACAATTGCGAGGACAAGCTTAGGGCGCTGGGTTCGGGCGGCCGGACGGGGCGCGGGCGTGGGTCCCGGAGTAGTTGTAGACGGAGGCTGCGCGCTGGCCACGGCGGCAGCGGCCAGCAGTATGGCGGGTAAGATTCTGTTCATTGTCGAAAAGCGCTTTATTTTGAGACGATTATGCCGGAGGCCTGAATCTGGTAGATTGTCTGGCCCGATGTGATCGTCGACGGGTCGAATTTCCGGCCTTGTTCCTCCGCTTCATGCTTCGCCCGGCCGATTGCCTGCTCTTTGGTGAGCTGAAGTTTGTTGAGCGGCCCTTCCGCAACGGCCATCTTGCCCACGGCTTCTTTGGGGATCACGATCACTCCGTCGTTCACCTTGATCCGGACCGATTTGGCGGACTCCGGGTCGACCAAGGCCATCCAGCAGCCCATCATCTGGCAAACTTCGGTTACCTTTCCTTTCACCTGGACCGTTTTCCCGACCAACGGGTCGGGTCTGGCCAGCAGATCGGTCACGGTAGAGGACTGGGTTAGCGAAAGCGGTTTCCCGAGCTTCAGCTCGGCGGCGGCAAGCTCGGCGGCGGCAAGCGTGGCAGACAAGCCAAACACGAGGAGGGCGACCAGGGGGCGTTGCATAACTATTCTGATTGTAGATCGGTCAGTTTCGGGACGGCGATTTGCGACGGAAGGTTACTCGGCAAGGGTTCTGCGGTTCTAATTAGCAGGTGGCGGGGCGGAGAATACATGGTTTGTACACCAGACTTTCTTGACAATGAGACACTCAAGATTGATACTGGAAATGAGCTAAGCAAAGCGGCTCGCCCTCTCATTCTGCATGGCGCCGCTCCTTGGGGAGGTTTATAAATTACATGAGCAAAATTATCGGTATCGATTTAGGTACCACCAACAGTGTCGTCGCTGTCATGGAAGGCGGGCAGCCGGTGGTGATTCCGAACCAGGAAGGTGGCCGGACAACCCCGTCGGTGGTGGGCTTTGCCAAAGGCGGGGAGCGGCTGGTCGGACAGGTCGCCAAACGGCAAGCGGTTACCAATCCCGAAAATACGATCTATTCCATCAAGCGCTTCATGGGCCGCCGCGCGAACGAAGTCGGCGAAGAAGTTCGCCTTGTCCCCTATAACATCGTTCCCGGCGACAACGGCGACGCCCGCGTCGATATCAGCGGTAAGAAGATGTCGCCTCCGGAAATTTCGGCCATGGTGCTCGGCAAACTGAAAGAGGCGGCGGAGGCCTATCTCGGCGAGAAGGTCACCAAAGCCGTCATCACCGTTCCGGCGTACTTTAACGACGCGCAACGCCAGGCGACCAAAGACGCCGGGCAGATTGCCGGCCTGGAAGTGATGCGCATCATCAACGAGCCGACAGCGGCGGCGCTGGCGTACGGGCTCGACAAGAAGAAAGATCAAACGATCGCGGTCTACGACTTCGGCGGCGGCACGTTCGACATCTCCATTCTCGAAGTGGGCGATGGCGTGGTGGAAGTGAAGTCCACCAACGGCGATACGCACCTGGGTGGCGACAATATCGACCAGCGGCTGATTGAGTGGATCATCTCGGAGTTTAAGCGTGAGCAAGGCATCGACCTGTCGCGCGACCAGATGGCGCTGCAGCGGCTGAAGGAAGCCGCCGAAAAGGCCAAGATCGAACTCTCGACCTTGATGGAAACCGAGATCAACCTGCCGTTTATCACGGCGGATGCGACCGGTCCGAAGCACCTGGTCCTGAAGATCACCCGGACACGCTTCGAGCAGATGGTGGACGACATTCTGCAACGCACCGCGGGCCCGTGCAAGCAGGCGATGCAGGATGCGGGCCTCGGTCCGCAGCAGATTGACGAGATTGTGCTGGTGGGCGGTTCCACCCGTATCCCCAAAGTGCAGTCGATGGTCCGCGAGTTGTTCGGGAAAGATCCGAACAAGAGCGTGAACCCCGACGAAGTGGTGGCCGTAGGCGCGGCCGTGCAGGGCGGCGTCCTCGCGGGTGAGGTGAAGGATGTCCTGCTGCTCGACGTGACGCCGCTGTCGCTCGGCATCGAAACCCTGGGCGGCGTGTTCACGAAGCTGATCGACCGCAACACGACCATCCCGACCCGGAAGAGCGAGGTGTTCTCGACGGCCGCCGACAGCCAGACCTCGGTGCAGATCAAGGTGTACCAGGGCGAACGCTCCATGGCTCGGGACAACCGGATGTTGGGCGTCTTCGAACTGGTGGGCATTCCGCCGGCTCCGCGCGGCGTCCCGCAGATCGAAGTCACGTTCGACATCGACGCGAACGGTATCCTGAACGTGTCGGCGAAAGACCGTGCGACCAACAACGAGCAGAAGATCACGATCACCTCGTCTTCGGGTTTGAGCAAAGACGAAGTCGACAAGATCGCCAAAGACGCCGAATCGCACTCGGCGGAAGATCGCGCCCGTAAGGAAGAAATCGAACTCCGCAACCAGGCGGACGGCATGATCTACTCCGTCGAAAAGATGCTCCGCGAGCATCGCGACAAGATCAGCGAAGCCGACGCCAAGGGAGTGGAAGAAGCGGTTTCCGAAACCCGTAAGGCGATGGAGGCGGGCGGCAAGGACAAGATCCAGGCCGCGATGGACAAGCTGACCCAGGCGTCGCACAAGTTGGGCGAGGCGATGTACAAAGCGTCGGGCTCCCAGGCCGGACCCGGCGGTCCGGGCGCAGGCGGTCCCGGGGCCGGCGGACCGGGCGCTGGTCCTGCCGGCGACGGCGGACAACCGGGCTCCGGTCCCAAGAAGGACACGGTAGTCGACGCCGAGTTTGTCGATGTCGACGACAAGAATAAATAACCTGAGGCCTGGCCTCAAAAGGAGTGGTTATGCCTCCGAAGCATGACTACTACGAGACGTTAGGGGTTCCGCGCTCAGCCAGCGACGACGATATCCGCAAAGCGTATCGCCGGCTGGCGCGGAAGTACCATCCCGACCTCAATCCCGGCGATAAGGCGGCTGAAGACCGCTTTAAGAACCTGCAGGAAGCTTACGACGTTTTAAACGACGACAAGAAGCGCCGGATCTACGATCAATACGGCTTCTATTCCGACAATATGCCCCCGCCGGGCGCCGGAGGTCCGTTCGGCGCCGGCGGCGGGGCGCAGGGTCCGCACTTTGAAGGCTTCGACTTTGACGACCTGTTTGGCCAGGCGGGGCCGCGCGGCACGCAAAGCGGTCCGCCGCCAGGCGCTGGAGGCGGTGCTGCTGGTGGTGGCGCTGGCGGTGGTGGCGGCTTCAACTTCAGCACCATTTTTGAGCAATTCTTCAAAGGCCGTCAGCCCGAAGCGGAACCGCAGGCCGGCAGCGATCTCGAGTACGCGCTGAACGTCGATTTCTGGCGGGCGGTGAAAGGCACGCAGGTCCGCTTGAATATCCAGCGCCAGCAGGAATGCGTCACCTGCCACGGCAGCGGCACCTCGGGCAACAACCGCATCCAGTGTCCGCAGTGCCAGGGCAGCGGCAAGGCCTTTCAGCAGGCGGGCGCGATGCGCTTCAACATGGAATGCCCGCGTTGCAACGGGTCCGGCTGGATTCAGAATCCGTGTCCTACTTGCGGGGGCGACGGGCGCCAAACGACCACGGAAACGGTCGAGGTGCGTCTGCCCGCCGGGGTCCAGAACGGCGACCGGCTGCGCGTTGGCGGCAAAGGCAATGTCGGCTCGCGCGGCGGCGCCTCGGGCGACCTGTACATTACGGTGAGGGTCGAGCCTCACGAGTTCTTCACGCGCGAAGGCGACGACATCCACATCAAAGTGCCCGTCACGGTGTGGGAAGCTGCGCTCGGCACGAAGATCGAGGTGCCCACCATCGACGGCCGGGCGCTCTTGAAGATCCCACAAGGCACACACAACAATCAGAAGTTCCGGCTTCGCGAAAAGGGCGTGTACAACCAGCGGAAAGACAAGCGCGGCGATCAGATTGTCGAAGTCGAAGTGCAGGCGCCTAAGGCCCAGGACGAACGCAGCCGCGCCATTCTCCGCGAACTCGCGCAACTGCATCCGGAAGATCCGCGGGCCGATTTGTGGACGAGGGTTTAGCGCATGCGGAAAAGCCGGAGCAAAGCAGCCTACATGATCTCGGCCGTAGCCGAGCAGTACGACATCCATCCGCAGACCCTGCGCCTCTACGAACGGGAAGGGCTACTCCGCCCCTCGCGCAGCGACGGCAACACGCGGCTCTACACAGACGACGACCTGGAACGGCTGGAGATCATCCTGAAGCTCACGCGCGACCTGGGCGTGAACCTGGCCGGCGTAGAGATCATCCTGAACATGCGCGCCAAGATGGAGGCGATGCAGCAGCAGATGCAGGACTTCGTCGCGACGATGAACCAGGAGATCGCCGCTCGCGTGCGCATCGTGCAGGAAGAACCGCACAACTCCCTCATCCCGGTGGTACGCGTTCCGTCGGAGCAGGAAGCCGCCAAACGCCGGAAAAAATAGGCTGCCCGGCGGGCCATTCGGACAAGCGTGGGCGAAGCCGCCTATATACTCAATCCGCTACTTTCGTGAGATACCACTCGTAAGTGGACCTTAGTCCGTCCCGCAAGCTGATTTTGGGCGTCCAGCCCAGGTTTGTCAGTCGCGTGGTATCGAGCAACTTCCGCGGCGTGCCGTCGGGCTTGGTGGAATCGAACACCAGTTCGCCCTCGTAACCGACCACTTCGCGCATCATTTCGGCTACCTCGCGAATGGAAACATCCTCGCCCCATCCAACGTTTACAAACTGATCGGAATCGTAGGTCTGCATGAGAAACACGCACGCATCGGCCAGGTCGTCCACATGCAGGAATTCGCGGCGTGGAGTGCCGGTGCCCCAGACGGTCACCGTTGGCGCGCCCGCCGCTTTCGCCTCATGAAACTTACGCATGAGGGCGGGCAGGACGTGGGAGTTATTCAGGTCGAAGTTATCGCCGGGTCCGTACAGGTTAGTGGGCATGAGCGAGATGCCGCTGAACCCGTACTGGCGCCGATAGAACTCCACCATCTTAAGGCCGGATATCTTGGCCAGGGCATACGCCTCGTTCGTCGGTTCCAGGGCGCCGGTCAGCAGATACTCTTCTTTGATCGGCTGCGGCGCGAGCTTCGGATAAATACACGACGACCCCAGAAACTGCAGCTTCTTCACGCCGCCGCGGTAAGCCATGTCGATAACGTTGCACTGAATGGCCAGGTTGTCGCGAATGAAGTCGGCCGGATACGTGCTATTCGCATGAATGCCACCGACCTTGGCGGCGGCCAGGAACACGTACGCAGGCTTTTCGCGGCTAAAAAACGACCGCACCGCCGCGCCATCGGTCAGATCGAGTTCCGCTTTTGTACGGGTGACCAGATTGGTATAGCCGGCGTGCCGTAGCGCGCGCACGATCGCCGATCCAACCAGGCCGCGATGCCCGGCGACGAAAATCGATGCAGACTTATCCACTATTCCTCCACCAGCCGAACCGCCTCGGCGCCGCCGCGCATCTTCAGTTCGACTTCGGCCAGGTCCGCATCGACCATGATGTTCACTAACTGGCTGAAGGTCACCATCGGCTCCCACCCCAGGTCCTTTTTCGCCTTGGTAGCGTCGGCGAGCAGATAATCCACTTCAGCGGGCCGGAAGTAGCGCGGATCGATTTCCACATAGTCACGCCAATCGAGGTTCACCCGGGCGAAGGCGGCTTCGACGAAGTCCCGAACCGAATGCGCCTCGCCGGTGCCGATGACATAGTCGTTTGGCTCATCCTGCTGCAGCATCATCCACATGGCGCGAACGTAATCCGGCGCATAACCCCAGTCGCGCTTGGCGTCGAGATTTCCTAAGTAGAGTTTCTTTTGCAGGCCTAACTTGACGTGCGCGGCGGCGCGCGTGATCTTACGGGTTACAAACGTCTCGCCGCGGCGGGGCGATTCATGGTTAAAGAGAACGCCGCAGGACGCATGCATTCCGTACGACTCGCGATAGTTGACCGTGATGTTGTGCGCGTACACTTTGGCGCAGGCATACGGGCTGCGCGGATGAAACGCGGTAGTTTCAGACTGCGGCGGCGGAGTGGAGCCGAATTGCTCCGACGAAGAAGCCTGGTAGAACCGTGTCTTCACGCCGGTACGGCGAATCGCTTCGAGAATTCGCAGCGTGCCGGTGGCCACCACGTCGGTAGTGAACTCAGGCACATCGAACGACACCCGCACATGCGACTGCGCGCCCAGATGATAGACCTCGTCGGGCCGGATATCATAGAGCAGTGTCGCCATGCACGAGCCGTCGGTGAGCTCGCCATAGTGGAGCGTGAAGCGAAGGTTCTTCTCGTGAAGGTCCTGGTAGATGTGATCGACGCGATCGGTGTTGAACAGGGATGCGCGGCGTTTGAGGCCATGGACCTCATACCCTTTGGAGAGTAACAACTCGGTCAGGTACGATCCGTCCTGGCCGGTACAGCCGGTAATGAGGGCTCGGGGCATAGAGCGTAATTACCATGAAACCATGGCGGTTATGCTCGCACAATGGGGAACGATTAGAAATAAATCAGCCGGAACCCCGCGGTGGGCAGCGGGGTTCCGGCCGGTGCCAACTTATTCTTCGGCGGGCTCTTCGCCTTCGCGGCCTTCGCGCATGGCTTTCAGGCGTTCTTCCTTGCGCTTGCGGCGCTCTTCAGCGCGCTTCACGAGTTCGGAACCGACCAGTTCGAGCATGCAGATTTCCGCGCCGTCGCCCTTGCGGAACCCGAGCCGGACGATGCGCGTGTAACCGCCGTTGCGCTGCGAAAAGCGCGGGGCGAGCTTATCGAACAACTTCTGCACCGACGCAGGCGTCATCAGGAACGATGCGGCCTGGCGGCGGGCATGGAGCGAATCGCGCTTGCCTAAGGTAATGATGCGGTCGACCAGCGGCTTAACAGCTTTCGCTTTCGGCACCGTGGTGGTGACGCGCTCGTCGTTGATTACGCTGGTGACGAGATTGCGGAGTAGTGACTTGCGCGCGCTTTCATCGCGCTTCAGCTTATATCCTGCTCTACCGTGACGCATTGAGAGGCACTTCCTTACCTGGCTACTCTTCCGCCTCGGCGTCGCCGCCCGCGATGCTGACCGGGGCGCCCGACGGAGAGACGAGGCGGCCCTGGGCATCGAAGCGCATGCCGAAGGTCAAGCCGAGATTGCCGAGAATTTCTTTAATTTCGTTCAGTGACTTACGGCCGAAGTTCTTGGTGCGGAGCATTTCGGCTTCGCTCTTCTGCACCAGGTCGCCGATGGTCTGAATGTTGGCGTTCTTGAGACAGTTGTACGAACGCACGGAAAGTTCGAGTTCCTCGACCGACCGGTTGAGGACCTCGTTCATCTGGTTGATGGCGCGCTCGGCCGGCTCTTCCGCCACTTCCGGCACTTCTTCGAAGTTGATGAAGATCGACATATGATCCTTCAGCAACTTGGCCGCCTGGCCAATCGAATCCTGCGGCGAGATGGCGCCGTTGGTCCACACTTCCAAAGTCAGCTTGTCGTAATCGGTCATCTGGCCCAGGCGAGCGTTTTCGACCGAGAAGTTCACCTTACGAACCGGGGAATGGACGGAGTCGATCGGGATATAGTCGACCGGCAGGTCGTCGTCGAAGTTACGGTCCTGCGCGACATAACCACGGCCGGGCTTCAGCCGCATTTCGATCTGCAGGCGGCCGCCTTCAGACACTGTGGCGATGTGCATGTGACGGTCGAGCACTTCCACCTCAGGCGGAGTCTCGATCTGGCCGGACAGAACTTCGCCCGCGCCTTCCACAGTAATGCGGGCGGTGAACACGCCTTCCGCCGACATCTTGAACGGAACCTGCTTCAGGTTCAGAATGATATCGGTGGCGTCTTCCACCACACCGGGAATGGGACTGAACTCGTGCGATACACCTTCGATGCGCACGGCGGTAATCGCCGCGCCCTCAATCGACGAGAGCAGCACGCGCCGCAGGCTGTTGCCGATGGTGGTGCCGAAGCCCCGTTCAAACGGCTGGGCCCAGAACATACCGTAGCGGTCGGTCAGCGACTCGGTGTTCGCGACCAAACGCTTTGGTTTTTGAAAGCCTTTAAACATACGGGAAGAAACCTCCTGCTCGCTGCTAATCCCTGGTTACTTGGAGTACAACTCAACGATCTGCTGCTCGTTGATCTGGATCTGGACGAGTTCGGAGCGCTGGGGCAAGGCCGTAACGCGGCCGCGCATTGTTTCGCGGTCCACTTCCAGCCAGTTCGGCACCGGGGTATGGGCCGTGGCGTCCTTGGCGCTCAGGATGGTGGGGTTCTTTTTCGAGCCCTCGCGTACTTCAATCACGTCGTCCTTCTTCACCTGGAAGGAAGGAATGTTTACCTTACGGCCGTTGACCTGGATGTGGCCGTGGCGGACAATCTGGCGAGCCTGTGGACGGGACGTGCCGAAACCCATGCGGTAGATCACATTGTCCAGCCGCCGTTCGAGCGAACCGAGTAGGTTCTCGCCAGTGATACCCTTCTGATGGGCTGCCTTTTCAAACAGGTTGCGGAACTGCGCTTCGAGCATGCCGTAAATACGGCGCACCTTCTGCTTTTCACGAAGCTGCAGGCCATAGCCTATGATTTTCGGCTTCCGGTCTTTCCCGTGCTGCCCGGGAGGGAAGTTGCGGCGTTCAATCGCGCACTTTTCCGAGTGGCAGCGTTCTCCCTTCAGGAAGAGTTTCATGCCCTCGCGCCGGCACTGCCGGCAAGAGGGTCCAATATAGCGTGCCAAGTTACTGTTCTCCTTACCTGACTAGTTACTTCCAATGAGGTGCAGTTTACGGGTCATTGTTTTGGCGAACCCTTCCTCCTGCTTCTCAACCAGTCTGCCAGGCAGTAGAAGCCCGGCAGCAAAAAATCAAACGCGGCGCTTCTTCGGCGGACGGCAGCCGTTGTGCGGAATCGGCGTATCGTCTTTGATCGACTTCACTTCGATGCCGGCGGTGGACAGCGCGCGAACGGCCGATTCGCGGCCCGAACCGGGACCGGCGACGAACACGTCGACAGTCCGCAGGCCCGATTCTTTCGCTTTCGTGGCGGCGGTCAACGCGGCCTGCTGCGCGGCGAACGGGGTGCCTTTACGCGACCCGCGGAAGCCCAGCGAGCCCGAGCTCGACCAGCACATCACATTGCCCAGCGGGTCGGTAATCGTCACGATGGTGTTGTTGAAGGAAGCCTGGACGAACACCTTGCCGATCGGGATGTTGCGCTTTTCGCGCTTTTTGAATGTTTTCTTCTTGCCGCCCTTCGCGGCTCCCTTCGCGGTAGCGCCTTTTGCTTGTGCCTTGGCCATGTATTGGTGTGCTCCCTGTTACTTCACGCCGGCTTTCTTCTTGTTGGCCACGGTGCCGCGCCGCGGACCCTTGCGGGTGCGGGCGTTGGTGTGGGTTCGCTGACCGCGTGTCGGCAGCGAGCGGCGGTGGCGCAACCCGCGATACGAGCCCATTTCGATCAGGCGCTTGATGTTGAGCGAGATCTCTTTGCGGAGGTCGCCCTCAATGGCGCCCTCTTCTTCGAGAATCGTACGAAGCTTGTTGACCTCTTCTTCCGTAAGGTCAGACACGCGCTTATTGAAGTCGATGCCTGCACGGTGCAGGAGCGACTTCGAGCGGGTACGGCCAATGCCGTAAATGTACGTCAAGCCAACCTCGACGCGTTTCCGATTAGGGAGATCGACACCCGAAATACGAGCCATATCAAATACCTCTCAACTTAGCCCTGGCGCTGCTTATGCTTGGGGTTCACACAAATGACGCGCACCACCCCGTGGCGCTGGATGAGTTTGCATTTCTCGCAAATTGTCTTGACCGACGCGCGGACTTTCATCTCAATTACTCCTGCGGGCTGTTAGAGGATGCCCCGATCCCTTCCCCTCGCCTGGGGGTCCAGCAATCTCACGATTCGGCCCCGGGTGCGGTCGGTTGGCGATAACACCACCGCCACCTGATCTCCGGGGCGTAACCTGACAAAATTCACTTTGCCGGCAGCGCCCGCATGCGCGATCACCCGCTGCCTGCTTTCCAACTCGACCCGCCATTTCAGGCTGGGCAACTGCTCAATCACCGTGCCGAGCACCTCCGGGGCGCCGGCCGGCGTATCGAAAGCTTCCGTCACGGCCGGGTCAAAACCCAGGGGCCGTTCGACGTTACCGCGACGCAATGTTCAAAATGCGCCGAATACGAGCCGTCCTTCGTTTTGGCCGTCCACTTATCCGAACCGACCCGCGTTTCCGGTTTCCCGGCATTCACCATCGGCTCGATGGCCAGCACCATGCCCTCTTTCAACCGCGGATTCTCGTTCTTCCGGTCCACGTAGTTGGGCACCTGCGGCTCTTCGTGCAATTGCGTCCCGATACCATGGCCGACAAACTCGCGAACGATGCCGAAGCCGTTCGTGGTGACATGCTGCTCCACGGCAGCGCATACATCGAACAGCCGGTTCCCCGCCCTCACCTGCTGAATCGCCAGTTCGAGCGAATCGCGGGTCACATCCAGCAACTTCTGCAGCTGCGGCGCAATTGACCCGACCGGAACCGTTACCGCCGAATCGCCAAAGTAACCGTTCAACTCCACGCCAGTGTCGATCTTGACAATGTCGCCCGGCTGCAGCACCCGCCTGGCGGACGGCAACCCGTGGACAACCTCATCGTTCACCGACGTACACAACACAAAGCGGTAGCGCTGGCCTACCGCCGGGACAAAATAATTCTTGAAGGCGGGCCGTGCGCCGGCGTCCTTCATCATCTTTTCCGCGACATTCTCCAGGTCGAGCGTGGTAACGCCCTCCTTCACCATGCCGCTCAATTCCTGCAGGATTCGATACACGAGCATACCTGCGGCGCGCATCTTCTCCAGTTCCGCAGGGGTCTTTCGGACAATCATCAGTGGGACGAACGAATCCTAGTTTAGTGTACCTTATTTGGCAGCCAACTTGCACAGCCCGGGTTTAGAACACCGCCCGGCGACCGCGGATGCGGCCCGACCGCGGCGTGAATCCTTCGTAGTGGCGCATGATCAACTGGGCTTCCACCTGGTTGACCGTATCCATCGCAACGCCCACCACGATCAGCAACGACGTGCCGCCGAAGTAGAAACTGACACCCAAGCCTTCCAACAGGAACCGCGGGAAGTGCTGGTCGATCCAGTTCCCGATACCCGGTAACCGCTGCAACCGCACGCCGGAAATCATCACTTCCGGGATGATCGACAGGATCGCCAGATACAAGCCGCCCACCATCGTGATTCGGGTCAGGATCTTGTTCATGTACTCGGCCGTGTTCTTGCCCGGACGGATACCCGGGATAAACCCGCCGTACTTCCGCATGTTGTCCGCGGCTTCGTTGGGGTTGAAGATGATCGAAACGTAGAAGAAGCAGAAAAAGATGATGCCCGCGGTGTAGATGACGAAGTACAGCGGCATCGAATGGCCGATCGACTCGAGCATCCCGCGCAGATACGCGTTGTTGCGGACAAATTCGAAATTCAGGAAGCTCTGCGGAATCGCGAGTAGCGACGAAGCGAAGATCACCGGGATCACGCCGCCCGCGTTTACCTTCAGCGGCAGGTGCGTCGACTGGCCGCCCATCATCTTCCGGCCCACCACGCGTTTGGCGTATTGCACCGGGATGCGGCGTTCGCCTCGTTCGACGAGCACGATAAAGCCGACCACCAGCACCATCATCACCAGAATCGCCAGCACCTGGACGATATTCCAGTCGCCCGTGCGGAGGTGCGATACGATTTCCACAGCGGCGTCGGGCAACCCGCGCACAATACCCGTGAAAATGATCAGCGACATACCGTTGCCGATACCGCGCTCGGAGATCTGCTCGCCCAACCACATGATGAATGCGGTACCGGTGGTGAGCGAAACCATCGTGAGCAAAACAAAGCCGATGCCGGGGTTGATGACGAAGCCGCCTTCAAGATTCTGCAGCGCGGTGGCGATACCGATCGATTGCATCATCGCCAGACCTACGGTCAGGTACCGGGTCCACTGCGTGATCTTGCGCCGGCCGAGTTCGCCTTCTTTCGAAAGCTTTTCGAGAGCGGGCACCACCACGGTCATCAACTGCAGGATGATCGACGCGGTGATGTAGGGCATGATGCCCAGCGCAAAGATCGTGAGCCGGCGGAACATACCGCCCGAGAACATGTCGATGAAGCCGAAGAACGTTCCCTGATTCTGCGAAAAAAAGGTTTCGAGCTTGTTGGCGTCGATACCAGGCACAGGGATGTGCGCGCCCAGGCGATACACGGCCAACAGGCCGAGCGTAAACAAGAGGCGATTGCGAAGATCCGGAATCCGGAAGATATTCGCGACGGCTTCAAAAAACTTGTTCATAAGCGGGAACTAGGCTGCCTTGGGTCCCTTTTGGGGGAGCGGAATCTTTTCAACACTACCGCCCGCGGCGATGATCTTCTGTTCCGCGGCCGGGGAAAACAGATGCGCCTTGACGGTGATCTTGCGCGTCAACTCGCCCGTCGCCAGAATCTTGACGCCCGAGCGGATCTTATTGATCACGCCCGCTTCCTTCAACGATTCGGGCGTGAAGCTGTCACCTTCCAACGTTTCAAGCAAACCAACGTTCACCACGGCGTAGGTCTTCTTGAACAATGCGTTCGAGAAGCCGCGCTTCGGCAGACGGCGGTGCAGCGGCATCTGGCCGCCTTCAAACCCGCGCATCTTCGAATAACCCGAAATCGAACGCGCGCCCTTGTGACCGCGGCCCGAGGTCTTGCCGCGATGGCTGCCCATACCGCGCCCAACGCGCTTTGACGTCTTTTGTTGTCCGGCGGGCGGTTTCAAATTACCGAGATTCATTGAGGGTCTCCCAAACTAGTCGACGATCGCCAACAGGTGCGGCACCTTCTTGACCATGCCGCGGAAGTTAGGCGTATCGGGCCGCTCAACGACCTGATTCATCTTCTTTAGACCGAGCGAGCGGACAATCAGCTTCTGCTTTTCCACGCGCCCGATCGGACTGCCGATCAATTTGATACGGATGGTGGCGGTCTGGCTCATACTGCTCTCTCTCTTAACCCACCTTCTCAACGGGAATACCGCGCAAATCGGCAACCTGCTGCTTGTCGCGCAGTTGCTCGAGAGCCGCGAACGTCGCCCGGATCACATTATGCGGGTTGTGCGAACCGATCGACTTTGTGAGTACGTTCGGCACACCCGCGGCCTGCATCACCGCGCGCACCGGACCGCCGGCGATGACACCGGTACCGGCCGGGGCCGGCTTCAGCAGCACCTGGCCCGAGCCGAAACGGCCCAGCACCGGGTGGAGGATCGAGTGTTCGGTCACGTGCACCTTCCGCAGCTTGCGCTTGGCCGATTCGATGCCCTTCTTGATGGCGGCGGGCACTTCGCGAGCCTTGCCCGTTCCGAACCCAACCACCTTTTGCCCGGGGTCGCCGACGACCACCAGAGCCGCAAAGCTGAGGTTCTTGCCGCCCTTCACCACCTTGGTGACGCGGTTGATGGAAATCACGTGCTCTTTCAGGCTGAGCGACGCGGGGTCAATCCTTTTTCCGTTAGCAGCAGGCATGAACAAGAAATCCTTAAAATTCGAGTCCGGCTTCACGCGCGGCATCCGCCAGCGCCTTGATCCGACCGTGATAGAGATACCCACCGCGATCGAACACTACCTTCTTAATTCCATTCGCCAGGGCGCGTTCGGCAACCAGCTTGCCGATTTCCTTGGCGCCGGCCAGGTTGCCGCCATTGCTGACGGACGAACTCTTTTCGTTCGACGAAGCCGCTGCCACCGTGTGGCCCTTGCGGTCGTCGATCACCTGCGCATAGATGTGCTTCAGACTGCGATAGATCGCCAGCCGCGGACGTTCCTCGGAGCCCGATATCCGGCGGCGGATCCGGTCGTGTACACGCTGCCGGTGAATGTCTCGCGATAAACGGGTAATCATGCGACTTACTTACCTCCCTTGCCGCCCGCGCCGGCCTTGCCAACCTTCTTGCGCAGGACCTCACCGGTGTACCGCACGCCCTTGTTCTTGTACGGATCCGGCGGACGCAGCGACCGCATATTGGCCGCCGTCTGTCCCAGCAGTTCCTTGTCGTGGCTCGTCAGAACCACGTGCGTGTTCTTGTCGACCCGGCAATCGACGCCGGCGGGCAACAGAAACTCGATGAAATGCGAATAGCCGAGCGTGAACGCCACCACACGGCCTTTAACTTCCGCGCGATAACCGATACCGACGATATCGAGTTCGCGGGTGAAGCCGGTCGAAACGCCGGTCACCGCGTTCGCCGCCAGCGCACGCGTCAAACCGTGCAGCGCGGCATACTGATCGCTCTTCCGCGTCAGTTCGAGCGTCCCGCTGTTGTCTCTTACTTCGATGCCGGCCGGAACCGGAACCGTCAGCGTGCCCTTCGGACCTTTCACTTCAAGCGAATCGCCGATCTTTACGGTGACGCCTTTCGGCATCGGAATGGGCTTTTTACCAATACGCGACATGCTTCTAGCCCCTTACCAGAGTTGACACAGAATTTCGCCACCCACCCCGTCTTTGCGGGCTTGAGAGCCGGTCATGACTCCCTTTGAGGTGGTCACAATGTTGATACCAAGTCCGCCCAGCACCTTCGGCACACCCTTGCCGTCGGAGTAGATGCGGCAGCCCGGGCGCGATACGCGCTCGATGTGGCTGATCACGGGCTGATTGCCGGGCGTGTACTTGAGGTAAATGCGGATGATCTTCTGCGAACCTTCCTCCACCAGCTTGTAGTTCAGGATATAGCCCTCTTCTTTCAGAATGCGGGCGATTTCCATCTTCAGCTTCGAGGAAGGGACGTCCACCTTCGGGTGGCGCGCCTGTAAAGCGTTCCTGACGCGAGTCAGCATGTCTGCGATGGGATCGGAAATCATATCTCGGCTTTCCTTCGACCTCTTTCGTTTAACTCGCCTACCAGCTCGACTTCGTCACGCCGGGAATCTGACCCGCCAGCGCCAGCTTGCGGAAACAGATCCGGCACAACCGGAACTTCCGCAGGAATCCGCGCGGCCGGCCGCAGTTGAAGCAACGGTTGCGGAACCGCACGGCCACCTTGGGGGTGCGCTCCTGTTTCGGCTTGCTCAATTCGCGGCGGATCTGCGCCGCTAACTTATCGTCTTTCGCAATCTTGGCGGTTGTGGCCATTCAATTCCCTCTCTACTGCTGCCGGAACGGCATCCCCATCAATTTGAGCAGGGCAAGACCTTCGGCATCCGTTTTCGCCGTCGTCGTGATCGAAATATTCATGCCCTTGGTCTTTTCCACTTTGTTGTAGTCGATTTCCGGGAAAATCAACTGGTCCTTTAAGCCCAGCGTGTAGTTGCCCCGGCCGTCGAACGATTTGTTCGATACGCCGCGGAAGTCACGCACGCGAGGGAGCGCCACATTCATCAACCGGTCGAGGAACTCAAACATCCGGTCGCCGCGCAGAGTCACCGCCACGCCAATCGGCATGCCTTCGCGCACCTTAAACGCCGCCACCGATTTCTTGGCCTTGCACACCACCGGCTTTTGTCCGGCGATCGCGCCCAATTCGGTTGCGGCCGTATCTACCAGCTTCGCGTTCTGCGTCGCTTCGCCCATCCCGATGTTGATCGAGATCTTCACGATCTTCGGCACCGCCATCGGATTGGCGTACTTGAATTCCTGAGTGAGCGCCGGAATTACGCGCTTAACGTAGTGCTCTCTGAGACGGGCAGCCATGGTCCCTTTACTTACGCCTTCTTATCCAGAATCTCGCCAGTCTTACGGGCAATGCGCACGCGCCTTACGACGCCGCCGCCCAACTCTTCCACGCGGTAACCGATCCGGGACGGTTCCCCGTTCGAGGTCACCACCATCACGTTCGACACGTGAATGAAACTTTCGCGCTCCGCCACGCCGCCTTTGATCTGGCGCGCCGGGTTCGGCCGGGTGTGCCGCTTGATCATCATGCAGCCTTCCACCAGCACCTTGCCGCGGTCCCGGTCCACTTCGAGGATCCGGCCCTGCTTGCCTTTGTCGCGGCCCACCATCACTTTGACGATGTCGCCCTTCTTCAGCCGGATCTTCGCCGGCGCGGGCGCTTCCTTCTTACGGGCCATCGCTTATATAACCTCCGGAGCGAGCGAAACGATCTTCATAAACCGTTTGTCGCGAAGCTCACGGGCCACCGGACCGAACACGCGAGTGCCCACCGGTTCACCCAAATCGTTCACCAGCACCGCCGCGTTCGAATCGAACCGGATATAAGTGCCGTCCTTACGCCGCGTCTCCTTGCGCATCCGCACGATCACGCAACGCACTACCTTGCCCTTTTTGATTGCAGAATCCGGAGCCGCTTCCTTGACGCTGGCGGTGATCACGTCACCTAACCCAGCGCGGAGGCCGAGGTCGCCACCGCGAGGCAAAATGCACTGCAGCTTCCTCGCGCCACTGTTATCGGCGACTTCCAGAATCGTTCTCATCCCGATCATGGCCGTTCTCCTTCGCTTGCCAGCTCTCTCTTACGCTTTCTTCTTTGTCGCCGGCTTCGGCGCTTCGGCGGCCGGCGTCTCGATCTCGCCGATCTGCACCGCGCGGCGCAGGATATCACCCAGGCGCCACCGCTTCGTCTTGCTCAGCGGACGGCACTCGATGATGCGCACCGTATCGCCGATGCGCGCCGTCGACTGTTCGTCGTGCGCGTAGAACTTCGACTTCTTCGTGATGATGCGCTTGTAGATCGGGTGCGGCACGCGGCGGATCACTTCCACCACGATGGTTTTCGCCATCTTGTTGGAGACCACCAGGCCCACTTTTTCGTTCTTGTTGCCGGTCGCCGGCTGCTTCTGCTCGTCTGCCATGGTCGTTGCCTACTTGCTCTGCGCGGCTTCGCGCTCGCGCAGCACCGTCAACATGCGCGCCCGGTCCTTTTTGAGCGCGCGATACTTCTTCAACCCTTCGAACTGCCCCATGTTCATCTGGAGGCGCAGCCGGAACAGCTGTTCGTTCGTATCGTCTACCTGTTTGCGGAGTTCTCCGCCGTCCAGTTCCCGAACCTTTGATGCCTTCATGCCTGTACCCTTACGCGGCGGTTACGTTGCCGCCCTCCCGCTGCACAAACTTGCACGGAATAGGGAGCTTCGCTGCCGCCAGCCGCATCGCCTCTTCCGCTGTCTTCCGGTCCACGCCTTCCATCTCGAACAGGATCTTGCCCGGACGGACGACGCACACCCAGCCTTCCGGCGCACCTTTCCCCTTACCCATACGGGTTTCCTGGGGCTTCTTGGTGATCGGCTTGTCCGGGAAGAGCCGGATCCATACTTTACCGCCACGCTTGATAAAGCGGGTCATCGCGATACGCGCTGCTTCGATTTGACGGTCCGTTACCCAGGCCACCCGCATCGCCTTCAACCCGAAGTCGCCAAAGGCGAGGGTTGAGCCGCGCCAGGCCTTGCCTTTACGGCGGCCGCGCTGCTGTTTGCGGTACTTAACCTTTTTTGGCATCAACATGGCGATTTACTCCCGATGCTCTTCCTAATTACGATTGATCGACGTTTGGGGGCGTATCCTGGCCGGTCCCGCCTTCGCCTTCCGGCTTCACTTCCTGCTTCCACGCCGGTGTCGGCGCGGCCATCGGAGGCATAATCGGAGCGCCCGTCTGCTGCGCCGGCTTCGGCAGCTCGCCCGGGGGCGGCTGGATCGCCGGACCCGCCTGCTCGGCTACCGGAGCCTGAGCGGCAGGCTGCTGCTGACCCTGACCTTGGCCCTGGTCGCGGCCGCCGCCGCGCTGGTCGCGCTGATCGCGGCGCGGCTCACGGCGCTGCTCACGCCTGCGCGGTTCCGGTTCACCCGACCGCATCAACTGGCGCGAACCGTGGCCTTCCAGAATTTCGCCCTTGTACGTCCAGCACTTAATACCGATCACGCCATACGTCGTGCGTGCTTCGGCAAAACCATAATCGATATCCGCGCGCAGCGTATGCAGCGGCAACTGGCCTTGCAGATACCACTCCGAACGCGCGATTTCGGCCCCGTTCAAACGGCCCGACACGCGAACCTTAATGCCTTTGCAGCCGAACCGCAGCGCGCTGTCGACGCTCTTGCGCATCGCACGCCGGAACGCCACGCGCTTTTCCAGCTGCAATGCGATGTTCTCGGCCACCAGTTGCGCATCAAGCTCGGGCTTATGCACTTCCTGAATGTCGATAAACACTTCGCGCTTCGTCTTCTTCGCCAGGTCGGCCTTGAGCTTTTCAATCTCGGCGCCCTTGCGCCCGATGATGATGCCGGGACGCGACGTGCGGATCGTGATCCGGAGCTTCTGCCCCGGACGGTCCACTTCAATCGCGCTGACCCCGGCCTGCTTTAACCGGCTCGCGAGCGTTTCCTTCAGCTCGAGATCTTCCTTGAGGAGCTTCGAGTAGTCCTGCTTGGAGAACCACCGCGAGCGCCACGTCTTCGTGACACCTAACCGGAAACCGAATGGATGAACTTTCTGCCCCATATCGTCTCTTTTTTATTCCTCGTCGGCGACCTTCACGACAATATGGGAAGTGCGCCGCTGATAGCGGTAGGCCCGGCCCATCGGAGCCGGACGGATTCTCTTCTGCCGCGGGCCTTCATTGACGTAGGCTTCGGCAACGAACAACTTATCTACGTCCACATCCGCCGACCGGTTTTCGGCGTTCGCCACCGCGCTCCGCACCAGCTTTTCGACTGTCGGCGCGATGCGCTTGTTCGCCGCACGCAAAACGTTCAGGGCCTCGGCGACGCTCCGCCCGCGGATCAGGTCGATGACCAGCCGGGCCTTCTGCGCCGAGATTCGAATGTGACGGGCTTCCGCTCTTGCTTCCATCGGTCGTTACTCTCCTTACGCCGGCTTGCCCTTGGTGTCGGTCTTCGCCGCGTGTCCCTTAAAGGTCCGGGTCGGCGAAAACTCACCCAGCTTGTGACCAACCATGTTTTCCGTGATGTACACCGGAATGAACTTCTTGCCGTTGTGCACCGCGATCGTGTGTCCGATGAACTCCGGCAGAATGGTCGACCGCCGGGACCACGTCCGCACGACTTTCTTTTCGTTCTTCTCGTTCATGCCGGCCACCCGCTTTACGAGATGGTCGTCCGAGAACGGTCCTTTGGCTAATGAACGGCCCATAGCTTAGCTCTTCTTCTTCCTGCTGACGATGAACTTGTCGGTCCGCTTGTTGTTGCGGGTCTTGTAACCACGGGTCGGCTGGCCCCACGGCGTTACCGGGTGGCGTCCACCCGATGTACGGCCCTCTCCACCACCGTGCGGGTGATCGATCGGGTTCATCGCCACGCCGCGATTGTGCGGCTTGCGGCCCAGGTGCCGCGTACGGCCCGCCTTGCCGAGCGATACGTTCTCGTGATCGAGATTGCCCACCTGACCGATCGTCGCCATGCAGTCGATCCGCACGCGCCGGGTTTCGCCCGACGGCAGCTTCAACAACGCGTACCCTTCTTCCTTCGATACCAGTTGTGCCTGCGATCCCGCCGAGCGCGCCATCTGCCCGCCCTTGCCCGGCTTCAGTTCGACGTTGTGCACGAACGTACCGGCCGGGATGTTCTTGAGCGGTAGCGCGTTGCCCACCAGAATGTCGGCTTCCGGACCCGACTTCACCGTCTGCCCCACCTTCAGGCCGACCGGCGCGATGATGTAGCGCTTCTCGCCGTCCACGTAGTTCAACAGAGCGATCCGCGCGGAACGGTTCGGATCGTATTCGATCGCCGCCACCTTCGCCGGCACCCCCGCTTTATCGCGCTTGAAATCGATCTCGCGGTAGGTCCGCTTCGCCCCACCCCCACGGAACCGGACCGCGATCCGGCCCAGGCTGTTACGCCCCCCCGACCGCAGCTTGCCCTTCGTCAGCGACTTCTCGGGAGATTGCTTGGTGACTTCCGCCCGCGTCTCCACGGTCTGGAAACGGCGCGTCGGAGTTGTTGGTCTAAAACTTTTGATTGGCATCGGTGCTGGCTCCCCTTACATCTCTACGAATTCGGGGACCTTTTGGCCCGCCTTCAACCGGATGTACGCCTTCTTCCAATCGCTCGCGTACCCTTGGAACCGGCCGCGGCGGCGAAGCTTGCCCTCCAGGTTGATCGTGCGGACATCGTCCACCTTCACCGAGAACAGCTTCTCAACCGCCTGCTTGATCTGGGTCTTATTCGCCCTGGCGTTCACTTCGATGCAAAACACCGGCGAGGCTTCCTGCTGACCCACAGCCTTTTCCGTCACAATCGGACGGACGATGACGTCGTAGTGTGTCATTACGCTAACGCCTCCGATAACTTCCTGGCGGCTGCTTCCGACACCAGCACCCGGTCATGTCCCAGCAGGTCGTAGGTCGTGAGCTCTTTCGAGGCCACCACCTTCACGCCAGGCAGATTGCGGGCGCCCAACTGCAGGTTCCGCGAATCGGCGTTATCCACTACCAATACGCTGTTGCCCGCTTGCATCGCCTCGAACGTGGTGCGAACCGTCTTGGTCTTGTGATCGGCCAGGCCGAATTCGTTCACCACCACCAGTTCGCCGTCGCGCAGCTTCGCCGATAAGGCAGAGCGTAACGCGCCCACGATCATCTTCTTCGGAAGGCTATAGGAATAATCCCGCGGCACCGGACCATGCACGGTACCGCCATGCCGCCAGATCGGCGACCGGACCGAACCCACACGCGCACGGCCCGTTCCCTTCTGGCGCCACAATTTCTTGCCCGAGCCGGCCACTTCGCGGCGTACTTTCGTTTTCGCCGTGCCCGAACGCTGCGTAGCCTGGTAATGTCTTACCGACTCCCACAGCAGGTTCTGGTTCACTTCCACGCCGAATACGGCATCGGAAAGCTCTACCTGCCCGATCTTCTCGTTCTTAAGGTTGACAACGTCGACGGTTGGCATCTGACCCTGTAACCTCCCTTACTGCTTCGCCCGGCGCACAACGACATAGCTGCCGTTGGGCCCGGGGACCGCACCTTTCACGACTAACAGATTGTCTTCCGTATCCACCTCGACAATCTCCAGGTTCCGCACCGTCACCTGCGACGCGCCCATGTGGCCCCCCATCTTCATTCCGGGGAATACCCGCGATGGGAAGGAAGAGGCGCCGATCGAACCGGGCGCGCGATGGAACATCGAGCCGTGTGTCGCCGGGCCGCCACGGAAGTGGTGCCGCTTCACTACGCCGGCGAAACCGCGGCCTTTGCTCGTGCCGATCACGTCGACCTTTTCATTGGGCTTGAACTGATCCACCAGGATCCGGTCGCCCGGCTTCAGGTCTTCGTCGCCGGATTTCAGCCGGAACTCCTTCAGATAACGAACGCCGTCGGCGCCCGCTTTCTTCGTGTGCCCGAGCGCCGGTTTGGTCAGCCGCTGCGGCTTAATGCCTTCCACCAGCCCGACCTGCACCGCGTCATAACCGTCCACGGTGGGCGTCTTGCGCTGTACAACTACGCAAGGACCCGCCTTTAATACGGTCACCGGTACCACCTGGCCGTCTGCCCGGAAGACCTGCGTCATGCCGATTTTTTTGCCTAGAATTCCTGGAATCATTGCCATTCCTGGGCGCTTCCGGACGGCTTCTTCTCAAAAACCGCCCACTCGCGCTTTGCTAATTACTTCTTTCCGAACGCCTTGATCTCCACATCCACGCCGGCGGGGAGATCGAGTTTCATCAGGGCGTCCACGGTATCCTGGGTCGGTTCCAGAATGTCCATCAGGCGCTTGTGCGTCCGGATTTCAAACTGTTCCCGGGACTTTTTATCCACGTGCGGCGACCGCAGCACGGTGTACTTGTTCTTCACCGTCGGCAACGGGATCGGTCCCGCTACCTGCGCACCGGTGCGCTTCGCCGTATTCACGATCTCGGCCGTGGACTGATCGAGTACGCGATGATCGTACGCCTTCAGCCGGATTCGGATTCTCTCACGGATTGCCATAATGGACGCCCTTATTACCGCTTCAAACTACGCGATGACCTCGGTCACCGTGCCGGCGCCAACCGTACGGCCGCCCTCGCGAATCGCGAAGCGTAAGCCCTTGTCCATCGCCACCGGCGTGATCAACTCCACCGTCAGGTTTACGTTGTCG
>JADLDI010000141.1 GCA_020846745.1 Bryobacterales bacterium | reverse complement strand
TGTCGTCCTCAAGGCTCTGGCCTTCGCTTCCCGGGGCGAGAACAAAGACGCGTACGACCTGTTCTACGTAGTGCGGAACTTCGGATCCGGCGTCGAGGATGTCGCCGCGAATCTGAGACCGCTCCTCATTGACCGCGCCGCTGCCGAAGCCATGGCCGTCCTCCGGCGCGACTTCCTCGACCATGACAGCATCGGTCCCCGGCGCGTTGCGGAGTTCCAGACGGGCGGGCCAGACGACGCCATCCAGGCGGATGTGGTCGGCTTCATGCGCCAACTGCTTGAGCGCTGCGGCTGATCACCTGACAAGCCCCTGACCGAGCCCGCCCGCTTTCAGCGTTGCGCTCGCAGGGAAAAAGGGGACACGAACGCCGCCGCCCGCTCGGTCACCAGAGAGATGACAATTGCGTCCCTCGAGTGTCTTGCCGAAGTCGGGCGGGGCCGCAGTCGGTGGGGATGTCGATCAGCGGCCACCGGATGACGAGCATGTTCCTGCGCTAAGAACATCACTTCGGACGAGGATCGCCGGCAGACCCTGCGAGCGGTCCAGGCCCACGTTTGCGCACATCGGGGGATCTCGGGAAAGCGGGCGACCGCGGATATCGGTCACCATGAGGAAAAAAGTGAGGGGTCCGGCTCTCGCCAAACCCCTCTAAGTCCTTGCGAATAGTGGTAGCGGGGGTCGGATTTGAACCTACGACCTTTGGGTTATGAGCCCAACGAGCTACCAGGCTGCTCCACCCCGCAACATGATGGTAGCAAACAGCCCCCTGCCACGCAACCGAAATGGCTCGCTTTCGGTGCGAAAAATTCTCGGTCGCGGGCATCGGAGGCGAAGGTCGATAATGGACCGTGATGCAATTGTTAACGGCTGCTTTCCTCGTTCTGGCGACCGGCTTCGCCACTCAGGCGCAAACCTTTACTTGTACGGCCAGTGCCGCAGCTCAGCCCACCCTCCGCGCACGCGGACGCGCTGAACTCACCTCCGATCTTTTGCTCGATTGCAACGGTCTCCGCCCCTCCGGCGGCCTCACCGCCGACGCCATTATCGTCACCCTGAACGTCCCCATTACCAGCCGCATCCTCAATGCCTCGAACGGCGCGAGCGAGGCTTTGCTCCTCCTTGATAACCCGGAAGCCGACAACCAGCGCGGGCAGGCCATCGGCGGTGTCGCCATCCGCAGCCCCAACGTCCTGCAGGGCCGCCAAACCGGACCCAACGAACTCCAGTGGAGCGGCGTCTCGCTCGCCGAGGAAAACACCGGCAGCAGCAGCGCCCAACGTGCCATTCGCATCACCAATATCCGCGCCAACGTGTCTTCGCTTTTCGCCCAGGCGCCCGTCACCGCGACAGTCACCATCCAATCGAAAAGCACCTTCAATCTCAACAATCCCACCCAGACTCTCGGCACAGTCGGTGGACCGCTTCAGGTTTCGATCCGCACCCCCGATGACGGCAACAGCTTCGGCCAGCAGGTCAGCGGTTGCACCGGCAAGGTCGTCAACATCACTACTGAGACCCCGCGCGACTTCAACATCCGCTTCTCGGAAAGCAATGCCAACGAATTCCGCCGCCGCGGCCTGGCCACCACCGCCAGCAATCCCAACACAACGGGCGAGCAGAATTCAGTCCAGGGCCCCTTCGGATACGGCACCGAATCCGGCTTCCGTAACTCATCCTTTCCAAACACCAGCGGTATGGACCAGGCCGGGCTCGCCACACAAGGCACCCGCCTGGTGGCTCGCGTAACCGGCCTGCCTCCGGGATCGCAGATCTGGGTGACCGTACAACCGGTCATCCAGGGCACTTCCACCACCGGAATCACCGCACGGCTCACCTCGGCCGATGAAAACGGCGCGGGTACTTTCCAGAACGTCAACCCCACTGCCGGCTCATACGCCCAACTCCCCATCACCCAAGGCGCCGCTACGGCCGTATGGGAAGTCTTCGAAACCAACCAGTCCATTCAGGAAAGCCTCGCGTTTGGCTTTATCGTCTCCCTTCCTGCCAATTACCCCGCAGCCGCCGCCGTTCGCGTAGCCGGCCTTCTCGGGCCCGGCAACCCTGCCGCCAACCAAGCCCAGCCGACCCCCACTTTCGACACCGCTAACGTCCCGAGCGCCCTCGTTTACGACATCCGCGCCTGCGTCGCCTCTCTCGTCCTCACCCAAGCCTGTCCCCTCCCGAACGCGACCATCGGCCTCGCCTACTCTCTCCCGTTGAGCGCGACCGGCGGCGTTTCTCCGTATCAGTGGTCGATCGGAACTGGCGCGCTCCCGGCGGGACTCAGTATCTCCACCACCGGGCTCATCTCCGGCACGCCCACCCAACCCGGCATTTTCAACTTCGCGCTCCGCGTAGCCGATTCCGGCGGGGCCTACGCCTCGCAGGATTGCTCGATGGCCGTCCAAGCCGGGGTAAGTATCACCTCGGCCTGCCCGCTGCCTGATGTCGGTGTCGGCATAGCTTATGCGCAGACTTTGGCAGCCTCGGGTGGAACTCCCCCATACACCTGGGCGGTCATCCGCGGCGCCCTTCCGCCCGGTATGCAACTCGGCCGGACCACCGGCATCCTCTCCGGCGCCTCCCTTTCCCCCGGCGTTTACGAATTCGGCATCCAAGCGACCGACACACGTGGCTCCTCGGGCCAGAAAGACTGCGCCCTGCGCGTCGTTGCTCCCGTTCGCCTCTCGTCCACTTCCGTCAACTTCCGTTTACCCGCCCAATCCACACCGCCCGTTACTCAAATCGTTTCTCTTTCGAGCGACACCTCCGGCCAGCCCTGGTCCGCCAAAATCGCCGGCACACCCGCGCCCGACTGGCTCCGCGTTACGCCCGCTGCTGGCCGAACGCCGGCCGTCCTCGAACTCACCGCCGCCCCCGGCTCTCTCGCGCCAGGCGACTACACGGCCCAGGTGACTGTTACCACGCAGGGCGCGGTCCAACAGTCCTACAACATCGACGCCGCGCTCACGGTCACCGCGCCCCTGCCCGCCGATACCACACCTGAACCTACCGCCCTCATGCTGAGCGTCCCGCGCGGCACGGCCCGGGAAGAGCGCATTATTCAGATCAACCGGCAGGGCGTAGGCGTTGCGTCCTTCACCGCTCAAGTGGAAACCGAAACCGCCGGCGGATGGATCACTCTTCCGGCACCCACTGGCGACACCACCGCCGCCGCGCCCGGCCGCGTCCGCGTTCTCATCCAACCCGGCGCCCTCAGCCCCGGTACGTACAAAGCACGCCTCCTCGTAGACACGCCAGACTCACCCCGCCTTGTGGTGCCCATCGTGCTCGGTGTCACCAATTCCCGCGAAGCCATTTCCGTGACACCATCGGTGGTCAATATCCGTGCCGTCGCCGGCAACACGCTCTCGCCTTCGCAATTCGTCAACCTTACGATGGCCGGGTCGGCCCCGGTCAACTTCCAAACGTCCGTTCTCACGGACCCGGGCCAGACCCGCTGGCTTACCGTTACCCCAGCCGCGGGGCGCGTCACTCCCGAGGCGCCCATCCCCATTGAAGTCCGCGCCAACCTCTCAGGCCTGGACGTCGGGCGCTACTCCGGCGAATTCGTCGTCACCGCCCCGGGCGTCGACAACGCTCCGCGCCTTGTCCTGGTCAACCTGGAAGTCCTGCCCGCCACTACACTCGTTTATCCCGAGACTTCGGGTCTCGTCTTTTCCGGCGCTCCTGGCGGATCTTCCACGCAACCCCAGTCCATCTTCCTCACCAATGCCGGTCGCACCGCCGCCACCTTCGACTACGATGTCACCGGCGATGCCGGCATCTTCGCCGTCACCCCACAGGACCGTTCCGTTCCGCCCGGCAGCTCCGTTCGCGTCGACATCACCGCCAACCCTGCGCGCCTGGCGGCAGGCGTCTACTCGGCACGCCTGAATATGCAGACCGCCGGGGACCCGGTCGTGAAATCGGTGGATCTGCGACTCATTCTCGGCCCACGGCCCGGAGGCGCCTCCACTTGTTCGTCCGGCGGCCTCGAAATTCTCCCGGTCCGCGTTCCTTACGGCTTCAACGCCACGGCGGGTGATCTTTTGCCCGTGGAAGTCGTTGTTTACGATACGGCGGGTACTCCGCTGACTCGGGGCGCCGTCACGGCGGCGCTCACCCGCAGCGGTACGCTCACAAATCTCACGTCGCTTGGCGATGGCCGCTGGAGCGGACTTGTGCGTGCCGGCGCCGACGCCGGTCCGACGGCACTGTCCGTCCTCACGGAAGATCGCGACCGTGGCATTAGCGGCTGTCTCGACGTTCCCGGCCTGCTGACTTCAGCCGGTAACCGGCCCGTTGTCGCCGAAGGCGGGGTCCTGTCCACTGCGAGCTTTCGTCGCAGCGCCCCCGTCTCTGCCGGCGGAATGGTTGCCATCTTCGGACAGCGCCTGGCGGCGGGCTCAACCGGTGCGCTCGCCCTGCCGTTGCCCCAGCAACTCGGCATCACCCGGGCTCGAATTGCCGCCACGCGTATCCCGCTCTATTTCGCCGCCGATTTGGGTGACTTCTCCCAGGTGAACGGCATCCTGCCCTATACTTTGACCCCCAACGTCATCCAGCAGCTTCACGTGCAGACGAACGCCGGAACCGGCGCGGCCGACGTCTTCCTCTCCGAGGCTGAACCTGCTATCTACACGGCCACGCAACGCGGCGCCGGACAGGCGATTGCCGTCCATGGTTCCAATCTGCTGATGCTTGCCGACACAGCCAATCCCATCCAGCGCGGCCAAGTGCTAATCATCTACGGTGAAGGCCTCGGCCCCGTGGCTCCGCCGATCGAAGCGGGCCGCGCCACGCCCGCCAATCCGTTGTCCCGTGTCGCAGTACCCGTGCGTGTGACGATCGGCGGACAGGACTCCGAAGTCCAGTTTGCCGGCCTTACGCCGGGGTTAGCCGGCCTTTATCAGATCAATACGGTAGTCCCGGTTTCCGTCTCCCCCGGTAATGAAGTACCCTTGGTGGTGACCGTCAACGGCCAAAGCAGTCCCACGGTGACGCTTGCGGTACGGCCTTGAGGAGAGACGATGCCGCGGATGGAACTCGCCGGCGCGACCCATGTGGGCCGCGTCCGGCGCAACAACGAAGACTGCTTCGCCCTATTTCCTGAACTGAACGCCGCCATTGTTGCGGATGGCATGGGCGGAGCCGCGTGCGGCGAAGTCGCTTCCGCCATGACTGTGGACGAGGTCGCCCGCCTCATGCGCATCCCCCACGCCGGACTCCCGCAGGACCAGTGGATCATCAACGCGATCCACGCCGCCAACCAGCGCGTCTGGCAGGCCGCCCACGCCGATGAAGGTTGCTCCGGCATGGGTTCCACCCTGGTGCTGGCGCATTGGCAAAACAACCATCTATGGATCGCGAACGTCGGCGACAGCCGTGCGTACCGCCTCCGCGGCGGACAGCTCAAACAGCTCTCGTTCGACCAGAACGTCGCCAACGAACTCCGCACTTCACTCGGCCTCACCGAACAGCAGATCAGCCAGTATCCCTATCGCAACGCCCTCACGATGGCCATCGGCACTGCTGAAAAAGTCGTCGCCCGGCTCATGAAAGACGACCTCCAGCCCGGCGACGTGCTCCTGCTTTGTTCCGACGGTCTCTCTGGTCCTGTTTCCGACCAGCGTATGGCCGACATCGTCCTTGAGGCACACGATCTTCAATCTGCCGTCAATGAGTTGATCGATGAAGCCAACCGCAATGGCGGCCCCGACAACGTAACCGTCGTCCTGCTTCGATACACAGACTAGGTTCCGACTCGGCGGGCTGGCTAGCGCTTCACGTTCTTGAACTCCGAGCCCTGCTTCCACTGGGGGGCCGTGTCTGCCTGCGCGACCCGGTAGCCGACCTCGAAGAGCACCTTCAGGTCGTCCACCGCACCCGCCAAGTCCCAACCGGGCTTCACCTCGTCGCTCACCTTGTGATAGTCCTTATTCGTATACTCATCCCGCTTCTGTTCGGAAAAACCGGCAGGCTTGCCTACATAGCGTTCCCCGTTCTCCAGGTACAACGCCGGCACACCCTTCTTGGCGAATTCGAAATGGTCGGACCGGTAGTAGAATCCCTTCTCCGGCGTCGGCTCGTCCACCAGGGTTCGACCTTGTTCCTTGGCCACCGCCGCCAGGACATCCTCCAACGTCGATTGGCCCTTGCCCACCACAACCAGGTCCTCCGTCTTGCCCCACGGGTTCATGCTATCCATATTGATGTTCGCTACCGTCCGGTTCAGCGGGTACAGCGGGTTGTCGGCGTAGTATCGCGCGCCCAGTAAGCCCTTCTCCTCCGCCGTAACCGACAGGAACACCAGCGTCCGTTTCGGCCGTGGACTTACTCCGGCAAACGCCTGCGCGAGTTCGAGCAACCCGGCCGTACCCGACGCGTTATCGACGGCGCCGTTGAAGATCTGGTCGCCCTGCTTTGTCTCATCCCGGCCTAAGTGGTCCCAATGGGCGGTATAGATGACGTATTCATCCCGCAACTTCGGATCGGACCCCGTCAACTTGCCGACCACGTTGCGCGATTGTACCTCGCGAATCTGGTTCTTGATCTGAAAGCTCGCCTTCGCTTTCAGCGGAACGGGCTTGAACTCACGGGTGGCTGCCTGCTTCTTTAGCGCGTCGAAATCTTGTCCAGCCGCTTGCAGTAGTTCTTTGGCCTTGTCCAACGTCACCCACGCTTCCAACGGCATCCGGTTCTGGTTCTTATCCGGTGTGGCGATGTCGAAGTTCTCGCGGCCGCGGCTCCCGGTGATCACCTCAAACGGATAGCCCGCCGGGCCGGTCTCATGGACGATGATCGCCCCCGCTGCGCCTTTTTCATTTGCGATGTCGTACTTGTAGGTCCAGCGGCCGTAGTAGGTCATCGCTTTGCCCTTGAATAGGCTCTGATCCCCGGTCGGCGGATCGTTGACCAACATCAGCAGCGTTTTGCCCTTCAGATCGACGCCTTTATAGTCGTCCCAGTTATACTCGGGCGCGACGACGCCATAGCCGACAAACACGATGCCGGAATCCTTTACCTCGATAGACTCCTTCTGCGGTCTGCCTACGCCCACAAAGTCCTGGAGCGGATGCAACTCGACCCGCTTGCCCGCAACCTGAATGCTTCCGGTCACCTGGCTTGTGATACCCACCAGCGGCACCTGTTGCACATAGGTGCTGTCCGGATTGCCGGGTTCCAGGCCGATGCGCCGGAACTGCTCGATCAGGAACTGCACGGTCTTCTCTTCGCCCGGCGATCCGGGACCGCGCCCTTCGAACTCGTCGCTCGACAGCTTTTTGATGTTGTTCAGCATCGAAGCCGCGGACATTGACTCGCGAGCCGACTTGGCTCCGCCGCATCCGAACAGGCCCGCAACCGCCAGCACCGCCACATAGCGCTTCATATACTCCAATTGTGACGCGGCAGCTCTCGGGCCTGCTACAATTCTGAGTAACCCCGATTGGAAGGGGACCACGAAGTAACAAACACAGGGTCGAATCTGACCGACACGGCGAAGGGGCGCTGCCGCAGGGTGGTGCCCCTTTTCCTTTCAGGTAAGGGGGTTGTCGAATGATTACTGTGCTGCTCGCGCTGGTGCTGACCACAGACCGCGCACCGCTTGCGGATGAATGGGGCTACCGCCCGGCGGAGAATGCGAAAGTCGAAGTAAATCCACCCAGCCTGACGTGGGTCCACGAGAAAGGCGCGACCGGGTACGACGTGCAGTGGGCCTCGAACCCGGACCTGCGCAACGCCGCCACCATCGAGAAGTTGCGTTGGCCCGTCTACACGCACAGCAAGACTTTGGAGCCCGGCCAGTACTGGTGGCGCTATCGCCTGCACGACGCAACCGGTCCGTCCGGCTGGAGCAAAGCCCGCACGTTCACCGTCCCGCCCACGGCCGCGCCCTTTCCGCAGCCGACAATGGCGGAACTCAAAGAGCGCATTCCGCAAACCCACCCTCGCCTTTTTGTTAGCGAGAAGGACTTGCCGCGCCTGCGCGAATGGGCCAAAGGCGGAGGCGCGAAGGCGTGGGCGAAGTTGCAGGCGAAGGCGGACCAGTTGCTCGCGCAGGACCCGACGCCGGAGCCCGCCGTGAAGGCCACCCCTTACGATCCAGCCACCAACAAATTCTGGTGGTCGAACCGGCTGCAAGCGATCAAGGCGCTTAATGAAGCCGAAGTCCTCGCGTTCGCGTTCCTCGTGACCGACGACAAACGTTACGGGCAGCGGGCCCGCGACTTCACGGTCAAACTCGCGCAATGGGACCTCCATGGTCCCACCGAATTCGCGCTCAACTGCGAAGCCGCCAAGCCGATGATGCACCGCCTCGCACGCGCTTATGACTGGGCCTACGCAGCGCTGTCGGAAGCCGATCGCGAACTGGTCAAGAAATCGCTCGCCGGGCGTGCGCAGCAGGCCTGGGTTAGTGGCGAAGTGAAAGAAGGCGTCGGCCACCTGAACCAACCCTATTCAAGCCACGGCAACCGCACCTGGCACAAGCTAGCGGAAAACGCGATCGCCACGCTAGGCGAATCGCCCGAATCCGAGATGTACCTCGACTATGCCGTGAACAAGTTCTTCGCGGCCTATCCCGTGTGGTCCGACGATGATGGCGGGTGGCACGAGGGGCTCTCGTACTTCGGCGGTTACATGGTGAAGACCGTCTGGTGGATGGACCTCGCCCCCACGCTGGGCATCAACGCGTTTACGAAACCCTTCTTCGCCCACTTCGGCGACTACGGCCTATACACCGCGCCGCCCGGATCGCCCGATATGGGTCTTGGCGACCTCGCCAACAGTCCCGTGCCCAAGTCATGGTCATTCTGGCGATACTACGTGGCCAAAGCGCAGAACCCGTATTGGGCCTGGTGGGTCGACAAGCTTGGTATTGAAGAAGAATCCGGCGAACCCGCGCTCGGCTTCCTGTGGAGCGCCCTCACACCGGTAACACCCAAAGCTCCCACCGATTTGCCTGCCTCCAAAGTCTTCCGCGGCACCGGCGTCGCCATTTTGAACACCACGCTGCTCGACTCCGCAGACAACGTCCAGATCCGCTTCAAAGCGAGTCCGATGGGCCGGTGGAGCCACGGGCACGACCCGCACAATGCGTTCACCCTCAATGCCTACGGCGAGCAACTGCTGCCGAACAATGTCTATCGCGACCTCTACGGGACGCCGTTTCACAAAGACTGGGTGTGGACCAGCCGCGCCCAGAACACCGTCCTTGTGAACGGTCAAGGACAGAAGCCGCGCTCAGCCGACCTCGGCGGCCGCATCATGAAGGCGCAGTTTGAGGATGGTTTCGATTACCTCGCCGGCGATGCCACTGCCTCTTACGAAGGCAAGGTGACCAAGGCATATCGCCATGTGCTGTTCGTCAAACCCGGCCTGATCGCGCTTGTCGATGAGTTAGAAGCGCCCGAGCCCAGCACGTTCCAGTGGATGCTCCACGGCCAGCAACCTTTTGAAGTGGACGAGTCCGCCCAGCGTCTCACGATGGACCGCAAACGTGCGGGGGTCCTGGTGGACTACATCGCCGCGCAGCCGCTCAAGTTCAAGCAGTGGGATGGATACCAGCCTGAACCGGACCATCGCTACCTGCGCGAAGCCGGCCGTCCTGAAATCCCCAACCAATGGCACGTAGAGGCGGCGAGCACCAGTCCTGCCAAGCGGGCATTCAATGTCACCCTGCTGCGCCCTTATCGCGCCGGCCAGAAACCAACTGCCGATCCGAAGGTCGAGCGTACGGCATCGACGATCACGATCACCGCGGAAGGCGCAACCATGACGCTCAACCTCGGCGGACCCGAATTCGCTTCCGTGCAACGAGGGCAGCGCAGCTTTACTGTTACGCGTTAATACGCCTACTGTTACGCATTAATACGCCTGAGGTCACGCGTTGATGCGGCGCATATCGCCCATTAGCAGGTGAACGATCGCCAGTGCTGTGAGGTGGAACGCACCCATCGTCAGGATCACCGGCGTGTACCCGAAGTGCGTCACCACATAGCCGGGAATCACGGCCGAGAACAGGAATCCGCCCAGTCCGCCCAGACAGCCGCCGATGCCGGTGATCGACGCCGTGGCCGTCTTCGGAAACACATCGGTGGCCGTGGTGTACAGGTTCGCGGACCATCCCTGGTGTGCGGCCGTTGCCAAGCTCACGAGAGCGACGGCCAGTATCGGATCGCCAGCCAACGCCGACATCGCGGCGACCGGCATCGCGCCCGCGCAGATCGCCATGGCCGCCTTTCGCGCCTTGCCGTTCGGCCACCCGCGCCGGATGAAGAACCCGGATAGCCACCCGCCAGCAACACTGCCAAAATCCGCCATCAAATAGACCGCCGGCAGCGCCCAGCCGATCTGCTTCAAATCGAACTTCCGCACATCGTAGAGATACGGCGGTAGCCAGTACAAGTAGAACCACCA
Organism: Bryobacterales bacterium; assembly: GCA_020846745.1. GTDB lineage: Bacteria > Acidobacteriota > Terriglobia > Bryobacterales > Bryobacteraceae > JADLDI01. The sequence continues at coordinate 6,773 of JADLDI010000141.1, read as the reverse complement.
GACGGGATCGGTCAGAAACTTCGCCAACGCAAACCCCCAAGCCTCTTTATGCTTGAGGCACTCCGCCCAACCCACCGCCTTTTCGGAAGCCTCCGGCGTGTCGGAGTGGATGTACTCCAGTTCTGCTTTGCCGATGCTGGGGTGCGCTTCCGGCCGGCGGTACATCACCAGCCAGAATGCCAGCCAGATGAAACCCAGCGACGACGTGATGATGAAGCAACTGCGCCATCCCAAGTGATACGTCATCCACACGAACATCGGCGGCCCGACCATCGACGCCACGTTCGACCCCGCATTGAAGATCCCCGTCGCAAATGCGCGGTCGCGTTTAGGGAACCACTCCGCCACGCTTTTGACCGCCGCCGGGAAATTGCCCGACTCGCCGAAGCCCAGCATGCCGCGCCAGAATCCCAAGCCGGTGGCACTGCCTGCGACAGCATGCGCCATCGCCGCCAGCGACCACCACACCAGCGATGCCGCGTAGCCGATCTTGGTTCCGAACTTATCGATCAACTTACCCGCCACCAGGAAACCAATCGTGTAGGCGATCTGGAATGCGCCGTTGATGTAGCCGTACTGCTGATCGTTGATGTGCATTTCCTGGCGGATCACCGGGATGAGCACCGAAAACAGAATGCGGTCGAGATAGTTGATCGTCGTGGCGGCAAACAGCAGCGCCAGCACCCACCAGCGCACACGTGTCATCTGGGACATTGAGCGATCATAGTAGCTTATCCCCCGGCACACATGCAGAAAGCAGTAATACTCGCCGCCGGACGCGGCACACGCATGAAGGCGCTCACGGCCGACCGTCCCAAGCCGATGCTCGAAGTGGCCGGTAAACCCCTTCTGGAACATATCCTGGACCGTCTGGCCGAAGCTCATTTCAGGGAGTTCCTGGTTGTTACGGGCTATCGCGCCGGGATGATTGAGAACCACTTCGCCTCTTACCGCCTACCGGTGGCTTTCCGGCGGCAGGAGATTAGGAACGGCACCGCAACGGCGACACTGCTGGCCAAAGATTGGGTGGACCAGCAGCCGTTCCTGCTCACGTTCGGCGACATTATCACCGATACAGCGGATTACCGGGCGATGGCGGCGTTGATCGAGAACGATCCGGCATGCGAGGGGGTGATGGCCGTGAAATGGGAGGACGATCCGGTATCCGGAGCGGCCGTCTACGAACAGGAGGGCCGCATTCAACGGGTTATCGAAAAACCGGCGCCGGGAACGTCCACCACTCACTGGAACAGCGCCGGCGGATACGCGTTCCGCCCGAGCGTGTTTAGGGAACTCGAACGCGTGCCACTCTCACCGCGCGGCGAATACGAGGTTACCTCAGCGATCGACCAGATGGCTGCCGCCGGCCTGACGCTTCGCATCCACGCACTCCAAGGCAAGTGGCGCGACGTGGGCCGTCCCGAGGACCTCGCGATCGCGGAACGGATGCTCGGTTAGTGTGATTGGGTTGCCCGGTTCCATCTCGCGGTGTCTTGCTGCATGTTCATAAGTCTTGGGTCGAAGCGAAAGGGAATCGGAGCTTCAAAACGAATGTGGCGGAAATCCGGATGATCGGGGTTAGCGGGATAAGTTGCCCGGCAAAGGCGAAATACCTGCATTAGCCCAATACGCCAAACTCGATTCGAGTCAGCACATCGTCGGCTTCCTCAAATCCCTCTTCTGTACTCGCCGCGCCGATGGGAGTCTGGCCTTGGAGTGATGGATTGGGGGTTCCCAGCCAGGCCAACGCTTTGTCGCGGTTGGCGAACACTTCACCCGCTCGAACCGACAATCGGACGATGCGCTGCGATAAGGGTGGCAGATCAACTGCCACAACGGTCGGGGGTGTTGCCATACTCTCCTCGCTTTCAATATACTCTGGCATATACTTCGGGCTCCACTTCCAGCACCTCATTCCACCTGCTTTGTTAAACTCGAAATAAGAATGACGCTCGAAGAAATCGAACGCGAATTCACTTCGCTCCGCCAGCAAGCTGAAGCTGTGCGGAGCTATCTTTGACCTCGCCCGCAAGAGAACTGAACTCGCCAAACTCGAACAACTGATTTCAGCCCCGGACTTCTGGAACCAGCCCGAGAAAAGCCAGAAAGTCCTCCAGGACCGCAAGCGGATCGAAACCGCGGTCAATCAGGACGCCGAAGTGTCCGGACTGACCAGCGATGTCGAGACTCTGCTTGAGCTGGCGAAAGAAGGCGAAGACGTTCACTCCGACCTGGAGGGTGAAGTTAAGCGCCTCCGGCTGCGCCTGGACGAACTCGAAGACAGCATGCTGCTGTCGGGCGAAAACGACGCCCGGAGCGCCATTATTACCATCCATCCCGGCGCGGGCGGCACCGAAAGCCAGGACTGGGCGGAGATGCTTGAACGCATGTACCTCCGTTGGACCGAGCGCATGAAGTTCAACGCCGTGATTACGGACCGGCTTGATGGGGAAGGCGCCGGCATCAAATCCGTCACGTTCGAAGTGAACGGCGAAAACGCCTTTGGCCTGTTGCAATCCGAAGTCGGCGTTCATCGCCTGGTACGTATCTCACCGTTTGACGCCAACGCTCGGCGCCACACCTCCTTCGCCTCGGTGTTTGTGTATCCGATCGTCGACGACGACGTCAAAATCGATATCCGCACCGAAGACCTTCGCGTCGACGTCTTCCGTGCCTCCGGGGCCGGGGGACAGCACGTGAACCGGACCGAGAGCGCCGTTCGGATGACCCACATTCCAACCGGGATCGTTGTGCAATGCCAGAACGAGCGGTCGCAGATCAAGAACCGCGCCAGCGCGCTCAAGCAGATGCGCGCCAAGCTCTGGGAATACGAGATGGACAAGCGCCGCGCCGAAGAGAAGAAGCTCGAGGACGCCAAGGCCGACATCAACTTCGGTTCGCAGATCCGCAGCTACGTGCTCGCTCCCTACCGCCTGATTAAAGACCATCGCACCAAGCTGGCGATCGGCGATGTGGACCGCGTGCTCGACGGCGACCTGCACGAGCTGCAACACGCCTGGCTTGTCTTCCGCAAGACCGGCAAAACCGCCGCATCGGACGGCAAGGAAGATCTGCCCGAATAGATGTCCGGGCGTGAAGACATTCTCCGCGCCGCCGCACTCATCCGCGCGGGTGAACTGGTTGGGTTCCCAACGGAGACTGTGTACGGCCTGGGCGCCAATGCACTCGATGCGCAGGCAGTGGAGCGTATCTTTGAGGCCAAGGGCCGCCCGCGGACCAGTCCGCTGATCGTTCACGTCGCATCGATCGAAATGGCTCGGGGACTCGCCGCCGAATGGCCCGCCGCCGCCGATCAGCTCACGGCGCGTTGGTGGCCCGGACCGCTGACGATTGTGCTCCGCAAGGGCCCCGAGATCCCGGACGTTGTGACGGCCGGCTTACCGACGGTGGGGTTGCGGATGCCTTCGCATCCGATCGCACTCGATCTGATTCGCGAATGCGGGCTCCCCATCGCGGGACCGAGCGCCAACCTGTTTACCGAACTCAGCCCCACGACGGCCGAGCACGTCCGCCGCTCGCTTGGCGCTCGCGCGGCGATGGTGCTCGATGGCGGCCCATCGCGGGTCGGGATCGAGTCGGCCGTCGTATCGCTGGCCGGCGGACGTGCGGTTCTTCTTCGGCCGGGCGTGATCCCGCAGACCGAACTGGAGCTAGTGACGGGTCCGCTGGGTGAATACATGCGCGAAGGCTCCGCGGATCCCGCGCCGGGCATGACACCGCGCCACTACAGTCCGCGGACGCCGCTGTCGATAGGGCTTGCGCCTGTCCGCGACGGCAAGGGCGTGTATCTGTACTGGCGCGAGCCGGCCGCGTCGATGCCGGTTATCCGGATGCCCGCCGATCCGAAAGACTACGCGGCCGTCCTGTACGACACGCTCCACCGCCTGGACCAGCAAGGCCTCGATTGGATCGCGGCCGAACCCGTTCCCGACACTGCCGCCTGGGCCGGGGTCCGCGACCGGCTCGAGCGCGCGGCGGCCGAAAACGAATAGGATCGAAGGATGGTGGAGGTTGCGCTCACTTCGCACAAGCCGCTGCTTGTGAACACAGTGGGCCATTCGCTGGGGGCGCTGCTGTTCGGGCTCTCGATCTACTTCCTCGCCAGCCGTTCGACCGGATCGCGTCTGCCGCGCTTGCCGTTGCTTGCCGCGGGGCTCGCGCTTACGTGGAACGTTGCTTCGCTGCTCGTGCTTGCCGCCCGCGAAGAAGGATGGCCGGGCCTTGCGATGCTGGTGGCCCTGAGCACTTCGGCGCTGAGCGTTTTGCCGGCGGTTCTGCTTCACCTCTCGCTGGGCGAGCGTTCCCGCTGGATCGTTTGGACCGGATATACCCTGAGTGCCGCGTCCGTCGTCATGCACGCGACCGAGCACGTTCTCGCCTCGCACCGTGCCGTGCTGTTGATGACGATGGTCGGCTTTGCCGCGCTGACGGCCGCAGCGGCGATTCAACTGGTGCGCTCGCGGGAAAGCACACGCGACCTTACACGTCGTCTGCTGGCCGCGATGGCCGTGTTCCTGTTCGCCGTTTCGCTCGTCCACGTGGACGCAGGGGAAGCGCATGAGGCGTGGTCGATGGAACTTCTGGCACACCACGCCGGAGTGCCGCTCGCGCTCGTGATCCTGCTGCAGGACTTTCGATTTGTCCTGCTGGACGCCTTTGTGCGGGTGCTGGCCGGCATTCTGCTGGCGGCGGCCGCGATGGCGCTCGCGTCGCCCTGGGTGCACGTACCTGCTGCGAGCAATGCCTTCCGCCACGGACTCACACTAGTCGGGGCCAGTGTTGCGCTGGCTATCTACGCGGTGCTGAGCGTCGCTCTGCAGCAGTTTCTTACGCGCGCTCTGTTTGGGCGGAACGATCTGGAGCGCACGATCGGCCGCCTGCGCGAGGTGTGCGGCGCAGCCAGGGACGAAGGCGAACTGCTTCGGACCGGCGGGGCTGAAATCGCAACGTTCCTGCGCGCGCAACTGTGCGACGCGACGGCCGATCTGCCGGCCGGCAAGGCCGAAATTCTGTTCCCACGCACGGTCGCCGAACTGCGCGCCCCGGCTCCGCGGCACGCGCTCGAAGCGGCAGGCGTGGAGGTGGTGGTTCCGCTCCGCCTCGGTCCCGGGGATACGCGGTTTCTGCTGTTGGGGCGGCGGAGCGGCGGCAGGCGTTATCTGAGCGAAGACCTGCAAGCCGCCGAGCGCCTGACGTCACAACTGGTGGCCCATGTCGAGCACTTCCGGGAAGCCGAGATGCGGCGGCTGGTGGCCCAGGCCGAACTGCGCGCACTCGAATCGCAGATCCATCCTCACTTTCTGTTCAACGCGCTCAACACGCTGTACGGCGTGATTCCGCGGCAGGCGGAGGGCGCGCGGCGCACGGTGCTTAACCTGGCGGACATCCTCCGTTACTTCTTACGGGCCGAACGCACTTACATCCCGCTGGAGGAGGAACTACGGATCGTCGAGGCCTACCTTGAGATCGAGAAGTTGCGCCTGGGCAATCGGCTGCGCAGCCGGATCGAAGTGGACGACAGGGTCCGCCGTACTCCGATTCCCGTGCTTTCGCTTCAACCGCTGGTGGAGAACGCCGTCAAACACGCGATCGCGACTCAGGCCGAAGGCGGCGAAGTGATTATCCGCGCTCATGCGGCTGCCGACAGAATCACCGTGGGCGTTGAAGATACGGGAGCCGGTTTCGGCTCCAGTGAGGTCCACGGCCAAGGTGTCGCGATGCAAAATGTTAGCCGCCGCCTGAAGCTCTGCTATGGCTCCGCGGCTGAGCTACGCGTGTCGGCCCGACATCCCGGTTCCACGGTCGAATTCGATATCCCGCTGGCAGGGCAGGTGGCCTGATGCGAGCACTGATCGCGGACGACGAGCCCATTGCCCGGCAAGTGCTCCGCGAGCAACTCGAGGACATTGGGGGCATCGACATCGTTGCCGAAGCGGCCAACGGTCTGGAAGCCGCCGAGGGTATCGACCGTTCCCGTCCCGACGTCGTCTTCCTCGACCTCCAGATGCCCGGCCTGGACGGTTTCGCGGTGGCGCGCGGGCTGAACGCCGATGCCCGGCCCGCCGTGGTGTTCGTCACGGCGTATGATCAGCATGCGCTCGAAGCCTTTAATATCGGCGCGGTCGACTATTTGCTGAAACCAGTCCGCCGCGAGCGCCTCGAAGCGGCACTCCAGAAGGTGCGCCAACTGGTGCCTGCCAAGCCTCGATCGACGCTCAAGCCGGGCGAGCCGCTGAAGAAGGTGGTCGGCCGGCTCGGCGCGGATTACCATATGATCGACCCTGGTGACGTGGTCGCTTTCGAGGCGGACGGCGAAGCAGTCTGGATTGTTGCCACGTCGGGGCGCTACCTGGCCGGACATACATTAAAGGCGCTCGCCGATCGGTTGCCGTCTACCTCGTTCCGCCGCATTCACCGGAAGACCATCATTAACACCCGCCACATCCGCAAGATCTCGCCATTGTCGAGCAAGCGCTGGCTGGTGAGGATGTCGAACGGGCTTGAACTGATAGTCAGCAAGCGCATGGCGGGGGTGATTCGCGAAGAGACCGAATGGTGACACTACGGGCTTGACTGTTGGTGGACGGAATGTAGCCGAGGGCTATTTGATGGTATTTTCTACGGATTCAGGCGGGGTCGGAGCCGCCTCGGGGCTGGTTTGCGGGGGAACATTCGGCGAAGATTGCGGTGGACGGTTTTCCGGGCGCGGTGGAATTGGGTTCGTTTTGAATTCTCCGGCTGCTTCGCGTTCC
>JADLDI010000140.1 GCA_020846745.1 Bryobacterales bacterium | reverse complement strand
TCCTTCGCTCCGGTCGCCGATCTCCCGAAGATTGAACAATATGCGAGACGAATTGCCAGCCACAAGTCCTTTGAAGGCAAGATGCGCGAAATCCTCATCAATCAAATCGCCGCCAAAGAAAAGCAGGTCTCCATGTCCGCTCCCAACACCCCCGTCCAACCTTCAAATGCAACACTTTGCGAAACGAAACCCCCTCAATCGCCGCAAGTCGGCAGAAACTCAACCTGCCCCTGCGGCTCCGGCCTCAAATTCAAGCGCTGCTGCGGAGTCAACGCCCCGCCAATCCTCAATCGCGCCGCGTAGCCTGTCCTTCGAGCGTTAAAGTAAAGATATAGGTGTTGCGTTTGCGCAATTCCCCCAAACCCGATATAGTTTAGGGAGAATCCCATGAAGGTGTCCAATCCGCTGTGGAAAACTCGTCTGTCCGGTCAAATCGAAGCCCCCCTGGCCGCCGAGATCGACAAGTTCGAAAATGAGGTTTTTGCCCGGAAAACCGGCAAAATCGATGAGAAGGTGTTCGCCGAAACTCGTCTCCGGCGCGGCAGCTACGGGCAACGCTACGACAACGGCCAACGCAACGACGGAAAGACGACTCAAAAACTAGAGTATCCCCACGCCGACCTCACCAAAGGCCCGAACACCCTCTGGGACGCTCCCGGCATGCAGCGCATCAAGATCCCCTACGGCGGCTTGAATGCGCAGCAGCTGGAGGTGTTGGCCGACCTGGCCGAAGAGTACTCCGACGGCATCGCCCACATCACCACCCGGCAAGACGTGCAACTGCACTTCGTCCATATCGAGGACACCCCAACGGTCATGCGCCGGCTGGCAGCGGTGGGCATCACCACCCGCGAGGCCTGCGGCAACACCGTCCGAAACGTCACCGCGTGCCCCATTGCCGGCGTTTGCCGCACCGAGTCCTTCGACGTTACCCCTTACGCCAAGGCCCTCACCTACTTCCTGCTCGGCCACCCCGACACACAGGACTTCGGACGTAAGTTCAAAGTAGCCTTCTCGGGTTGCCGCGACGAAGCGTGCGCCTTGGTGCGGCTCCACGATTTCGGCCTGATCGCAGTCGTCAAAGACGGCAAGCGCGGCTTCGAACTCTACGTCGGCGGCGGCCTCGGCACGGTTCCCCAGCAAGCCAAGCTGTTCACCGACTTCCTGCCCGAAGAGGAACTCCTGCCCTTCGCTCAAGCCGTCGCCCGCATCTTCGCGCGCTATGGCGAGAAGAAGAACCGCAACACAGCCCGTCTGAAGTTCGTGGTCTCCAAGCTGGGCTTGGACGAGTTCAAGCGGCTGGTGTTCGAAGAGCGTTCACAATTGACTCCCGATCCGCGATGGACCTCTTACTTGCCACAGATCCCCGCCTATAAAGAAGAGCCGCTCAAGCCGGCCTCGCTGCTGCAAATCGAACCGGGCGTGTCGGCGGAATTTAAGGAATGGCGCCGCACCAACGTCTACCGCCAACGGCAAGATGGCTATGCGACGGTCACCATCGCGCTGCCCTTGGGCGATGCCACATCCAAACAACTCCGCGTCGTGGCCGACCTCGCGCGCAAGTACGTCAAGGACACCGTCCGGTCCACCGTTGAGCAGAATCTGGTGCTCCGCTGGGTGAGCGAAGCAGACCTCCCCGAGCTGCACGAAGAATTGAAAGCCGCCCACCTCGCCGAACCCGTCGCCGGTACCATCTTCGACATCGCCGCCTGCCCCGGCACCGACACCTGCAAGCTGGGCATCTCTTCCTCCCGTGGCCTCGCCGGTGAATTGCGCGAGCGCCTGGCGGAAAAGGAGTTCGCCATGGACGAAGCCATCCGCGGCCTCCACATCAAAATCAGCGGCTGCTTCAACTCCTGCGGCCAGCACCACATAGCCGACCTCGGCTTCTACGGCGTCTCCCGTAATAAAAACGGCTTCACGGTCCCGCACTTCCAGGTGGTCCTCGGCGGCGAATGGGAGCACAACGCCGGTTCCTATGGACTCGCCATCGGCGCGGTCCCCTCCAAGCGCATCCCGGAAACCGTCGAGCGCATCGCCGGCCGCTACCTGGCCGAAAAGACGCCGGACGAGACCTTCCAGCAGTACATCAAACGCATCGGCAAAGCCGCCGCCAAGAAAATGCTCGAGGACCTGATGGACGTCCCAGCCCACGACGCTGACCCGAGCTTCTACGTCGACTGGTCCGACGCGCGCGAATACTCCATCGGCGACATCGGCGTCGGCGAATGTGCCGGCGAGGTGATCGATCCGATCGATTTCGAACTCGCTGCCTGCGAGCGCCTGGCCTTTGAAGCGCAGCTTGCTCTGGAAGCCGGCAATCCGGACCGTGCATCGGAATTGGCGTATCAGGCCATGCTCGATGCGGCGAAGGCCCTGCTGAAACAGCGGATTCCCGTGTTCTCAGATGATCCCGACAGAATCGTGAACCTGTTCAAGATGGAACTAGTCGAGCCGCAGTTGTTCCACGATCCGTTCACCGGCGCCAAGTTCGCCCAATACTTCTATCAGGCGCACGAGCGTCGCGGCCGGCCTGTAACCGCCGAGCGCGCGCATTACAACGTCGAAGAGTCGCAGTTATTCATCGAAGCTTCGCACGCCTGCTATGCCAGGATGCGCACCGCCGCGGTGCCGGCGGGGGTGCGGTAATGGATCACTTTCAGGTTCGCTTGTACGCCGAAACGATGTCCGGTTATGATACCGGCAAAGCCATCCCGGTCTTCCACCGTTGGATCCAGGAGCACGCCCTTCCCGAACTGTTGATCGACGTAGTAGACTATCGCCACGTCCCCGAAGGTCCCGGTGTGGTGCTGATTGGCCACGATTCCCACTACGGCCTCGATGCCGCCGGCACGCTGTTCTACAGCCGCCGCACCGCCGCGTCCGCATCCGTCCCCGAAAAGGTTCGCGCCGCCTACGAAGCCGCCAAACGCGCCGCAGCGTTGCTCGAAGCCCAACCCGAGTTCGCCGGCAAGTTGCGCTACCTCCCCGGCCGGTTCGAGATCAGCGTGAACGATCGAATGCTCGCCCCAAACAACCCCGAAACCCGCGCAACCCTCGAACCCGAAGTCCGCTCAGTATTAGATGCAGTGGTGGGCGCAGGCACATATTCCTTGAAGCACACAGGCGATCCCCGCGGCCTGTTCACGCTCGTCGTTTCACCTCGTTAGGCGCAGCAAAAACGGCCCTGGAAATTGACACCGTGCACCTGTTTCTGGTGTACTAAATGAAGCCACTCCTCAGTAGCTCAATGGTAGAGCATTCGGCTGTTAACCGAAGGGTTGTAGGTTCGAGTCCTACCTGAGGAGCCAAACCATTTTTACCCGGATTTGTCTTCCCCACCTGTTAACGTCATCGCCCTTCGTGTGCCTGCCTGATTCCTGCGTCCTTTCCGCAATATAGCCAAAGACTTGCGCGTCTGCGAGAGTCGCGTCCGCCGCCGTGGAGAATTCCGGTGAGTGCCGTGACGCGGTTCCGGCGCGCTGTTCGCGCCGAAAATTCTCCGCCGCGCGCCGGAGAAGGGCCGCGCGGTTAACGCCGTCGCTCAGACTGGTTGGCGAACCGGACGTTTTTCGAACGTTTCGCGTATATATCCTATGGGGGCGGTTCACAGCCGCTCTCGACTTCACCAGACAGCGGGACTACCGCAAGGCGGACATCGCTGTGGGCGCCGGCAGAACGCCGGGACACAGGAACCGCTCCAGTCCCGCGCTTCCCGTCTCCCACAGCCGCACGCCGCGCGGTCCCCGCCAGGGAGATGACGCGTGAACATCCGCGATGACGAGTTCCTGGAAGACCTGGATAGCATCGCCTCCATAATGGCCGACGGCTATCTCCGGTACCGCAGGAATCGCCGCAAAGATCCACTTGATACTCCCGCCGAAGCGAGCCCTCATGGACACGAGGTTAACGCCTCCGAGAAAGGAGAAGGATTTGCAAAATCAGATTCACTCGCAGATTGAGGCGCTCCGGCGGATGACAGTTCGGGAGTTGCGCGGGCGGTACCGCGAGGTGTTCGGCGAGGACTCGCGATCCAATCACAAGCAGTTCCTGTTCCGGCGCATCGCCTGGCGGCTTCAGGCGGATGCGGAGGGCGGGCTGACGGAACGTGCCCGCCGCCGCGCGCTGGAGATCGCAAACGATGCCGACCTCCGGATTCGCGCGCCAAAGGACTTCGACTTCGACGCCGCCGGTCAGCGGTCCGTGCATAGCACAATCACGCCCGATGCGGACCCGCGGCGGCCGCTGCCCGGCACGGTGCTGGAGCGCGAGTACAAAGGCCAGACGATCATCGTGAAAGTCGCCGAGGACGGCTACGACTACAACGGGCGGCGATACCGGTCGCTGAGCGCGATTGCGAAGGACATCACGGGGACGAAGTGGAATGGCTACCTCTTCTTCCACTTGCCCGTGGGGGGCGGCAATGGCGACGAGAAACGGTAACGCCAGCGACAACGGCGCGGAGGCAGTCAAACCGATCCGTTGCGCCGTCTACACCCGGAAGTCCACTGACGAAGGCCTCCAGCAGGAGTTCAACTCGCTCGACGCGCAGCGTGAAGCTGCCGAAGCGTTCATCTTGAGCCAGCGTCACGAGGGCTGGCAGTTGCTGCCCGCCCACTACGACGACGGCGGGTACACCGGCGGCAACATGGATCGGCCGGCGCTGAAGAAGCTGCTGGCAGACATCGAGGCCGCCAAGGTGGACTGCGTCGTGGTCTACAAGGTGGATCGCCTCAGCCGGTCACTGATGGACTTCGCGCGGATCATCGAGGTGTTCGATAAGCGCGGTGTCAGCTTCGTGTCCGTCACCCAGCAGTTCAACACCACGAACTCGCTGGGCCGCCTGACGCTGAACATCCTCCTGTCCTTCGCGCAGTTCGAACGCGAGATCATCTCAGAGCGCACCCGCGACAAGCAGTCGGCGGCGAGGAAGAAGGGCAAGTGGATCGGCGGGCATCCGATCCTCGGCTACGACATTGACCCGCGTGGCGGGCGACTGGTAGTCAACCCGGAGGAGGCCGAGCGCGTCCGGGCGATCTTCGATCTCTACCTTGAACACCAGGCCGCCATCGCGGTGGTTGCAGAACTGCGCCGGCGCGACTGGCGCACCAAGAGATGGCAGTCGGCCGAGGGCCGCGCGCATGGCGGCCAGCCCTTTACCAAGGGCCGGTTGTACGGCGTGCTGACCAACGTGGTCTATGCTGGCAAAGTCAATCACAAGGGTACGGTCTACGCTGGGGAGCAGGACGCGATCGTCGAAGTGAAGACGTGGGACCGGGTCCAGAATCTCCTCGGCCGCAAGGGCGCCCCGCGCCGCGATCGCACTCGCAACAAGTATGGTGCCCTGCTCCACGGCCTGGTGCACTGCGTTCCGTGCGGCGCGCCGATGATCCACACGTACACGATGCGCGGGTCGAAGCGGTACCGCTACTACGTTTGCCACACCGCCCAGCAGCGTGGCTGGAACACGTGCGAGACGAAGTCGGTGGGGGCTCCGGCGATCGAGGCAGCGGTCATCGAAGCCATCCGCAAGTTGGGCAGCGACCCGGAACTGGCGTGCCGAACCGTGGAGCACGCGCGGAACCAGGTCGTGGCCAGAGTCGAACAACTGCGGAAGGACGAAGCCGTCGGCCGCGAGCAGCTCCGGCGGCTGAACATGGAGATGGCGTGCGCCGCCACGGTGAGTGGGGAGGAAGACGGCGCAGCCGCGCGATTCGACCGGCTGGTCGAAGTCCACAAGGAAGTGCAGACGATTGAGGACCGCCTCGCTACGATCCGGACCGAGATCAAAGCGCTCTCGGACGATCCGCTGGACGCGGCAGACGTTTTGTCCGCCCTTGAGCGGTTCGAACCGGTGTGGAACTCCCTGCGGACGCATCAGCAGACCCGGATGGTGAACCTGCTGGTGGAACGGGTTGGGTACGACGGCCGCACGGGCAAGGTGACGGTCGCGTTCCGGTCGCAGGGCATGCGGGAATTGTGCTCCGGGAGGAAGGTGGGATGAAGCGAAGCCGAAAGTCCAGCGTGCCGGGCATCGAGGTGGAGGTCACGCTCGACCTGCCTCGCCGTCCGAAGGCGGAAGATCTGAAACCCGAGTCTGCCCCGCGGATGCCCAGGGTCACCCGCCTGATGGCCTTGGCGGTCAAGTACCAGGCGATGGTGGACGTCGGCGAACTGCGTGACTACGCCGACATCGCCCGCCTCGGGTACGTGAGCCGGGCCCGAGTCACCCAGATCATGAACCTGTCCAATCTCGCCCCGGAGATTCAGGAGCACCTATTGTTCCCTACCGGGTTCCTACCCACGGAGCGCTGCTTGCGCAGCGTGGTGGCGGCGGTCGAGTGGGGTCGGCAGCGGCGGTTGTGGCGGAATCTCATCTCGGCTGCAACGTGTTGAAACTGCGAGTGATCTGCGGAATGTGATTTCCACAAGGCCCACCGGGAGGTACAGCGGAAAAACACTATTGGCCGAGCCAAGAAGGGGTTGGACTGTGCGAAACGGTGTGGATTTATTCGCTTAATCTTCGCCATAGTACAATGGGGTAGGTTTCCGGTATGAGCAGCATTGGTAAGTGGAGCGAGTTCTTCCAGACGCCCCGCCAGGCGGCGGAGAACCTGATGCGGTCCATGGCGTCCTCGTCTGCTGTGCGCAGGGCGAGGGCAAAAGCGGAGGTTGAGTTCCGCTCCAAGGAGGTGGCAGCCGACTGGTGCAAACGGCCGTCCTATCCCGGCCACGACCGAGATCCCCCT
>JADLDI010000139.1 GCA_020846745.1 Bryobacterales bacterium | reverse complement strand
CGCGAAGAACAACAAAACGAACCCGATTGGCTCGTCGAAAGCTACCAGGAACGCGAAGCGGCCGGAGAATTCAAAACGAACCCAATTCCACCGCGCCCGGAAAACCGTCCACCGCAATCTTCGCCCAATGTTCCCCCACAAACCAGCCCCGAGGCGGCTCCGACCCCGCCTGAATCTGTAGAAAATACCATCAAATAACTCGCAACCCCATCCCGTCCACCAACCAACATGCCCGTAGTGTCTCCAAGCCCGCCTACGCCCAAAACCTTCCAAACGTCCCCGTGGACGTCCGTCAGCCTTCGCTCCGGCAGGAATAGGAATGGCGCCAACTGCGAGCATCGCGAGTTCGGATCGGCGGATAGTTTAAGCTGACAGAGTATGCCGAAGGTATCCACTCCCACCGCGACGTTCGACGATGTAAACCTCCTGCTTAGGCTGTATGACATGCGCCGCGACGAGCGCATGCGCACTGCCCGTAATTGGTTTGCCTCCAACTTCGCCGCCAATTCCGCCGAGGAGTTCTTCAAGATCTGCCCCGTTGGGTCGGATGAGAATGCGTCCTACCGCATGGTCACCTCTTATTGGGATATGGTGGCGTCGTTCGTTACCGCTGGGGTGCTGAATCGGGACCTCTTCTTCCAAAACACCCGCGAACTCCTCCTCGTCTACACCCGGATCGAGAACCTGCTGCCCGCCATGCGCGAGATGTACAAAGACCCCTTTGCCCTCCACAACCTCGAGACGGTGGCCAAAGACTTTGTCGAGTGGATGAACAAGCGCGCGCCCGGATCGTATGAGGCTTTCAAGGGCCGTGTTGGCCGCCCCCCGCGCTAACCCGCTGCCGCCTGCCGTCCGAACCCCCGGCACGCGGCCGAAAACCGCTTTTCAACCCCAAAAAACCGAATCTAATCGTCGCTTGTCCCTTAAATAGGGCTTTGGCTCATAGTCACAGCCCTTCCACGTCGCTATATTAGACTTGTGGCTACTATTTACGATGTAGCGAAGCGGGCCAAGGTCTCCACCTACACGGTCTCGGCTGTAATCAACCGCTCCGCCTACGTCTCCCCCGAACTAACCGAACGCGTTTTGCTCGCCGTGAAAGAGCTGGACTATACGCCCAACGAACTGGCCAGGGGACTGCCCACCCGTAAGACGCGTACGATCGGAATGCTTATTCCGGATATCGCGAACCCATTCTACGGAAAGGTTGTGCGCGGTGTCGAAGACCGCCTCCGTGAGGATGGCTACTCGCTTATCCTGGGAAATACTTATAACAATGCGGAACACCAGACACGCTACCTGAACCTGTTTCGTGCCAAGCAAACGGACGGATTCGTGCTGTTCCCGTCCGCGGGCGCCGAGCAGGAGATCGAGCGGCTGGTGACCGCCAAACGGCCCGTTGTGTTTGTGGGCCGCCTGCCGAAGGCAATCGCCGCCGATAGTGTCACCGCGGACAACATTAAGGGCGGCCGTCTGGTGACCGAGTACCTCGTTAAGCAGGGTCACAAGCGGATTGCCATCGCCTCCGGCCAGCGGACCCTTTCCGCCTCGGCCGACCGCATCAACGGCTGGCGCCAGGCACTGCGAAAGGCGAAGCTCCCGGTTCGCGACGAGTACATCGGCGAAGGCGACTGGACCGCCGAAAGCGGCCGCACGCTCACGCACCAGTTCCTCAACCTGCCGGAACCGCCCACCGCCGTCTTTGCCGCCAACTTCTTAATGATGACGGGCGTCCTCAGAGCGCTTAGAGAACGCAATCTGACTTGCCCCGATGATGTCGAAGTTGTAAGCTCAGACGATTCCGACTGGCTGGATGTCTTCGGTCCGCCAATTTCAACCGTGGTGACCGATAGCTATGCCATGGGTTATCAGGCGGCTGAGTTGCTCCTCAAGCGTATTGAGAAACCGGGTCGTAAACCGCAGAACGTGCTGCTCAGTCCGGAATTGCGAGTTCGCAAGAAAGGTGTGCAGCAGATATGATTTCCAGGCGTGATTTCCTGCGGTACGGCGGTGCAGCCGCCGGGGCCTCGTTCCTTGCCCACTACCACCAGCTTGCCGCTGCGGAGAAGGGCAAAACGAGAATTCGAGATCTCAAGACTATGGTCGTCCAGGGTCCCGAACGCAACTATACGTTCGTCAAAGTGATATCCGACGCCGGGTTGTTCGGCATCGGCGAGGCGTATGGCAGCCCCGGTGTTGGCGTCAAAGAGCAGGTTCACGCCCTCCGCGAGGAAATCATCGGCAAGGATCCATTGGAGATCGATGCCATCTATACCGGCATGGGCCGCCGTACCGACGGATCGGCCCATGCCCTCATGCGTGCCGTTTGCGGCATTGAAATGGCGCTTTGGGATCTGTCCGGCAAGACTTTAGGCGTGCCAGTCCACACCTTGCTCGGCGGCAAGTTCCGGAACCGTGTCAAAGTCTACGACCATACGGCGCCCCGCGACATGCTCGACAAAGCCTCATGCCGCGAGTGGGCCGCCAGGATTCGCTCGTACCCAAGCGGTTTTACCGCTCACAAGTTCGGATTTCCGCATACCACCCCAAACACGGACCACGCTCGCGACCTCGCTAATCGCATTCTCACCACCAAGGAACTGAACCAGATCCGCCAGGGATTCGAGAATTGCCGTGAGGCGATCGGGTTTGACCACGACATTATGGTCCACTGTCACTGGGAGTACGATCTGCGGACCTCAATTCAAATCGCGGACGCAGTGGAAGGCATGAAACCCCTGTGGCTTGAGGATCCGCTGCCCGTCGACTATTCCGAAGCCTGGAAGCGGCTGTGCTATTCCACCAAGGTCCCAATCTGCACAGGCGAGAACCTGTTCCGGCGTCACGGCTTTAAGGATTTCATCGTGAACGCCGGCTGCGACATCCTTCACCCGGATCTTCGCAACTCGGGCGGCTTCCTCGAAACCAAGCGGATCGCGGATATGGCGGAGGTTTTTGGACTTCCCATGGCTACGCACAACACCGGCAGCCAGTTATGTACCTGGGCTACCGTTCACTGGGCCTCATCGATCCGCGACTACATCCATTGCGAGACCATAACAGGACGCGGCGGCTGGATGGACCAACTCCTTGCGCTCGATCGCCCGTACATAAAAGGCGGCTACATCGAGATCTCGGACAAGCCCGGCCTCGGTGTGGACCTCAACCCCGATGTCGTCAAGGCCCATCTCGCCACCGGCGAGACCTGGTGGGGCTAAGACGGCAAGCTGACAGTACTCACCCAGAACCGGCCGTTGGCGCTTTCAAACGCCTGCCGCTGAATGGAAGCATTCGCCGGATAGCGAACCCGGTAATCGCCTCCATCGATTACAAACGGCAACGAGAGCCGCGCGCCCTGCGCGAGCGTGCATTTCAGGTTGCCGCCGACCATGTTCACCAGTTCGCCCATAGCGTCGCGCACATCGTCGGTGACGGCTGTTGGCGCGGGCGACCCCAGCATCGCGGCCGCATACTCGCAGCATTGATTCCGCGTCGCTTCCATGACTACTACGCCTCGCCACGACCCGCCAATCTGGATCGTCGAGGTTACTCGATCGGTCGCCGGTGTCCAATCCGCCTCGACAGGCTCAACCTGGATCGACAGCATGATGGAAAACACCGATTCCACAATCTGCCTTAGCTCCGGCAAAAGGTTGATATTTGTTGTCGTTTCCATTCGGCACCCCCTTATAAAGCTGTGTAGTAGCTGGTCGATCCCAGCGAGTGCCGCTCATACAGGTGTTCCAGGCCGGCGGGCGTTTCCGCTGCCCCCAGCAGCAGCCAGCCGCCGCGAAAAAGTGTCCCGTGCATCTCGCGCAGGATCTCTTTGCGCGTCGCTGCGTCGAAATAGACAAGCACGTTGCGGCAAAAAACGAGGTCAAACGGTCCGAGCGATCGCATTTTTTGGCGAAGGTCAAACGATTCGAACCGGGCCATCTTCTTGATGTGGTCCTTCAAATCCCATTCAAGGCCATGACGCCGGAAATGCTTGACCAGGAGCGCGGTGGGCAGGCCCCGATTCACCTCGATCTGCAGATAACGGCCGGAGCGCGCCTTCGTCAGCATTTGCGTGGACAGATCCGTGCCGAGGATCTGGACATTCCAGTCCTCGAAACCTTGTTCGTAAAGCATCATCGCGAGGCTGTATGCTTCCTGACCGCTCGATGATGCGGAAGACCAGAAGCTCAGCTTCTTTGTCGTGCCCCGCAATTCCCGCAGCGCAGGCAGCAGTTTTGTGCGGATTGCGTCATAGTGCGTCGGCTCGCGAAAGAAGTAGGTTTCATTCGTGGTCATCGCGTCGATGACCTGGTTCTTCACGCCTGCATCGCGAGTGCCTCTCAATAGGTTGCAGAGGTCGTTGATACCCGCGACATTGTGTTGCCGTGCAACACCCGTCAGCCGTGCTTCAAGCAGATATTGCTTATCCTGCTCAAGAACAATCCCCGATCCCGTGTAAACGAGCTGCTGAAGGTACTTGTAGTTCTCTGGGTTTATGGATTCGGCTGTTTTTGATAACGTCGGCATACAATCCTCAGTGACGAGTTCTCGCTAGGCTGGGCGCACGCAACATGACGGCGGCCGCAATTCGATCCAGGGGAAGCACTGCATCGGCAAATTCGCCTTCGACCACCGCTCCAGGCATACCCCAAACCACGCTCGAGGCTTCATCCTGTGCAATTACGTGCGCCCCTTTCGCCTTTAATAGGCCTGCGCCGCGGGCGCCATCGTGTCCCATTCCCGTCAGGACTACGGCGGTTACAGCTCCGCCATACGCCTGTGCCATAGACTCGAACAGTACATCTACCGCTGGGCGGCACGAATTCTGCGGCGGTCCCTGATCGAGCGCAATCCGGTACTGCGTACCCGCTCGGACAACCCGCATGTGGAAGTCGCCGGGAGCAATGTAAGCCGTTGCGCTCTCTACCATCTCGCCGTTCGTCGCTTCCTTAACTTTCAGCCGGGAAGCCGTATTCAGCCTTTCGGCTAATAGCCGCGTAAACAACGCCGGCATATGCTGAACGATGAGTATCGGTTGCGGAAAGTCCGCCGGGAAGTCGGGCACCAATTGTGCCAGCGCAGCAGGTCCACCTGTCGATACGCCAATCGCCACGGCCTCGGGGATAATCCGGGAGTACACTGGCCGCGGTGTTCGATTGACAACGTTCGTAATTGTGCTCTGGCCGGCAGACCGTGCCGGTGCCGGAGTTGCCGGCGCCGGATCGCTAGCCAGCACGAAGAACTGTTTCAGCTTGGGCACCAGTTCCTGGCGCAAGCGCTGCATCGATTGGTCGAGACTGCCTTCATTCGACGCTTTGGTGACGTAATCGTCCGCTCCGAGCGCAAGGGCCTCAAATGTGACCGCCACCCCACGCTCGGTCAACGTACTGAACATGACTACGCGAACGTCGGGGAACTCTCTTCGAATCTTCTTCAGTGCTGTCAGACCGTCCATCTCCGGCATCTCGATATCGAGAGTCACCACATCCGGTTTACTTTGCCGAATCTTCTCAATGGCGGCGGCGCCATTTCCCGCTACTCCAATCACCTCAATAAAGGGATAGGCTTCCAGGGCGTGACTCACTAAGCGTCGAATCACGACGGAATCGTCGACGATGAGGACGCGAATCCGCTGTCCCTTGGGAATCGATTTACGCGTTACAACGGCCATCGGCGGCTTTCTCAGAAATGCATGCGCGTCAGTTCGAGTTTCTCGATGAGGATGTCCTTCGTGAATGGCTTCATGACGTACTCGTTCGCTCCGGCCTCGAGCGCTTCCGCCATGTGCTCCACTTCGGTTTCCGTGGTCACCATTAAAATGACGAGTGCGCGATGACGCTCATCCGCACGAACTCGCTTGAGAACTTCCATCCCGTTCATCTGAGGCATGTTCCAATCGAGCAGGGCTACTTCGAAATAACCTGGCCGCTCATTGAGCCGGTCGAGGGCGTCTTGACCGTCTACAGCGTCTTCTACCTCGTAGCCTAATTCCCGCAGCGTGCGGCCGATTATCATTCGTACCGTCTTCGAATCGTCTACTACTAGTGCTCTCATATATCGATCCTGAAAGATCCAATCCCCTGGGCAGGACCCGCCGGGGCGCCCGAGCGGGTCCATCTAAAACGATCAGAACTGATACCGCGCGACGACCGTCTGCAACTCAGCCGCCATCCGGCTGAGTTCTTGGGCCGCGCGCTGCGTGTCGTTGGCGCCTTGCGTCGTGTTTTTGGCCGCAATGGCGACACCGGCGATGTTCTTGGCGATATCGCCGGTTCCCTTAGCTGCTTCTGCCACGTTGCGGCCGATCTCGTTCGTCGTAACCGTTTGCTCTTCGACCGCTGAGGCGATGCTGTTCGAAATATCGTTGATTTGGTTGATAATCGAACCGATTTCCGCAATGGCCCGCACCGCTCCCTTGGTGTCGCCCTGAATGGCTTCGATCTTGCGGCCGATCTCTTCCGTCGCCTTGGCTGTCTGCTTGGCCAGCTCTTTTACTTCGTTGGCGACCACCGCGAAACCTTTACCCGCTTCGCCGGCCCTTGCGGCCTCAATGGTCGCATTGAGCGCCAAAAGGTTCGTTTGCTGGGCTATGGACGTGATCACCTTAATGACGTTGCCAATCTCCTGGCTCGATTCGCCGAGTTTGGTGATGGTGTCGTTGGTGGAGTGCGCCACGGACACCGCCGTTTTGGCCACGCGGGCAGCTTCGTTTGCGTTCTTGGATATCTCGCGAATGGAAGCCTGCATCTGCTCCGTCCCTGTCGCGACCGTGGTGACATTGCGCGATACCTCGTCGCTCGCCGCCGACACCACGTTTGCTTGAGTAGCTGTCTCTTCGGCCCCTCCGGCCATTTGCTGGCTTACCGCCGTCAGTTCCTCGGCGCTCGAGGCAAGTGTGTGGGCGCTATTGGCTGTGGCCTTCAGCGGTTCGATCACGGCTTCAAGCGTCTGGTTAACGCCTTCCACAATCTTGCGGAAGTCGCCGTGGTGTTTCGCTGTGTCTGCCCGTGTGCCGAGCCGGCCTTCCTGCGCCGCCCGGGCAAGCATGTCGGCATCGGCAATCAACGCGTTTATGTTGTCGATGCAGTTATTCAAATTGTCTTTTATCGCGTTAAAGTCGCCGTTGTAGTGATCGGTGATTTTTGGCGGAATCGCGCCGCGTCCGATCTTGGTCACATAATCTGCTGCAACGTTCAGTGGACCGATGACGGAGTCGAGAGTCTGGTTAACGCCTTCGACGATCTTCCGGTAATCGCCCTGATGCTTGTTTGCGTCTGCGCGGGTAGCCAGTTTGCCGAGTTTGGCCGCTTCCACCAGCATCGTCGCCTCCGCGACGAGATACTTCAAGTTGCCGCGCACCGTCTCAATCGTTTCGTTGATGAACGCTTTCTTGCCGGGAAAACGTTCAAGCGGAGCTTCAAAATTACCGCGCCCAAACTCAGCCACACAGGCGATGGCTTTGCGCTGCACTTCGATGTGGCCCGCGACCATTTCGTTGACCCCGATTGCCATTTCTTTGTACGCACCGTTGAACCGCTCAACGGGCATCACGGCGTCGGTCTCGCCCTTGTTGTGCTCGTCGGACATGTGATTCATTTCAACGATCAGCGAGCGGATACTCCGGATCATCTCGTCCATGCTGCGCAGCAAGGTATCGCTTTCGGACCGCTGCGTGACGGTCACCCCCAGGTCTCCTTCGGCGATGCTTTGGGCAACTGTCGCGATGTGCTTTTGTGCGCCGACCAGCCGCTTCATACTGGACGCAACCACACGAGAGTCGACGTTGGTTTCGGACAGCCCGCGGAAGCATTGATGTTCCAGGTCGCCTTTGGCAAGTGCATCGGCCTGTTGGGCAAACTCGTTGAGCGTAGTCAGCATTTTCATGAATGCCTCACCGAGCCTTCCGGAAGCCGACGAATCCACTTGCAGGATCGTGTCGTTCAAGCGGTCCCCGGCCATTGCTTCCGCTTGTTTGACAAGCAGTGCAATCGAGTCTTTCATCTCCTGCAGTTGCTCCGTTCGGTCGCCGGCCGACCGGACACCGTCCAGATTGAGGCCCATCGCCGCCAGGTTGCTCAGCAGGAACGCGTCCATCACCGCCTGCATATCGAGATTAAAAACCTTCAGTAATGCATGTTGAACGCGCTGGCGTTTGCCCGCATCTTTGCAGACTTGGCTCAGGTATTTCTCCGCGATGATCTGATACTCAACATACGAGCCGATGTACCATTTCAGCGGCAGGTCGATCTTTTCGTGAATCTCGCCAACGCGCAGCCGGCGTTCAAAATAGGCAAGATCCCATCCACTCGCTGAACCTTCAAATATTTCGACGAAGTAGCGGGCCTGAGTCATTTCAAGGTGCTGGCGCAGTGTTTCGAGCGGCAGTCCCTTTTCCCGAGCCCGGCCTTCTAAGTACTGGCGCGTGGGCTCAAACGAGAACTGCCAATCGTAAAACTCCTTGCCGACCGCCCTCGCGACTGAGCGTGCCCAGGGCACTAACTCGGCCATTAGCTGCCGGTCCGCTTCTTCCAAGTGGAGGAATCGGCGCCGCCAGGCCAGATTCGCCTCATCAATGCCGAATTGCCTGCTGAGGCGCATTTCGCCTACAGGTGGAGATGGTGGAACTTCTTGCGAAGCGGGTATCGATCTTTCGTTTGATGGTTGCAGATACGCAGCCTGACTGTGATTGGCATACGAAGTCTTTGCGTCTCCGCTCCTGCCGCCACTACGTTTGGCCATTGATTTCATAACTCCTTTGGGGACGACCCCGTATGTAAGCCTTTCCTTTTACTGAGCGTCGTAGCAGGCCGCTTCATCGAACCCGATTGACCCACGAGTCCGTTATCTTTGCACCCTAGGGATGACTTTCCGCTGTTCCGACCTCGCGAGCGCCTACATCCACCGCCCGTTCCGTGTCGAGTACAAGTAGGAGCTGTTCATTGAGTTTGTAGACGCCGCGAATCAACTCTCTCGCGGATGGCGCCAGATTATCCGGCGGTCTCTCGAAACTGTCGGCGTCCACTTCGAGAACGTCACCGATTTCGTCCACCAACAGGCTGACGGCGCCATCCTGGGTCCGCACTACGATATTCATTGAGGTCTGATCGCCTTGATCGAACGGAAGATCCAGACGGCGGCGCATATCAATGGCGGTGACAATCTGTCCGCGAAGATTGATAAGCCCTTCGACAACCCTGGGCGCCAAGGGAACGCAGGTCATCTGCTGATGCCGAAGCACCTCCTGCACATGGAGTACATCGATGCCGAAAAAGAGGTTCCGAACATAGAAAGTGGCTAACCTGGCGGCTGCCCGGTGAGAAGCAACTGTGCCGGAATCCGTAGCAATCGTTTCGTTCATGTCTATGTACCTACCTGGTCCGGGCGGAGCCGCATTCGGCCACCGTCTTGGCTTCGGCGGTGGCATCAGCCAGCCGGTTGACGGAACGGATCATGCCTTGCCAGTCGAACTTCTCCTGGTAGTCGGCGAAATTCACTGCGCCCGAGCGGACAGGCATCTGTTGGCCGGACGTTAATGCGAGGGCAGGAATGGTGTGATTGCCATGGAGCTGCTGCATCGCGTCAAGCAGCGCAAAAGCCCCGTCCGGCGGCAGGTCGAGTGACGTTACGAGCATCGCGGCCCGGTCCTGTTCTATGAGGCGCAACGCTTCATGCGCGCTGGCCGCCTCAACGACGTGATAGCCGGCGAGTTCCAGCCCGCTTCTCAACAAACCACGAGAGAAGGCGGAGGGTTCGGCGAGCAGAACAGTTCTGTCATGCGCCACGGACGTTTTCTGTTCGAACCAATCGGCCGACACTGCTTTGAGGCAACTGTGAAGATCGAGAAAGTCGGCAACCTTATTCCCGATGACCGCTGAACCTAGCAATCCCGGCTGGCTGCTCGCCTGACGCACTGCAACGGTATCTTCGATGATGTCGAGCACCCGGTCGACCAGCAATCCAATACCGCGGTCGCCGTCTTTGAAAACGATCGCCTGAACAGGGTCACGCGAACTGGCGGAATCCTCGCGGCTCGGGTCGAGCAACTCAATCAGTGAAACAAGCGGCAGGATGCGGCCGCGATACTGGACAACCTTCCGGCGGCCGGCTTGCTCGATGGACGACTGGCTGAACTCCTCCAGGCGCGCCACCAGTGAAAGCGGCACGGCCAGACGTTCGAACGAGCCGGCCTGGAAGAGAAGCAGGCGCTGCAGGTCCGACTGTGCTTGCGACTGCGCCTGCGTCTCGACACGCGTCTGATCACTGCTCGCCGTCAACACCCCGGACGCCTGCCCGATTCCTGCGACATCCAGGATGAGCGCAACCTTGCCGTCACCCATGATGGTGGCGCCGGCATAGGTCGCAAGCCCTTTTAACTGCTTGCCAAGCGGCTTGACCACGATCTCCTGGGTATCCATGATGCCGTCGACAACCAGACCGAATTGCCGGTCTTCACCTTGCAGAACGACAATATTCACGGCTTCCTGGCAGGGCGGGGATTTGAGTTTTAGAACCTCATTCAAATGAGCGATCGGTAGCAGACTGCCGCGGCGGCGATATACCGGGGTGCCGTGGACCCGCTCAATATGCCGGGCTCCCGACTCGCCCTCAAGTCGAATCAACTCGAGAAGACTGACCTGGGGAATGACAAACCGCTCGCCGCCGCTGACGATCACAAGACCCGGAATGATGGCCAAAGTGAGCGGGATCTTCAGGCGAACCGTAGTGCCTTCGCCAGGGCGGCTGGAAAGATCGACCAAGCCGCCGATTTTCTCGATGTTGGCCTTGACAACATCCATGCCGACGCCGCGTCCGGAGACGTTCGTAACGGTATCTGCCGTGGATAGGCCAGGGTGGAAGATCAGGTTGAGCGCCTCGCGCTCGTGCATGCGCTGGGCCTGCTCAGGGCGGATGAGGCCTTTTTCGAGGGCCTTCTGTTTTAGCTTGGAGACGTCGATGCCGCGGCCATCGTCGGTGATCTCGATATTGACCTGGCCGCCTTCGTGATAGGCGCGTAGCAGGATGCGGCCTTGAGCCGGTTTGCCCGCTCGAACTCGCATTTCCGGCCGTTCGACGCCGTGGTCGCAGCTGTTGCGAACCAGGTGCGTGAGCGGGTCTTTGATGGCTTCGATGATCGTCTTGTCGAGTTCGGTTGAAGCGCCGTCCAAATCGAGCCGGATTTGCTTGCCGAATGAATACGCGATATCGCGAACTACGCGCGGCAGTTTGTTCCACACAACGCCGATAGGCTGCATGCGCGTCTTCATCACGCTTTCCTGAAGTTCCGTTGTAATCAGATTCAGGCGCTGCGACGTGGCGTTTAGGGAGGCGTCTTCGTTGATTGAGTTGTGTTGGAGAATCTGATTCCTGGCGAGCACGAGTTCGCCAACAAGGTTCATCAATTTGTCGAGCAACCCAACATCAACGCGGATGGCGGTATCGGCTACCGACACCCCAGGATCAGCCACCTGTTCGGGGCCGTGGTCGGCAGGGGCATTCACTTTGCTCGTAGGCGGGAGAGCGGACGGAGGCGGCGGTTCGGGGATGGCGGGCGCAGGTGGCGGAGTTGGTACTGCCGGCTCGGGTTTGGAGTGCGCCGATGAGGGATGAGCGATTTCCTTCAGCCGTCCGACCAGCGTGGCGTAATTGTTGTCTCCCTCAGTTCCATCCTTCTCGACCGCGGCTAGAATCGCACGCACAGCATCGATAACTTCGAGAATCACCGAAACCAGCGCGCCATCTAACTCTCGAGTTCCGGCGCGCAGTTGGCTCAGGATGGTTTCTGCCTCATGGGTAACCGCCTCGAGGACGTGAAACCCTAAGAACCCGCAGGTTCCCTTGATTGTGTGGACTGTCCGGAAAATACTGGCCAGAAGTTCAGCGTCTCTTGGACGGCGCTCCAGGTCGATCATCTCGTTGTCCAAGCGTCCGAGGTTCTCGTGACTTTCGATGAGAAACTCACGAATTACTTCTTGGCCGTCCATGGGACCTCCACAATGTAAGAGTGCGGAGTTACGAGAAATATCTCAGCCGCGGTCGGTGGGCGCATATCGTAAAGCGGTTGTGAAACGCGTGTTCGGGCCCAGGCTGCGTACTATCTTCGATAGAGCCCGCACACAGGTTTTCATCGGATGCTTGCCTGTGAAACTTTATAGAGATTTCACTTAGACGCGCAGTGCCGCTCCCGATTCCGGCACATCCGTCCTAGAATGGGAGCACTATGCAATCCAGGAAGCGTAGCGCGCAGTCGTCAGGGGACACCGTCGAAGCGACTCCATCTGCCAACCAAACTCCCCGGGTTGGAGTCATTCTTTCGAGTTTTGCGGGTGGGGAAGATCATTTCGGCGGCGTGAAGTTTGCCGCCCTGCCCGAGCCAAAGCCTGTCACCGCCGAACTCACCGATGCTCAGGTAGAGGCGATGACACGGCGTGCCATCGAATTAGGAACAGACTCACAGGGCGGCCTGCCGCGATGGATACAGCGCGACCAGGACGTAGTCGTTTTGGTGGACAAGGATGCCGACCCGGCGGTTGTGTCGACGGTAGCGACCATCATCAACGACCGGAAGCCGCAATCGCTGCGCATTGTCACGGATGCGGCAACGCCGTTCGCCGCGGCGGAATGCGTGAACCCCGCCACCGCCGAGTCGATGGTGATGCCGGCGCCGGGTATCTTTTCCCGGCGGGATGTGTCTTACAAGGTGCCGAAGATTGTATTGCACTGCGACCGGCTAATCACGGTGGGACCGTTGCGGGTCCGTACGGGACGGCCGTTAATGTCGATCGACACCTTCCGGGTTGTAGCCAAACCGGTGACACCCGCGGCAGGTACCCCGGACGTGATCGCGCTCGACGGGTTCGGGTTCCATGTACCGGAATACGCTGTGGTGGGCGGCCGGAAAGCATTCAGGGACGGTAAAGCAATCGTCCACAACGTGGTGATTGCCGGCACCATCCCCGCCGCGGTTGACGCTGTCGCGGCAGCGGTGATGGGCCTCAAGCCCGATACGGTGCCGTTGCTGCAACTGGCGCGGAAGCGAGGCTATGGCGATCCGGACCTGGACACCATCTGGATTCGCGGCAACGAAGTCGACGAAGCCCGGTTGAAGGCGACCGTATAATCAGCACAAAGGAGGCACTGGATGCTTTACTCACGACGCGATGTATTTGCGACGATGCTGGCCGGCGTGGCCACGCACCTTTCTGCGGCCCCGGCGGGCAAGTTGGGTATTCCTGGACCGTTCCCCGGGCGAGTTGTTGCGGTTAACGGCGAGAATTCGATCCTCTCCGGCGCCTACCAACCCGAGATCATCCAGAAGATGATGCACAAGGGAATGCTGGAACTCACCGGCGCTCCCGCTTGGGCCGACGCCTGGCGGATGTTTATCCAGAAGGGGGATGTCGTCGGGATTAAGGTCTGTCCGGTTGGGGGCAAGAAGCTCTGCTCCGACGCGACGGTGCTCCGGCAGATCATCGACGGCATCAACCAAGCCGGTGTTCCCAATAAGGACATCGTCGTATACGACCGGTATCGTCGGCAGTTCCTGGCGGCCGGGTTCCACAAGTGGCTGCCTGAGGGCGTACGCTGGTCGTGGGCAGCCGATGAGTATAACACCTGGCAGCTCGGCATGGACGGCTACGATCCTGACGTTTACATGGAGATGGCGCTGGTAAAACCGGGCGACAACCCGAACGATGCGCATTCGCGCCGGTCGTACGCCTCGCAGTTTCTGACCAAGCAGGTGAACAAGATTATCAACCTGCCGGTATTGAAGTCGCACCAGTCGGCGGGCGTGACGTTGACGCTGAAGAACATGTCGCACGGGTTCGTGAACAACGTGAACCGCAGCCACATCAATCGGGAATTGAATGCCTGCGATATGTTCATCCCCGCGGTGGTCGACATGCCCGTGATCCGCCAGAAGGTGGTATTACACATCATGGACGGCGTAAAGGCGGGGTTCAACGGCGGTCCTGGTACGCCACCGCAGTTTGTGTGGGAATACAAGACGATGTTCTTCGGTACGGATCCTGTGGCGATGGACAGGACGGGGTGGAAGATCATTGACGCCAAGCGGGCGAAAGAAGGACTGCCGCCGGTAGCCGAGACTGCACCTGGTGATCGATTCAACAACTATTGGGGACAGCCGGAGCACATCCAGCTTGCGGGCAACCTCGGACTCGGCATCTTCGACGACAAGAAGATCGACCTCCGCAACCTGAAGGTCTAGCGAACGGCGCCGGAACCTTTGGGTGTGGGAGTGCCATACTCAAAGGAACATATGTTAAGGATTCACTGGGCACGGGTTACGTGTGTCGGTACGCTGGCGGTGTGTCTGGCAGCATGCCAGAAGCAGGCGCCGACGCCGGCGGCAACCCGTCCCACGGTGCCCGCCGTTCCGGTGACGGTAGCGCAGGCGCAACAGGAGACCATCCCGTTCGAACTGAAGGTGGTGGGCTCCGCGCTCGCATCGTCTACGGTACAGGTGAAGTCGCAGGTAGCCGGACAGCTCGTCGAAGTCCACCTGACTGAAGGGCAGGATGTTAAGAAAGACGCGCTCCTGTTTGAGATCGATCCGCGCCCCTATGTCGAGATCCTGAAGCAAGCCGAGGCGACCCTCGCGCGGGACCGGGCGCAACTGCGCCAGGCGGAGGCGAACCTGTCGCGGAGCATTGCTGAGCTCAAGAATGCCGAAGCCAACGAGGAACGCTACGCGGACCTCGCGAAACAGGGCATCATCTCCAAGCAGCAGTACGAGCAGATGAGGACCACGGCCGACGTCGCCCGTGAGTCGTCCAAAGCAGCCCAGGCCGCCATCGAGAGTGCGCGTGCGGCGGTGCAGAGCGACCAGGCGGCAATCGATAAGGCGAAGCTGGACATCTCCTACTGCCAGATCAAGGCGCCGCTTTCAGGAAGGGCGGGGAATCTGCTGGTCCATCCCGGCAACCTCGTGCAGGCGAACGGGAATGCGCCGCTGGTGGTGATCAACCAGATCGCGCCGATCTTCGTCACGTTCAGCGTACCCGAAACACATCTCAGCGCCATTCGCGCGCGCAACGGCCGTAGTCCGTTGATTGTCAGCGTAGCGCTGGCGGACGATCCGAGCAAGACGGTTAACGGCAGGTTGAGCGTTATCGACAATACGGTCGATACCGCTACGGGCACGATCGCGCTCAAGGCTGTTGTGGAGAACCGCGACCGGACGTTCTGGCCGGGCCAGTTCGTAAACGTCAAGCTTCAACTGGATGCGATCCCGAACGCTACTGTGGTTCCGGCGGAAGCGGTGCAGGAGGGGCAGACCGGGCAGTTCGTGTTTGTGGTGAAGGCCGACAGCACCGTCGAGCCTCGCAAGGTGACAGTGGGGCGGACGTTTGAGAACCGCACCGTGATCCAGTCGGGCGTTGCGCCCGGCGAGAAGGTCGTGACGGATGGTCACCTGCGGCTGGCCCCGGGATCGAAGATTCAGGAAGTGGCGCCGGTGCCGAAGGTGGGTGTGGAGCGGTCATGAACCTGTCGCGCATCTTCATTGAGCGCCCGATCATGACGGCGCTGGTCACGTTCGCGATCCTGCTGTTCGGAATCATCGCGTTCCGGTCGCTACCCGTGGCGGCGCTGCCGAGCGTCGATTACCCGACGATTCAGGTGCAGGCGAACCTGCCGGGCGCGAACCCTGAGACGATGGCCTCGGCCGTGGCGACACCGCTCGAACGGGAGTTCTCGACCATCGCCGGTATCGATTCGATGAGTTCGCAGAACTCGCAGGGAAGCACGCAGATCACGGTGCAGTTCGCGTTGGAGCGCAATATCGACGCCGCCGCGCAAGACATTCAGGCGGCGATCTCCAAAGCGGCCGGACGATTGCCCACCAACATGCCGCGTCCGCCGTCTTTTCAGAAGGTGAATCCGGCGGAGCAGCCCGTCCTCTATCTGTCCCTGAGTTCGAAGACGCTGCCGCTTTATGTCGTAAACGAGTACGCGGATACACTGCTCGCCCAGCGCATTTCGATGGTGAGCGGGGTGTCGCGAGTGAACATCTTCGGGGCGCAGAAGTACGCGGTGCGGGTTCAGGTGAATCCGGATGAACTCGCGGCGCGCAGTATTGGCATCGACGAGGTGCAGGCGGCGATTCAGGCGAGCAATACCAACTTGCCGACGGGCCGCCTGGACGGGCCGAAGCAGGCGTTCACGATCGATTCGAGCGGAACGCTCAGCACGGCTGCCGTCTACAGGCCGCTGATTGTGGCGTGGCGCAACGGATCGCCGGTGCGGTTGGAACAACTGGGCCGTGTGGTCGACAGCGTCGAGAACGACAAGGCCGTCGCCTGGTTTAACGGCGTTCGTGGAATGGTGCTCGCCATTCAGCGGCAGCCGGGAACGAACACGGTGGAAGTGGTGGACGCGGTGAAGGCGCTGATTCCGCAGTTCCGCCGCGAGATTCCGCCGTCGGTGGACCTGCAGATCTCGTTCGACGCATCGCAGTCGATCCGCGGGTCGATCCGCGACGTGGAATTCACGCTGGTGCTTACGATCTGCCTGGTTGTGCTCGTGATCTTCCTGTTTCTGCGGAACCTTTCGGCCACGATTATCCCCGGGTTGGCGGTACCGTTCTCGATCATCGGCACGTTTGCGGTGATGTACCTGTTGGGCTATAGCCTGAACAACTTGTCGCTGATGGCGCTCACCTTGTCGGTGGGGTTTGTGGTGGACGACGCGGTGGTGATGCTCGAAAACATCGTGCGGCACATGGAGATGGGCCAATCGCGGATGCAGGCGGCCTTCGCGGCATCGCGCGAGATCGGGTTCACGATTCTGTCGATGACGATATCGCTGGTGGCGGTGTTCATCCCGGTCCTGTTTTTGGGCGGCATTGTGGGGCGGCTCCTACACGAGTTCTCGGTAACGATCGTGGTGGCGATCCTGATATCGGGGTTCGTGTCGCTCAGCTTGACGCCGATGCTGGGCAGCCGGTATCTGGTCAGCGATCACGGCAGGAAGCACGGCGTTCTCTACCGGCTGCTGGAGCGCGGATTCGAGTTGATGGCGAGCGGCTACAAGTCGACGCTCGGTCTCGCGATGCGGTTCCACCCGCTTACGTTCGCGATTGCGGTGGCGATGCTCGCAGGTACCGTGTACCTGTTCCGCACCATGCCGACCGGCTTCATACCCAGCCAGGACTCGGGCTTCATGTTCGCGCAGATGCGCGGTCCGCAGGACATCTCGTTTGAGTCGATGGCGCAGCACCAGTACGCGGTTGCTGAGATTGTACGGTCGCACCCGGAAATCGAAGGGACCGGCACGTTTGTGATGGGCGGCAATTCGGGTGGCATGTTCGCGCGCATGAAGCCGCTCGAGCACCGCAAGTTCTCGGTGGACGAGATTATTCAGCAACTGCGGCCGATGGTGGCCAAGGTGCCGGGGATACTCGTGTTCATGCAGAACCCGCCGCCGATTACGGTGGGCGGGCAGAACCGGAATAGCGCCTACCAGATCACGCTGCAGAGCACGAACCTCAATGAGATATACGACTGGACGCCGCGGCTGATGGAGCGGATGAGGAGTTTCTCCGATTTCGTCGATGTGAACAGCGACGTTCAGATCACCAGTCCGCAGGTGATGGTTGATATCGATCGGGACCGGGCGATGGCGCTGGGAGTGACGCCGCAGCAGATCCAGGCGGCGTTGTTCACGTCGTTCAGCGCGCGCGAAGTATCGGTGATCTATGCGACGGCCAACGAGTACTCGGTGATCATGGAGGTGGAGCCGAAGTACCAGCGCAGCCCGGATGCGCTTTCGAAGCTCTACATCCGGTCGAAGACGAACCAACTGATTCCGCTGGACGCGGTAACGAAGACGCGGCGCAAGGTGGGTCCGCTGAACATCAACCACTTCGGACAGCTTCCGGCGGCCACGATCTCTTTTAACCTGAAGCCCGGCGCGTCGCTGGGGCAGGCGGCCGAATTCGTAGAGAACGCGGTTCAGGAACTGCGGATGCCGGCCACAATTGCATTCGCGTTTCAGGGCACTGTGAAGGAGTTCCAGCGATCGTTCCAGAACCTGACGGTGTTGCTGGTGATCGCGGTACTGGTGATCTATATCGTGCTGGGGGTTTTGTACGAGAGCTTCATTCATCCGATCACGATCCTTTCCGGACTGCCTTCCGCCGTGTTCGGCGCACTGGTGACGCTGCTGATCTTCGGCAAGCAGCTTGATCTCTATGCGTTTGTCGGGATCATCATGCTGTTTGGCGTGGTGAAGAAGAACGCGATCATGATGATCGACTTCGCCATTGATGCCCAACGGGAAGGCCAGAACGCACGCGATGCGATCTGGCAGGGCTGTCTGTTGCGGTTCCGGCCCATTATGATGACCACGGTGGCCGCGCTGTTCGGGACACTGCCGATCGCGCTCGGGTACGGCGAGGGCGCGGATGCGCGGCAGCCGCTGGGCCTCGCGGTGGTGGGCGGACTGGTGGTGAGCCAGTTTCTGACGCTCTACATTACCCCGGTTATTTATCTCTATTTGGAACGGGTCCAGGTGTGGCTGCGGCGGGAGAAGAAAGCGTCGGCTAAGCTGCAGCAGGAAGTCGCGGTAGGCGATTAAAAAGCGAATTTCAGCGCTAACTGGATGCGCCGGCCGTCTGAAGCAGAGGGCTTGCGTGCCATCCATCTGGAATGAGTTCATCAGTCCGAGGCCGCCGTTGATGTTGACGCTGACGTCGGGGGTGGCCGAACTCGCGCCGGTTGGGACATTCACGTTGGCGGCGCCCGGGATCAGGATGATGAGCGACTGCGGGTTGCGTCCGATAAGCGGCAGCTTCTGATCCATGATCTGGCCGAGGGTGGCCTGCGAAGGCGACAAATTTCTCTTCGTTGCCGACAACAACAACATCCCGGGCGGACCTCGCAAACTGTGGCGGTTTGACCTCAACGCCCGCGGCCAAGTGAATCTCGGATCAAAAAAGCTGATCTTCGATTGGGAGAACGGGCGCGGTCCGGACGGGAGGAAGATGGACCGGGAAGGGCGCCATTATGCCGCCGCCGGGCCTAATAAGGACAATCGATTCGAGACCTCGTCGAAGTACAAAGAAGGGTCCATTTGTTCGATAAAACCGGTAAGCTAACCGAAATCGTCACCGTTCCGGCGGACGAAGCGACGAGCCGCGCCTTCGGAGGTGACGATCCGAAAACCCTGTATATAAGCGCCGGCGGCGCACTTTGGCCGGTCCGGATACCCGCTCGGGGGCGCGTGCTATTTTGGGACCGGAAGCGGTAGCGCGCATCCGAATAGTTGATAATTCGGGCTGGGAACCTGAAAATCCTTCGATCTAATCGGTCTTGCCGAACCGCGTTCCCGCCGTGCGCGCGATGGACGATTACTTTTTACTTGTGTAATAATAACCGCTTGCGATCAAAGCAAAACCCTGAGGTCCGGGGTCTCCCTGGACGACGCCGGTGGTCTGATTTGCCACCGGTCGGACGATCCGGGTTGTTCTGTCCTTTTAGCTAGGGGGGAAGATGTCCCAAGTCTTTCGACCCAGCACAAACGCATTCGCGAAAGCTTCGATAGCCGGAGCCGTTGTAGTGCTTGGCCTGCTGGGAGCAGTGTTGTTCGCACTGAACCGCTCGCCCTACACGACGAATGTGGGGGTGCCGCGGGAGCAGCCGGTTCCGTTCTCGCACAAGCACCATGTGCAGGGTATCGGAATCGATTGCCGTTACTGTCACACGTCGGTGGAAAAGGCCGCCTCGGCCGGCATTCCCGCGACGGAAACCTGTATGTCCTGCCATTCGCAGATCTGGTCCGATTCCCCCATGTTGGAACCGGTCCGGGAAAGCTATCGATCCGGCCGTTCACTCGAATGGACCCGAGTGCATGACCTGCCCCAATACGTTTACTTCAACCACAGCATTCATGTGAACAAGGGGATGGGCTGCGCCGTGTGCCACGGTCGTGTGGATTTGATGCCGTTGATGTGGCAAGAGAATACCTTATTCATGGAGTGGTGCCTCGACTGTCACCGCGCGCCGGAAAACTACATCAGGCCCAAGGATAAGGTGTTCGAAATGGACTACAAACCCAGCGAACCGCAAGAGGTGCTGGGAGCACGACTGGTTAAGGAATACAAGGTCCGTAAGATGACGGACTGCACAGCCTGTCACCGATGAGCACCCAACCAAATATCCCAACTCAGCTTGACCTGGATGCGATTCGAGCAAAGCTGGCCTCCGCACAGGGGCCGGCGTTCTGGCGCAGCCTGGAGGAAGTAGCCGAAACCCCCGAGTTCCAGGCGCTGGTGGACCATGAGTTCACCGCCGGAACTTCGGAATGGACGAATCCGGCGAGCCGGCGGCGCATGCTGCAACTGCTGGGCGCCTCATTGGGACTGGCCGGCCTGACGGCTTGCACCAAGCAGCCGCCCGAAAAGATCGTCCCCTACGTCAACCTGCCGGAAGACCAGATTCCCGGTGTACCCCTCTTCTTCGCCACCGCTTTGCCGCTGGCCGGATACGGACAGGGCGTGCTGGTCGAAAGCCACCAGGGCCGCCCCACGAAGGTCGAAGGCAACCCGGAGCACCCCGATTCGCTCGGCTCCACCGACACCTATCGCCAGGCGATGGCGCTGCAGTTCTGGGACCCGGACCGGTCGCAGAGCACCCTCCGCGAAGGCCGTATGTCCACCTGGACCCGCTTCCAGGAAACGCTCAACATGCTGCGCGAGCAACTGCTCGCCACCAAGGGCGAAGGTTTCCGGCTGCTCACTGAAACGGTCACCTCCCCCACGCTCTACGGCCAAATCAAACAGCTTCTCACTTCCTATCCGCAGGCCAAGTGGTATCAATTCGAACCGGTTTCGCGCGACAGCGTGCTCACCGGCACCAGGATGGCCTTCGGCGAACCGGTCAACCCGGTGTACAACATCGCCGCCGCCGACGTCATCGTTTCGCTCGACGCGGATTTCATGTACGCCATGCCGGGCTCAATCTCTTACGCCCGCCAGTTCGTCAACCGCCGCAAAGCCGATGTCCCCACGCCCAACCGCCTGTACGTAATCGAACCGACCCCGTCCATCACCGGCGCCAAAGCCGATCACCGCCTCGCCGCCACATCGGCCGAAGTGGAAGCGTTCGCACGCGCGCTGGCCGCGGAAACGGGCGCCGGCACAACCGCCGCCACCACCAAGGCCCCGGGCTTCCTGAAGGCCATCGTCGCCGACCTGAACGCCCACAAGGGCGCCTCGCTGGTGATCGCCGGCGAGCATCAGCCCCCGGTGGTTCACGCCTTGGCCGCTGCCATCAACGGCGCGCTCGGCAACATCGGCAAGACCGTTACCTACACGGAACCGGTCGAATTCAACGCCGAGTCCCAATACGAAGGTTTGAAGACGCTGGTCGGCGAAATGAATGCCGGCCAGGTCAACACGATCATCATCGTCGGCGGCAACCCGATGTACTCGGCCCCGGCCGACCTCAAATTTGCCGACGCGTTCCGCAAGGTGAAGGTTCGCATCCACCTCGGCGAATACGAAGACGAAACCGCCGCCGTTTGCCACTGGCACGTTCCGCGCGCCTTGGCCCTCGAAAGCTGGGGCGACATCCGCGCTTACGACGGTACGGTCACCGTTCAGCAGCCGCTCATCCAGCCGCTCTACGAAGGCCGTTCGCTGCTCGAAGTCATCGGCGTGCTGCTCGACAAGGGCGGCCGCCCGGTGTACGACGTCGTCAAAGAATATTGGCAGCAGACCCTCAACAATCCAGCCGACTTCGGCAATACGTACCAGAAGGTTATTCACGACGGCGTGATGCCGAACACGGCGCTCGCGGCCAAGAACGTCGCGGTCGCCAAGACGTTCGCTGCGTCACTGCCCGCCCCCAAGACCGATAGCGGCGTCGAGATCAACATCCGCCCCTGCCCAAGCGTGTTCGACGGCCGGTTCACCAACGTGGGCTGGCTCCAGGAACTGCCGCGGCCGATGACCAAGCTGGTGTGGGACAACGCCGTGCTCGTCAGTCCCGCGATGTCGCAGAAGCTGGGCGTGAAGACCAACGATGTCGTTGAGCTGCGCACGGCGGCGGGCGTGGTCAAAGGTCCCATCTTCATGTTGCCCGGCCAGGCCGACGACGCCATCACCGTGCACCTCGGCTACGGCCGCACGCGCGGCGGCAAGATCGCCAACGGCGTCGGCTTCAACGCCAACCTGATCCGCACCGCTTCCGCCCCGTGGGTGATCCGCGGCGAAGTAAAGAAGACCGGCGACACCTACCGCCTGGTCACGACGCAGGACCACAGCTCGATGGAAAACCGCAACCTGGTCCGGTTCGCGTCGTTCGACGAATTCAAGAAGAAGCCGGACTTCGCGCAGGAGCCCGACAAGAAGCACAACCTGTTGTCGCTCTATCCCGAGTACAAGTACGAAGGCTACTCGTGGGGCATGGCGATCGACCTCAACGCCTGCATTGGCTGCAACGCCTGCAGCATCGCCTGCCAGGCGGAAAACAACATCCCCGTGGTGGGCAAAGACCAGGTCAGCCGTAACCGCGAAATGCACTGGATCCGTGTGGACCGGTATTTCGAAGGCAGCCTCGACAATCCGGAGATCCACCATCAGCCGGTCACCTGCATGCACTGCGATAACGCGCCGTGCGAGCCGGTGTGCCCCGTCGCGGCCACGTCGCACAGCGACGAAGGTCTCAACCAGATGACCTACAATCGCTGCGTCGGCACCCGCTATTGCTCCAACAACTGCCCCTACAAGGTGCGGCGCTTCAACTTCTTCCTCTACAACGATTGGGACACGCAATCGCTGATGGGCGTGCGCAACCCCGACGTTACGGTCCGCAGCCGCGGTGTGATGGAAAAGTGCACCTACTGCGTGCAGCGCATCAACCAGGCGCGGATCCCGGCGGAAATCGAAGGCCGGAGAATTAAGGACGGCGAAGTCGTGACGGCATGCCAGCAGGTTTGCCCGACACAGGCCATCGTCTTTGGCAATATGAACGACCCGAATGCGCAGATCGCACGGGTCAAAAAAGATAACCGCAACTACGGCTTACTAGTAGAACTCAATACCAGGCCGCGCACTTCATACCTGGCCAAGTTGCGGAATCCGAACCCCGAAATCGAGAAAGTGTCGTAACGGGCGCTTTCGTCCGGAAGGGAACGAGCAGAGGCACAAGCAGCATGGCGAGTCATCAGCAAACACTACCGCCGGTGGCGTTGGAGCACCCCGATCCGGTATTACAACCGGGGCATTCCAACAAATCGGTAACGGAAAAGATCGCGGGAGTCGTCCTCACCGCCAAGAGTCCCAAGCAGTGGTTTTTTGTCATCGGCATCGCGTTCTTAGTGATGCAGTTACTGCCGGGATCGTTAACCGGTCTGGTGCTGAAAGGCGTCGGACTTTGGGGAATCAACCAGCCCGTCGGCTGGGGGTTCGACATCATCAACTTCGTCTGGTGGATCGGTATCGGCCACGCGGGAACGCTGATTTCGGCGATTCTCCTGCTGCTAAGGCAGGAGTGGCGCATGTCGATCTCGCGGTTCGCTGAGGCGATGACGATCTTCGCCGTGGCTTGCGCCGGGGTCTACCCGGTGTTCCATACCGGCCGCCCGTGGCTCGCCTACTGGCTGCTGCCCTATCCGAACACGATGGCCATCTGGCCCCAACCGCGCTCGCCGCTCGTGTGGGACGTGTTCGCGGTATCCACTTACGCCACCGTTTCGATCCTGTTCTGGTATGTCGGCCTCATCCCCGATTTCGCCACCATGCGCGACCGTGCCAAAACCATGTTCGTCAAGCGGCTCTACGGCATCCTGTCGCTCGGCTGGCGCAATTCGGCCAAACACTGGCACCGGTATGAAATGGCGTCGCTGCTCCTTGCCGGCCTTTCGACGCCGCTGGTCGTTTCGGTCCACTCCATCGTCAGCTTCGACTTCTCGGCCGGCATCGTTCCCGGCTGGCACGCCACCATCTTCCCGCCCTACTTCGTCGCCGGCGCCGTGTTTGCGGGCTTCGCGATGGTGCTCACCCTGGCCATCCCCGTGCGCGAATGGTACGGCCTCAAAGATTTCATCACCGTCCGCCACCTCGAAAACATGGGCAAAATCATGCTCACCACGGGCCTGATCGTCGTCTACGGCTACGTGATGGAAGCCTTCTTTGCCTGGTTCAGCGGCAACGAGTTTGAAGAGTACCTCCTCTTCAAGAACCGCCTCGGCGGCCCCTACGCCTGGTCCTATTACATGCTCTTCCTCTGCAACGCCGTCGCGCCGCAGTTCCTGTGGATCAAGAGCGTTCGGCGCAGCCCGGCCGGATTGTTCCTCATTTCGCAGTTCGTCAGCGTCGGCATGTGGCTCGAACGCTTTGTCATTATCCCGGTCAGCTTGTCGCGCGACTTCATGCCTTCCTCTTGGGGCATGTACTACCCGACTACCTTCGACTGGGCCACCTTCATCGGCACCATGGGCTTCTTCACCACCATGATGTTCCTGTTCATCCGCGGCTTGCCGATGATTTCCATCTTCGAAATGCGCACGCTGATTAAACCGAAAGCGGTGGAGGCGGCACACTGATGAGCACCGAAGTTCTTCCTCAACTGGAAACGCCCGTTCAGCCCATCCGCAACCTCTACGGGCTGATGGCCGAGTTTGAAACGCAGCAGGACCTGTTGCACGCTTGCGAAAAAACCCGCGACGAAGGCTATAAGGAGATGGACGCCTACACCCCGGTGCCCATCCACGGCTTGACCGATGCGTTGGGTTGGGACGACAACCGGCTCCAGCCGATCGTGTTCGCCGGCGCCATGGCCGGCCTGGTGGCAGGCTTCAGCCTGATGTACTACATCACGATGATCACCTATCCGCTGAACATCGGTGGACGCCCCAACTTCTCCTGGCCCGCCTACGTTCCGCCCACATTCGAAACCACCATTCTGTTCGCCGCCTTCGCCGCCGTCTTCGGCATGATCGCCCTCAACGGGCTCCCCATGCCCTACCACCCGGTGTTCAACAATCCGCGGTTCAGCATGGCGTCCACAGACCGGTTTTTCCTCTGTATCGAAGCGAAAGATCCCAAGTTCGACCTCGACGCCACCCGGCGCTTCCTCGATACGCTCCACCCCAAGGAGGTAGTCGAAGTTGAAAACTAAGCTCCTTCTGATCGCGGGCCTCGCCATCGCCGCCACCGGCTGCCGCCAGGACATGCACGACCAGCCAAAGTATCGCGCCTATAGCTACAGCGCTTTCTGGAACGACGCCCGTTCCATGCGCCCCCGCGTCGATAACACCATCGCGCGCGGCCAGTTGAAGACCGACGCCGCCATGCACCGCGGCCGCAATGGCGACCAGCTTGTCACTGAATTGCCCGTAAAGCTTACCAAGGAACTGCTCGCGCGCGGCCAGAACCGCTTTAACATCTACTGCTCGCCCTGCCACGGCGCCACCGGCGACGGCGCGGGCATGGTGGTCCAGCGCGGTTTCAAGCATCCGCCCAGCTATCACATCGAACGGCTCCGCAACCAGCCTGTCGGCCACTTCTACGACGTCATCACCAACGGCTACGGCAGCATGATCAGCTACGCGGCGCGTGTCCCGGTTCACGACCGCTGGGCCATCGTCGCCTACATCCGCGCGCTGCAGTTGAGCCAGAACGCAACCGTCAATGACGTTTCCGAAGCGGACCGGCCGAAGTTGGACGCGGCGCAAAACGTGGCCGCCGCAACGCCCCACCAGGAGGTGAAGCACTAGTGGCAACCGATAGCCGCACGCCCGACGTTTCGGGTCTCCGCAATTCGGCGATTTTCATCGGCTTGGCGGGCATTGTCGCCAGCCTGGCCGGATTCGCCGCCAATCACGAACAGTTCCTGCATTCTTACGTGCTGGCCTATATCTATTGGCTGCTGATCCCCGTCAGTTGCCTGGGTCTGCTGTGCCTACACCATCTGGTGGGCGGCGGCTGGGGCATCGTCATCCGGCGGCTGCTCGAAGCCGGCACACGCACCCTTCCGCTCACCGCCCTGCTCGTCATCCCCATTCTGGTCAACATGCCCGCCGTTTACGAGTGGGCGCGGCCGGAAGTCATCCAGCACGACGAGCTTCTGCGCCACAAGGCCGCCTACCTCAACCCGACATTCTTCACCATTCGCATCGTCGTCTACTTCGGCATCTGGCTGACAATCGCATTTTTCCTGAATAAGTGGTCGGCCGATCAGGAAGGCGGCGAGGGCGAAGCGGCCAAAGAGAAGTTGCGGAACCTGAGCGGGCCCGGCGTGGTGCTCTACATTCTTACCCTGACGTTCTGCGCTTTCGACCTCGGCATGTCGCTCGAACCGCACTGGGCCTCCACCATCTACGGTGTGCTCTACATTTTCGGCGGCTGCCTGTCAACCATGGCCTTCATCATCCTGATCCTCAAGAAGCTGTATCGGGAAGAGCCGCTCAACCACCTCGTCAAGCCCAACCATTTCCACGACCTCGGCACGCTCATGCTCGCCTTCATCGTCCTCTGGGCCTACGTCGCCTTCTCGCAGTTCCTCATCATCTGGTCCGGCAACCTGCCCGAAGAGACGCCCTGGTACGTCAAGCGCATGAACGGCGCCTGGGGCATGGTCGCCGTCAGCCTCATGCTCTTCCACTTCGTCGTGCCGTTCTTCCTGCTGCTCATCCGGTTCAACAAGCGCAAAGCGGCCATTCTCGGCGCCATCGCCATCTTCATTCTCTTCATGCGGTGGGTGGATCTCACCTGGCTGATCGCCCCGGCCTTCCAACACATTGGAGCCGAAGCCGAAGGTCACCACATCGCCTTCATTCACTGGCTCGACATCGTCACCCCGATCGGCATTGGCGGATTGTGGGTTGGTTTTTATGCCTTCCAACTCGGCCGCCGTCCGCTCATGCCGGTGGAAGCGGTGAAGTTGGCGGCAGGAGGGCATCACTAAATGGCCGAGCACGAACACCAGCACGCACAGGCAATTCCCCACGCGACGCACGATGTGCCGCACGGGGCCTATGAAACCACCGACGCCGATGTTCCCACCCTCTATAAGTGGGGCATTGCGATGTTTGTCGTGATTTTCGGAGCCATGGGCCTCATGTGGGCTCTCCATGCCGCGCTCGAAACCCCTCCGGTGAAAATGGATCACGAGCCGACGGTCATGGAAATGGAGCGTTCGCTCCCTCCCAAGCCCCGGCTCCAGGTCAACCAGCAACTCGACCTCCGTCAGTTGCGCGAAACTGAAGATAAGCAACTGCATTCCTACGGGTGGGTGCAGAAACAAGCGGGTACGGTGCACATTCCCATCGACCGCGCGATGGATATCATCGCGGAGCGTGGCTTGCCGGCCACCAAGACACCACCGCCGGCCGCCGCGGCTGCGAAATAGTGGCTAAAAAAATCTTGGGGGCAATCATGTGGTATCGGCGGTTGGCTGTTGTTCTGGCCTTCAGCCTTGTTGCGGCTAATCTCGCGGCGAAGACGGCGCCCAACGAAGTCCCGCAGGGGACCGAGTTGCCGCGTCAGTTGAAAAACGTCGGCATCGACCAGCAGTTGAATTCGCAGCTTCCGCTCGACGCGATGTTTAAGGACGAAAAAGGCCGGCTCCAGCCGTTCCGCAATTACCTTACCGGCCGGCCGGCCATCCTGGCCCTCGTCTACTACGAGTGCCCGATGTTGTGCACCATGACCCTCAACGGGTTGCTGCGCACGCTGCGGCCCATGAGTTTGAATGTCGGCGAGCACTTCGATGTCATCGCCGTCAGCTTCGATCCGGCGGACACGCCACAGGGCGCCGAAAAGAAGCGCTTCGAGTTTGTCGAGCGGTATAACCGGCCGGAATCGGAACGCGGCTGGAAGTTCTTGACCGGAGACGAAGCGAATATCAAACGGCTCACCGATGCCGCCGGGTACCGGTTCTCTCGGGACCCGCAGACGGGCCAGTGGGCGCATGCCTCCGGCCTCGTCGTCGTCACGCCCGATGGCAAAGTCTCCAAGTATTTCTACGGCGTGGAGTACTCCGCGCGCGACTTGCGTTTCTCGCTGGTGGAAGCCTCGCAAGGCAAAGTCGGCAACGCCGTCGACCAGGTTCTTCTTTTTTGTTTTCACTATGACCCGACCACGGGCAAATACGGAATATTGATTACCAAACTATTGCGGACGGGTGCCGCCCTTACCGTCCTTGGCCTTCTTGCTTTTTGGTTTTTGAATCGTCGCGGGCGGCGCGGAAAGTATCACGATGTGGAAAGACTTCCCATTACTTCCTGAGCAGGCGTCATCCATTGCCGGTGGCGTCGATGCGCTCTATGCATTCCTGGTATCGGTCACGATATTTTTCACGGCGCTTGTATTTACCGGCGTGTTCATCCTCGCTGTCAAATACCGGCGCCGGCATCCCGATGAGGTGCCCAAGCCGCTGCGCGAATCGTTCCTTTTGGAACTCGTCTGGTCGGGCATTCCCTTCGGCATCGTCATGGTCATGTTCGGCTGGGGGGCCTTCATCTACTTCGCCCACTACAACCCGCCCAAGGGCGCCATGGAAATGTACGTCGTGGGAAAACAGTGGATGTGGAAAACACAGCATCCCGAAGGTCACCGCGAAATCAACGAACTCCACGTTCCCGTCGGCAAAGCTGTCAAGCTCACGATGACCACGGAAGACGTTATCCACAGCTTCTTCATCCCCGCCTTCCGCGTCAAAAAAGATGTCGTCCCCGGCATGTACACCACCATGTGGTTCCAGCCCACCAAAGTCGGCAAGTACCACCTGTTCTGCGCCGAATACTGCGGTAATCAGCACTCCGGCATGATCGGTTGGGTCCACGTCATGGAACAGGCCGACTACGAAGCCTGGCTCGCCGGCGTCAATCGCGGCGAAACCATGGCCCAAGCCGGCGAACGCCTCTTCACGCGCCTCGGTTGCGCATCCTGCCACAAGGGCGACAACAACGGCCGCTGCCCCACCCTCGAAAACAAGTTCGGCAAAGACGAACTCCTCCAGGGCGGCCAGCGCGTCCGCTTCGACGAAAGCTACATTCGCGAGTCGATCCTGAAGCCCAACGCCAAAGTCGTGGCCGGCTATCAGAATCAGGAAATGCCCACCTTCCAGGGTCAGGTGTCCGAAGACGGAATTCTCCAGTTGGTCGCCTACGTGAAGTCGTTAACCAAGCAACAGCCCGCGCAAACCGCGCAGGCCGGCCAAACGGCGGCAGTAACGCCGGTATCCACGAAGGGAGGTAAGAAGTGAGCACCACATTAACAACCCCTGTCGTCCAGGCGCCTCCGCCGGCGCAGCCAACCAGGAATTACCTGAATGCGTCGCATGGCCTTGCCAGTTGGCTCCTCACGGTCGACCACAAGCGCATCGCCATCCTCTACCTCATTTCCATCAGCGCTTTCTTCCTGCTGGGCGGCTTCATGGCCATGCTGATCCGGCTGGAACTGCTCACCCCCGCCGGCGATTTCATGGAAGCCGAAACCTACAACAAGACGTTTACCGTTCACGGCATCGTCATGGTCTTCTTCTTCCTTATTCCATCCATCCCCGCCGTGTTCGGAAACTTCCTGATACCTATCATGTGCGGCGCGCGCGACCTTGCCTTTCCGCGTGTCAACCTGTTGAGCTGGTATGTCTACCTCATCGGCGGCGTTCTCACCCTGTACGCGCTCGCCATGGGCGGTGTGGATACCGGGTGGACCTTCTATACGCCTTATTCGTCTACCTATGCCAACTCCAACGT
The DNA here is from genome assembly GCA_020846745.1 of Bryobacterales bacterium. Taxonomy (GTDB): domain Bacteria; phylum Acidobacteriota; class Terriglobia; order Bryobacterales; family Bryobacteraceae; genus JADLDI01. The sequence goes on along the minus strand of JADLDI010000139.1, from coordinate 7,312 downwards.
GATTGTCGCCGCCCTCGGTGTCTTCGTCGCCGGCTTCTCGTCCATCCTCACCGGCCTTAACTTCATCGTCACCATTCACAAAATGCGTGCGCCGGGGTTGACGTGGTTCCGCATGCCGCTGTTTTTATGGGCCCACTACGCCACCAGCGTCATCCAGGTCTTGGGCACCCCCGTGCTGGCCATCACCATTGTGCTGGTGGCCCTCGAACGCGCCTTCCGCTTCGGCTTCTTCGATCCGAAAATCGGCGGCGACCCCATCCTCTTCCAGCACCTGTTCTGGTTCTATTCCCACCCTGCCGTCTACATCATGATCCTGCCCGCCATGGGCGTCATGTCCGAGCTGACCGCCGCCTTCACCCGCCGCCGCGTGTTCGGCTACCACTTCGTCGCCCTCTCAAGCGTCGCCATCGCCGTCATCAGCTTCCTCGTCTGGGGCCACCACATGTTCACCTCCGGCCAGTCCGCTTACGCCAGCCTCGTCTTCTCGGTGCTCACCTTCCTCGTCGGCATCCCCTCCGCCATCAAGGTCTTCAACTGGATGGCCACCATGTACCAGAGCTCCATCTCGTATGAAACCCCGATGATCTACGCCTTCGGCTTCATCGGCCTGTTCACCATCGGCGGATTAACGGGACTGTTCCTCGCCACCATGGGGCTCGACGTGCACGTGCACGATACCTACTTCATCGTCGCCCACTTCCACTACATCATGGTCGGCGGGGCCGTCTTCGGCTACATGGGCGCCTTGCATTACTGGTGGCCCAAGCTCACCGGCAAAATGTACAGCGAAGGCTGGGCTCGCTTTGCGGCGCTGATTATGTTCATCGGCTTCAACCTGACGTTCTTCCCGCAATTCCTGGTCGGCTACCTCGGCATGCCCCGCCGCTATCACGCCTATCCCCCCGAATTTCAAATCCTCAACGTCATGTCGTCGGCGGGCGCGAGCGTCCTCGCCGTGGGCTATGGCATTCCGGCCATCTATTTCCTGCATTCCCTGTTGAAGGGCAAGCCCGCCGGGCCGAATCCCTGGAACGCGAAGGGCCTCGAATGGACCCTGCCTTCACCCCCGATTACCGAAAACTTTACTAAGACACCCATCGTGACGGAAGAACCCTACGCCTATGCGGACGCCGTCCACGGTCATGGAGGACACCACTAGTGGCTACTCAAACCGTCCATCCCACTAGCGAACACGGACACGGCCACGGGGACCACGGCGTCCCCGGCTTTCAGCATCAGTTTGAAGACCTGCAACAGCAGCTCGATTCCACAACCCTCGGGATGTGGATCTTCCTGGTCACCGAAATCATGTTCTTCGGCGGCCTGTTTGCCGGCTATGCGCTCTACCGGTCCGCCGCGCCCGATGCCTTCGCCGCGGCCAGCGCCCACTTGGACATCACCCTCGGCGGCTTCAATACCGTAGTGCTGATCGGCAGCTCGCTGACCATGGCTCTCGCCGTTCGCGCCGCCATGCTCGGCGACAACAAATGGGTCCGCAACTGGCTGGTCTTCACCTTCATCCTCGGCAGCGTCTTCCTCGGCGTCAAAATCGTCGAGTACAGCGCCAAGTTCCGCGATCATTTGGTCCCCGGTCCCAACTTCCACTGGCCCGTCGCCGCCGAAGCGCGCGGAGCCGAAATGTTCTACTGCTTCTACTTCGCCATGACCGGTATGCACGCCTTCCACATGATCATCGGCGGCGGCTTGCTCATCTTCTTCATCCGCAAGGCCATGAAGAACACCTACCATCCCAGGTACTTCGGTCCCGTCGAAAACATGGGCCTCTACTGGCACTTCGTCGATATCGTCTGGATCTTCCTGTTCCCACTCTTGTACTTGTTGGGCCTGCACCTGCACGGAGGAGCTCACCACTAATATGTCGCAAGCGAATCACACCCATTCCGTAACCAGCGCCGGCCTGTACATCGGCATCTTCCTGGCCCTGATGGTCCTGACAATCCTCACCGTAGCCGCCGCGTGGGTCGACATGGGCCTCTTGAACACCCCCATAGCCCTGCTGATCGCCGGCACCAAGGCAACCCTGGTGGTCCTCTTCTTCATGGAAGTCCGCCACGCCCACCCCATCACCAAGCTGGCAGTCATCTCCGCCATCCTCTGGCTGGTAATCCTGGGCGTGTTGACCTTCAGCGACTACATCAGCCGCGGCTGGCTCTACCGCCCCCAAAACTGGTAATCAGCTTTCCATTAACCCAAAGGACCCGGCACAACCCCCCGGGTCCCTTTTTTTTCATCGCTCTCGTGGCGCACGCGCCCACGCGTGCCGTGTCCACAATCATGTGGACACCTGCCCGTTCGAGTACGGTCATCCAGTGATCCAGCGGCGTCGCGGTCCATCCGCACGTCCCTCACCGCCGATCACGACTCCGGAAACAGAACCCCAACCGTAAGGGCGCGGGCCCGGCCCACAGTACTCGCACGGAGCCACGAGTGAGGGTACGTACCACGGTCGCGTGCGGCAGTGGTCACGGTGCCAGCCAGCATAGGCCACACCTTTGTCCGAAATCGCGGTCCCGGGCCCGCCTAATGTCGTGACCGCCAAAGGAGCAGTTCGTACTGCCGACGTTAGAATGAGACATGGCCCAGTTGCGACGGTTCACCGCGATCATCGAACGCGAACAGAGCGGGTACTCGGCATTGTGTCCCGAGTATGATATCGCCAGCCAAGGTGCCACGATCGAAGAAGCGCGGGACAACCTGGCAGAGGCCCTCAGCCTGTTCTTTGAATGCGCAGACGCTTCGGAAATCGAGCGGCGCTTCCAATCGGAAGTGCTGGTCACGCAGGTTGAGGTCAGGGTTGCCTAAACTTGGACCACTCTCAGGCGAAGCCGTCTGCCGCATCTTGGAAAAGCATGGGTTTGAGAGAGTTCGGCAGCGGGGAAGCCACGTTGTGATGCAGAGAAAAGGTAAATCCGGAACAACAACCGTGCCTGTGCCCCTGCATTCGGAATTGACGCCGGGGACCATGCAAAGTATCGTTCGTCAATCTGGCCTGCCACGCTCTGTCTTCCAGCACTAGCATGATCACTCTCCGGTAACGCGGTTTCTCAAGCATGATCGGAACTGATCGGAACCTATCCCGCGTCGCCCTTCTCCGGTGTTACGATTTCGGAAGTGACCGAGTGGTTAAAAGCCGATGTGCCGAAAACTGACATCACGAACTATCATTTGCGGCACCGGGTGACTGTCGATGGAGAAAAATGGGAGTACTGGCAGGGCATTCGGGAAATTGTAATGCTCCGATACGAGGCTGCCTCGGAAACGTTTGACTTTCACGGCGAGTTGCTCGGATCGGAACGCATTTCGAAAGTCTTTTTTCAAGTCGAAATCCCTGCCCAAGTCGAAATAGGCGGACGTGTGCTGGCTCTGAATGAAGTTGAAGCGCTAGCGGCAAAGATGCATCTCGCTCTGTGTTCCATGAAAGAGCGCAATGTTGTCGCGCAAATAATCCCGTGCCCCATACTGACAGACTTGGATCGCGACCGAGTCCTCGGCGAGTTTGAGCAGTGGATGGATCAGCGGGGCTACAGGGTGAAAATTGACCGCACTGCCGAAAAAATTCTGATCAAGAGAAAAGGACTCGGTCTTTTTCGATGCGAGCAAACCAGGACAGCCATCTGCGATCGGGGACGCTGGATTGCCCGCGCCTTTCATGCGCTGCTCGGCCTCGAACTAGATCGAACAGTTCTATTTGTTAGCCAGGGTGCCCGCCCGACTTCCAATTGGCTTGCCGGGATAGATTGGTGAAACTTCCCGTCAATAAGTGCAGGAGGAAGCGGAACGCGGTCCTGAAGTCTCCTTGTCGGAGATTGGTCCCAGTGGGCGGAGGTGTAGCAATGTACAACAACGCGGTCTCTTAATCCATGCATTCCAATCTGCCGGATACTGCGCTCCCTGAGGCCTGATCCGGCCCAACATTTTCACTTCGATTCTGGTGTACGATCGTACACAGAGATGCGCTACGAATGGGACCCGAAGAAAGCGCGGCTCAACGAGTCTAAGCATGGAGTCCTGTTTGCCGACGCCGTGTTGGTGCTGGAAGACGACCAGGCCCTGACATTCTCAGAGCAGGCGTCTGACGGTGAAGAACGATTTGTAACTCTCGGTCTCGATGCGTTTGCGCGTGTGCTGATTGTTGTCTACACGTGGCGAGGCGACCGGATTCGAATCATCTCGGCGAGAAACGCGACGCCGAATGAGCGGCGGCTATATCTGAAGGAGGACCGATGAAGAAAGAATACGATTTTAAGAACGCCAAGCGAGGTGCAGTGGTACCTACGCCGCCCGGCAAGTCGCGAGTTACCATCAGGCTGGATAATGCGGTCGTCGATTGGTTTCGTAAGGCTGTCGACGAAGCAGGTGGCGGCAACTACCAAACCCTTATTAACGACACCCTGGTTGACTATATACACAAACAGCGGGAACCTCTGGAGTCAACCATCCGGCGCGTTATTCGGGAAGAATTGCGCCGAGCGGGTTAACCAACGAGCTTCCTAACTGCGGTCCTGAAGTCCGCTTACCGGAGATAGTTCCACAACAAGCTGTTCCTATCAAGCAACGCACTGTCTCCCGACCTTCTATACGGCGCTGACGTATACTTGTCTACCACCTGTTGGTCCGAGCCGATCTGGTCTATTTATTGGACGTGTACGCCAAGAACGAGAAGGCTGATCTGACCGCCGCTGATAAGCGAGAACTTCGAGCAATCGTGTCAATGCTGGAGGATTTGTAATATGGCTCAAACCAAGAGATCGCCCGCGAAGCATTCGCCTGCTGGCAAACGCCTGATCGATTCAATGCGTGAGGTGCAGGCACTGGAATTTGCGCGGCGCGCCCGTACTGTCAGGGAGGGCCTTGGTCTCTCGCAAGCCGAATTCGCGCGACGGTTCGGGCTGAGTTTGAGGTCGCTTCAGGAGTGGGAGCAAGCCCGGCGTCTCCCCGATAGAGTCGTGTTCGCCTATTTACGCGTGATTGAGCGGAATCCGGAAGCGGTGCAGTCCGCCGTGAAACCAAACGCGGCTTAAGTGGTCGACTACTTACCGGACTGGCAATAGGATCAACCAAGTTCCAAGTGCTCGCGCTGCGGCGGCAGCCCTCGGGGACCACTGTTCGCATGGCATTTGAATGCACACACTTGGGTTGGTTTGTCCTTATCGGGCCGCCGTGAACGAGCTGAGCTTGGCAACCGCGCCAAATGCAGTCTTAAGCACAGCCACGGTTCTGAAGTCTCCTATAGGACATCGGTCCGTTGTGGCCAAGAACGTTGCCCTGTGCGATATTGCGCTTGCTACCCCACGTTCGCCATGCAACGAAGAGACCTCGCCGGAACAACGACAGTGCCTGTTCCCTTACATGCCGAATTGACGCCGGCAACAATGCAAGGCATTTTCCGTCAATCCGGCCTCTCACGGTAGTCTTCGAGCACTGGCCTCACCACTTTTCGCAACCACGGTTTCACACTAGCTCAACGCGTTGCTCTCTTCAGGTATTCCACCCTCTTTATGGAATAATAAACACGTGCCAGTCGAGACCGTAGCTACAGTTCCCGTGGGCCTTACCACCGAAGGCCTGTTGGGGCGCCGATATTTGGCTCGACTTATTGACTCGGTCGCGATTACTCTGATTCTCGCCGCACTCCTGCTCGCGTACGAGGTCGTGGCCACCGGTCAAAGGCACTCAGCGGGAATTCCAGCTTTGCTCTTGAGTATCCTCGGCGTACTCTTCGTCTGGATCGGATACGGAACGGCATTGGAATCCTCACGCTGGCAGGCGACTATCGGCAAGAAAGTACTGAGGTTGCGCGTTTGCAGCGGAGACGGCGGTAGGTTGACACCGTTTCAGGCCATGAAGCGGAATTTGATCAAAGACGGTCCCTTTCTCATATTCCCGATCATTCCCGGAGGGCAACTCCTATCTTTACTCTGGCTCGGCGCCCATGTTTTTGTAGTACACCGCAGTGCCGTCTCACAAGCCATTCATGATCACTTCGCGAATTCTTGGGTCGCGGCTCCTGAGGACACCATTCAGCTGCGGTTGACATAGTATCTCTTCTCGCACTGATGGAATGCGCTTCAGCGGCAGCGCCACCCCGCCCCCGCTACTGACCCGTGCACCGCCCCCATAACGGAGCCGCGACCGTCAGGGCGTGTGCAAAAGATCCGGAACACCGCTCCCTCGCGGTCGCGGCTCGGTTAGATGCTGCTTGTTTCCAATGGTTTGGCGGAGCCAGAGGGCGCACTTAATCGCATTCGCGAGGTTTTCTTCACGGGCCCGTCGAAGCGTTGCAGAATCCGACGACATCCTCCGACACTTCACCCCCGTTCGACCAGGTCCGCCCCTGTCTTCGGAAACAAACATCTTATTCGGGCCAACGCCATCCGCATTTCGCGTCGGCGTTCTTTGCGTCTTAGGGTCTTGGCGAGAGATCATAAAAATCCGCCATGACCGATGCTGTTCGCCCATTTCCCCCCCGAAAAAACCCATTGAACTAAACCGCTGCGCGGTAGCCGTCTGCGCCAGCACCAGCGCCTGGACCTCGAGCATTCGGCACAAGGAGGGGTCATCGTAGAGGTGGTTGCCCCCAGGCAACCAGATCCCAACTTAGGAGCTTCTGATGACCCCTTTGCGTCAACGCATGATCGACGACATGAAGCTGCGCAACTTCTCTGCCGAGACGATCCGCAGCTATGTCCACTATATGACCGAATTCGCGCGCTACTTCCAGACCCCGCCCGACCGGTTGGGCCCGGAAGCCGTCCGCGAATACCAACTGCACCTCATCAACGACCGGAAAATGTCGCCGCAAAGCGTCAACTGCTTCACCGCCGCCGCGCAGTTTCTCTATACGGTCACGCTGGAACTGCCCTGGAGCCGCGACCACTTCCAGCGCATGCGCGTGCCGGAAACCCAACCGGTCGTACTCAGCCGCACCGAGGTCGATTGGTTCTTCCAAGCCATCGGCCTGCTGCGGTTTCGTGCCGTGCTCATGGTGTGCTACGGCGCCGGTCTGCGCATCGCCGAGGCCGTCGGCTTGCATCCCGAAGATATCGACTCCCAGCGCATGCTGATTCGTGTCCGTTTGGGCAAGGGCGCCAAAGATCGGTACGTGCCCTTGTCCCCGCGGCTACTGGAAGTGCTACGCGCTTATTACAGGCAACAGCGCCCCCGCAGTCCCTGGCTGTTCCCCGGCATCAAGCCGCACCGGCACATCTCCGTCAGCACCGTGCAACAGGTGTGCCGCGAAGCCGCCCAGGCCGCCGGATTGCACAAACACGTCACCGCCCATATGCTCCGG
>JADLDI010000138.1 GCA_020846745.1 Bryobacterales bacterium | reverse complement strand
TACTACATCCGCTTCGAAGGTTCGTTCAACCGCGCCTACAAACAACTCAAAGATTCCCAAACGAACCGCATCTGCCAGCTAATAGAAGCCAACCCTGAAGCGTCCCGTCCGTCGCTCCCCCTCGCCGACGCCCTTAAAATTCAACGCTTTGCGAAACGAACTCCCCCACCTCGCACCTCCCCCGAAACGGAGCCGCGACCGTCCGGGAGCGCTGCGCCATCGGACGACATCCTCACCCACTTCCCCCCGTCCGTAGCCGCCGAAATCCGCGACGACGCTGCCAACCTCGACATCTCCGTCAACTTCCTCATCAGCCAGTACGCCAAAATCGGCTACCAGACCGCCCTCCAAGAATCCGTGCGGAACGAACCCAATTACGATTGCGTTAAGCGTTAATCCGCGTAACCGGCCACAAACCACCCATGCTCAAGTTCTCCATTTCTGTGTCGCAAACCCGGCGGACGTGAGGTTAACACGTTCCTTGATCGTCCCAGGCTTTGTGGATGCTGGGCTTCTGCAGGCAACGGAGGTGGGGCGACCAGCAGAAAAACGCAACAAACTGCCAGGTATCGGCTGCCAGGTATCTGCAACAATAGAGTCCAATGAGTCGCTGGATTTTGGGATTCGTATGTAGTTTGTGGGCATATGCCCAAACTGCTCCCATCGCGTTTGTGGGTGCTCGTCTCGTGCCAGTGGAAGGTGCGGAGATTGCGGATGGAACGCTGGTGGTCGAAGGCGGCCGCATTGTCGCGATTGGTCCAACGAGTGCCGTGACGGCGCCCCGAGGCGCGCGGCGGGTGGATGCGAAGGGCAAAGTGATTATGCCGGGCCTGGTGGATTCGCACAGCCATATCGGTGGCCCGGAAGGCGCGGATGCGTCCGCGGCATTGCAACCGGATGTGCGGATTCTCGATGCGCTCGATGTGCGCGATACACGCATTCAAAAAGCGCAGGCCGGCGGGATTACTACGGTGAACGTGATGCCGGGGTCGGGGCATGTGCTGAGCGGCCAGACGTTGTATCTGAAACTGCGCGATGGCAGGGTGATTGACGATTTGCTAATCAAACTGCCCGATGGGAGGATTGCCGGCGGACTGAAGATGGCCAACGGGACGAATCCGCGGCGCGGCGGAGTTTTCCCTGGAACGCGCGGGAAGACGATGGCCATGGCGCGTGACCTCTATATAAAAGGTCAGGAGTATCGGGAGAAGATACGGGCGGCGAACGGCGACCAATCGAAGATGCCGGCACGGGACTTGCGGCTGGAGGCGATCGTTGAGGTGCTGGATGGCAAGCGCACGGTACACCACCACACGCACCGGCACGACGACATACTATCCGTGTTGCGGCTACAGAAGGAGTTTGGGTTCAAGTTAGTGCTGCAGCATGTTACGGACGGGTGGATGGTGGCGGATGAAATTGCTAAGTCAGGATTGCCGGCTTCGGTGATCGTGCTCGATTCGCCCGGCGGTAAAGAAGAAGCGCGGAACATGAGCTTTACCAATGCCGGAGTCTTGGATAAGGCGGGCGTGCTGGTCGGCTTCCATACCGACGACGGCGTGACGGATTCACGGCTGTTCTTACGGTCGGCGGCGCTGGGGGTACGAGGCGGGATGTCGCGGGAGAAGGCATTGTATGCGATGACGCTGGCCAACGCGAAAATGCTCGAGTTAGATAGCCGGGTAGGGTCGTTGAAAGCGGGCAAGGACGCGGACTTTATCGTGTTATCGGGCGATCCGCTGAGCGTGTACACGAAGGTGCTGGAGACGTGGGTGGATGGGGTGAAGGTGTTTGACCGGACGGTCGAGAAAGACCGGCGGTATGCGGAGGGAGGCGAGGGGTCGGCGGAACGGCAGAGTGAGTTACACATGCATGAGAGCGAGGAGGTGGACCAATGAAACGCCTCATGGTGTTAACGGCCGCACTGGCCGGCGCAGCGTTTGCAGAAAACATTGCGGTACGCGGCGATGTCGTGTACACGATGGCGGGAGCGCCGGTAAAGAACGGCGTGGTGCTGATATCGAACGGCAAGATTGAGCGGGTAACTACGGGTGCGGCGCCAAGCGGTTACCGGGTAATGGCGGCCAAGGTCGTTACTCCGGGACTGGTGGATGCGCACGGAACGCTCGGCCTTACGGGGTATCTCAACCAGAATGCCGATCAGGATCAAGTGGAGCGGTCCGCCCCGATGCAGCCGGAGTTACGTGCGATCGACGCATATAACGCGCGGGAGCGGCTGATCGAATGGGTACGGGGATTCGGAACGACCACGGTGCATACCGGGCACAGCCCGGACATTCTGGTGTCGGGACAAACGATGATCGTGAAGACGCGGGGACGGACGGCGGAAGAAGCAGCCATTGTGCGTGAGGCGATGGTGGCGGCGACACTAGGACCGGGCGCTCGCGAGAGCGGGAACAAGGCTCCGGGAACGCGGTCGAAGGCAATCGCCATGTTACGCGCGGAGTTCGTGAAGGCGCAGGAGTATCGGAACAAGAAGGAGAAGACACGGGATTTGCGGACGGAGACGTTCGCGCGGGTGTTAGCGGGCGAGTTACCGTTGCTGGTAACTGTACACCGTGCCAACGACATCGTATCGGCCATCCGGGTAGGTAAGGAATTCGGGATCAGGATGGTATTGGACGGAGCGGCCGAGGCGCCGCTGGTTATGGAAGAGATCAAAGCGTCGGGTTACGCGGTAGTGCTGCATCCGACCATGTACCGGTCAGGCGGGGAAACGGCGAACATCAGCTTTGAGACCGCGGCGAAGTTGAAGGCGGCCGGCATTCCATTCGCTTTGCAGACCGGGTTTGAAGGCTATGTGCCGAAGGTGCGAGTGATCCTGTTTGAGGCGGCAGTGGCGGCGGGACACGGCCTGAAGTTCGACGATGCACTGGCCAGCGTGACCATCGACGCGGCGCGGTTGCTGGGCGTCGCGAACCGGGTTGGATCGCTTGAGGCGGGCAAAGACGCCGACGTGGCGATGTACGATGGCGATCCGTTTGAGTACACCACCCATTGCACGGGCGTGTTGATCGATGGCGTGGAGATGTCGAGCCAGGCGCGGTAGTCAGGCGCGGAACACCGCAAACGACAGCGCTCGGATGGGCCGGAAATGCTTGACGTTCGCGGAGCAAAGCGGATGATCGGATTCGTTAGCTGTAGCGGCAATCAGCGCGCGGCACGAGCGTTGCCGCGAAAAGCCCAGATCAGCACGTCGGTATCGAACATCATCTGGGACGCCGGGATTTGCGGTTGACCTTAGGGCTAGTGGTAATCAATGGGCGGGGCTGACGCATGTTGCGAACATACTGGTCGGGATCGGCCATGTCGGCCCGGTCGCTCCACATCCCGAACGCAGGCTGATCTTCGAACCTGGGCAGCGTGGCCGTCGCAGATTTCTCAGCAGGGGCAATCGGGACCAGCTTCGCTTTTCGTTTGCCACGATAAAGAATAGTGACAACCTCGCCGCGGTCGATGGCGCGCAACACGTCTTTCATGCGGTATCGCAAATCGACGATGTTGGCTTCCATAGAGTGTCTCTTTTAAAGTATAAATCTGGTGGTTACGATACACTGATCGCGTGGCTGAAACGAAGCAGACGCCGCGCGAACGGATGACGGCCGCCGTGGAGCGGCTGCATGGGTTGGAAGACGAGTTGAAGCAGGGCGGCGGACCGACGCGGGTGCAGAAACAGCATGCAGCGGGCAAACTGACGGCTCGTGAGCGTGTACACCGGCTCATGGACGCCGCCGCGCCGTTCTTAGAAATCGGGCTGCTGGTGGCTCACGATAAGTACGACGGACAAGCGCCTGGAGCGGGTGTGGTGACGGGGGTGGGCAAGATCGGCGGGCGGCCTGCTGTAGTTGTGGCCAACGATGCGACGGTGAAAGCCGGGGCCTGGTGGCCCGAGACGATCCACAAAATCCTACGCGCGCAGGAAGTGGCGATGCGGAACCGGATCCCGATTGTTTACCTGGTGGATTCGGCGGGCGTGAACTTACCGCTGCAGGACGGTATCTTTCCGGGACAGTATGGGGCAGCGCGTATCTTCTACTACAACTCGTTGATGCGGCGAAAGTTGCGGGTACCTCAACTGGCTGCGGTGATGGGCCCTTGTATCGCGGGCGGGGCGTATCTGCCCGCGCTAAGCGATTTCATCGTGATGGTGGAGGGTACAAGTTTCATGGGGCTGGGCGGGGCGAATTTAGTGAAAGGCGCAACGGGGCAGGTAGTGGAGGCAGAGCAACTGGGCGGAGCTTCGATGCACACGCGTGTAAGCGGGGTGGCGCACTATACGGCCGAGAACGATGAGCAATGTATCGAGTTACTTAAAACGCAGATGGGGCATTTCCATGCGCCCGCGCGAGCGGTGGAAGCAGTAACAAAGCCGCTGCGGCCCGCTGAGGAGTTATACGAAGTGTTACCGGTCGACCACCGGTTGCCCTACGATATTGAGCGCATCATCGGGTGTTTGGTGGACGGAGACGGATACCTGGAATTCCAACCGGACCATGCGCCGGAAATGTTGTGCGCCACCGCCCGTTGGAACGGGCGGGCCGTTGGGTTAATCGCGAACCGGCGTGGATTTTTGAAGGCGGACGGACAAATGCGCGTGGGCGGGATCGTTTACACAGAGTCGGCTCGCAAGGTAGCGTATTTTGTCGAAATGTGCGAACGCCAAGGCTTGCCGCTCGTTTACCTGCAAGACGTTTCAGGGTTCATGGTTGGCGTTGAAGCGGAATCGGACGGCATCATAAGGGCCGGCGCCGAAATGGTAGAAACGATGTCCTGTGCGACCGTACCCAAAGTGGTTGTCACATTGAATCACGCGAGTGGCGCTGGTTATTACGCCATGGCGGGGCAAGGGTTCGACCCGAATTTCACGTTCGGCTGGCCCACGGCGCGGATCGGTGTGATGGAAGGCGATGCGGCCGTGCAGGCGGTACATGGTCCGGAGATCGAAAAGTACAAACAAGCCGGAAAGCCGCTGCCGGCAGAGTTACAACAAAGTATCGACAGGACGCGGGGCGATTACGAGCAATGGCTGGATTCGTTGCACGCGGCCGCGCGGGGGCACGTAGACGCATTGATCGATCCGCTGAAGACGCGTCAAACGGTAGGCTTCGCGTTAGAAGTAAGTTGCGCGTGGGGCAACCGCCAGGCGCTGGCGCTGGAGACGTTATGATCCGGATCGCGAATGGACAGGGATTTTGGGGCGACTGGCTGGAGGCGCCGGTCCGGCTGGTGGAGCAGGGGCCCATCGATTATCTGGGATTAGATTATCTGGCCGAAGTTACAATGTCGATCCTGCAAAAGCAGCGGGAACGCGATCCGCAATTAGGTTACGCGCGCGACTTTCCGCCTTTGATCGGGCGTATCGCGAAGCAGATCCGGCAACGCGGCGTGAGAGTGATTGCCAATGCCGGCGGCGTGAATCCGGTAGCGTGCGGACGAGAGGTGCGGCGTCTTGCGCCGGGGTTAAAGGTAGCTGTGGTCGTGGGCGACGACATCTTCGCCCGGCTGGACGATTTAGTTGCACAGGGGCATGGTTTGCATAACATGGACACGGGCGAGCCTCTGGAGACGATCCGCAAACAGGTGCTGGCTGCGAACGCCTATATTGGCGCGTTTCCATTGGCGGAGGCACTCGCAACGGGCGCCGACGTGGTGATTGCCGGAAGGTGTACGGATACGGCGTTGACGGTGGCGCCCATGGTGCATCACTTTGGCTGGAAACAGACCGACTACAATGCGCTGGCTTCAGCGACGGTGGCCGGACACACGATCGAGTGCGGGGCACAATGCACGGGTGGGAACTGTCAGGTGGACTGGCAGACGATCGGGAGTTTGGCGGAGATCGGATACCCGATAGTCGAGGCAGAGCCGGATGGCAGCTTTGCGATCACAAAGCACGCCGGCACCGGTGGCCGGATTAACTCGCAGGTCGTGAAAGAGCAGTTACTCTACGAGTTAGGGGACCCAAGACACTACATTACGCCGGATTGCGTGGCGGACTTCACGACAATCCAACTACACGACGATGGGCCGGACCGCGTCAGTATTCGCGGCGTGAGAGGCACGGCGGCAACACCATTTCTGAAGGTCTCGGTCAGTTATCACTGGGGGTGGAAAGCGGTGGGCACGCTTGTTTACTCGTGGCCCGAAGCGAGACAGAAGGCCGAATCGGCGGATCGGATCGTCCGTGAGCGGCTGGCTAAGCTGGGCTTGCACTTCGATGCGGTTCATTCGGAATTGCTGGGCGTGAACGCCTGTCACCAGGATGCCGCGATCACGGTGGCTGATGCGCCTGAGGTGCAACTACGGATCGGCGTGCGCGGGAAGGACCGTTCGGCGGTGGACCGTTTTACGCGCGAGCTGATTCCATTGGTGCTAAGTGGGCCGCCGGGCGCCACAGGTTTCGGCGAAGGCCGGCCTCAGGTAAGTGAAGTGGTGGCTTACTGGCCCGCGCTGATTGCGCGGAAGGTTATCGGAACGCGGGTGGAGGTGATCGAATGAGAATTCTGCTTGGCGAGATCGCCCACACACGCTCGGGAGACAAAGGTGATACGGCTAACATCGGTGTAATCGCCTGGCAGGCGGAGCACTATCCGATCCTCGTCAGGGAAGTTACCGCCGGCCGCGTGAAACAGTTTTTCGGAACCCTGGTGGAGGGCGAGGTGGAGCGTTTTGAATTGCCGAATCTTTCGGCCCTGAATTTCCTGTTACACAAAGCGCTGGGCGGCGGAGGTACACTCTCCCTGAGGATCGACGCTCAGGGGAAGACCTTGGGGGCCGCCCTTCTACGTTTGGGGATCGACGTTACGGAGGGGGAACTTGGAGGCACGCACAGAAGGGCGGTTACTACGGCTAACGCTCGACCGCGTTGAGAAGCGGAACGCGCTGAATCACGACACTTGCCGCGCATTGCTGAATGCGCTGGAGCAGGCAGAGCGCGATGCGCTGATCGGATGCATTCTGCTGGACGCGGCCGGTCCGGTGTTCTGCGCGGGAATGGATCTCGACGAATCACTGTCGAAAGAAGCCGAGCAATTGACGCAAATCCACGCTTCGTTGTTCACGGCGGGGCAACGGCTGAAGAAGCCCTTGGTGGCAGCCGTACAAGGGCCCTGTTTCGGCGGTGGAGTGGGCCTGGTGGCAACGTCCCACATCGTGCTGGCGGCCGAACCGGCGATATTCGCATTGACTGAGATCAAGCTAGGGCTGTTTCCGTTCGCGATTTGGAAGGCCGTGGAACTGGCGCTGGGAGAGCGGCGCGCGCTGGAACTGTCGCTCACCGGGCGCACGTTCTCCGCTGCGGACGCCGAACGGTGGGGCCTGGTACATCAGGTGGTGAAGGTAGACGACTTGGCCCGGTCGGCAAAAGAGACGGCGCGCGAACTGGCCGAACGGAGCCCGGTGGCGATTGAGCGTGGATTGGCGCTCGTCCACGGCGCTCGAGAAAAAAGCTTGCAGGATTCCCTGGACCTGGCGCTGTGGCTGCGCGCCCGCACGCTCCGGAGCGCCGATTTCAAAGAGGGCGTGCAGGCGTGGCGCGAGAAACGCGCGCCGCGGTGGCCCTCGGTTCAACGCGAGTCAGCTTAAGTAAGGTACATTAACAACGCATGAGGGTAATCGCGATCGCCGCCGCGCTGGCGGCCTGCCTTGGCGCGCAGGAATACAGGCTCGCCGGTTTGAACAAGCCCGTTGAGATCCTGCGGGACAAGTGGGGCATCCCACATATCTATGCCCAAACACAGCAGGACCTCTTCTTTGCGCAGGGCTGGATCACCGCGAAAGACCGGCTGTTTCAGTTGGACCTGTGGCGCCGGGTCGGAACCGGCAAACTGGCTGAAGTCCTGGGACCAGAGGCCCTGAATCGCGACCGCATTGCGCGCCTGGTGCGGTTTCGCGGCGATTGGAACGCCGAGTGGCAAAGCTATTCGCCCGACGCCAAAGAGATCGCGACCGCATTCACCTCAGGCATTAATGCCTACATCAAATCGCTTGATGGTAAGCGTCCCCTCGAATTCCGCATCGCCGGGTTCGACCCCGGGCTGTGGGCGCCGGAAGATGTCACCGCGCGAATCGCCGGGTTGCTGATGATCCGCAACATCGCGCGCGAGGTGCAGCGGGCGCAGGACATCGAACGCTTCGGCCTCGACACGGTGCAGAAATTCCTGCCGCCCGACCCGTTTGTGAAGATCGAGATTCCGCATGGATTGGACCTGCGCGGCATTACCGCTACGCTTCTTGCGGATTACAACGACGCAATCGGCACAGTCCGTCTTCGCCCGCAGAGCCCGCGCGCGCAGGTGTTTGAAGACCCCGACCCTGTGCTTTCGATTGGATCGAATAACTGGGTGGTAAGCGGCGCAAAGTCAGCTACCGGCAAGCCCTTACTGGCTAACGATCCGCACCGGCCGATTCTGATTCCGTCGCTGCGCAAGACGGTGCATTTGGTGGGTCCCGGTTGGAACGCGATTGGCGCCGGTGAACCGGCACTACCGGGCATCGCACTCGGACATAACGAAGAGGTTGGGTTCGGGTTCACGATCGTCGGCATCGACCAGGGCGACTTGTACGTCGAAAAGCTGAACCCGAATAATCCCGACGAATACCTGTATCGCGGGCAGTGGAGAAAAATGGAAGTGGTGGAAGAGCCGATCAAAGTGGCCGGCTCGGCGGCGGCGCGAAAGATGGGCCTGCGGTACACGATGCACGGGCCCGTAATCGCAGAAGATTTGGGGCGTCACCGCGCCTATGCCCTGAAATGGGTCGGCTCAGAACCCGGCAGCGCCGGCTACCTGCCCGCGCTGCGCCTGGCGAGGGCGCGTAACTGGGACGAATTCCAGAGTGCGGCGACTTACTATAAGATTCCGTCAGAAAACTTAGTTTATGCCGATCGCGCGGGTAATATCGGCTGGATTGCGGCCGGACAAGCGCCCATCCGTAAGAACTGGACTGGCTTGTTGCCGGTGCCGGGAGACACCGGCGAATACGAGTGGTCGGGCTTCCTGCCCGGTTCGGAGAATCCGCGGAAGTTCAACCCCGCGGAAGGATTTATCGCGACCGCCAATCACAAGATCCTACCCGAAAATTACCGTCACCAGTTAGCGTACGAATGGGCGGCGCCGTTCCGGTTTGGACGCATTGACGAGGTGCTGAAGGCGAAGGAGAAGTTCTCGCTTGAAGACCTGCAGCAACTGCAGCAAGACGTTCTCTCGTTACCGGCGCGGCGGTTTCAAAAGATCCTGAAGAATTGGCATCCCGCGGACGGAGAACTGAGCGGCGCAGAGCGCGAGATTCTCAACCGGATACTCGGCTGGGACACGCGTTTGCGGACTGACTCGACCGAGGCGCTGATCTTCGAGATCTGGGCCGGCAAGCTGCACGGCACGGTGTTCGGCCCGGCGTTGGGTACGCGGGCCGAACTGGGGACGGTGCTGTTGAATCTGGAACAGCGGCCGAATCCCGAAGCCTTGCTGCGCGCGCTTCGCTATGCCGTTACGGATCTGACAAACCAATACGGGTCGGAAATCGCGGAATGGAAATGGGGCAAACTGCATACGGTCACGTTCCGCCATCCGCTCGACCGCAAGGAGTTCAACGTCGGCCCGATCGCGAGGCCCGGCGACGGCAACACCGTGAACTCGACCTCCGGCCCGGCGTACCGGCAAACAGCCGGGGCCAGCTACCGGCAAATCCTGGATGTCGGCGATTGGGACCGGTCGGTGACCACCAATGTGCCCGGCGAATCAGGCGACCCGAATAGTCCGTTCTATTCGAACCTCGCGAAAGAGTGGTCGGAGGGGCGTTATCACCCGCTGCTCTACACGCGCCGCGCAGTTGAGGCGAACACGGCCGAGCGGATGCAACTCGTGCCTGCGCAGTAGCAAACAGCCGCCGCAGGCGCTCTACTCAATAGTGTCAGCACTGCCATGGAAGCCGGGGCGCACCGCAACGCTTTGGCTTACGCGCCTTCGTTCGCGCCGGCTATGGGAAATTGAACAGTTTGAACTCGAACAGCACGAAGACAAGTTGGTCCCGGTGCTGGCGCTTGTCATCAGCGCGATTGTGGGCCTGACGATAGTCGCCTTCGTCGCGGTGACGGAGCGGCTCGGCATCCTGCTGGTGAACGCCGCGGCCTGGCAGCGGTTCGCCAGCCCGGCCGCCGGTTCCCTCATCGGCGGTTACCTGCTGTATCGTTTCTTTCCCGAGGCTCGCGGCAGCGGCATTCCGCAAACGCGTGTCGCACTAATACTGCAGCGAGGCGTCATCCGGTTTCGAACGGTGGTGGGCAAGTTTCTTTGTTCCGCCCTCTCGTTAGGCAGCGGAGTCGCGCTCGGACGCGAAGGTCCGTCGGTCCATATCGGGGCGGGCATCGCGTCTGTGGTGGGCCGCAAATTAGGCTTGCGCGAGGAAACAGTTCGTTCGCTGATTCCCGTCGGAACGGCAGCCGCGGTGGCCGCGGCATTCAATACGCCGCTCGCGGCAGTGCTGTTCACATTGGAAGAGATTCTGGCGGACCTTCATGCTCGCGTAGTAGGAACCGTGGTGCTGGGTGCGGCTACTTCGTGGATCGTGCTCCGTCTTATCCTCGGCGACGAGCCGCTCTTCCATGTACCGCCCTACCAGCTAGTGCATCCACTCGAATTCGCGATCTACGCCGTGCTGGGTGTATTCGGAGGGCTTGTCTCGACGGCGTTTGTGAAGTCGCTGCTGTGGATTCGCATCGCGTTCAACAAACTGCCTGTCCGCTGGAAGCCTGTCACCCCGGCGTTTGGCGGCGCGTGCGTGGGCCTGCTGGCGGTCGCAGTTCCCGGCGTGCTCGGCGTCGGTTACGACCTTGTCGGCAAGGCTCTCAATAGCCAGTTGACGCTTTCGGCGATGGCGGTGCTACTTGCGCTGAAACTGATGGCGACGGCCACCAGCTACAGCTCGGGTAACGCCGGCGGCATCTTCGGGCCCAGCCTGTTTATCGGAGCCATGGCCGGGGGAACCGTAGGATATGCCGCCCACCAGTTGCTACCCGATCAAACGGCCAGCGCGGGCGCGTATGCGCTCGTCGGTATGGGCGCGGCCTTCGCCGGAATCATTCGAACGCCGATGACGAGCGTCATCATGATTTTCGAACTCACGCGCGACTACACGATCATTGTGCCGCTGATGATCGCGAACTTGTGCAGCTACTTTATCGCGCAAAGATTCCAGAAGGTCCCGATTTATGAAGCGCTCTCTTTGCAAGACGGCGTGGTGGTGCCGTCGGCTGCCCATGAGATTGCGCCGCTCACGGTGGCGAAGGCGATGCGACCGGAGGCGCGTCCCGGTGATGAGTTGACAATTGCCCTGGATACGTTCGTCTACCCGGACGAACCGTTGGATACGGCGATGCAGCGGATGGGGCAGGCGGGAAGAAGCGAGATCGATGTGTTGAGCCGGGTGGGCGGACGACGGATTGCGGCGCTGTCGTTTGACGACGCCGTTCGTGCATATCGGCGCGAAAGCCGAGCGGACCCGCCGGCCATGGCGCCCACAAAAGCAGAACGAAATTGGCTGGCCGCGGCCGGAGTTATCACCGTAAGCGCCATTCTGATCGTGGCGGGACTGGTGTACTGGCAACGGGCAAGGCGTGCGGAGCGGGGTGCAATAGCGTACCAGGAAGCGGTCAGGTTGCTGTCGGCGGGGCGTGCCGACGAGGCGGTAATGGCCTATCGCACCGCCGTCGCGAATGAACGGACGAACCGCAAATACCGCGAAGGTCTGGGCCTCGCGCTGGTTCAGACAGGACACTGGCAGGAGGCGCGGACAATTCTCGATCCGATGGCGAAAAGCGATCCTGGCTCCGGATTGACGCTATGGGGACTGGCCCAGGCGGCAGCCCTTTCAGGCGACCGGCAGCAGGCGGCACGATTGTCGGCGCGTGCCCTCTCTCTCGACTGGCCCGATGAAGATCAGGCGGTGCGCCGGCGCGCGGAGTTCGAATACGCGCAACTGTTGATTCAGCTGAACAGGCCAAGCGAGGCGTTGGCCGGGCTTACGGCGCTAATCGAGCGCGTGGGCGACGATCCGCATCTAGGCAAACGGGCGGCGAACCTCATTCGGGCCAACGGTACGCCGCAACAGGCGGAGGCGGCTTATTCCAAGTTGGCGGCGCGATACCCGTTTGACGCTGAAATCTGGCGCACTCTGGGTGACGTTCGTGAAGCAGCAGGGAATGACGCCGGTGCGCTCGAAGCCTACCGCAAGGCGGCCACCGCGGATCCGGGCGATGCGGAACTGACGCGGTTGGCCGATGTGCTTGAGAACGCACAGGCGATCGATCCGACCCGGCGTAACTTATCTATTCGTGCCCGAGCCCAGCGGTGGAACGCAATCCTCGAGCGTGTGGCCGCGGCCGCCCAACCCTGCTCATCCCCCGCTGAATTGGCCGAGGCTCGGACGCTCCTCAAACGGAACACCACATCGCTGACTGTATTGGATCGGAAGCAGGCAGCGGCCATCGCGTTGTGGCACAGGCTGCCACCCGGCTGCCGGAGCGACCAGGTGTTGTCCCATGTGCTCGCGAAAGTGCGGGAGTAACCATTCCAAGGCGTGCTGAGTGTAACAGTTCCGTGGGCCCGCAAGTCAGATCAGTAGCCTTTAATCCGAACGGCTAACCAACAATCTTAAGGAGATACTCCAGATGCAAACACTGATGTTGTTCCTGGTTGTGACATCTGGCGGCTTCCTGGTAGCCGGCGATAAGCCCGACTATTCCGGAACCTGGCGCACCGAAGGCAGTTCCGCTTCCGATGCCGCTATCCAGATCCGACTGAAAGATAAAGAGATTCGCCTGCGCGATGCGGGTGCTACCGAAGAAATTGTCTGTAACACCGTCGGCAAGGAGTGCCAGATTAAGCTCGATGGCAAGCCCGCCAAAGTTAGCTATTACTACAACGGTCCGATGCTTGTTGAGTGGCGGCTCGAAGGTAAAGACGGAAAGCACGTGACGAAGATCCGGCGCAAGCTCTCCGAGGATCGGCGGAAGATGACCGTCGAGATCATGCCCATCGAACCGCAAGGCAGTACGCGGGAAGTTACCTATATCCGTATCGACGACGATCGGGCGGCGAGCCAATCGGAGACGGCAAAGCGATAATACCCTCAGGCGGATTCGGCAGGCCTGGCGCTACCCTGTGGACATGCGCGGGGCGTCCGGAGCAACCCTCGACATGGGCAACTGGAACCCGCTGAAGTGTGCGGGGACCGCGCTTCCCGTTCCCCTGTTGCTCGGCGCCAAAATCATCGCGATCGTACTGCTCGCGACGAATCACGTTCTCCTGCTTCCCGACCCGTTCCTGCCGTTCATTCCGATGCCTGAAACGCTGCCCGGCGCGGGTGTGCAGGTGGCAATCAAAATGTTGTTCGCCGGTTCGGCGGTGGCGCTGCTGCTGAACCGGTCGGTGCGGGCGAGTGCGGCAATCCTGGGCGCCACCACGCTGTTCGCCGTCGTATCGTCAGCCCACTACGGCACTACCATAGCCTTTTGCGGCGTCATGCTGATGCTGCTGATCCTCTACGCCATGGAAGCGACCGTACTGGTGTTTGTGCCATGGCCGAAAGCGATGACGGTGATCTACGACGAGGACTGCGGCATCTGCAACCGAGTCCGCCGCTGGCTGCAGGCGGTGGATTTCGACAATCAGTTCGATTGGAAACCGCTCCAGTCGGGTGTGGGTGAGCGCTGGGGAATCCCACGGAGCGCCCTGCTGGAACGGCTTCATCTGGTAACGGACTTCGGCGTCACCTCCGGCTTCCGAGCCTGCAAGTTGCTGATTCTGTACAACCCGGCGTTCCTGTTGAGCGTAGCGGTTGTGATGGCAGTGCCGCCGTCAGACTGGGTTTGGTACCGCCGAATTCTCGCCGGCATTTTGATCGCGTTCTTTTTCCCGCTGTTCAATAGCGTGGGCGAGGCGGCGTACAGATGGGTAGCGCGGAACCGCTACCGATTGTCGAGCGAAGGCGCCTGCGCGATTAAGCCCGACGCGGCGTCAGGCCTCGGACCGCGCTAACTCGAGCACCCCTTTTTCTTTCAGACCTGTCAGCGCCAAGCCATACCGGCCATGAACGCCCGTCTTTTCAAAGATGTGTTTCAGGTGGATCTTCACCGTACCCGGCCGGATGCCGAGCTCGCGGGCGATCTCGCGATTCTTCATGCCTTGCTCCACGAGTTCCAGCACCTGTTGTTCACGCGGCGTCAACTCCGAACGCGGATACCGTTCCATCCGCTGCGACTCGCCGAACAGCGTCTCGTCCATCCAGTTGGCGCCTGAGGCGACCGCCTTCAAACACGCCAGCAGAGTGTCACTGTCAGCTGTCTTACGCAAAATGCCGCGCACGCCGCATTGCAGTAGACGCAGGGCTTCCGGTTCGGTGATCGAACTACCCCACACTACGATCGCGGTGGTAGCTTGAAACGCGCGCGTTTCCGCGAGGAACTGAAACACTGCCTGCCCGCCAAAGGATTTGTCGAGCAGCAGCATATCGGGTTGCAGGGTCCGCAGCATGTCGTGCGCCGTATTCAGGGAATCGCCGGCGCGCCCGAAACGAAGGTCCGGACTGCCATCAAGTAACGCCTTGATGCCGGCGGCGGTGAGTGGCTGAGTTTCACAAACCGCCACTGTCTTCGGGGAGGACGAAAAAGTATGCATGTAAAGGGACTCCATTGGACGTAGGGAACGGCGAAGGCATCTCTGCCGAACAGTCCGCGAACGCCTAAACCTCTTTCTGGAGTAATAGTCACTTCCCGTACGCGGTATTCTCACGAAATCTTTTGGAGGTACAGGAAGAGTCTCTATTGTTTTACTAATGTTTGCCGCCCGGGTGTCGATCTGTATAGGTGAACTCGGAATCGCCTCCCCCGACGCACTCGCGGAACGCCGCGGCCGGGGAATAAAAGGCGAACGAGCGTGGGACGTAGTTTTCCCTATGAGTACACGAACAGTGCTAGTGATTAGCCCTGACGTACGCCTAAGCGCCGAATTGGCGCCTCTGCTCAGCCAGAACTTCCCGTCGTTTGCGGTTATTGAATGGAATCAATACCCTGATCTTCGTCAACTGGCCGAGACTCTTTCCGGACGTGCGCCGACTTACTGCTTTCTGGATGTTGGAACGAACCGCGATACAGCGTTGCGGGCGTTGGGCGTCTTTGCTTCAACCAGTCCGTCGACCCAAGTGATCGCGCTGCTGACCAGTAACAATCCGGACTTGATTTTGACGTGCCTGCGTAGCGGCGCGGCAGAATTTTTGCTGCAACCGATCACCATCGATCAGTTTCAGCCGGTCCTGAGCCGGTTGGCACAGCTAAACCCTTCGCTGAATGACAATTCCTCCAATGCGCGGATATATGCGGTTTTACCCGCGAAGGGCGCTTGTGGCGCGTCGACCCTGGCGGTCAATCTGGCGATGCAGTGGAAACGGCTGGGGATGAGGCGGAATCTGCTGGCCGACCTCGATCCGTGTACGGGTGTTATTTCGTTCCTCCTCAAACTCAAATGGCATTACACGTTTCTCGATGCGCTAACCCGGGTGACCTCCTTAGATGCTGACCTCTGGCGCGGCCTCGTTTGTCAAACCGCGGGGGTCGATGTCCTGCTATCACCGGATAAGCCCGCCGATGTCATGCAGGAGTTGCCCAATCCGCGGCCGATTGTCGATTTTTGCCGCGAAGCGTATGAGGTGGTTACGCTGGACGTCGGAGAGCCGTTCAGTCCCTGGTCGCTAGCGCTTAGCTCGAGCGCCGATCAGATTCTACTCGTATCGACGAACGAACTACCCGCTTTACGTTCGGCCCAGCGCGTGTTGCAGCACCTGGACCGTAACAGCGTCGAGCGTTCGCGCGTACGGCTTATCTTAAACCGGTACAATACGGAAGCCGGCCTGACCCAGGAAGCTGTCGAAACCGCTCTGCACATCGATGTTTCGCACGTGATACCAAGCGACTATGAGGCAGTTCAGAAAGCGCTGGTCGACGGTAAACCGGTAGCGCCGGGCACACCGTTTACCAAGAGCATACAGTCGCTGGCGGAGCAACTCTCCGGACGAGCGCCGACGTCGGCTGAAGCGAAGTCCAACAGTACGAGTTGGACCGCAAGGCTCAGTTCGTTCTTGTCCAGATCATCGTAGTCCGAAGACGTTGGCATTGTTCCACATTAGGTGGGTTTCGGAGCGTTCTTCCTGCCCACCATCAGGGCGTACATCGCGGGTAGCGCGAGCAAGGTGAGGAAAAGAGTGGAGAGCAGCCCACCGACCACGACGGTGGCGAGCGGGCGCTGGACGTCAGAGCCAATGCCGGTGGCGCGGGCAGCGGGAACCATGCCGAGCAGGGCCACCATAATCATCAGGAGCACGGGGCGCAGTTGGGCGCGGGAACCTTGCACCACCATGTCGAGCACCGGAGCATCGGGGCTGTGGCGGCGGCGCCGGTTGATTTCCGCGATCACCAGCACGCCGCTCATGACGGCAACGCCGAACAGGGAGATGAAGCCGACGGCGGCGGAGACGCTTAGGTTAATACCGCGCAGGTAGAGGAACAGAATGCCGCCGACGAGCGAGAACGGCACGTTCATCAGCACCATGCCGGCATACGCGGGCGAGCCGAACATGAAAAACAGCAACACGAAAATGATGGCGATCGTGATGGGCAGGATGATGGTGAGGCGCTTGCGAGCGCGCTGGAGATTGTCGAACTGGCCGCCCCAATCGACGACGTACCCGGGGGGCAGTTTCATTTTCTCGGCGACGCGTTGCTGGGCTTCTTCGACGAAGCTGCCCTGGTCGCGGCCGCGGATATTGGTGCGGACGGTGATCTGGCGTTGGTTCTCGCGGCGGGCAATGATACTGGCTCCGGTAACCACCTTGATTTCGGCGAGTTGCGAGAGCGGCACGCGGCCACCTTCGCGCGTGGGAACGAGGATGTTGCCGATAGCCGTGAGGTCAGTACGGGCTTCGGGCACGTAGCGGACGGTGATATCGAAGCGGCGTTCGCCTTCGAACATGACGCCGGAGGCGCGTCCGCCGATGGCCATCTCGATCACATCCTGCACGTCGCGAACGTTAATGCCGTAGCGAGCGACCTCCTGCCGGTCGATACGGATGCGCACCTGGGCCTGGTTGGCTTCCTGTTCGATGGCGTAGTCAGCGGCGCCGCGGACCTGTCCGACGATGACGAGGGCTTCTTTGGCGAGTTCGCGGAGGCGGGCGAGGTCGGGTCCACGGAAGATGATGGCGAGGTCGGCGGCGGAACCGGTGACCGATTCCGTCACGTTGTCGATAATGGGCTGAGTGAACGAGAAAGCGGCGCCGGGAATTTCGGAATTCAGCCGTTGGGCCAACTTCTCGATGAGGTCGGCTTTGCGCATGCCATGAGGCCAGGTCTCGTAGGGCTGCAGGGCGAGGAAGACTTCATTGCGGTTAGGGCCGTAGGGATCGGTTCCAGAGTCGTTGCGGCCCGTCTGTGAGGAGACCAGCTTTACTTGCGGGTATTCAGCCACGATCTTGCGAAGCTGCCCTGCGATCTCGGAAGATTTCTCGACGCTGATGCCGGCGGGGAGATTGGCGCGTACCCAGATGACACCTTCATCGAGGTTTGGGAGGAACTCGACACCGAGAGCGCCGGCGAGAGCGAACGCAGAGATGACGACAATACCGGCGACGGCAACCACCATCGCCGGACGCTTGAGTGCGCCGGCCAACACCTTCTCATAAACATTCAGCAACCAGACTAAGACTGGATTCTCCCAGGCGTTTGCGCCCTTGCGGAAGAGATAGGTGGCGAGCACAGGGATGAGCGTGAGCGCCAGCAGCATGGAGCCGAGCAGGGCGTAGCAAACCGTAAACGCCATGGGCGTGAACAGCTTTCGTTCCACACGTTCCAGCGTGAACAGCGGAATATACGCCGAGATGATGATCATCAGCGAGAAGAAGATCGGCCGCTCCACTTCGAGCGCGGCATCGCGAATGGCGGCCATAACACCGCCGCCGTGTTCCAAGGCGCGATGATGTTTGCGGTCGTGGAGCGTATGAAGGATGTGCTCCACCATCACAAGCGTGGCATCCACGATGATTCCGAAATCGAGCGCGCCGAGCGAGAGCAAGTTCGCGGGAATGCCGGTGAAGTGCATGCAGACGAAGGCGAACAGCAGCGAGAGCGGAATCGTGACCGCCGTGAGCAAGGCGGCTTTGGCGCTGCCAAGGAAGATGAACAGAACGAAGATAACGATAAGCAGGCCTTCGAGCAGGGTCTTGGAGACGGTGGTGAGGGTGTTGTTCACCAGGTCTGTACGGTCGTAGATGGCATTGATCTTGACGCCAGGGGGCAGCTTTTCGGAGTTGAGTTCGTCGACCGCCTCTTTGATGCCTTTGAGAACTTCGCTGGGATTTTCGCCGCGGCGCATGAGGACGATGCCTTCGACGCCGCCTGTTGTGGGGCCGACGCCGAATATTCCGGTGGGGGGAGCGGAACCGATTTGAACGGAAGCGACGTTGCGGATGAAAACGGGGACACCTTTGGCTTCGGCGACAACGATATTCTCGATGTCGGACGTGTTCTGGATAAGGCCGACACCGCGGATCACCATGGCCTGCTGTTTGTTGTCGAGCAATGCGCCGCCAGCGTTGCTGTTATTCGCGCGGACCGCGTCGGATACCTGGGCGATGGTGAGGTTGTATTTCGAAAGCGCGAGCGGATCGATGAGGATTTGATACTGCTTCACCAGGCCGCCGAACGGAGTTACGTCGGCTACGCCTGAGACTTGCAGAAACCGAGGCGCGACGATCCAGTCCTGTAACTCGCGAAGACGGCGGGAGTCGAGACCGCCGCCGTCGAGGGTGTAGCGGTATAACTCGCCAATGGGAGTAGATAGGGGGCCGAGCGTCGGCACGGCGCCATCCGGCAAGTCTGCGTCCCGCAGTTTCTCGAGCACAACCTGACGGGCGAAGTAGTCGTTCGTGCCGTAGGCAAAAGTCAACTCGACAACAGATAGTCCGAAGATCGTTCGGGAGCGCCGGGCAATGACGTTCGGGGCGCTGTTGAGGGCGCGCTCGACGGGAACAGTCACCTGCTGTTCGATTTCTTCCGCAGCACGCCCGGGCAAGGTGGTAATCACCACTACCTGGGTATCGGAGATATCGGGATAAGCCTCAATCTTCAGTTGGAGGAAGGCCCACAGACCGGCCCCGATCAAGGTCAAACCAAGAAGCAGCGTGATGAAACGCTGCTTCAGGGCGAACCGAAGCATTTGGGCAATCATTTAAATTAGTTGCTCCGCAGCAGCATGACACCGTCGGTAACTACGCGGGCACCGGCGGCGATTCCGTGGCTGATGGGGATGGAATCGCCAAAGCGGTCGGCTATCTGGACCGGGACACGTCGGAAGTTATTACCGTCGGCAGTGGTCCAGACATAGGTCTGTCCGTCTTCCTGAACGACGGCGCCGGCAGGCACGACCGGCTTTGAAATCATGGCCTCAGTGTGGCTCATGCGACCGAACATCTCAGGGCGCAGGCGGCCATGCAGGTTATTTAACTCGGCGCGGACCTTGATCGTGCGGGTTTGCGGGTCGACGACGTCGGCGATCTGCGTGACGCGGGCGTGGAAGATCTCGCCCGGATAGGCCGAAAGCTCAACATCCAGCCGTTCACCGACGGTGATCAACCGGATGGAAGTTTCCGGGACATCGGCGCTGACCCAAACGGTACTGAGGTCGGCGATCTTCATGAGGGGGTTGGAGGTGTCGTTGCGAAACTCGCCGGGCACGACAGTCATTTCGAGCACTTTGCCGGAGATCGGGGACTTGACGGCGACCCGCTGGCCATACTGGCCGGGCTGAATGCCGAGGATCTCGAGGCGCCGCTTGGTTTGAGAGACCACCGAAAGGGATTGCTCAACGGCAGCTTTGGCCTGGATCATGACCGCTTCGGCGTTGAGTACTTCTTTCTGGGCAACGGCCTGGTGTTCAAACAGATCGCGAACCCGGTCCAGGTCGGCCTTGGCTTTGGCTTCCACCGCTTTCGCCTGGGTGACAGCGGCTTCGGCCTGCTGTTCGGCTGAGATGGCGGCGTCGATGTCGGGGCTTTCGTAGGTAAGCAGGACTTGTCCCTGCTTGACGAGTTCACCGATCTTCGCCGCCACCGTCACAATACGGCCGGCGACCGGGAGCATTACTTGTGAGATGCGGTTGGGGTTGGCCTCGATTTTGCCGGGCGACCGCACCTCTTCGGTAGGCACCATCAGGTTTTTGACTTCCTCGACCTTTAGCCGGGTGAGCTTTGGGGAATCCTTAGGCAGAGCGACCACGTTGGGATCGGCGGCGGGCGAGGGCTTGGCTGAAGTGGCCTCGGCTGTTTTGGGCGCCTTTTCGCCGCAAGCGACGAGAACTATTGCCGCCGCGGCCAACCACAAATTGCTCTTCATCAGTAACCTCCAGAAATGCTGGTGGCCGATGCAGACTCCAGCAGATACAGGCTGCGAGCGTAAGTTGCCCGTGCCTCGTTATAACTTTGAACAGTTTCGTTAAACGCACGCTGAGCGTCGAGAAATTCAACCAGGCTGGCTTCGCCGCGCCTGTAGGAATATTCGGTAATCTCGCGTACGCTCTTGGCTTTGGCCAGCATGTTCGTTTCTATATTGTTCAGCAAGCGTTGGGCGGAGTTGTACTGTCGCCAGGCAGTTTCCACTTCAGTTGCGACGCCGGCCTGAGCGGCGGTCAGGCGTGCAGCGGTCTGAGTGATCTCCCGCTGAGCTCGTGCAATCTCGCCCTGATTCCGGTTATACACGCGGAGGGGTACGCTAAGACTGAAGCCGAGGGAATTGGCGGAACCGTAACCGGTCCATTGGCGGGTAACTTCGGCGCCGACTGTGAGGTCGGCTTTACCATAAGCGAGTTGGAGCCTGAGGTCGGCGCGATTGCGGGCCTCGGCGGCGCGGACGGTAAGGAGATCGGGACGGGATTCGATTGCGTGCTGTCGAATGGATTCGACGGGAAGCTTGACAATGTCGCGCCGCATGGGGCCAACCGTCTGCACTTCAGGGATGTTATTGGTGCGGCCGAGCAGGAGTTGGAGCCGGAGGCGGGCCTGGTCGAGTAGCAGACGAGCGCGTTCGACGTTGGTTTCCGACTGCAGGGCGGCGATGCGTGAGCGGTCCAGTTCCACCTCAGCGAGGTCGCCGGCTTTTACCTTGGTTTCGTTAATCTGCACAATGCCTTGCAGGCTTTTCAGGTTATCCTGCGCCAAGGTGAGGTTGTCGCTGGCTTGCTGGACATCGACGTAAGCGCTCTGAACATCGAGAGTGACGCGGCGGATCAGTTCCCGGATGGTGAGTTCGGCGATGCCACGTTCGGACGATGCCACGGCCATACGTTGTTCGCGTTTTTGCCCCCGCTCAAGGATGAAATCGGTGTGCGTTGTCAGCTGGTTCGGACCCGACGGGTTATTCACGTTCCATTTCGTGCCTAGCAGGTCGAGTGTCTGCGCGGAAACGGTCAACACGGGGTTGGGCCGGAGCGCGGCCGTAATCTGGCGCGCTTCCGCGATCGGTATACTGAGCCGCTCGGCGGCTAAGTCAAGGTTATGGTTCAGCGCTTCCTCGACCGCCTGCTCGAGGGTGACCGACGTTTGCGGCCACGCCGAACCGGCGAAAATCAAACCCAGCACAACAGCAATTCGCATCCTGACTGCCCGACTACCAGGATCTCCTGTTAGACCCTAGATGTAACTAGCCTCCAAACGGGAGGATTTGCACCCAATGTCCAGGGTCGATCGCTAGCGCTTGGATTCGACCATACCCCGGTAAGGAACGTTAATCTCTATTAAGCCTTTCCAATGAGGCTGTTGGTTGAGGGTCCAGGCGATGGCGTTGATCAGCAGCCGCTGAAACTGTTCTACCTGGAAGTCTTCCGGGTGACCCATCGTGGTGAAGAAGGTGCGGGCGCCGTATCTATTTTTCCAAACCCAGGCGACCGGATTCGGTTCCGCTGTCTTGTTGGGGTTGACCGCGGCGCCCGTCAGGAGTTGGGTGGCATCTTTGGGGGGCCACTTGGGAAGGACTTGATACAGCCAGCTACGGACATGAAACGGCTGCGTGATTCCGGTGAGGACCGGGTGCTTACGGGCACTGTCGACGATAGTGACATCGGTGCTCGCCTGATGCCCGTAGTGTGTGTGCCCGTCGGCTCCCCACCCGGGTGGCGCCCCGAACGCTTCGGAAGCCCATCGGTTCCATTTCTCCCGCGGATCGCCCGGTGGGTACTTAAAAGAATGCGACGTGGTGCGCAGGCCGATCATCGGTTTACCCGATTTCATGTACGTGTCTATTTCCGCGAGTTGATCGGCGGGGAGGCGGCGCCACCGCAGGTAGAAGATGGCGAGATCGGCAGTACGGAGCGCATCGAGACCGGGGATGTCGGTTTCGCCGTTCTGGTCGGGCACGGATTTGCGAATGGTCAAGCGGTAGCCGTATTGCTTTTCAAGGGCGGCTGCCAATTTGGGGAGAGTGTGTTCGCCCGAGTATTCGTGATCGCCCAAAACAAACACGATGTGGGGTTGTTTGGGGGCGGCACACAATGCGCCGGCGATGGTGAGCAAGAGCGCTAGCTGCGCAGCAGTTCGTCCCACGTGACTTCTCGTTTCTGTTCCACGGCCATCCGGCCGGGCAGCGCGGTCAGCGGTGCTTGCAGCCGGTGTCTTGGTCATGATGTCTTGGTCATATTGTATGGCTTGCGGTCGACGATTTGATTGGAAAAACGCCTCGACGGTGATTCACCGGGAACCGGAAGGAGGAGTCTGGGCGGAGGTTCCGGGGGGTACGCTTTACAGGGACGAACGGTATGCATAGTGGTATAACCAAAAGTATGAAGACCGCGATTTCGGTGGAGGAATCCTTGATGCGGGACGTGGATGCCGTCGCGCGCGACCTCGGGCTGAGCCGGAGTGGTCTTATCAGCGAAGCACTCCGGGAGTATCTTCGAAAGCGAAAGGCGGATGAGATTGCCGCGAAACTGAACGAAGCCTACGCCGACGGGCCCGACGAGGCGGAGCGGCGGCTCGTACGCCGGCTCAAGAGCAAAGTCCCGCTCAAGGACCGGTGGTGAGCGAGATCCGGCAAGAGGTCCGGCAAGGTGATGTCTACTGGATCGACTTTGGGCAGCGATCCGGATCAGCGCCGGCAGATCGTCATCCGTGTGTGGTGGTCCAGAACGACGTTTTCAATCGAAGCCGGATTGCCACGACGGTTGTCTGCCTGATCACATCCAACATGACTCGGGCGGCCGCGCCGGGCAACGTTGCGCTCAGGAGCGGCGAAGCACATCTGCCACGTGCAAGTGTGGTGAACGTGTCTCAAGTGGTAACCGTCAACAAAGCAGAACTCGCCGATCGTTTGGGACGCTTGTCCCCGCGTAGCGTTAACGCCGTACTCGACGGGTTGCGCCTGCTGTTTGAAGGTCCCTAGCCGTTTCGAAGTTCATGCGGTGTAGGGTGAAATTGTGGAGACACCACGGCAACATTACCGGGCGCGCGGAGAGTATTGGGCGGAACGTGCATCGGCGTTAGCGGCGCAGGAATCGTTGTGGACGCGGGCGCGGTTGGGAACCGGGCTGCTGATTGTGCTGGCGGGGTGGTTGGCGTTTGGTGCGCGCGTGATCCATCCGGCGATCTTCATTGCGGCGGTTGTGGCGCTGGCGCCAATGGTCGTCTTGCATGAGGCGACTGTACGGCGGCGGCAGGCGGCGCTGCGGGCGCGCGCCCTGTTTGAACGCGGATTGGCGCGGTTAAATGGGGAGTGGACGGGGAAGGGGATTTCAGGCGAGCGGTTCCGCGATATCCATCATGTGTATGCGGAAGACCTGGACCTGTTCGGCAAAGGGTCGCTGTTTGAATTGGTGTGTACGGCGCGGACAGCGGCGGGACAGGCGGTATTGGCGGGGTGGTTGCTGCGCCCGGCCGTGAGGGGGGAAGCGCTGCGGCGGCAGCAGGCGGTGAAGGAATTGCGTCCACGCGCCGATCTGCGGGAAGACATGGCGCTGCTTGGCGAGGAGATCGAAACACGTCTGCATCCGGAGCATTTAAGGAAGTGGGGCGAAGCACCCGGGGTCCAATTCCCGGTGATCTTCCAATGGCTGGTGCCCGGCTTGGCGGCGGCGGGTGTGATCGCGTTTTTCGGATGGATGTTCAGCCAGCTTCCTCTGATCCCATTCCTGATTGTGTTTCTCGTAACGGCATCGGTAACCATGGCGGCGGGGGAGCGCGTGGAGAGCGTTTTAGGTGAGTTAGATACACCAGCGCGCGAGTTAGGACTTATTTCGAAGTTACTGGAGCGGCTGGAGCGGGAGCAGTTTTCGGCGGAGTTGCTGAAGAGATCCGGCGGACGATTTGGCGCGCGGGCGATCGCGGAGATGGAGAAACTGGTCGAGCGCGTGGATTGGGCACATAACATCGGATTCGCGCCCGTCGCCTACATGCTGTTGTGGAAAGTTCAACATGCGATTGCGATCGAGCGCTGGCGGCAGCGCCACGGGCGCGACGTGGCGGAGTGGCTGGAGACTCTAGCGCTGTTTGAAGCGCTGGCGTCGCTGTCCAACTACGCTTACGAACAGCCGAGCACCACGTTTCCAGACTTGGCGGAAGGCGAAACAGTGTGGGACGCCAAAGGGCTTACTCATCCGTTGCTCGCCGAATCGAAAGCAGTTGCAAACGACTTGAGACTGGACCCAATGCACCGGTTGTGGATCATCTCAGGGTCGAATATGTCGGGCAAGAGCACGTTGCTGCGTGCCGTGGGAGTGAACACTATTCTGGCCTGGACCGGCGCTCCTGTGCGCGCTGCGCAACTACGGCTTTCGGCGTTCGCGCTGGGCGCGGCCATCCGCACCGTGGATTCGCTGCTCGAGGGGCACTCGCGGTTTTTCGCGGAAATAACGCGGTTGCGGCAGATTGTCGATTTGACCAACGGAGACATGCCCGTTCTGTTCCTCTTGGATGAACTCTTGAGCGGCACCAACTCGCACGACCGGCGGTTGGGCGCGGACGGGATTTTACGTGCGCTGATCGGGAGAGCGGGATTCGGCCTGGTTACTACGCATGACCTGGCACTGACGGATATCGCATCGGAATTGCCCGCCGCCGGGAACATCCATCTGGAGGACCGTTTCGAAAACGGACAGATTCAGTTCGACTACCGTCTGCGCGAAGGTGTCGTTCGCCGTTCGAACGCCCTCGAACTCATGCGTTCTATCGGATTGCCGGCGCGCATACAATAGGAGCGGGCCGGGCATGATCCTGCGAAGCGCGCTGTTGTTCTTGTCGAAGCAGAGTTGGTTGCAGGGTCCGCTAGCGAAGTCGCCGGTCACGCGGACGGTAGTGAAACGCTTCGTGGCCGGTGAAACACTCGACGCCGGCATTGCGGTCGCCCGCGCGCTACGCGACGACGGTATTCTCACGACACTCGACCATCTGGGCGAGCACGTCACCCGGATCGAGGAAGCGGAAGAATCCTTAGACGCAGGTCTGCAAGCGCTGGAGCGATTGAAGCAGGAAGACCTCGGCGGCACGCTTTCAATTAAGCTCTCCCAGTTCGGACTCGATATTTCCGGGCAGGAGTGCCGCCGCCTCGTGGCAGCGCTGGTGGAGAGGGCGCGCGCCGCGGGCATGCGCATCGAGATCGACATGGAGTCGAGCGCGAGCACCGACAAGACGTTATCGGTGGTGCGCGAGATGCACGCCAGATACGGTAACATTCGCGCCGTGGTGCAGGCCTACCTCTACCGCACCGTTGCCGACGTCGAGGCACTGTGCAGCGAAGGTGTACCGGTTCGGCTCTGCAAAGGAGCGTATAGTGAGCTGCCGAGTGTAGCGTTTCCTCACAAAAAGGACGTGGACGGGAACTATCGCAAGCTGGTGGAGTTGCTGCTCGAGAAGGGCGTCGAGCCCGCGTTTGCGACCCACGATCCGGCCATGATTCTGGCAGCACTGGGAGGAATCGAACGGCGGCGGCTGGCGCCCGATGCCTTCGAATTCCAGATGCTTTACGGCGTAAGGCGCGATCTGCAGCGCGATCTGGTTAAGCGTGGCTATCGCGTGCGGTTGTACGTGCCGTACGGAGCGGCCTGGTATCCGTACTTTGTGCGCCGGCTGGCGGAACGTCCTGCAAATGTTCTGTTCCTTTTGAAGGCGTTGTTTCGTCATTAGGAATAGGGGAACTTTTTGGCACTGGGTGGAGTCATAAAGTTATGAAATACTGGTCATACTTCGTGATGAAGCTGGCGCTAGCGGCTGCCCTGGTGGCGGGCGTATGGCAGGCGATGCACGCCGTGTGGCCAGAGCCGGAGCCATTCATGCGGGTCAAACTGGATCCATTTGGGACGGATTTGGCCTATACATTCGCAATCCTGTTCCTCGGCCTGTTTGCGGTCGCGCTTGGCTATGTGGCCGTGCTCGATCAGCGATACCGGTGCCGGACGTGTTTACGCCGGCTGCGGATGCCGGTTACGCGCGGTTCTTGGCAGCGTGTGCTGTTAGGACCGCCGCGGACCGAATACATCTGCCCTTTCGGTCACGGGACATTGCGTGTAAAAGACTTGCATCTGGAGAGTCCGGAAGCGACGAACTGGCACCAGATCGACAACATCTGGAAAGAGTTGGAAAACCTGGAGGAGTCGCGGAAGTAGGCGTTACGGCGCCGACGGCCGGTCCGGTTGTAGGATATCGCCCCAAATAATCTGGTAGACCTCCAAGTCGCCATCGAAAGTTTGGCCCGCACGCAAGAACACGTGCGTATGGACGTCTATTTGACGGGCTTGGACCTCGCGTCCGGAATCGCTGAAAATCGTGTCGTCGCGCAGGGCGAACGACTTGTCGCCGTCCTTGCGGGTACGGACGACGATCCGCTTATCGTTCTGGCTGAGGACCGTTCCGGCGTACGTCAAGCGGCCGCGAGGATAAAGGTTATCCATCAGACGAGGTTGTGGGATGGGAATGGGGGCGCGACCGGTGACTCCCTTGGGCCGTGGCTTGGGTTCGGGAGGGCGGACATAGATAGTCACTGCGGTGCACTGATCGTTGCCGGCCCGCCGGTCGCCCACCACTTCGACCCAGTCGCCCGGTTTAACCGCCACCGGGGTGATGCGGATTGTCTGGCGGGTGATGTAGGTGTCCGGGGTCACCTGGCAGGTTTGCGCCTGACCGTCAGATAAACGAATCGCCATCTCACCGGCCAGCCCGCGGACCTGCCACAGCAGCAGTTCGCCGCGAATAATCTGGACTGGCGGCGTGGTTTGTGCGCACGCCCCCGCAACGGTGAGCACCAGCCAAACGTGCCTGAGGTGCACGCCCTCAGTATAGCGGCTAAGCGGCGAGAATCAACCGCGCATCAGGAAGGAAACGGCAGCTTTTCCAGGCAGTTTCGGAGGTGATTTTCTCCTTGCAATTCTCGACACCGCATCCTATAGTAGAGGCGGGAGGTTATCAGATGAAAGGTTCCGTAATTCTTTTGATCTTGTTCCTCGCCGTCGCTCTCGTGGCGCCTGCTCCCGTTTCGGGAGCCGATGGTGTTCCCAAGATGACGGCGGTCTCGCCCGACAGCGGTAAAGTCGGCGATGTAATGAAGGCAAGCGGTGAGTTCCTCGACAAAGCCCATGTTGCTGAGGTGTACATCACCGATGGGACAACAGACTGGAAGGTAGTGATCACGAAGCAGTCTGCTACTGAGATTGAGTTCAAGGTTCCACCAACGGCGAAGCCCGGTCGCTTCCACCTGATGGTCTTGACTCCCGGTCCGGATGCCAAGCTGATTGAGGAACCAGTACGTGTGACGATTCAGGGGGAGGCGCCGACTCCGAGCTAGACGGGTTATTTGAGGTAGTAGGAAACGCATCGGTTTTCCGGTGTCTGATGGCGCCCAGTGTCAAACTGGTCGCTCCTCCCAGAAGCGGGCCTCGGCCGGGGCCCGCGTTCTGATTTTCGAGAGGAGATTTAGCGAAATGGTGCTTGCGTCGCAATTACGGACAGGGATGGCGATCCGGTACGAGGGCGAGCCGTACCGTGTGATCGCGGCAGAGTATCACCCAGGGCAGGGCAAGATGGGCGGAGTCTGCCACGCCCGATTGCAGAGTATCCGGACAGGGACGCAGTGGGAGCATAGCTTCCGGTCGGAAGTGAAGCTGGAAACGCTCACGGTAGAAAGGCGCGCGGCGGAGTTCGTCTACCGCGATGGCGAAGACTACGTCTTTATGGATACGGAGACGTTCGAGCAGGTCGCCTTGCCGGAGCGGATCATCGGTCCAAATGCCGCGTTCCTGGCGCCGCAAATGCACTTGGCGATGGAGTTCGTCGATGGCGACCCGATCGGGGTGGCGATTCCGGATGTCCTGGAAGTGACGATCGTCGACACGGCGCCCGTCTCGCACGGATCGGACAATGTGTGGAAGCCGGCCACCCTTGAGAACGGCGTTGACGTGATGGTGCCGCCGTTTGTGAAGATCGGCGACGCGATCCGTCTGGATGTGACGACTCGCCGCTACATGGATCGCGCGAAAGCCAGCGTGCATTAGGCATCCTCAACCGGTCGTTCGGCGCGCGCCAGATGACACGCCTCGGTTCGAGGTTGTGCTCGCACGGCACCTCACGGATTCGATGTACGATCCCCGCACCAAGCCCTTTGTGAGTCACGAGCGTGGAACGCAATTGGTGATCGAGCACATCGAGTCCATGGGGTGTCCGTCCATCGCCGGCGCGGACCTCACACACGTAGCTCCCGGGTCCGACGACCGGGTGTAAAGCGGCGGAAGCCGCGGCTATCCCGTCCAGTGTGTTTCAATACTCGTCAGCACCACGTCGAGGTGGCACCAGAATTGCCCCTTTATTCAACGAACATCCGAAATGAGCTGTTTCTTCAATTTTCGGAAGAATCGCGCGGTACTGACCCCGTTGCTTCTTCCGTTTTTAAGATTCGGTGAATGGGTATTTCCTCACATTGAAGTTCTGCTGTTCCAGGTCACGTTCGCCTTTTATTCGGGAGTTCAGGATTTCAATCTCGAATTAGGTGTTGAAACGTAAATGTCTACACGTTTGAGCCTTCTCAAGTTACTAGTGCTGCTCTGCCTCGTCGCAGGGCTCAGCTTCAGCCAGACCATCACAAGTTCGGTTACGGGCACCGTTACCGATGCAAGCGGCGCCGCTATGCCGAACGTGAAGGTTACGGCAACCAACGTTGGCACCAGTGTTACTTTCACTGCACAGACCAACGACGCCGGTGTGTACAATCTCCCCTTTCTGCCGGTCGGCAGCTACAACATTGAAGCCGAACTGCAGGGATTCAAGAAGTCGGTGATCGGTCCGATCCAACTGGTGGTGAACCAGACGGCGCGCGTCGACATCAAGATGGAACTTGGTGAAATAACGCAATCGGTGGAAATCACCGGAGCCGCCCCGATTCTGCAAACCGAATCGACCCAGACCGGTGACACGCTCAATTCCACTACCGTCACGAATATTCCCCTGAACGGCCGCAACTTCGTTTCGTTGACGCTGTTGATTCCGGGGGCAGTGAGCCCCGATCCTGCCGGGACGAACAACCGGCTCGGCGCCCGTCCATACGTCAACGGCAACCGTGAGCAGACCAACAACTTCATGCTCGATGGCGTGGACGTGAACGACTCGATCGACAACCGCGTAGGCTATTCGCCCAACGTCGATGCACTCGAAGAGGTGCGCGTGCTGACCGGCAACGCGGCGGCCGAATTCGGCAACGCGGGCGGCGCCACCGTCATGCTGCAGATGAAAAGCGGCACTAACGAGGTGCACGGCAACGTATTCGAGTTCCTGCGCAACAACGCCCTCGATGCCAACGGGTTCTTCCGCAATCGCAACCTGAATACGGCCAGGCGAAACGGCTTCAAGCGAAACATCTTCGGCGGCACCCTCGGCGGTCCGATCAAGAAGAACAAGATGTTCTTCTTCACAGACTATGAAGGCACCGTCCAGCGTAGCGGCGGTCCATCAACTGCCAGCGTCGCTCCTGCCGCCTGGCGGACCGGCGACCTGAGCGCCTTTTCCAATCGCATCATCGATCCGCTCACGGGCAGCCAGTTCCCGAACAATCAAATTCCCGTGTCGCGGTTCAGCCCCGTCGCTCGCTACTTGTTCTCCAATCCCGCGCTCTATCCGTTGCCCAACCAGGCGGGCACCGGCGCGCTGGGTATCAACGGGAATTACGGCGGTTCCACCGCTTCCAAGCTGGACAACCACCAGGGCGACGTGAAGATCGACTATCGCCTGTCCGACAGGGACAACCTGATGGGGCGCTTCTCTATCGGAAGCTACGAAACAGCCGGTTCCTTGAACCCGCTGGCCGTACAGATGACTTCGGCCCAGAGCGCGCCCACGCGATCCGCCATTGTCAACTGGAACCGCACGTTCTCGCCCACGATCGTTAACGAAGCCCGCATCGCGTTCTCGCGTGTGGTGATCGTCGATTCGACGCTCGATTGGAGCGGACTGCTGGGAGCAAACGGTAACCAGACCTTCGGTATCCCGGGCGGGCAGGCCATCCCCGGTCTTAGCTCGATTTCACTGGGTAGCGGCCTGACTGGAATCGGCTCAACGGCGAATCTTTCGAACACGGCCGACAACAAGTACATCGTCTACGACAATATGACGTGGCAGAAGGGCCGCCACTTCATCAAGATGGGCGGCCAGTTGATGCGCTATCAGCAGAACCGCTATTACGCCGGCAACAACGGCGCCTTGGGGGCCTTCCGCTATACGGGCACATACACAACGCTCGATTTCGCCGACTTCCTGCTCGACCAGTTGAACGGCAAGGGCCGCGGCTCCGCCACCGGCACCTGGGGCCATCGCTTCTGGCGTCCCGCCCTGTTCATTCAGGACGACTTTAAGGTTGCTTCGAACTTTACGCTCAACCTCGGCCTCCGTTGGGAGTACATGCAACCCATCTATGAGGTCAACGATCGCCAGGTCAACATCAACACCTTCACCGGCCAGTTGATCTACCCCAGCGAGAACGGCGAATACGGCCGCGCCCTCTACAAAGGCTATTGGAAGCAGTTCATGCCGCGCGTCGGCTTTGCGTGGACGCCCGGCGGCTTCAACAATAAGCTGGTGGTCCGCGCCGGCGCCGCCTACCAAAGCTTCATGGAAGGTACGGGCGCCAACCTCCGCCTGCCCATGAATCCGCCGTACTTTGTCGAAACGGATATCACCTACGATCCGCGCGTGCCGGGCTCGATTCTCACCGGATTCTCCGATGTGGTCAGCCAGAACATCACGCTGGACATGGCTCGTCCGGCCGGCACACCGAATCCGCAACTACAGGCTCGTGCCTGGGACTTGAACCTGCGCCCACAAACCACCGCGCAGTTCAACTTCACCCTCGAGTATCAAATGGACGACGCCACTTCATTCTCGGCCGGTTATGTGGGCCAGAAGGGCACGCACCTTGTCGCCCCGGTCGAAGCCAACCAGCCGGTGCCCGGTACGGGTGCGTTCGATACCTGGACCACGCTGAACACCCGCCGTCCGCTCTACAACCTGCTTCCGAACGTCGGCAACATCGCCCGCACCGAATCGTCAGCCACCATGGACTACCATTCGCTGCAAACGACGATGCGTCGCCGCATGAAGTCGGGCCTCGACTTCATCGCGTCTTATACGTTCGGCAAGACTCTCACCGACAACCTTGGTTACTACGGCTCCGGCTTCACCTCCAACGAAGGCGCCTACTGGCAGAACGCTTACGATCGCCGTTCCAACCGCGGTCCGGCATTCTATGATGTGCGTCACAACTTCACCATCGGCGGCAACTACGAAACGCCGTTCGGTAAAGGCCGTCGTTGGGGCTCGAGCGCGAACCGCTTCGTCGAAGGCGTCTTCGGCGGCTGGATGACCAGCTTCAACATCCAGGCTCGCACCGGCCTCCCGCTCACCGTTCGTGCCAACGATCTAACGGGTATGGCCGTGCGCGGCAACGTTCGCGCCAATTACTATCGCCCGCTGCAAGTGAACGAGGCGGGACAAACGGTAGATAACTGGTTCGGACTGCCCGGCTACGGAGACACAGCCGCCCGCGCGAACCTGTTCTGCGGTATCGACGCCAACGGCAACGCCATAGACAACGGCACTTGCGCTTACGGGCAGCCCGGCCGCGGCCAGTTCGGCAACGCCGGAATCGGTACCGAACGCGGACCCAGCTTCTTCAACTTCGACTTCGCGATCGGCAAGCAGTTCCGCGTGACCGAGAAGCAGCACCTCGACTTCCGGGCTGAACTCTTCAATGCGTTCAACCACGTTAGCTGGGCGCCCCCGGGATTGAACATCGCCAACCCGAACACGTTCGGGCAGATCAACAGCCAGGTACAGAGTCCGCGTAACATCCAGTTCGGACTGAAGTACTTCTTCTAAATCCGTAACTGTAACCACCGTTACTAGTCTCCGCCGGGCGGACCCTGATGGGTCGGCCCGGCATTTTCTGTTGCGTGCGCAATGGTGAAGGGTCTTGGGCGCAAGTGCCAAGTCCGCGGCCCGATCACAGAGGCGTGTCAGTCCAGCGGGATGCGCGACGCGTTTTGGGATAGCCATGCGTCAAAGGACTGCAGGGCTGGGTTGACTTCGTGGGAGAAGTCGATACTGCGGGCGCCGCAGTACATTTCGTTGAAGTCGCGTTTGAACTGGAACATATTGCCTAAGTCGTCGGCGCCGGGAAAGCCGAAGCTGCGGAAGACCTCAGGCGGGACGGCGTTATACCGGACGGGTTCGCCGATGGCTTTGGCGAGTCCGGCAGCCATTTCCTCGCCGGTAGGGTGTCCGCCCGCGATGCCGACGGTTTTGCCGATGAGGTCGCCATTCTTCTTGAAGATGCCGTAGGCGCACCGGCCGATGTCTTCGGCGGCGATGCCGGGAAGTTTCTTGTCGCCCATGGGCAGGGTGAGGGCGAGGACGCCGTCGGGACCGCGCTTGGGTCCCAGGCCGAAATAGATGAAGTTATCCCAGTAGAAGGAAGTTAGTAAGAAGGTTGTAGGAACGCCCGCATCGGTGAAGAGGTGGTTAGCTTCGCCCTTGGCGTCGAAGTGAGGGACCTTGTATTTTCCCTGCAGTGTGGGCATGCGGTCGTCGTCGAGCGGGATGTGCCGGCGCGTGTCGTCGAGAGTGGACCAGATGACATGTCGCAAGCGGGCGGCTTTAGCCGCTTCGGCCATAGCGCCGGCCTGGGCAAGTTCGCGTTCGGGAGAGAAGTGGTCCCAGAAGAAGGTGACGCAAAAGGCTCCGTAGCAGCCGGCGAAGGCCTGCTTGAGACTTTCTGGATCGTCCACGTTGGCGCTAACGACTTCCGCTCCGAGTGCCGTTAGAGCTTTGGCTTTATCCGAGTTGACGTCGCGCGTGATGGCGCGAGCGGTGAAGCCGCCTTGGGGGTCGGCCTGGATGGCGCGAACCAGGCCGCCGCCTTGGGCCCCGGTCGCGCCGAGTACGGCAATGATTTTCTCTTCTGGCATAGGTGCTTATTATGGCGAGCGGGGTGGGACTGCGGCAAGTTCGTTTTGCTAAATGCCCCCGGGCCGTCCACAATAAAATAGGCGTTACTTACCATGAGTCTGGTCGACATTGCACAGCCACCGACGGCGGAGACTGCCGTCATTCACTTGAGTCCGCAGGACAACATCGCCATTGCGCGGGCGCCGCTTGCTCCGGGGCAGCAGATCCGGGTTGCGGGACTGGAGGTCACCGTCCTCGATCCGGTGCCGATGGGGCATAAGATTGCGCTTCGGACGATTCCGGCCGGCGGCAGCATTGTGCGCTACGGACAGGTGATGGGACGGGCGCGTGTGACGATCGAGGCGGGGCGGCATGTGCATGTGCAGAATGTCGCATTCGAGGAGATTGCGTTCCAGTACGAGTACCCGGCGACGGATATTCCCTTCCCAAAGCCTTCGGGGGCGATCCCTACATTTCTCGGCTATCAGCGCGAAGACGGGCGGGTGGGGACGAGGAACTATATCGCTGTAGTGGCGGCGTCGAACTGCGCGGCGCACACCGCGGAGTTGATCGCGGCCAGCTATTCAAGGGAGCAACTGCCTGAGAACGTCGATGGCGTGGTTGCGTTCCCGCATGGGGAAGGCTGCGGCCATTCAATTGGTCCGGACACGATGCAGTTGCAGCGGACGCTCGGTGGTGTGCTGGATCATCCCAACGTGTCGGGCGCGATCATTCTCGGGTTGGGCTGTGAGGTGAACCAGATCGATCACTATTTAGGCGCGTCGCCGCATGCGAACGTGAAGTTGCGGAAGGATCGGTTGGTTGGCATGACGCTGCAGACTTCGGGCGGGACGGTGGGGACCGTCGAAGCGGCCCGGGCGGCGATCCGGCATATGATGGAACGCGCGGCAGCGGAACACAGAACCGAGGTGCCCGCATCTAAGATAGTATTGGGTACCAACTGCGGCGGATCGGATTCATTTTCGGGCATCACGGCGAACCCGGCGCTGGGATATTGCTCAGATCTGCTGGCGGAGATGGGGGCGACATCGGTGCTGGCGGAGACGCCGGAGATTTTCGGGGCGGAGCACCTCCTGGTGAAGCGCGCGCGAAATCGGGAAGTGGCGGACCGGTTGTTGAGCTTCGTAACGGACTATAAGGCGTACTTGTCGCGGTTTGGCGGCAGCTTCGACGATAATCCGTCGCCTGGTAATAAGGAAGGCGGGCTGACCAACATATTGGAAAAGTCGCTGGGCGCGGTGGCGAAAGCTGGGACATCGACGATGACCGACGCGGTGGATTACGCCGAGCGCGTACACACCCCGGGGTTCGTGTTTATGAACACGCCGGGGTACGATCCGGTGTCGCTGACCGGGTTGGCGGCGGGCGGATGCAATTTGATTTGCTTTACCACCGGCCGTGGCTCGGCTATCGGATTCCCGTCCATTCCCGTCATAAAGGTGGCGACCAATACCGCGATGTACCGCCGCATGCAAGACAACATGGACATGAACGCGGGCCGGATCGCGGATGGGGAAGCGACTATCCAATCGGTTGGCCGCGAGATTTTCGATATGCTGCTGGCCGTTGCCGGCGGACAACGGACCTGCGCCGAGCGCCTGGGGCATAAGGAGTTCGTGCCATGGCGCATCGGTCCTGTAATGTAAGAGGGTTTGTGACTCGATTCCTTTTTCTGTTAGTCTGTGCGTTTGTCGTATTCGGACAGGCGCCTCCGCCGGCGGCTAAGTCGGCATTAGATAAGAAGACGCTCGAAGCATATTTGCGGCACTTATTGTTGTATCCGCCGCATGTGAATCTGGCGATTGCCGATCCAAAGCCGGGGGACGTCCCCGGATTCTTTGAAGTCTCGGTGCGTGCTTCGGCGGGTAATGCGTCGGAAGACCGGCTGTTCTATGTGTCCAGGGACGGGTCGAAGATCCTGGATGCGAAAGTTTACGATGTTAGCAAGAACCCGTTCGAGAAGGACATCCAGAAGCTGAATACGGCGGGTGCGCCCGCACTCGGCACGCCAGGTGCGCCGGTGGTGATCGTTGTGTTCAGCGATTTCGAGTGCGGCTATTGCGCGCAGGAAGCGAAGTCGCTACGGACGGAGTTGGTGAAGGCCTTCCCAACCCAGGTGCGCGTCTACTTCAAAGACATGCCGATCCAACAGATCCATCCCTGGGCCAAGCCCGCGGCGATTGCGGGGCGCTGCGTCTTCAACCAGAAACCGGAAGCTTTTTGGGATTTCCACGATTGGGCTTTCCAGAAACAGGGTGAGATCAAGCAGGAAAACTTCTCGCAACTGTTTTCGGCGTGGGTGAAGGATAAAGGCCTGGATACGGCGAAGCTGGATAGCTGCCGGTTGGACGCGGCGACGGAGGCGGTAATAAATCGGTCGATCGCCGAGGCACGGTCGCTGGGCGTGAACTCGACTCCTACGCTGTTTATCAATGGACGGAAGATTGCCGGCTATGTGCCATGGGAGAACCTGAAGCAGATTATCGATCTGGAGATCGGCTATCAGGCCACGGCTAAGAATGCGGGCGAAGCGTGCTGCGCGCTGCCGTCACTGTCGCCAGTGAAACCGCAATGAAGGTAACGCGAATCCTGGTTGCGGCAGTTGCGGCGGTTGCGGTCCTGTTGGCTGCCGACCTGCGACCGCCGCAATTTGATCCACAGCATTATCTCGAGCATGTGAAGTATCTGGCGTCGCCCGAGTTACGGGGTCGCGGAACGGGCATGCCGGAGTTAGACAAGGCGGCGAGTTATATCGCGAAACAGTTTAAAGAGGCGGGGTTGCATCCGGCGGATGGAAAGCACTTCTTCCAGCAGTTCAGCGTCACCACGAATGCGCGTCTCGGTAAGCATAATCATTTTGCGTTCACCGAGGCGGGAAAGAAGAAAATCCTCGTACAGGAGAAGCAGTTCGTTCCCTTCAACTTCTCGAGCGGCGGTAAGTTTGAAGGCCAGGTTGTGTTTGCCGGATACGGAATTACGGCCAAGGAGTACAACTACGACGATTACGCCTCGGTCGATGTGAAGAATAAGTTCGTGCTCGTGCTGCGGCACGAACCGCAGGAATTCGACGAAAAGAGCGTGTTTTCGGGCAAGGTGTACACGGAGCATTCGCAGTTTTTCAGCAAAGCGACGAACGCGAAGATGCACGGGGCCAAGGGCGTCATCTTTATCAACGACGCGGGCAACCATACGGCGGATGCCGACGATATGGAACCCTTCGGGAGGACCGTGGGTCCGGCGAACGCGGGCATCCCGTTTGTGCAGGTGAAGGTGGATGTCGCCGAGAAGTGGCTGTCGGCGAAGGGGAAGGACCTGAAAACGATCCAAGCCGATATCGATAAGGACTTGAAGCCGCAGAGCCTCGATTTAAGCGATGTCGTGACGGTGACGTTAGGCCTCGATATTCACCGGGAAGCGAAGACGGTGAACAATGTGGTGGGGTATCTGCCGGGCGAAACCGATGAACATATTGTGATCGGGGCGCACTACGACCATTTGGGTTTGGGCGAGCAGTTTTCGATGGCCGCGTCGCAGGTGGGTACGCCGCACCTCGGGGCGGACGATAATGCGTCCGGTACGGCGGGTGTGATCGAGATAGCGCGGTATTTCGGCGGGCGGCCGAAGCCGAAGCGGGGCATCGTATTTCTGTGTTTCGCGGGGGAAGAACTGGGCTTGCTTGGCTCGTCGTACTACGTGAACAACCCTAAGTTCCCGATCGAAAAGGCCGTAGCGATGATCAATATGGACATGATCGGGAGGATCCGTGAGCATAAG
This sequence comes from Bryobacterales bacterium, assembly GCA_020846745.1. Taxonomy (GTDB): domain Bacteria; phylum Acidobacteriota; class Terriglobia; order Bryobacterales; family Bryobacteraceae; genus JADLDI01. The sequence goes on along the minus strand of JADLDI010000138.1, from coordinate 64,419 downwards.
GTGTACTTGGGTGGGCTAGGTACCGGGACGGGTTTCAAGGAAATGCTTGAGGAACTCGCCAAGTCGTCTACGCTTCATCTTGAGTTCTCCGATCAGACCGGGTACGGTTCCTCCGACCACACATCGTTTACGACTAAGCAGGTACCGGTGTTGTTCTTCTTTAGCGGCTTGCACGCGGACTATCACAAGCCGTCGGACACTTGGGACAAGATCGACGGGCCTGAGGCGGTGAAGCTCCTGGAGGTGGTGGCGGGGGTGGCCAACCGCCTGGCCGCGGCGCCGGAACGCCCGCAGTTTGTGCGAGTTGCGGAGCCCGCGAAGCCCGTTTCACACGCCGGAACGGCGGCGACGGGGTCGGGGTATGGTCCGTATTTCGGGTCGATCCCCGATATGGCGGAGCAGAAGACCGGCGTGAAGTTTGCGGACGTGCGGGAAGGGTCGCCCGCGGCGAAGGCCGGGTTGAAGGGCGGGGACACGATGGTGGAGTTCGACGGCAAGCCGATTCAGAACCTGTACGACTTCACGTATGCGCTGCGGGCGAAGAAGGTAGGCGATGCGGTGAAGGTGAAGGTTTTGCGGGAAGGGAAGCCCCTCGAAGTGGAGGTCACCCTAGAACGCCGGCGCTAGTCCTGACCGGGGTTTGCTCTAGGCCATTTCGGGCATTTGTATAGGGTGTTGGGGTGGTAATATGAATGCGGCTAGGAACCGATAAGGCATCAATAGACACATGGCCGCACAGACCAGTTCAAGCACGATGACCCGGCAGTGGACCCTGCCGCCACTGATTCTTCACCCGTTTTCAGATGCGTCCGGTCCTGGCCGGTTGGTAGAGAGTTCGCGGGCAAGTTTGATGCTGCAGGGGTTGCTGCCTTCAGGCGAACTCAGCGTTGAGGAACTGGAACGGCGGCTGCTCGACGGACGGTATTGTGAACTGCGCATGCTCTTCTATGTGGGGCGGGATTTGATCCGCTGGATTGAGCAGTGCCAGGATTTCGTGGAGATGAATCCGGAATTGCGGGAGCGCGGCTACAAGTACCAGAGCTTCGCGGCCTTGCTGGTGGATGCCACTCCGGCGCGCGTGGTAGCGAAACTGAAGCAGTGGGGTGTGGCGGATTACCGGGCGATCTTCCAGCGGGCTATGGGTTTGAATTCACTGCTGGCGGAAGCGCCGTCGCGGGAAATACTGTCGAATGAATTCGTGAAGAACTACTACCGGTACGCGGACAATTTGTTTTTGTGCCGGCAGCATTCGACGACATTTGAGGACTTGCCTCTGGGGCAGTTTGATTTCGAGCTGTTCGCGTCGGGTGAGTATGCGCGGATGCTGGAGCGGCAGTGGGAAGATCAGATGGCAGAGGGTGAGTAGGGGCGGGCTGAACAGGTATTACGAGAATAGTGCGGCCATTACCGCTCACGTCCAGGGCTGAGCGAGACCAAGCTCAGGTCTTTGATGCGAGAGAATTCCTTTGTGTTCGACGTGGCCAGACTTGCGCGCCGGCTAATTGCGGTACCCGCGATCAGAAGATCGTAGGTCGTCCAGGTCGGGAAGTCAGGAAATGCGCCGGATAGCTTCAGTAGTTCGGTGGCTGGACCATCGTCGAGAAGTTCGGTTACACGCCCGGATATCCACCGGCTAACGCTCTTACCTTCGTTGGCGGCAACCTTCCGGACCTTCTGTGCAACATCGGCGGGTAGGTAGATCGTCACGTTGGCCATATACTATATTCGTATAGAAGATTAAGGCCAAAGTGCACTGCGCCTCGCTTCCGGGTGGCGGAAGGTTAGTTCGATTTCACAGCCGCCACTGCCGCACCGCGGGTCGAGCCACATAAGGCCGATGCCGTCGGCGTGGAGGGCGGTGGGGCGGCCGTTTACTTTAGCGGTCCAGCCGGGGTAGTGGTTGATCTGGATCGATACGACGTTTCCGGCAGGGACTTGGCCGTGGATTCTGGCTTGACTGGGGCCTTGCCAGTCAAAGGACAGCACCCCCGGTTCCGTATCGAGCGCATTGACGTAGCGCTCGACTTCGAAGGTGTCTAGGCCGTGGACTGGGGGACACTCGACGAGCGCATCTTTGGGGATGGTATGGGCGAGGCTTGAGGATTTGGTGGGGAGTTCGTAGATTCGATCGTCACCCGACTGCCAGACTAGCGGGAGTTTTCCTTCGAACTTGCTCGGGTTCGCGAATGGCTTCCAATCGTCGCGGCCGTGGCGGCCGGGGACGAAGATGGCGGCGGCGCCGAAGGCCCGCAGCCAGGCGATCGAGATATCGGCATCGTGGGCGCCGGCGCTGTCGCCCGTGTAGATGGTGTAGACGGCGATCATTTGGGCGCGGTTGACGCCCATGGGGTCGTGCCCGCCGCTGAGTTGTGGCAGGTTGGTGAACTCGTTGAGCCAAAACGCTTCGGACGATGTGGCCATTACGCGGCGGTTGGGGTAGCGCTGCTCCAGGACCTTCGAGACCTGGTAGGGGAGCGATTCCTTGTACCGGCTTTCAATCGCGTGGCGATGGGCAACGCGGAGGTTCCAAACGAACAGCGTGGCGGTCAAGGCGAGGCCGACCATCATCACAGTCCGCCGGCGGGAGCATACAATGCCCAGCAGTAGGGCGACGCCGAAGTCGAATTCATGCTGGTAGCGGTATCCATGGAAAAGGACGTTCACGCCTGACGTCATCGACAGCACGACGATTGCGCCAAAGCAGAGTGTGGTGAGGACGGCGTACCTGGTGGCGGGTTTCGCGGTGTTGAGGATACGACGGGTCAGGATTAGGGAAACGACGATAGCGATAGCCCACCAGCGGCGGGCATGGCCGCCGACGGCGACGGCTTCGGTGCCGGCGGCTAGTGTTCGTAAGAGCATGGGCGGCCACCACGGGGCGATTACGATATAAGTCGCGATGGCGGCTGCCGCGGCTATTCCTAATGAAAAGATGCGTAAGTCGGCGGCTAGTAAGTAGAGGGCGCAGCCGATGGCAAAGGCGACCGCGGCGTAGGAGTTAGTTAGCGCTAAGGCGCTCGCCAGGATGACTGTAACAAGTAAGGCGCCGAAGCGGCGGCTGCGGACCATCCAGGCGAAGGCTAACCACGCCAGCGGGGTGAGGGCGAGGGCGACGACGTGCGGAGCTTCGCCATAGACGAGGGCCGAGTGGAGGCGGCGGAGTCCCCACATCTCGCCGGAGCCTTCGCGCAGGCGGGGGATAATGAGCGCGGCAGGGGAGAGCAGGGAATACGCGAGCGCCGTGGCAATTGCGCCTGAAACGCTACGCAGGAGGAAGAACGCCAGCGCGAACACGGCGAGTGGCGCGATTGTTAGCGCGGTAGCCGTTATGAAGTGATAGGCATGGACGACGTCAATATGAGCGGCGTTGGCGAGCCAGGCAGTTAGTTTGGGAAGCGCTGGTTGGTACGTGTTGACGAACGGCAGGCCGGCGTTCCAGTACGGCCACCAGTCCGCGGGACCGTAGGTCTGGGTTTGCTGTGCTCGGGCGAGGGCGAGAAATGCGCCTTCGTTAGAGGACCAGAAGTTGGTGTAGCCGAGCGTCGCGTAGGGGTAGTGGAACGCGAGGTTGAGCGCAAAGACACCAATGGCGGCGAGCGTGAGTCGCCGCCACGGGATGGACAAGTTAGGCGCGCCGGGCTTCTACGTTGACGCGGTCGCGCAGGGCTTTCATGTAACCAATGGTGTAAGCGTTGTCGGCGGACGGATAGCCGACGGCGCCGCCGGGCACGTGATCCGGGATGACGATGCCGTCGAAGTTGACGTCGCGGAGCGCCTTCATCACCGCGTACATATCCAAGTACCCATTATCGACGAAGGTTTCCTGGAATTTTGGTAGCGGACCGGAGACGTTGCGGAAGTGGACTTTGTAGATCTTCTTCTTGGCCCCTAAAGCGCGGACAGCTTCAACAGGATCTTTGCCAAAGCCCTGTTTGCCGCCTTCGCCCCACGTGCCGATGCAAAGGCAGACACCGAAGTTATCGCTCGCGGCGATCTGGAAGGCACGCTCGTAAGCTTCGTAGGTGCGGAAAACACGAGCGACGCAGCCGAGCGAGGCTACCGGCGGATCGTCGGGATGCAGGCCGATGCGCACCTTGTTCTTTTCCGCAACGGGCATGACGGCGCGGATGAACGTGGTAAAGGTTTTCCAGATGTGGTCTTCCTGGTATTCCTTATCGAACGAGCACGGGAGTTTTTTGGCCACTGTCAGGTCAAACTCGCGAGTGGGCGCGCCGCCGCGAGTCCTGCCGGCTGCGGTTTGGTAGAAACCGGGAGTCGGCTGATCTTTGATGTTCGACATGTGGGCATACGTGGTGTAACCGATGCCCGCGCGGCCTAGGTTACCGAGATAGGTCTTGTATTGCTCAATCTTCGTGTCGACTCCAGGGCGGCCTAAGACGATCGTCGGATCGCAATGTAAGTCGATCATGCCGATGTTATAAATCTGGACGCCGTTGGCCTCCATTTTCTTCTTAGTGGCCAACATCCATTCGGCATTGTTGTTGGCGGTGGAAGTCCAGATGGAAACGGCATCGACACCGGCGTGCCGGAGCAGGGCCAGGTCTTTGTCGGATGGGTTGTCGGTGAAGAACGTAGCGAGCTTGATGCCGTCGGCTCGCTTGGTTTGCTGAGCGGCGTAGCCGAGCAGGCCGGCGCCCGCGGCGCCAGACCCCAATCGTACAAATGATCGTCGATTTAGATCCATCGAGTGACTCCTGACTTAGAAGACGAGGCGGAGCCCGAACTGGATATTACGCGATCCGTCGCCTTCTGTGATCTGGCCGAACTGCGCGTTGGTCAAATCGGTTGAAGCGTTGCGCACATCGAACTGTGCCTGATTGAAGACGTTGTACATCTCCATGCGGAACTGGATATTGTAGCGGCCTTCCTTGATCGGGTTGTTCTTGAAGACAGACCAGTTGAAGGCGGTGCGCCAGGGGGTGCGGAGGTCCGGCTGGCTCAGGCTATCCGTGGGCACAGTGAATGCCGCGGCACGCTCAAACGCGGTGGTGTCGAACCATTTCGTCTTGGTCGGACTGTCGAGCACCGCACTCTTTAAACGGTTCGCGCGGCCGTTGGTGTACTGGAACTCCAGCAGACCGGTGGTATCGGGGGCACTGATGAGAATCGGGCGGCCGGCCTGAAGAACGGTGATGCCGCCAAACTGCCAGTTGCCCAGAATCCGTGCCGGGATGCCTTTGTTGAACCGCGACTTGCCGATGCCGAAGGGGATGTCCCACAAATGGCTCATCACGAACCGGTGCGGCGTGTCGTTGCCTTCCACGTGGCGGTTGTACTTGGGATCGTAGAGCGCGTTCGAGGGGCCGATCAGCCATGTGTTCGATTCCGCCGTGGACGCGATCAGCTTCGAGAGCGTGTAGGCGAACGATACCGTGAAGCCCTTCGAGTACGCCTTTTCGATACGGGCGACCATGCTCTGATACTGTGCGTCGCCATACGGACGGCGAATCGCCAGGATCTGCTGATATTGCGGGAAGGGACGCAGCAACTGGCGCCGCTGAATGGTCGGGAACGCCCCGATGCCGCCCTGGATCTTGCCGTAAAACGGGTTCTGCACGGTGTCGAGCAGGCGCGAGCCCCACTGCGAGAGCAGCAGCGGATCGTTGGCGTTATCCATGCGATTCCAGAACAGGTGGGTCGTCTTGGACCCTGCGTAACCGATCTCGGCAACGATATTGTTGCTCAACTGATGTTGAATCGAGAAGGACCACATGCCGACATAGGCGTTCGGATGGTCACGGAACTCCACGCGAATGTTCTGGCCCTGAAATGCCGTTTGTCCTTTCACCGGGAACACCAAGCCGGCCGCGAACGGGTTCGACCAACTGCCGCCGACGGGAGGAGTAAACTGGATCGGGTTCGGGGCGCCCAACGACAGGGAGTTATTCACGAACAAGCCGCTGCCGAAGTCAGAAGCGGCCGCGTTCAGTCCGTTATTGGCTGCGTTGAAAATTCCGCCCGACGTGCGGATGACGGTCTTCGAGGTCAACTGGTAGGCGATGCCCACGCGTGGGGCAGGCGTCCAGTAGTTGGGGTCATGGTGGTATTCGCCCGGCTTTGTCCACACGAAGACGCCAGGCAAGCCCGACTGCGGATCCACCTGTTTCGTGTCCATGTAGCCGATCTGCCCGAACTTCTCGGCATACGGCGAGATGTACTCATAGCGGAAACCGAGGTTTAGCGTGAGTTTGTTGGTGACGCGCCAGTCGTCCTGGAAGTAGGCCGAGTTATAGCGCTGGACGAGATACATGCTGGGCGTCGTATCCAGGCTGCCGGAAATCGGTACACCAAGCAGGAAGCTCGCAAACCCGTTACCCGAATTCAACTTGGTCTCAGCCGGGTTCGGGCCCTGCGTGTAAGTGCGGTCGAAGTTGAACTGGCCGCCCGAAAGCCGCGAGTTGAAAGCGGCCATTTTGAGGCGCTGAAGATCGATGCCGGCCTTCATCTTGTGGCGGCCGCGAATCCAGGTGACGTGATACTGCGCGTGCCAGGTGTCCTGCGGTAACAGGTCGCGGCCGCTGCCGCCCAGGCTGCTGACCTCGGTGGATCCGAAGGTGGCCACCGCAAGACCGGAACCGCTGGCGTACTGCTGGACCTGGATTTGCGGAAACTGCTTGTAGGTGACGGCGTCGGCCAGAGCCTTCGGGAACCCGGCACTCGCCAGATCGAAGCCTTCGCTTTCGGGACGCGAGTTGTTCTGCAGGCGCGTGTAGCTGACGCGGAACTCACCGAGCAGGTTGGGCGAGAACGTAGAGGTCAAGCTGATGCCGGCGTTGCGCGTGGGGCGCGTGGCGGTGCTGGTGGCGGGGAAGGTGGCATCGATCAAACCCAGTGGGTAAGACTCGTTCTGCGATCCTGCAAAACGCCCGAAAAGGCGGTGTTTCTCGCTGATCTGGTGATCGATGCGCGAAAACCACGAGTCGATGTTGTTCACGTTCTTGCCGGCCTTGAAGTAGTTATTCACCTGCGCCGCGCCTTCGCCCGCGCGGTTCGCCTCGGGCCAATATTTCATCAACTGCTGCGAGATCGGGTGTATGCGATTTGCGGGAATGATGTTGTTGGGGAACAGGTCGCGAGTAAACCCGTTCGGATTGTTGGGGTCCACGCGCGTGGTGCTGTAGTCGAAGATCTGGACTTGGTTCCCGTCGCGATCGAACGTATTCCGGAAGTCGCCCGTGCGCCACTGCGGCAGCGGCACCGTGGCGAGGAAGTTGTTGGGACTGCCCTGCCGTACCGCTTCGTAGTTGGCGAAGAAGAACGTGCGGTCGCGGATGATCCTGCCACCGCCCGCGGCGCCATACTGGTTGAACTGGAATGGTGCGCGTGCAACGCGGTTACGGTTGTTCGTCCAGGAGTTCGCATTGAGCTTCTGGCTGCGCAAGAATTCGTAAACCACCCCGTGGAACTCATTCGTGCCGGAGCGTGAGGCAACGTTGATCGTGCCTCCCGCGGCGCGGCCGAACTCTGCCGAATAATTCGCAGTTTCTACCTTGAACTCCGCGACCGATTCAATCGGAAATGCGTACGATTGTCCGCCCGACGTGAAACCGCGGCTGTCGCCGCCGTCCATCAGAATGGCGTTTTGCATTGCCAGCCCGCCTGAAATGCGCGAGTTGCTGGCCTGGCCGATAGCATCGCCGCCGGCGCCCACTTGGCCGCGGCTGGGAATAACTCCAGGCGCCAGCGCAGCCAACTGCAGCGGGTTGCGGCCAAGCAGCGGCAGTTCCACTACACGGCGTGTCTCAACGGTTTTGCCGAGGCCGGAAGTTTGGGCTTCCAAAAGGACCGCGGCGGCCTGAACTTCGACGGTTTCGGCCACTTGGCCGACTTCGAGCACTGCATCAATGGTTGCAGTGAGACCGGTGGTCAGCGGAATGTTCGAAATCTTACGGGAGCGGAAGCCGGCCCTCTCGACGGTAACGTCGTAGCTGCCAGGATTGAGCGCCGGAAAAACGTACAGACCCGATGAGTTGCTCTCGGCCCGGGTCTGAATATTGGTGCCGAGGTTGCGTAAAGTCACCGATGCGCCCGGGACGATCGCGCCTGTGCTATCCGTCACAGTCCCGGTAATGGTGCCGCGTTCACCCTGCGCCAGTAGGGTCGCGGCGCTGAAGAGGGCAAGCACAGCCACTCCACACGTTTGAGGAATCCTCATTAGTTCTCCTTGAGCCTTAAGAAAGCTAAACAACCAGGTTTGTATGCTTTCGACCTCTGAATACAGTTAACTTAGGTATAACTTTCCAGGAGTCTTGTCAAGAGGCGCGTTTCGGCCGCCTAAACGCTAAGGCGTCGACCGCGTGATTCGGATATAATCCAGAAACCACTATAGAGAGGGCGGCGGCGATATGGCCTATGTGCCGGGCTTTGACTACGATCTTTTCATCAGCTATTCGCACGCCGACGAGCGGGAATGGGTGGGAATGTTCGAGCAAAACCTGCGCGAGTCGCTCGGGCGCGAGCTTGGGGTGAGGGTCTCGATCTGGCAGGATGTGAAAGAGATCCGGGTTGCCGAGGACTGGAAAAGCGAAATCGAAGAAGGCATCAAGCGGTCGGCCGCGTTTCTGACGATCGTCTCTCCCAGCTACCGCACATCGAGGTGGTGTGGGAAAGAGCGCGCGTGTTTCCTCAACCAGTTCTGTACCGTCGAACAGTTGCAGGAAAACGAAATGCCGTGCCTGGACAAAATGAAGGTCGGCACGATCTTCCGGCTGTTCAAAGTGATCAAGGCGCCGTGGGCCAACCGGGCGCACGAGAAGTTTCTGCCGCGGCTGCAACATGCGAACTTCTTTAACGGCGAGGCGGAGTACATGGAGTTCACGCCGGGAACCGACGATTTCCGGCGCGAATTGCGGCGGACGACGGCGGCGTTGGTTGACCTCTTGCGGCGAATGCGGTCACGGTCGGAAAAAGTGTTTGTCTCGTGCCCGGCACAGGACATGATCGCGGCGGCGGAGAAGCTCCGCGAACAACTGCATCAGAAGGGCTACAACGTGGCTCCGGTGGGTGTTTCGGAGTTGGACTTCACCACTCGGGAACTGGTTGAGGCCGAACTGGAACAGGCGGTGGCGGCCGTATTTGTACTGGGCGCGGAATACGACCCGTTTGTTACGTTTCAGCTGAAAGAAGCGGCGCGATTGGGAGTGCGCCCGCTGATCTGGATCGATCCGGAAGCACGCGGGCGAGCGTCGCAACAGCAGGCGGCGCTACTCGAGTCGGTAGGCCGGCTAAACGGGCTGCCCGCCACCACACGTTTGTTGACGGGCACCAACGATCGCGAAATGATTTCAGCGGCGGTGGGGCTGATTTCCGCTCCGGCCGAGGAGCCGGCGGTAAACGGGGTCGCCGCCGGGCCAGGCGGGGTATACCTGATTTGCGACCCGACGGAAGAGGAAGACCGCAAACTGGCGGAGCAGTGGCGTTCGAAGATCGAAGATCGAGAAGCGCTGAATGTGTTTCTGCCGTCGCGGAATGGGTTCGCGGAACGGCACGAGCAGTTGTTGAAGCAGTGTGAAGGTGTGCTGCTCTTCCGGAAGTGCGCTCCCTTCCCGTGGCTGCAGCAGAACGCCTGGGATGTCTGCACGGCCGAGCGGTTGTACAAGCGGCCGCCACTCCGCTCGAAATGTTTTGTGGTGGACGATCCGTCGCCATTCCAGACGTATCCGGTGCAACTTGTTTCGGAGCCCGACCGGGTGGACCTCGGTCGCCTTGAGCCCTTCCTGGCCAGACTGAGGAAGACGGACGGTGCTTATGCCGGCGGCTGAGTTCGATCCGGTACTGGCGCTGGATAATCCGTATGTCGGGCTGCGGCCGTTTGAGTCGTACGAATCGCTGCTGTTTTTCGGACGTGAAGCGCATACGCGGGAGCTGGTGGAACGGCTGGCGCACAACCGGTTTCTGGCGGTAATCGGCAGTTCGGGAAGCGGCAAATCGTCGTTAGTCAGGGCGGGTCTGTTACCTGTGCTGCAGCGCGGGTACCTGGTGGGCACCAGTTCGCGATGGCGGATCGCGATCATGCGTCCCGGAAGCGCGCCGCTGCAGGAATTGACCCAGGCGCTTGCGGCGCGAGAAGTGTTCGACTCTGAAGATCCCGCGGCGCTGCGGGAGTTATTGGGCCGCAGTAGTTATGGGCTGGTGAACGCTGTGCGGAACGCAAAGCTGCGGGCCGGTGAGAACCTGCTGCTGGTTGTCGATCAGTTTGAGGAGTTGTTCCGGTTCGCAAAAGAAAACCGGCATCCGGCGAGCAAAGCGGAGGCGGCGCTATTTGTCAGCCTGCTGATTGAGGCCACCGAAGCATTCAATGAGCCGATTTATGTGGTGCTCACGATGCGGTCGGAATTCCTGGGGTACTGCACGCACTTTCCAGGACTGGCCGAGGCGTTGAATCGGAGCCAGTACCTGATCCCGCGCCTTACCTTAAACCAGCGGCAAGCGACCATCGAGCGGCCGGTAGGCCTGGCTGGGGCTGACGTGTCGCCGGCACTGGTACAGAGGCTTCTCACCGATGCCGGTGACGATCCTGATCAATTGCCCGTGTTGCAGCACGCGCTGATGCGCACTTTCGATCACTCCAGCCGGGAGAGCGAGCCGCGTGTGCTGAGCATTGAGGATTATGAGGAGGTTAGCAAAACCGGGTCCGCGCTCGATCAGCATGCGGCCGAGTTGTACGACAGCCTGTCCGAGGATACCAAGGCGTGGGCTCGCCGGCTGTTCCGGTGTATCACAACAACCATTGATGGAAGCGCGGTGCGCCGCCCCGCTCGGTTGCGGTGGATCTACGCCGTAACCGGTGCGCGGACCGCACACGAACGCGCGCAAGTGAATAGCGTGGTCGAGTTGTACTCGGCCCGCGAAAACTCACTGCTGTTTTCAACAACCGGCAAAGCGCTCGGACCGCGGTCGATCATCGATATCTCGCACGAAAGCCTGATCCGCAAATGGAAGTTACTCGGTGAGTGGGTATCGGCTGAGGCTCGAAGCGCGGAGTGGCTGCGCGACGTGTCCAGTTGTGTGAAGCGCCAGGCTGACTACACGGAAGATCCCGATCTTTCCTACATCGAAAGCCTGCAGCGGGACGATCATTGGAACTCTGCCTGGGCGGCACAGTACATCCCGAAACGCGAGGTGCGGTACGCGCGCATCTGTGAATTCCTGGCCGCAAGCCGGAAGGCGCAGGATGAGGCCAAGCGGCAGGAAGAGGAGCGGCAACACCGGGAGTTGGAAACGGCCCAGGCGTTGGCGCGACATGAGCAGGAGCGGCGGAAGTTGCTCGAACAGAAGCGGCGCCTGGGATGGCTGGCGCTGGGGCTGATGGCGCTGGCTGTCATTGGCTTGAGTTATGCTGTCATGCGCTTAGCCCAGGAGCGGAACCGCGCTGATCGCGAGGCCAACAATGCACTGGAACAGCGCGGTATCGCGGAACGGGCGGAAGTGCATGCGAAGGCCCTCGAAAACGCGGCGAACGCCAGGGCGGCGGAGGTGGCATTGCTGACGGCGAAAGGCCGTGAACGTGAGCAACTCGAAAAGGAATTGAGCGACTACAAGCGGCAGGCTGAGGTGCTGGATAAGAAGGCGAAAGAAGCGCCGGCGGTAAAAGCGACAACCGACGACTGGTCGGCTGCCCAGATTCGCACTCTGCAGGACGAGGTTTCCGCTCTGAAAATGCGGCTGAACCAGGCGGCGCGGGTGCGCGATCTAAAGCTGGACGTGCAACAACAAGGCCCTCCTCCGGAACCGGCGGACAAGGAAGCTGCCGTACTTCGTGAGCGAATCCAGAAAGTGGAGGCAGATAATCAGCGCCTGCTTACGACATTGGGCCAACAACAGCAGCAACTGCGGCAGGCACAGACTTCCGCTCCCGCGGCCTCGCCCGTGCCGGCCTTCTATCCGCTGATCGTCCCGCAGAACAGTTGGTTTGTGCATCCGGCGAACAATCCGAAGTTCGGCGTAATCATTGAGGATCTGCGGCGGCGGAGTTCGGCTACGGCGAAAATGTTCGTGTTCTCGCTGCCGAGTCCGTTGGAGCCGAAGGCTCCGATCATCGACAACGAAAAGGCCGTATCGCCCAAGTTGAATGAGCTGATTGCATCGAATGCCTGCCCGTCTCCTCCTGGCCATGCCGGACCTGTCACCTGTTTTCTGGTGCGCAAAAAGGATGCCACCCGAGACATTCAGCGCCTCGGTACGGCGCCGATCGGGCAAACCTCGTTCGCCTTCTATGCCATGGGTTGGCAGCAGAACGCGACCGGAACAGACGTGCTGTCTGTGGCCGCGGTGGCGGAAGGTGCGGCTCAGGCACACAGCCGGGCGCTCCCGGTCGCCGCGGGCAAGTGGAATACGAATACCAGCGGGCAGAGGGTGTACCGCTTAGGTGACAACGTGGCGCTGCACCTGGCCGCGCTCTCTACTGACGACGTCGCGACAATCGGCTTGTTTTCGACTAACAGCGCGATATTAGCGGCATCCCGGCCTATCTCCATCAAGGATTACCAATCGTTGAAGCCGGCCAAAGGGCAAACGCTCGAGCCGGAGTCCTACCTGATGTGTGAGATCGGTAAAGGACAAACATGCTGGGTCACACTCCCGAGCGGCAAGACGCTCGGTATCAAAGCGGACGATCTTGGTTATAAGTCTGGAAAAGTTAACCTGTCGTTCTATTACACGGGGCCGTAGATTTCAACTATGGGTTCGCCGACAGTCTTTGTGAGCTATAGCCATCGCGACAAAGACTTGACCGCGAGATTGGTAACTCACCTTCGTGTCCTTCAGAAACAAGAGCAGCTAGACCTTTGGGTTGATACGCGGATTGGAGCGGGTGGGGACTGGTACAAGGAGATTGAAACCGCGATCGAGCGAGCCAGCGTAGCGGTTTTGGTGATTAGTGCTGAATTCCTGACGTCGGACTTCATCAACCGGGAAGAAGTGCCCAGGCTGCTGCGGCGCGCCGCCGAGTTCGGGTTGACAATCGTTCCTGTGATCGCCAAGCCTTGCACGTGGAATGAAGTGGGGTGGCTCGCCCGCCTACAGGCCCGTCCCCGGGATGGGCGTCCACTATCGGTGGGGAGCGACAGTCAGATAGATACTGACCTAACGCAAATCACTGAAGAGATTGCAGGAATCCTGCGGAGTAAGGGCGAACCTACCGTCGAGCGGCAGACGCTCGTGCTGGACAAGCGGCGTTCCGCTGACGTTGAAAATCTTATCCGCCTATCGCCGCAGGAATTGGGGCAGCCGGGTCACGGGCAGCAGCCCCATGTTCTGATCCCCGGCCGGTCGATACTTATCGCGAACCGGCATTACACATTCGTGCGGCGAGGCACTTTCCTGATGGGATCGGACGATGGTTACGAGCATGAGCGGCCGCGGCACAAGGTGGCAGTGTCTTCTTACTTTCTCGCCACGACGCCTGTAACTAATCTCGAGTTCTCCGAGTTCGCCAAGGATGCGGCTTATTTCACAACTGCCGAAAAGAATGGCGCCGGCCTTCATTGGTCAGACGGCGAGTGGCGGTTTGTCGATGGCGCGGACTGGCTGCACCCGCTCGGTCCGCAATCTTCCATTAAGGACAGAATCAACCATCCCGTTGTGCAGGTGAGCTGGTACGATGCACGGAGTTACTGTGACTGGCTTTCGGCGCGAACTGGACTGAGTTTCGATCTGCCGTCGGAAGCGCAATGGGAGTACGCGGCGGGCGGTGGCAGGTCGACACGGTGGAGCTTTGGCGAAATCTACGATCGCTCGCTGGCGAACGTCGAAGGCGAAGATACCTCCGCCGTCGGAACTTATGGGCCGAACGGGCTGGGCCTTTTCGACATGACCGGCAATGTTTATGAGTGGTGTTCTGACTGGTTCGCGTTGTCGTGGCCCGACGCCGGACATGAGTTAGCCGGGGAGGTTACTGCAGATCCCGCGGGGCCGATCATCGGCGATAGCCGGGTTCTCAAAGGCGGGTCGTGGTTCGATGTCGAAACCAACTGCCGTATCGCCAACCGTTTCTCCACCGGGCCGAGTTTAGCCTCAAGTAACTGGGGGCTTCGGCCTTGTTTGCGACTGACTGATGCATTGTTTGCGCGGCTTCTATCAAACGCGCGCTGGGGCGTCAGCGCACGCGATATGCTGTAACGGGGTTTTCGTATGGGCAACAACTACGATATGAAAGAACATACCGCGGCGCTCTATTCCGCAACTCCGCTTGTTCCGTTGGGGCAGGACGGTGGGAGGTGATCGAGGTCCCCTCTGCACGGATCAGCAGCGCCAGGTTGCGCCTTCGCCGCCCCAAAACGGGGCCTCATCAACGCTGGGAATACGCAATCTATAACGAGAGCCGGATGCCGCACCCCGATTGGGATGATCATCTGGCCGGCTGTGGGTGGAGTTGGTTTCAGCTGGAAGAATACGGCTACGGCCGCATGGTTATGTATCTTTGCAAGCGCCCGGAGTCTTTGAGCGGAACCGATGATGGCGACAGTGTGAGCCGGCTCAAAGCACTTGGCTACGTTCTTCCTCCGCAGGAGACGACGGACCAAGTGCGGGATCTCTTGCGGCTGAAATGGGTGGAATCGGAGAAGCGGGGCGCAAATATTGGCACGTGGGAGGCGGCCCGGTTATGGGTTGCATATCGTATCTTGCCCGGATTGCTTGAGCAGAGCGGAGTCAAAACAGCCGGACTGAATTTCGAGACAGTCCTGGAAGACCTGATGGAGCTACGGAACTCTGCGGCCGGCATGTTAAGTCTGCAATCAGTTTGCGAGCGATGGGCGGCCATGCCACGAAGCCGTGCCAAAGCCGACCGCTCACAGTCGGCCGGGGCTTAGGTTTAGGGCGCCTCGATGCGTATTGAGGTGATCGCCGCCTGCGGCAGTGGTAATGGGTCGGTTCAGCAGGCCATAACTCTCGTCCGGGCCTTGGCGCGTTTACCCGTCACCGTTCGCATGGCCAGTGTGTCTGAACACGTCTTACCGGCCGTTGTGGCTACGCTGCGGAACGCGGACATCGACCTGATTAGTTATAACCAAGGCGAAGGTCGCTGGGCGGACTTACATATTGTGGTGGGGCTATGGGAACGGGCAACAGCGAATGCTGCCGCACAACTCGCGCTATCGGGGGCAATGGTCATTTTGGCTCCCGCGCTCTATTGGTGCGAACCGCTCGAACGATTGCTCCACCCGTTCAGTGGCCGAGCGAATGCTCTCTGGTACGTCTCGTGGGATCAGGCTGTGGAGACCCGGCGGTTGTGGCCTTTAGCGGAACGGGTTGAAGTTGTTCGCTGCGCAGTGGATTGCGATCGTTTCCGCCCGGCAAGCCGCACATCGACAGCAAGACCGTGGGTCCTCGGCCGGCACAGTCGCGATGCTCCGGAGAAGTTCTCCGGGCTACACTCGCCGCTCCTACAGCAATTGGCCGAGACGCACGATGTCGTGATGCGGATGCTCGGCGCTCAGAACATAGCCGGAGACGCTTCTGATAGGCACCTCGAAACGTTAGCTGAAGATTCCGTCGACCCGGCGCAGTTTCTGCAGCAACTGGACTTATGGGTTTACTCGCATGCACCGCACTGGGAGGAAACTGCCTGTATCGCCATGATCGAAGCCATGGCGTGCGGTCTCCCAGTGATCGTCAACAACAGCGGAGGAATGCGCGAATACCTCGCACACGGGCACACCGGGTTTGCCTGTAACGATGCGGACGAATACGCGCGGTACATTCGCCTGCTGCTCGACCGCCCGGATCTCCGCCTCGCCATGGCACGCAACGCGCGCGAACTCGCCGCTCGCTCGTATTCCATTGATGCGCTCTCAGCAGAACTGAAGGCTGTCCTGCACCTTTGAGCCTCTCGTGCAAACTAGAATATCCAGATGGACCGTCGTCATTTCCTCGGCTCATCTGTTTCGATGAACCTGCTGCAAAACACCCCTGAGTTCGACCAGGAGGCCGAAGCGGGAGGAACCGGATCAATCTCCTATACCGTTAAGCCCGTAGTGGAGCGCAAGCAGAGCGGCCAACCGCACAAGGGCAAAGTGCTGGCGGCGATTCAGCCGCATTGCGACGACATTCCGATTTTCGCGGGCGGCACCATTCTGAAGCTGATTGACGAAGGCTACGAAGGCATCCTCATCACGATGTCGAATGACTCGATGGCGGGCAGCGGGTCCTCCATCGGCGACATCGTCCTCAAGAACGAAAACGACACCAAGGAAGTGGCGCGGCGGTTGAAGCTCAAAGAAGCCATCTTCCTGAACTATCCGAATCACAACATGGATGCCTGGCCGTTGATCGAGATCCGCGCACGGCTGGTATTCCTGTTCCGCCTCTACAAGGTGGACACGGTGTTCGTTTACGACCCTTCCGCGCTCTATGAACGCAACCCGGACCACTACATTACGGCGCGTGCAGTTGAGTCGGCCTGTTGGATGGCGAACTCGGAGTGGGACTATCCGGAGCATTTCAAAGCCGGTCTGAAGCCGCACGGTCCGCGGGAGAAGTATTACTACGCCCGTGGACCGCAACTCGTGAACCGCGTGGTTGACATCTCTGGCTACATCGATCAGAAAGTGCATGCCAACGTCGCGAACGTGACGCAGGGTCCGGCCGGCAATAACGGGGCGGAACTGCGCCGAAAGCTCGCCGCCCAGGGCAAGAAACTGGCCATCCTCGGCAACGACGACGAGACGGCCAACCGGAACTACACGAAATATTTCGCGCTGGCGCGCGATCGCAGCCGGGCCAAGCCGTACGGATTGCAGTACGCCGAATACTTCCATCACATCGCGCCTGACGAGTCGCAGGTTGAGGCCTTTGTCCGGCAACACGCGCAGCTTTTGTAATAGCTTCGCCGTTGCTCTTGTCTACGGGGCAGGAGGTTCATTGAATGCCCCGTGGCGCAAGTCCAAAACGCGAACGTGAATACGAAAAGCTGAAGTCCGGTTTCAGGAAGGAACATCGGTACCCCGGCCGTGAAGAGGAGGTGGCCGCGCGAATCGTCAACAAGCAGCGCGCACAGTACGGCGAAACGAAGGGCGAGAAGGACAAGGACCGCAAAGGCCAGTCGCCGGACCGTAATCTGCCCATCGAAAACTATCAGCACCTGACGATTCCGCAGATCAAGTCGAAGGTGCAGGACCTGAATGCGTCCGATAAGCGCCGCATCCGTTCTTACGAGGAGAAGCACAAGCACCGCAAGGGAGTGCTGGCCATCCTCTAAAAGTGCTATCCTGACCTCAATTCCGTCGTTAGTAACGGGTTGAGGGACTTTCCTTTGTGTGGTATCGCCGGGTTCACGCATCTTAGTGGCCGTCCAGCCCCGGAAATCATCCGTCGTGCCGCGGCAGCGATCAGGCATCGCGGACCCGATCAACAGGGTGTTCATAGCGCCACAAGTGTGTCGCTGGCCGCCGTCCGCCTGAAGATCCTCGATCTCTCCGGAGGCGACCAGCCGATCCGGTCTGACGATGGCTCCACGGTCATCTGCTTTAACGGCGAGATCTACAATTTCCTGGAATTACGGCGCGACCTCGAGCAACACGGTCACCGGTTCCACTCGCATTGCGATACCGAAGTTGTCCTGCATGCGTGGCTTGAATGGGGCAGCGGCTGTTTCGCACGCCTGAATGGCATGTTCGCGGTTGCGATCTGGCACGAACCGTCGCGGCGGCTGGTGCTGGCGCGGGACCGGGTCGGAATCAAACCTCTTTATATATGCCGGCGCGGGCGCGACCTGCATTTCGGGTCGGAACTCAAAAGCATCCTGGTCCACCCGGACGTGCCGCGCCAACTGGACCTCAAAGGTTTATCGTCCTTCCTGGCGCTCAACTACATTCCGCAGCCGTACACGATGATCTCGGGGATTACGAAGCTGGCGCCGGGTTCGTGGTTGGAATGGTGTGAGGGCGAGATCCGTCAGAACCGCTACTGGCAGTTGCGGTTCAACCCGCAACCGCGGCCGCTTACCGAAGCCAAAGAAGAGTTGGATTTTCTTCTTGACCGTTCGGTCCGGGAACACCTCGTATCCGACGTCCCTCTCGGCGTTTGGCTTTCCGGCGGACTCGACTCCTCAACCATCACCCACTACGCTTCCAAGCACTTCCCCGGCAAACTGAAGACATTCTCTGTCTCGTTCCGCGGCCGCTCGTTCGATGAAACGCCGTTTTTCCAGACAGTCGCGAAGGTGTACGGCACCGATCACCACGAACTGGACTTGTCGCCGGAGAAGAACTTGCCCGACGCCATCCAGCGCATCGCTCACTTTTCCGACGAACCCTCGGCGGACGCTGGCGCATTGCCGGTGTATTTCCTGTCGGAGATGACACGGCGCCACGTAACCGTCGCGCTCTCGGGTGAAGGAGCCGACGAGTTGTTCGGCGGATATGCGACCTACCTGGCAGACCGGTACGCCGGATATGCGCGGTATGTACCTGCGCCCCTACGGCGGCTCGCCTTGGGGTTGGCGCACCTGCTCCCCATTTCGAACGATAAGGTCAGCTTCGAATACAAGCTGAAGCGGTTCTTGGAAGGTTCATTGCTTCCGCCCACCGCCGCTCACCTGTTTTGGAACGGATCGTGCTCGGCGGCCCAGTGCCGGGAACTTCTACCCCAGGGTGTCGGAATTTCCCCCTCTCAGTTTTGTCCACCGCTGCCGGATCTGGAAGGGGTGCAGCGGTTCCTCTACCTGGACCAACTGCTCTATCTGCCCGAAGACATCCTATATAAATGTGATCGGATGTCGATGGCGCACTCGCTCGAGGTGCGGCCGCCGTTCCTCGATCACCGGATCGTGGAGTTTGCGGCCACGCTGCCGGAGGATATGAAGATTCGCGGGCGCCAACTGAAGTTCTTGCTGCGCGGCCTCATGCGGGATAAGCTGCCGAACGTTGTCCTGTGCCGGTCGAAACAGGGGTTCGACATTCCGGCCCACCACTGGTTCCGCACGCATTTGAAGCCGTTGCTGCTCGACACCATTAACGAAACCTCCATCAAGGACACGCCGCTGGCTTGGCCGGCTGTTTCGGGCATGTTGTCCGCTCACTTGGCGCGCCGGGCCAACTATGGCTACCAGCTTTGGGGTCTATTGACCTTTCTGCTGTGGCGGACTCGCTACCTGGGCGAACCGGCCGTGGCCATGTCGTCTGGCGAGCTGCAACAGGCCTGATGGAAATTCCTCGTTAGTTTTCCGCCACTCGCCGATTGAATAACAGATCTTAGTATGCTAAACTCCCGTCAAGGTTAAGAGTTTATGTCTCGAGCTTCTTTGGTTCTACTTGCTCCTGCGCTATTAGGTCTCGCAATGGGGGCGGATGGCACTTCCACCTTCAAGCCTACCGAGAAGGCTTTTTATGCCTCTCCCGATCAAATCAACTTCGTACGTCCGGGTTTAGCGGTAACGGTCAGCAAGGCCGAAATCGCCGCCGATGGTACTATCCGGGCGTGGGTTAGGGTGGCGGATCCGAAGAACCTGCCGCTTGACCGGGAAGGCATCACAACGCCGGGCCCGATCGCATTGAGTTTCCTGATCGGCACGATCCCCGCCGATGGGACACAGTACACGTCGTACATCACGCGTAGCCGGACTTCGGGATCGAACACGGTCACGCAGGCCACCGGCGAAAGCAACGGAACATGGCAGAAAGTGAGCGACGGCGAATATATCTACACCTTTGCGAATAAGGCGCCGGAAACGATGGACCGTGCGGCGACCCACACCTTGGGCGTTTACGGCTCCCGCAATCTGACGGAGTTCGACATGGGCACCAGCCGTGCCGACACTGTCTTTAACTTCGTCCCGGCGGGTGGCGCGGTGACCAAGGTGCGCGATGTGGTGCGAACCAGTTCCTGCAACAAGTGCCACGATCAGTTGAACTTCCACGGTGGGAACCGTCGCAGCGTCGGGCTTTGCAACCTGTGCCACACGCCGCAAACCCCCGACGCGGCCACCCTGAACACAACGGACATGAAGGTGATGATCCACAAGATTCACCGGGGGGCGTCTT
The DNA here is from genome assembly GCA_020846745.1 of Bryobacterales bacterium. Lineage (GTDB taxonomy): Bacteria > Acidobacteriota > Terriglobia > Bryobacterales > Bryobacteraceae > JADLDI01. The sequence goes on along the minus strand of JADLDI010000138.1, from coordinate 44,419 downwards.
TGCCGAGCGTGGTTGCGAAGAAGCCTTACATGATCGGCACCCGCGACTATTCCACTGTTGTGAATCCATCGCCGGGTCAGGCGTGCGTTGTCTGCCATGAATCCAAAGCGGTTTCCGGCGCAACTCAGGCGGATCATTGGTATACCGCTCCTTCGCGCGCGGCTTGCGGCTCGTGCCACGACAACGTGAATTTCGCGACCGGTCAGAATCACCCGCTGCCGCAGGTGAGCGATAACCAGTGCGCCAACTGCCATACGCCCATCGGCGAAAACGATTTCGACGTTTCGATTCAGGGGGCGCACGTGGTGCCCACCCAATCGTCCCTGCTCGATCAGATTAAGTTCACCATCGAAAAAGTGGAAGATGTGGGCCCGGGCAAGAATCCGACGGTCACCTTCACAGTCAAGGACAAATACAACCGCCCCGTCAAGCCGAGCGATATGACAAACCTGCGGCTGTACATGGGCGGGCCCACGGCCGACATCACGTCCTACGTTCGCGAAGATGCGCTCAAGGCGGATGGTCCCGGCGACGGCCGCTATTTCTGGACGTTCGTCGCCGCGATGCCGGCCAATGCATCTGGCACGTGGCAGTTTGGTATTGAAGGCTATCGCAACACGGTATTGCTGCCGGGCACCGAGCGCGCCCGCACCGTTCGTGATGTGGGCCAGAACAAGGTCGTCTATGCGTCAGCCGGCGGTCCGGTCATCGCACGCCGGACGGTCGTCTCCACTGCGAAGTGCAACCAGTGCCACTACTCGATCGGCTTCCACGGCGGCAACCGCAACACGGTCGAACAGTGCACGTTCTGCCACAACCCGACGCTCACGGCGGGGACACCGGCGGAAAGCTTCAATTTCAGCACCATGATCCACCGGTTCCACGCGGAGGCGCGGTATCCGGGCAACCTCAACAACTGCGCACAGTGCCACGTGAACGATTCGCAGTCGCTGCCGTTGGCGCTTGGTCTGTCGGATGTGCGCAACCCGCAAGCGAAGATCAATCCAACCCCTCCGGTGACTAACGCCTGCCAGGGCTGCCATGGCGAATCCGCCCCGTTCTGGAGCCACGCGCAGGCAAACATCAACACCCTCGGTGAGAGTTGCGCCGTCTGCCACGGCCGCAACGCCGATCTCGCCGTCAGCAAGGTGCACGCGCAGTAAAGCTGCCCGTCCATAGCAAGCAAGAGCCCCGGTCGATCGCAAGGTCCCCGGGGCTTTCGCTTTTGGAAATCGGCACTTGTTATCGCGAAGCGAAGATCGCATCCAGGTTATCGTCGTTCCAGACCGGAACGTTGATGTTCTTCCTGAGTTCCCAGAATTCGACGTGTTCTACTGTTTTGCCGGAAGCGACGCGCCCCAGCGGACCGAGCGTTTCCAGTTCCAGGAATTCGGCATTGGCGAACATTTCGAGTGAACTGTTGAAGTCGGGATAGGTCTTGGCGGGGTCGGCGGTGGTGCGCTTGATAAAGAGGTCCGCGCCGAGCAGGTAGGCGGCCCACGTATTGGGATTGAACAAGCCGACCTTCTGGGGGGAGCCGTTGTTGCGGTCCTGTTTGAGCGTCAAGTACTTCTTCGTGAACTTCCAGCGGACGTCCGAAAAATCGGTGTAGGCCCACATCACCAGCGGGTTGGTGGGCAGCAGCACTTCCGGATGTTTGCCGCGAGGCGGGAACCCGGCAATCCCAGCGCCGCCCGGGGCCATCATCGTAAGGGTCCACGGGGAGAGTTCAATGGACCATGGGGTGGTGTTCTTGACCCGGTGAATCAGTTCGGCTTTCGACCCTGAATCGGCCAGGCGGATGACGATCTGCTTTTCGATACCGGCGGAATCGGGCGGCTGCGTTACGGTGAGCACACCGGCCGAGGATTCGACCTTCACGGGAGAATTATCGAGGGCCCACGTGGTGGCCAGTTCTTCCGGCGCCACCCACAGCCGATGGCCGCCGCGCAGTTGATAATCCTTCTCACCGGACTTACCCAGTTGTTCCGGGAACTCCTTGAACAGGTTCTGGCCGTTGACGAACCCGTAGCGCATTACGCGGGGACCGATGTCGGAGGTGACGATCAGTTCGACCTCACCATTCGCGATCCGGTAGCAGTTGGGCCAACCGTTCCAGGCAGTTCTTTCAATCGTCACGGCGGCGTCTAACGCGACGGCCGTCAGGGCAACAAGGGCAAGGCGCACCATGAAGCAAATTATCGCGCCGAAACGAACTCCCCACCTAGCACCTCCCCGGAAACGGAACCGCAACCGTCAGGGCGCGGGCCCAATCCGTGCGGAACGAACCCAATTTGCGACATGGTTAAACGTTAATCCGACCGTGGTAGATCAGTGCGATACCGTAAGTACCGCCTGCTCCACGGGCGGCTTGCTGAGGTCCACCCCCTCCCAGCGCGCGACAACCGCGCTTGCCAGGCAGTTGCCGAGCACGTTCACCGAAGTGCGGGCCATGTCCATTACGGCATCGACACCGAGGATCAGCGCTACGCCTTCCACCGGCAGGTGGAACGATACCAGAGTTCCCGAAAGGATGACCAGGGAGGCGCGAGGCACGCCGGCCACGCCTTTGCTGGTCAGCATTAATGTCAGCATGATGAGGATCTGCTGCCCGATGGTGAGGTCGACGCCGGCGGCCTGGGCGACGAACACTGAGGCCAGGGAGAGATAGAGCGTGGTGCCGTCCAGATTGAAGCTGTACCCGGTGGGTAATACGAAGCCGACGATATGCTTGGGAACGCCGAACTTCTCCATGTTCTCCAGGGCGATGGGCAGGGCAGCCTCGCTGGTTGAGGTAGAGAAGGCGATCAGCCAGGGCTCCTTTACCGCTTCATAGAAGCGTCTGATCGGGATGCGGCAGATGATCATCACAGGCACCAAAACGAACAGTACGAACACGATCAGTGAAACGTAGAGCGTGAGGATCAATTTGCCAAGCCCGAGTAGGACACCAAGGCCTTTCGCGCCCACTGTTGCGGCCAGGGCCGCGCAGACGGCGAACGGAGCGCTCAACATGACATAGTGCGTGTAGCGGAACATGATCTCCGCCAGCGACTCGGCCCATTCGACGATCGGCTTCGCCTTTGCGCCGACAGCGACACACGCCGCGCCGAACATGAAGCAGAAGACCACCAACTGAAGCACTTCGCCTTTGGCCATCGCGTCGATAACGCTCACGGGGAAGGTGTGCTCCAGTAACTGGCCGATCGAGGGCGGCGGCGCACTGGCTAACTGCTCCCCACTGCTCCGATCCAGCGGAACGCCGACGCCAGGCTTCGCGATGTTCACGGCGGCGAGCCCGACCAAAAGGGCGAGCGTCGTGACGATCTCGAAGTAGAGGATTGCCTTGCCGCCGATGCGGCCCATCGTTTTGACGCTGCCCGATCCGGCGATGCCGGCGACAAGCGTGCCGAACAGTAGGGGCGCGAGGACCGACTTAATCAATCGCAAGAAGATATTGCTGATCGGTGTCAGGTTCTTTGAAAAGCCGGGAAAGAACACGCCCAGAGCGATACCGGCGGCCATGCCGATAAAGATCCAGGCCGTGATCGAGATACGTTTCACCGTTTCCCCCAGTTGAGTTTTTGGCGCAACACATCAAAGTACAGCAGGCGAGGCGGACGAATCAGGTTCAGTGTGTGGGCCGACCGCCGTAGCACGACGCGGTCGCCTTCCTTGAGGTGTTCCCCAATCTTACCATCGGCATTCAGGTAAGCCGTATCGTCGGGCGCGCGGGAAATGACATGTATTTCCGAGGAATCGGGCACGATCACCGGGCGATTGGTGAGCGTGTGCGGACAGATGGGAGTAATGGAAAACGAGGGAACGGTGGGGAAGATAATCGGTCCCCCGGCGGAAAGGGAATAAGCTGTTGAGCCGGTGGGCGTGCAGATAATGAGTCCGTCGGCTTTGTAGGTGCAGATGAAGTGTTGGTCGACGTGGGTTTCGAGGTCCACCATCTGTGCCGCGGCCGCCTTGCTGATCACTATGTCGTTTAGCGCACGGTAAGTGGCGATGGGTTTGTCGCCCCGGATGAGCGAGCACGAGATCATTCGCCGGTGACCGATGCGGTGCTGCCCGCGGAGAGCGCGCTCCAATTCCGGATAGATCTCTTCAACGGTGATAGCCGTCAGGAACCCGAGGCTGCCGAGGTTCACGGCGAACAACGGGATTTCGCGATCGCCGATGGCGTTGGCGGCGGAAAGCAGGGTGCCGTCGCCACCGAGCACGATGACGAACTGGCAGTCCTCCGGAACCTTTTCGCGGTCGATCCCATCGGAGCGGCCGGCGTATGCGGCGGTGACTTCGTCGTATCGCGCCGTGATGCCGCGCGAGGTGAGCCATTGCAGTAAGCCCGGAACGACGGACGGGCCGCGCTCCGATCCCGGTTTCGAGATGATCCCGACTGTCTTAATGCCATCCATATAAGAGAAACTCTCGATTGCCTTCCGCTCCCAAGATGGGGCTTTCGGTGAGCGCCGTTTGGAAGCCGAGGGCCTCCACAGCGCTTTTCACACGGTCGCAAACGGCTTCGTGGAGTGAGGTATCGCGCACGATCCCTCCTTTACCCACTTCGCCCTTACCAACCTCAAATTGAGGTTTCACTAGAATTACCATGCGGCCATCGGACTTTAACAGCGGGGGGACTACCGGTACGATCAGGGTGACCGAAATAAAGCTGACGTCGCACACGGCAACATCGCAGGGCTCACCAATGTCGGCGGGAGTCAGGTAGCGGGCGTTAACCCCTTCTTTGACGATCACGCGCGGATCGTTGCGCAGTTTCCAGTCCAACTGCCCGTGGCCAACATCGATGGAGTGGACCCGCGCCGCGCCGCGCTGGAGCAGACAGTCTGTGAAGCCGCCGGTGGAGGCCCCGATGTCGACGCAGACGGCGCCTTGGATGGGAATGGCGAAGCGGTCGATCGCGGCGGCCAGCTTGTAACCACCGCGGCCGACGTACGGAGACCGGCCGGCTATCTCAAGCTGTACATCGGCCGCTACGGAGTGGCCGGGCTTGTCCGCCCGCTGCCCGTTGACGGTCACCGAGCCCGCCAGAATGAGCGCGCGAGCCTTCTCCCGCGATTCGGCGAGGCCGCGATCGAATACCAACTGGTCGAGACGGATCTTCGGCGCCGGCTTCGCCATGTCGTTATTTGTTGCGGTTCACGATGGCGTTCGCGATTTCGCGCAGCCAGTGTGCTCGGTCGCCGAACGCTTCAAGCGATCGGTACGCCGCCGCCAGTTCCGCCTCCGCCATCTCGTGCGACTTCGCGATGCCATACACGGCCGGGAATGTGATCTTGTGCTGGGCGACGTCCTTACCGGCCGTCTTGCCGAGTTGCTCGGACGACTGTTCGATGTCGAGCAAATCGTCGACGATCTGGAAAGCCAGGCCGATGTGCTCGCCGTAGCTGGATAGGGCCGCGAGGTCTGCTTCGTTCGCTCCGCAATAAATCGCCCCGAGGCGCACACTGCACCGGAGCAGGGCGCCGGTCTTGGCGCGGTGTATGCGTTCGAGCAGTTCAGGCGTGGGCGTCTGATGCTCTCCTTCGAGATCGTGTACCTGCCCGCCGATCATGCCGCCGTCCGTTCCGGAAGCGACGGCGAGTTCTTCGACCAGGCGGATTCTACGGTCGGCTGGGCAATCGCGCAGTTGTGCCAGGACCTGAAAGGCCAAGGTCAGCAGCGAGTCACCCGCAAGGATCGCCATCGCCTCGCCGAACACCTTGTGATTCGTGGGACGGCCGCGGCGTAGGTCGTCGTTATCGAGCGCGGGCAGATCGTCGTGGATCAGGGAATAGGTGTGGATCAGTTCGAGCGCACAGGCCGCGTTTTCCAGTCCCTTTGCTGCCGGATCGATGCACTCGCCCGCGGCCAGCGCCAGCAGCGGGCGGATCCGCTTGCCGCCGGCAAACAGGCTATATCGCATCGCCTTGTGGATGACCGGCGGTTCGATCGATTCGGCGGGCGTCAGGCGCTGTAGCGCGGCATTAACCCGCTCTCCTTGAGCGGCGGCGTATTGCGAAAAGGTCATGACAGTGGTGGACGGGATCAGGAATTCGCTTCGGGATCGAACGGTTCGGGCTGAACTCCGCTGGCGCGGCGGACCAGCATTTCGATCCTCGTTTCGGCCTGCAGCAGTTCCTTCTGACAGCGGTCGCGCAACTCCACGCCGCGCTCAAACAGCTTGAGCGTTTCTTCAAGCGGGAGTTCGCCGGATTCCAGCCGCTCCACCACCGATTCCAACTGCGTGAGCGCGGCCTCGAACCCGAGCGCAGCGGGTTTCTCGTCGGGCATCGACTCATTGTAGCGTGCAGGGTAGCGTGGAGGACGGACCTGGAAAAGTTAGTTTCGTGTTGCGATTGTCGAGAATAGAAACACCTTAGAGCGTCGAGCAATGCAATCTGAACGCGTTGCGGCACAAACGGGTAAATTCCTCTAAGCAAAACGGCTATACCAGCCGATACCCAAGATATGAGTAGTCCTTTGCGCGCCGATGGAACGCCCGTGTGCATCATCGGTGCGCTACTGTTCGGGTTTGGCGCACATACCGCGGAGTTGGCTGCTCAACCCTCCTCAAAGGTCAACGCTCAACCAAGGCTGACCCTGGAACAGTGCCTTTCTACTGCTCTGAGTAACAATCACAGGCGGCCCGCGTCGCAGTTCGGCGTAGCTATGGCAGAGGCGCAACACCGCCAGGCGATGGCTGCCTACTGGCCACAGGCCAGTTTCCGTGGAGGGTATCAACGCTATGATGAGCCGCTGAACTTCAGTTTTCCGGCGAGCGGAATGCAAATCCCCTCGCAATCGATCACTATCCCGGGCGGAAGTGCAGTGGTGAACATCCCGGCGGGCGCCTTCGGTCCGGGCTTTCCGCCATCGAACATTCAGATGCCGGTGAGTTTCCCCGGGCAGTCGATCAACACACCGGCTCAGACCTTCGCAGTCCCGGAGCAGAAAGGTAAGGTCTTGGACAGAGACCTTGTCATGGGGGCGGCCGAGATGAAGTGGCTGCTGTTTGACGGGGGAATGCGGAAAGGATACAGACAACAGTCGGGTGGCCTGGTCGAGATGATGCGCCAGGAGGCGCGCCGGACGGATCTGGAAATCGCCGACACCGTGAAACGGTTTTACTGGGGCGCCGTGCTGGCCCGGCAACTACGGCAACTCGGCGAAGACACATTGGCCCGCATGGAAGTGACCCTGCGGCTTACCGAAAGCCTGTATAAGGAAGGGTCCGGTAAGGTCACCAAGGCGGATTATCTGGACAACCTGATGATGGTCGATTCTCTGCTGGCGACGGTCGCGCATCTTGAGAAGAACGAGAAGATGGCTCAGACGGCGTTGGCGAACACGATGGGCATGAGGTGGGATGCCTCCGTTGAGCCATCGGCAAGCGAACTCCCATTCAATGCCTACCAGGGGGATCTTCAGGATCTGGTCGGGAGTGCGTACCGCTTCAGTCCTGACTGGTTGAAGCTCGAGGCTGGTTTGCGGGCGGCTGAGGCCGCCGTTCAGACGGCAAAAAGCGGCTATTACCCGAAAGTTGCTCTCACCGGCGAGTTGCACCGATGGTGGAACAACGGCTACCGGGCGGGGGTGGCCACTGATCAAAACCGGGCTGGATGGATTGTGGGCCTTGGTGTGGAGGTGCCGGTTTTCAACGGCTTCTTGACCCACCATAAGATCGCTGAGACCCGGGCCCGCGTGAACGAGTTGAAAGAAACCCAGTTCCTGCTGCGAGAAGGGCTGGGATTACAGGTGAAGGACCTGGTTCTAGGGCTTGAGGCGGCTCGGAAAGCCGACCAGGCCACCTTGCGCGCGATGAGATCGGCCCAGGATAACCGCGATCTCAATACTCGCGCTTACGAAAACGGACTTGTCGAGACCGACAAGGTGATCCGGGCGCAACTGGTGGAAGCGCTTATGAGCGCCCAACACTATATGGCCCGGTATCAATACACGGAACTGCTTTCGCGGCTTAGCCTGGTTATCGGCACGGAAGTTCAGCTTCGGATGCAGGGGCGCTAACCATTGCCCGAGGGGATCATGGCAAGGTTCGCACAATTTGCCCACTTCGCCGTCGCGCTCACGGGTGCGCTTGCGGTTGCCGCTGCAGTCCTCTGCTCATCGACATCTCTCGGTGCGGCCCCTGCGGACGATGAACCACCGCCATTGCGCATCGCAATCTCCGATCGCGTCATCTTCGGCGTCAATCCGAGTGACGCCGGAACGGCCATAGCCGTCTGGGCGTCAGAGATACTGAAAACAACCAATTTCCGGCTGGCATCGGAACAAAACTGGGTACAGCCGAGCGACAAACTTCTGTCCAGAGTTCGCTCCGGCAGCATCGACCTGTTTTGCGTGACGGTGCAGGAATACCGCCAGATAGCCGAGCATGTCGACACGAGCCGGATCATTACCGACGAGCGTGGTGGCGACGAACTGCTGATCGTGGTTCGCGAGGGAAGTGGGATCAAAACGCTGGCTGACCTGAAAGGGAAGTCCGTCATACTGCACGACAATCCCACTATCAACACGGCGGAAGCCTGGTTGACCGTGACATTCCTCAAAGAAGGGCTGGGATTTCCGAAGAACGTCGTCGGCAGCCTGTCCAAGCACGCCAAACTGTCACAAGTCGTGCTGCCGCTCTACTTCGACCAGGCCGATGTCTGTGTGGTCACCCGGATCGGGTTTTCCACGATGGTCGAGATGAACCCGCAATTGTCCCGAAAACTGAAGGTGCTACTCACTTCACCTCCAACGGTGAGTACATTCTTCGCCTGCCGTAAAGACTTTCCGGCGCGGTTCAAGAAGTCGTTATTCGACCGGTTCGTTGACCTCCGGGCTCACCCGTCCACGTCTCAACTGCTGTTACTCTTCCACTCGCCGGGATTTGTCGTTCGCGACTCGTCGTGTCTTCGGACCGCACTATCCATCCTCGACACATATGAACAACGCCGTGAGATGGCGGCCGGCAGGAACAGGTGAAAGCTATGGCTCTGTGCGTACCAGGGATGCGTGAGAGACCATGCGTAGGTCTGGTGAAGGCGTCGCTGGAAGCCTCAACCATTTTGCGAGGAGCGGTGCGGTGAGCTCGCTGCGCGCTTGGGCGCGGTTGTTCAGCGGGATTTCGGTCCGCATTTCGTTCACCTGCTGGCTCGTGACGCTGCTGACTTTGGCGTTGTACGCGGGCTTGAACCTGCCCCAGCAAAAACAGGATCTGCTCGATGCCTTACGGTCGAAGGCGAGGGGTGTATCGTCATCGCTTCAGGACGTGACGGCGGGAGCGGCGATGTCGGAAGACTACAGCACCGTCGTCGATCACTGTACCCAGGTCCTCAGGGGCGACGAAGCCATTGAGTACCTGGTCATTTCGCGTGCGGATGGATTCTCGGTCATCATCGACCGGAACGGTTGGCGTACAGAGATCTTAGATCGTACCTGGCGGCCGTTAAAGCACGAAGAAGTCGCCGAGATCGCCTACACGGCGTTGGTAAAAAGGCGGGTGTTCCGCTACATGCGTCCATTTGAGTATTCGGGCATTCATTGGGGGTGGGTGAACGTCGGTCTCTCCACCACCGCCTATGACAGGAGCCTGTCGGCTGTATACCAGCGCTCTGCGGCGTTGGCTGTGCTCGGAGCGGCCCTCAGCCTGATGATCTCGTTGCGGCAAGCGCGCCGCCTGGTGCGCCCGATCCTCAACTTGCGGGGCGTGGTCGGCCAGGTTTCTAAGGGCGACCTCTCGGCGAGAGCCGAAACCGGCGGCGGCGATGAAGTCGACAGCCTCGCCCGATCGTTTAACCGGATGGCCGACACTATTCTGGCCCGCAACCGTGTTCTCGAAAGCGTACGGTTTGCCGGGCAGCAGCTACTGAGTGCCGCCGACTGGACCACCATCGTCGACGACGTGCTCGCGAAAATCGGGCAGGCCGCCAATGTGAGCCGCGTCTATATCTTCGAGAATCGCCACCAACCGGATGGCTCGATCGTGAGTAGCGAGCGCTACGAGTGGGTGGCGCCGGGAATACCATCCACCCGGCATTTGTGGCAGGCCTTCCGGTGGCAGGGCAGTGGCTTGGAGCAGTGGGCGCAACAACTGGCAGCCGCCAGGATCGTCGTCGCCGATTTCCAACGCGGCGATAAGGGCACCGATGAATTCGACTCCTCCCTCCGCACGCTCGTTTCCGTGCCGATTCAAGTGGGCGAGCTGTGGTGGGGATTTCTCGCCGTGGACGAATGCGTGCGCGACCACCAGTGGAGCGATGCCGAAAAAGACAGCTTTCATGCTGTCGCGGATATGATCGGCGCGGCGATTGCCGGCCAGCGCGCCAATCGGGCGCTCCGCGAGGCCAACGAGACCTTGGAGTTACGCGTTCTTGAGCGGACACGTGAATTGAAAGAAGAAGTTCAGGCCAAAGAGGCCGCTTATGCGCAACTGGCCGAAGCGCAGCAACGGGCCATCGATCTTTCGCGGCAGGCGGGTATGGCGGAGGTTGCCACCAGCGTCCTGCACAACGTCGGCAACGTGCTGAACTCGGTTAACGTATCCGCCTCGATTGTGGCGGGTAAAGCCAAGGAATCGCGCGTCGAAAATCTTCTCGCGCTCGCGCAGATGTTGGAGCGGCATGCCTCAGACCTGCCGGACTTTCTCACCCACGACGCAAAAGGTCAGCGCGCCATTCCGTATCTCGTAAAGCTGAGCAAGCACTTGCAGGAAGAGCGGCAGATCACGCTGCGCGAAGCCGCCTTGTTGACACACCATGTCGGCCACATCAAAGAGATCGTCGCGCGGCAGCAAAGCTATGCCAAGGCATCGGGTTTGATCGAACTGATTTCGCTTTCCGAACTCGTCGAGGACACCATCCAGATTGTGCGGACAGGCATTGAGCGGCATGGGATCCAACTCGCGTGCGAATTTGAAGACATCCCACGGGTTCCGCTCGACAAGCACAGTGTGTTGCAGATCCTGCTGAACCTGCTGCGCAACGCGATCCAGGCAATCAAAGAAGGCGCAAATCCTGAGAAAAGGATTGTTATTCGCGTGAATCGCTGCGATCCGAACCGATACCGGATAGCCGTCTCGGATACCGGTATCGGCCTTCCCCCTGAAAACCTTACCCGAATCTTCTCCCATGGCTTCACCACGCGGCAAGACGGCCATGGATTCGGCCTCCACTCCGGCGCCAATGCTGCCCGCCAGATGGGCGGCACGCTGCGCGCGGAAAGCGATGGACCGGGCCTGGGTGCAACGTTCACCCTCGAGTTACCGATTAACGCGCAACAAACGCTGAAAGGAGTCAGCTCCCGATGAAAACAGCTGATGTGTCGGATGCCAAGTACCGCCTCCTCGTGATCGATGACAACCAGGCCATCCACGACGATCTTCGAAAAATCCTGATCGGGGAAACGGCCGGCCACTCCGACCTGCTTGACGACGAGGAACTTTTGTTTGAAACCAAGTCGGTGCAGGCCGCCCAGTTTGAAATCGACTCGGCCTATCAGGGAGAAGAGGGGCTGCTCAAGCTCTTGCACGCGCTCGAAGAGGGCGCTCCGTATGCCGTCGCGTTTGTCGATATCCGAATGCCGCCCGGTTGGGACGGCGTAGAAACGGTATCGCGGCTTTGGGAAAAGTGTCCGGAACTGCAGGTGGTCATCTGTACCGCTTACTCCGACTATTCCTGGAACGATATGGTCCGCAAACTGGGCCACTCCGACAGTCTGGTCATTCTGAAAAAACCCTTCGACAACATAGAGGTGATTCAACTGGCGCACGCGCTCACCAGAAAGTGGACCGTCAGCCGGCAAGCCCGGCTGAAACGGCGGGAACTGGAGACCTTGGTAGCGCGCGCCACCGAGGATCTGGCCTACAATGCGAGCCACGACGTGTTGACCGACTTGCCCAACCGCCGCTTGTTTGCAGACCGGCTGCAGCAGGCCATCGCGGCGGCGCGCCGGAGCGGGGAGCAGGTCGGGCTGCTCTATGTGGACCTCGACGGCTTCAAGGTCGTGAACGACACACTCGGCCATTCCACCGGAGACGACCTTCTTCGGGCAGTGGTGGCGCGCATGAAGTCGCGCTTGCGGCAATGCGACACCTTGGCCCGTATGGGCGGAGATGAGTTTACTTTGATCGCCACAGATCTACACGATGCGGAGTCCGCCAGCGTCCTTGCGCAGCGGCTCCGCTCTACGCTGAACGATCCGTTTCAGGTCGAAGGGCATGAGTTATTCGTGACGGCCAGCATCGGCATCAGCATCTATCCCACCGACGGGCGCGACGTCGTTGAACTGCTGCGGAAGGCCGATGCCGCCATGTACGAGGCGAAGAGGCAGGGACGAAACCGCGCGCTGTTTTTCACCTCTGAGATCGGCCACGCGAGCGCCGAGCGTCTGCAGTTGGAAACCGCGTTACGCACCGCACTGGGGCAACAGCAATTCGACTTGCACTATCAACCGCAGTTCGAACTCACGACACAGCGGCTGGTCCGCTTTGAGGCGTTGCTGCGCTGGAATCATCCCGTGCGGGGGTCGATTCCACCATCGAAGTTCATTCCCATCGCCGAAGAGTGTGGTCTGATTGTTCCGATCGGGAACTGGGTCCTCGCCGAAGCATGCAAAACGGCCCGGAAGTGGCGCGATGCCGGCAATCATCTCCCCGTGGCCGTCAATGTATCGGCGCACCAGTTCTGCCGGTCCGATTTCATCGCTACGGTGATCGAGGCCGTCCAAGCGGCCGGAATTGACCCGACGCTGGTCGAATTGGAATTGACAGAATCTGCGATCGTAAACGACCTTCAGGATTTCGCCCCAAAAATCGCAAGATTGCGGGAACTTGGAATTGGAGTAGCCATCGACGATTTCGGCAGTGGCTATTCGTCCTTCAGTTATCTCGAAAAGCTGCCCGTTGCCGCGGTTAAGATCGACCGTACATTCCTCGACGGTTTAGAAAGTACGCCGCGTGCTCGCTCGGTGGTCAAAGGCATGGTGACCCTGGCGCACAGTATCGGTTTACGGGTGGTCGTGGAAGGTGTGGAAACCGCCGGCCAGTTGCGCGCCTTGTGCGAGTCCCAGGCCGATGAAGTACAGGGATTCCTGTTGGGGCGTCCGGCTCCGGTGGAGCGGCACTTGCCGGAACTGCTCGAGCCCGCGCCGGCAGCCACACTGCGCGATGAAGGCGTGAAACTCGGCGTGTAGGCAAGCGGTTGCCGCTCGGGTTATCGCCGCAAACCAGGCGTTGGGACCGGTACGGCTTCCGTGACCTCTTCCCCTTCCACGGGGGCTGCCTTGCGCACGCGCGCGTCGAGCCGCGAGAAGATCAACTCATCCTTGGCCCTACGGAATTCAGGCGAGCCCGGATTCAGTTTCAGATCGTCGAGGTCGCGGTCGCGCACTTCGTTTGCCGCCGGCGCGTACCGGAACAGGTAGTTTTTGATCCGGTCGTGAACCAGCCGCTGACCCGATCGCAGCAACAATAGCAACACCAATTCGCCTGGCTGCGACCGCAGCGTTTTGTAGACCAGTGATGCACGCTTCAGGTTGGCTGCCTTCAACAGCGTCTCCAGCCGTCTCGAGCGCGCTTCCAATTTCTGCCAGCGATCGATCTCCGCTGTGCTCATGTCCAGTTGTTGCGCCATGGCCGACCGTTCCTTGGGCGTCAGCTTTTCCGTCAGCACCAAACAGAAGAGCCCGAAGTTGTCCACCGGAAGCTCGACGTCATAAGGCAGCGTCTGGCGGATCTTCTCCAGGCGGGCGAATCCGGCCAAATTGAGTTTGGCGCCGGTCAGCGCTGGGGAAAACAGGGTTAGCAGGCGCTCGCGTTCAAGCAACTCGAGCAACTGCACAGGATTCGGCTCATCCGCCATGCGGTGCAATTCGGCCAACAACACGCGCGCCGGAATCTTGGCCTCTAATCTGGCCTCGCGAACGTTTTCATATTGCTGTTGTGTCCGTGGATCGAGACTGAACCCCAGCCGCGCCTGCAAGCGGAACAGCCTCAGCACTCGCGACGGGTCGTCATAAAGCGAGTAGTTGGAATCGGCCCGGAGTTCGCGCCGTTCCAGGTCGGCGAGTCCATTCGTGGGGTCGAGCAGCAGGCCGCGCGAGCCGAAGTTCAGCGACAGCGCGATCGAGTTGATGGTGAAATCACGCCCACGAAGATCTTCATGGATGCCAGCAGGCTGGATTTGGGGCTTTCCACCCGGTTTGGCGTACCGCGCGATGTGCGCCGCGCGAATCTCGACCACTAAGCCGTTCTCAAGGCGCACCGAGGTGGCTTTTCTGTTTTCTTCCGCCCACAACACCTGCGCCCCGGTATTGGCGACGAGCGCCTTAATCAACCCGCCCGTGTCTCCGTCCACGGTGAAGTCAAGATCGCGAATCGGAAAGCCGCCTAGCATGTCGCGCATCGCGCCCCCGGATAGAAAAACCCGAGCGCCCGCTTCGCCCGCTGCGGCTTCAATCACGGAAACCGCGTCATTCTGCTCGTTGCTGAGATGGCTTTCCAACATGAACATGTAGTCGCTCATACTCAGCCTCTAGCCCGGGGATGGTGACGGTCGACAGTTTCCCTGAGCCGCCCGCGCAGCACGTGTGTGTACACTTGCGTCGTGCCGATATCGGCATGCCCCAGCATGGTTTGGACGCTGCGCAGATCGGCGCCTCCCTCCAGCAGGTGCGTGGCAAACGTGTGTCGCAGCAGATGCGGGGTGATTGGCTGGCGAATCCCGGCGATTTGCCCGTAAATATGCATCGCCTTCCAGAATCCTTGCCTGGTGAAGCGTCCCGCGCGATTGGTGACAAACAGATAGGGACTGGGGCGCCCTTTGAGCAGCGCTCCGCGTCCCCTGTCGAGATACTCCCGGATTGCGGCCACCGCGTGCTTGCCAATCGGGACAAGGCGCTGTTTGTTTCCTTTTCCGGTGACGCGCAAAACCCCGAGGTTCAGATCGACGTCGCGCATCTGAATCCCGCACAATTCCGACACGCGCGGTCCTGCGGCGTACAGCAGTTCCAGCATGGCGCGGTCTCTCAGCCCCTGCGGCTCGCTTGCATCCGGCGCCGCGATCAGGCGCTCCACTTCTTCCGCCGACATTCGCTTGGGTAGCGTTTGCCACTGCCGGGGCAGGGGAATGAGCGAAACAGGGTCCGCATCCGCCTTACCTTCCCGGACCAGAAACTGGAACAGGTTGCGGAGGCTGATCAGGTGGCGTGCGATCGAACGGCTCGATAAGTCTGCCTTATAGAGCGAGTCGAGGTACAACCTCACCGCCTCGGCGGGCGGCGTGGTGTTCGGCAATTCGCGACGGAACGCTGAAAACCGTCCTAAATCCCGACGATATGCCATCAACGAATTCTGGGACAACCCTTTTTCAATCCGGCAATAATCGAGGAAGGACTGAATCTGGGCTTCCAGCATGTCCACCTCTGACATTGAGCCAATGATACAATACTCTGGAAATTGTTTTAAACAAATCAGCTAGGAGTGCCGGTCCGGGTCCTCCGCGCAACCATCGCCCGGCTCACGGGGAGCGCGGGCTGAACGGTAGAACAGTTGTCGAGTTCAACAAGCAAGAAAATCATCGTTTACCGCTTCGATCGAGACGCGATTGCGGGATTTGTGAGTCCGCAGGCGTGGCTGGCGGCAGCGGGGATTGAGGTCCTTACTCCGGCGGGAGCAATTATCTCCGTCCCCTATATCGACGTAAAGGTAGCCTGCTTCGTGAGGGAGTTTGACGGTACCGGCTGGAACGCCGAACGGCGTCTGTTCGTCAGCCGGCCCAAAACGGAAGGGTTGTGGGTGCGGGCGCTATTCCGGGATAACGACTATGTCGAGGGTATTCTGGCCAACGATCTTCTGCAGTTTGAATCGCAGGGTTATCTGCTCGCGCCGCCGGATGCTTCGTCCAATAATCAGCGTGTGTTTTTGCCGCGCACCGCGTTGAAAGAACTGAAGGTGATGGGTGTGGTCGGCAGTCCCGCGCGTAAACCAAAGCCGCAACCCGACGCTAAGAAGCAGATCGGGCTGTTCGAATAGCTGTCAGCGCGACGGCACCGGTTCAGCCAGAACCGCTTCCGCCAGGTCGTACCAGAGATCCGTCTTGCTGTTCTGCACAAACGATACGGTCTCGACCATAAAACTGCGGGGACCATCATACTTCTGCCAGCGAACCCAAGCCTCGTTCCGGATCGACTCCGCCTGATCGGGTGTCAGCTTCTGCGCCACCGTGATATGCGGATGATACTCGAACGCCTCGTCGTACCGTAAGCTGCCGGTATCCAGACAGGTGTGCAGGCGCAGCAAATCGTCCCACCCGTCGCCGACCGCGAAATACACGACTTTCGTTTTTTCGAACGTTTCGACCTCTTTCACTTCGACACGAAACGGCGCCACCCTAGCCAGCTTCCGGTGAAGTTCGTCCCACGCCCGTTCATTAGGCACATCGGCGGAAAGGCAGCGTGGCGGAAGAATCGTGATGTGGGCGCGCGGCGCCAGGGAGTTTGGCTCCAGGTCTCGCCGGAGCTGATCAAGAAATGCGCCCAGCTGTCCGGGGATGTAAGCGACCAATGCGTAGCAGTTAATACGGTCGGCCCCATTACACGAGGGGTCAGGCATATTTTCCTTATGATACCGGGTTTGAGGCGGCCGGGGGGGAGCCTCTACGACACAGCGCCGAGCGTCTGTCCGGGACCTGCCGCCGCCGGCGTGTGTTCGAGCCCGGTTTTCACCTCAGGCACAAGCCACCGCGCCTCTTCAAAGCCAACGTATTTAAAGATACGCAAGGCACCGGTGGGGTCCTCAAGCATGTCCCCAACTTCCAAGGGGTGATCTGCTGATTGAAGCGCCGTCCACGCTCCGTATACCGACGGAGCGTCGATCTCACCGGTCACCTCGTAGTCTTTCGGCTTAACGGAGGCGGTACCCGCCGTATGCGCAGCCCAGCGAAAACTCTGGCGAGGCGTCTCTTTCATTCGATGAATGCGGTACAGCGGCATCGTCGAAGGAAACATAACATAGTGAGTTTGTCGTTAGCAAACGGAACGCGGCGGAACGCGGAGAATGTTCAAGGAATGTTCAAGGAAAGACGGGATGTGAGCATCGATGCGTGCTTAGCCTCGCGTACGTACGGTTTAGTACCGTCGGACAAGTACTACCGCAAACTTATACGAAATCCATACATTCGCAACCAGGGGTGGCTGAACAGAACGGCAGCGAACAGTGTCTTTGGGTAACAGCCGCGGCAGTCGGAATTCGTGACCGCGTTGGTGCGAGGCTGCACACATGGTCGATTGCGTTTTGTTTTGTGTAATTTACACGGAATCGGATTCCTGGTTGGCCGCGATGGTCACAAAGAGAGCTTTTAGTTTGAGTTAAAGCTTTTGTTTTGAACTGGATGCTGCATAATTCGGGGCGAACCGAAACGGCTAGCTAGACTCAATGACGTTTCAGTACCATAGTACTGCTAACCGCTAGGGAATACGGCGTTTAGGGACTCACAAACGTAAAGAAAAACATTGACATCAGTAAAGCGCCTGCCTACAATCGAAGATGTCATTGGGCTCCGGGAGTGCAAAAGCTATAGCTCAGTGGCGATCAGTCCGATCTCTTCGGAGGAGTGAAACAAAAGATGAGGAAATTCCTACTCGCGTCAGTTTTAACGGTGGCTTCCTCGATGGTAGCGTCAGCAACGCTGGTCATCGACGATTTCACCACGAATACGAGCCTTACCAGCCCGTTTACCCAAATCGGTGTGTGCGCACCAGGTGCCCCTTCGTGCGGCGGTGACAAACTGCCGAACCCGAACAGCTTCGACGGCACCAACACCTGGCAGAACGGAGGCCGCACACTTCAGGTGACCCGCAACGGCGGAACGTTGACCACCGCCGCAACCGTCGATTCCGGTGCTTTGACTTTTAGTTCCGATCGTGGCACGACGGGTTACATGAAAGTAATCTGGAGCGGCGCGGCCAATATCGATGTTTTGGCTTCGCAGCAGTTGTTCCAGTTCGACATCCTTTCGGCTGACCTTTCTGGCACCAACGGCCAGTGGCGCGTCACGCTGTTCGATGGCGCTAACGGCACCGGCTCTTCCTACGGTACTGCCTATGCCGGTATCAATGGCCCGATCCCCCCGATCCAGTCGATCAGCATGGACTTGGTTGGCGGCGGTTGGAGCGGCAGCAGCTCAGTCCTTAACAGTGTTCGCAGCATCGTGTTCGAATTCGATGGCTACACCGCGACGGATACGAGCTTCGATAACTTCCAGTTCAATACCCCCGAGCCGTCCACCTGGGTTCTCCTGGGTTCCGCGCTCGTCGGTCTGGCTGTTTATCGCCGCCGCAAGTAGTTTCAAAGTTGTAAGAACCAAAGCGGACTGGCTTCGGCCGGTCCGCTTTTTTTTGTTATGCGGCAGGTTCATCCCGAAGACTCTCCCCTCCTCTCCTCACATCCCGCCACGGCCTTCCGCCTCAAATCTGAATGGCATCCGTACGCCTGGCTTGACTTCCGGGAAGATTCCAGACGGCAACCGGGCACTGCCATGCATCGTCTTTCATTAGAGATACAGCGCGTAGAATAAGGAGATCCTGTTCCACTATTGCGCGAGACCCATAGAATGAGCACAGCCAAAGCAGCGGTCCTGGTCGGCTACAACCAGCCACTCGAAATCCGTGAGTACCCGATCCAAACCGCCCTCTCTCCGGGCGAGGCCTTGATCCGCGTGGAAATGGCTGGCATCTGCGGCACCGATGTCCACTTGTGGAAGGGGGAACTTCCGGTTCCTTTGCCGGTGATCCTCGGCCACGAGTCGGTCGGTGTCATCGAACGCTTGGGTGAAGGCCTGATCAGAGACTGGCGTGGACAACCGGTCAGTGTTGGAGATCGCGTCACATGGGCGAGTTCCATCGTTTGCGGTGAGTGCTTCTATTGCCGCGTAAAGCGCCAGCCTACCCGGTGTATTGCCCGCAAAGCTTACGGGATTTCCTATTCGGCGAACGACGCACCGCACCTACGTGGCGGCTATGCCGAGCGGATCCTGCTGCGCGCCGGATCGAGCATTTTTCGTTTGCCGGACTCGTTGCCGGCCGCGGCGGTGGTCGGCGCCGGATGCGCGCTCACGACAGCCATTCACGGCATCGAACGTTGTCCGGTCGAATGGGGCGACACTGTGGTTGTGCAAGGAACAGGACCCGTGGGGCTGGCGTCGCTTGCGGTGGCCCGGCAGAGCGGAGCTTCCCGAATCATCGTCATCGGCGGACCACCGCATCGGCTGGAACTCGCGCACCGTTTCGGGGCCGATGTGGCGATCGATTTCTCGAATACTACGATCGAAGACCGGCGCAAGCAGGTCATGGCTGAAACGGGCGGCTATGGGGCCGATGTAGTCATTGAAGCAGTGGGCATCCCGGCCGCGGTGAACGAGGGCATCGAACTGCCGCGCGATGGCGGAAAGTTCCTCGTGCTCGGCCAGTATGCGAACGCCGGCAACATCGAGTTCAACCCGCACATCATCACGCGCAAGCAGTTGGAAGTACGCGGGTCGTGGGGCTTTGAACCGCGCCATGTGGATGCGGCGCTGCGCCTGTTGGAACTCGGAAACTGGGCGGAACTCTTCGCGGGACAGATCACTCACCGGTTCAGCTTGCAGGAAGCGAACGTTGCACTCGACACGGTGAAGCGCTGGCAATCCGGCAAGGCTGTCATCACCCCTCACGCATGAAGAAGCTGATTGGAATCGTGGTTGTAGTAGCGATCGTGGGCGGCGTGGCCTGGTGGTTGTCGCGGCCTGCGGCGCCGAAGCGGGTCGCCACCGCCACTGTCACACGGCAGACGTTAACCAGCACGATCATTACGAACGGCAAAGTGGAGCCGGCGCAGTTTGCTTCCGTCCGGGCCCAGCAAGGCGGCGCAATCGTGAAAGTGGCGGTCGAAAAGGGGGCGGTAGTCGCAGCCGGGGGCCTGCTGGTGGAATTGAACTCGGCGGCCGAGCGGGCGGAACTCCAGGCGGCTGAGGCGCGCCTCGCACAGGCGCAAGCGGACCTGAAAGTACTCTCGGCAGGCGGATCGGCCGCTACACGCTCGGAACTCGAAGGTTCCATCGAATCCACCCGTGTTCAACTGGACGTGGCCAAACGGGAAGTGGAGCGTACTGAGAGACTGGTTCGCCAGAATGCCGAAACACGCGAAACGCTGATTGCCGCGCAGGATCGGGTCCGGCAGCTCGAAACGGACCTGCGGTCCCTCGAACGCCGCCGCGAAACGCTGGTTCCAGTAGGCTCACGGGATGCCGTCGAAGCGCGTGTGCGCGACGCGGAAGCCGCCGTTCAACTCGCCCACCAGCGCATCGGTCAGGCGCGCGTCACCTCTCCCGTGGCCGGAACGGTTTACAATCTGGCGGTTCGCCGCGGTGGATACGTGCAGCCGGGCGACCTGATTGCCGAAGTCGGCCAGACGAAGACTGTCCGCGTTATCGTGTATGTCGACGAACCCGAACTGGGCCGGGTCAGCCAGGGCATGCCTGTCGAGATCCGCTGGGATGCGATCCCGAACCGCTCGTGGAAGGGGCAGGTCGAAGCGCTCCCCACCCAAATCGTTGCCCTGAATACCCGGCAGGTGGGTGAAGTCGTGTGCCTGATCGACAACGAAGGCGGAACACTACCGCCGGGCGCCAACATCAATGCGGAGATCCGATCGTCAGTGGTCGAAAACGCGTTGGCGATTCCGAAGGCCGCGCTTCGCCGTGGGGAGAAAGGTAGCGGGGTGCTGGTCGTCGTCGGAGATCACGTCGAATTCCGGGGGGTGGAACTAGGCACGTCCAGCATTACGCACGCCGAGGTCCGCTCGGGTCTCAAAGAAGGGGATCGGGTCGTGATCTCGACCGATGTGGCTGTCGAACCCGGAGATCGGGTTACTCCACAACCGTGACGCCCACGCCATCGCCTTCTTCATAGAAGGCCAGCATTGCGCGGCCGGTGAAGATCAACTGGGGATAAGCGCCCTTCGGGACGAGAGTGCGCACTGTGTCATTTTTGGTCGTGCGCACTTCCAGCGAGCCATCGGCCGCTGTCCAGACGGCGGTCAAATCGTCGTTCATGCCCGCTGCGATCACCGGGTCTTTGCCTTGTCCGAGTTCGCTTTCCTTGCCGCGGGTGGTCGCGACGAAAATGCCCTTATCCCGCCGCCACACGGTGTAGACGTTGTCTTTGCCGGTGGTCGTGACCGCGCCGCCGTCCATCGGGCAGCCATTTAGCTTCCACGATTCCTTGCCCAGCTTGATGGGTAGCTCCCATGTCACGGCGCCGTCGCGGGATGAAACCAGGTACATATCGCGATTACCGGCAACGGAGTTGCGGAACATCACCCAAATCGCACCGCCTGGACCGATCACCACCGATGGGTGGCAACATTCACAGACCGAGCCATCGGGGGATTCGTAGATGAGCAGATTCTTCTCCCACGAGGCGCCACCGTCAGTGGACTTCGCGCCGTAGATGCGTGTCCCTTTCTGACGCAGGTCGAGCCACACCACAAAAACCATGCCGTTGCCGGAAGTCATGGCGTGTAATCCTTCGCGGGCCGATCCGGCGACGTCGTTTACACGGACGGGGCTGAGCCACGTCTTTCCGTTATCCTGCGAGCGCCACACCAGCAGGTCGCCGTCCTGGCCTTTTCCCTTTTTGCCGACGACGGCGGAGACCACGAGGTTGCCCGCTTGATAAGCGATCCGCGGACCCCTGTGCCGCCCGAGCGAAAGCTGACCTTTGGTTTCGAGCCGTGAGGGTCGCGAGAAGGTCTGACCGTCGTTGGTCGAATAGGCGTAGTAGATATCGTTGCCCGCGCCGGCAACAACACCCAGCATGTCCCAGGTGGTGGCGACCTGAGGTTGCCGGAACACCATATCCGTCTCCGGGGGTAACAGCTTGATGGCGAAGAGGAAAGCCAGCAGGAATGTCATTGGGGGATTAGACGTACAAGAAGCGATGCCGACAGGGCACCCATAGCGAGCAGGATGGGGGCTGCGGAGATGGGCGCCCCTTGTACGCCGGCATTACGAGAACGAAGTTCACAGGGTAGCCTTGGCGGAGGAGGAAGGCTATCATCCCGCGCATCGTGCTCGTAACTGATAGTATCGCACTCTGCCGGTCCGAATGCCAGATCAAAGTCCTTTTTTTGACCAGCCCCCGCTCAAAGGGAAGCGAACGCTGGATTAATTTGTTGTCACGATTATCGGCAAAAGAAGGAATGTGGCGTGCAACGAAACCTTTCGCGTTGGCCACCGCCACGCACCTTCTTCATGAAACGCTTCTTGCTCTATTCCGCGCTCGCCGCCACTGTCGTGCTGCTTGCCCTGGTCGTTGCCGGCTGGGTCCTGTCCCGCCGGTTTGAGCCCTTTCTTCGCGAACAGACAGTGGCCTATCTTTCGGAACGGTTGGCGAGCGACGTCGAGTTGCAGTCGATCGACGTCGGTATGCCGCTCAACTCCCCCCTTGAGATCCTGCTGCGCAAAGGCAAGGGCGCCAACGTGCATGTATCCGGCCGCGGCCTGGCCTTGCGGTTTCGCGGGAACGAAGACCTTCCTCCGATGATTCGGATCCGGCGGTTCGCCTTCCAGGTGGATCTACAATCGCTCTGGTTCCAACCGGCCTACGTGGGCACGGTGAAGCTCGAGGGGCTGGAAATTCACGTGCCGCCGAAGGGACGGCGCCCTCGAATCAAAACAGGCAGCGCGGAAGGCTCAGGGAAAAAGCCTCCCAAAGTGTTTATCCGTCAGATACGCGCGGACGGCACCAAACTGGTGATCATCCCGGCCAAACCAGGAAAAGCGCCTCTTCAATTCGACATTCACCAACTTACCTTAAACGGCACCGAGTCGGCGCTGGGCTTTGATTACGACGCCGTGCTGACGAACGCCAAACCGCCCGGGCTTATCGACACGAAAGGCCATTTCGGCCCGTGGAACGCCGAAGAACCCGGCGATACGCCGATCTCCGGGAAGTACGACTTTTCGAAAGCCGACCTTGGCGTGTTCAAAGGCATAGCCGGCACGCTCGCCTCGACGGGCACGTTTGCCGGCCAACTCAATCGGTTGGTGGTGAACGGCGAAACGCGGGTGCCCGATTTTCGGCTCAAATCCGTCAACCACCCGGTCCCGCTCACGACTCAATTCCATGCGATCGTCGACGGTACCAACGGCGACACGGAACTACAACCCGTGGCAGCCCGCCTCGGCCAGACCCAATTCCTGACGCGTGGCGGGGTGATCCGCTACGAAGGGACGCGCGGCAAAACGGTCGCACTCGACGTCAAGCTCACCCAGGGCCGGGTAGAGGACATGCTACGCCTGGCCATGAAAGGTCCGCGGCCCATTCTTCGCGGCGGAATCCAACTGACGATGAAGTTCGCGCTGCCGCCCGGCCAGGGTGAAATCGCCGACCGTCTGAAAATCAGAGGCCAGTTCGCACTCCTCGACGCGCGCTTCACCAGTACCACCGTTCAGGACAAAATCGATTCGCTCAGCCGCCGTGGGCAGGGACGTCCGAAAGACCATGGGATCGACGAAGTGCCTTCGCGGCTTGCCGGCAGCTTCAACCTCGCCAACGGAGTGATCGACTTCGACCGCCTTCGATTCACCGTACCCGGCGCGGCCGTGTCACTGGCCGGGCACTACACATTCGCGAGCGAAGAGATGAACTTTCGCGGCGACCTGAAGCTCGACGCCAAGGTTTCGCAAACGATGTCCGGGTGGAAGCGGTGGGCGTTGAAACCCGTCGATCCATTTTTCGCGAAAGAAGGCGCCGGCACCTTCCTCAAGATCAAAGTGGACGGCACCCGCGACAATCCCCAATTCGGCCGCGACAAAGGCACGTAATCGCCTACTGCTTCGCGCCGACGCGCTTCATCGCTTTCGCGACTGCGAGCCAGATGCGATCTTCCACGTCGGCGGCGAACGGACCCGGCTGGCCGTAATAGATCATGCTGGTCAGCCCCTCGTAGCCCCCCTCTTTCAGAATCCGCAACGACGGGATGTAACACATCACGTCGTTCGAGTAACCGGCCACCACCACACGCTCTTTATCGTAGTGCCGCTTAATGCGCAGCGCGTAATCCACCACCACCTCTCCCCCTAGAGCGACCAGCGTCAGGTCCTTCCCGAACCGGATCGCCTGCACCGGATAGGGCGTCGACCGTACAGGCCGCCCCTCATCGTACTTCGCGAGCATTTCCCGCGCGCGCGAAGCCTTGAACTTGTCGGCCGACTTGGCTTCTTCTTCAAACTGATCGCGCGTGTGCAGGGCAAACGCGAGGTCGACGTTCGAGTAGGTCGACTTGAGCGGCGCATGCAGCGTGACCATCTGGCCCGACAAGACCTTACCGACCGACTCCGCCAACTCCTTTCCATGATCCTGCGCGTACTCCGTCTTCCCACGCGGATTCGGATTCTGGTCGGCTCCGCAGAGCGTTATAAACAGCGCCGTCGCGCCGGGATATTTCGCTTCCAACTCGATCTGCGCGAAACCCGTGTAGTCGCCGCTCAGCTTCGTATCCTCCGCCACGTGGGTGGTGTTGTGGCAGGAGTAGCCGAACAGGATCGCTTTCGGCTTTCCATCGGCGACAACCTCAATCACCGGCACCGAATGGTCCGTTGGACCCTTGGCGTTCCGCCGGTTGTTGCCGAAACCGGCCGTTCCCTGACCGAACCGCAACTCGGCGGGCTTCAGATCTCCCAATGCCGCGGACGCCACCTGAAACAGATCGCCGGTGAGCTTGCGCGCATACTCTTCGACCACCTGCTTCTCGTCGGGCGACAGGAAGTACATCGTCATCAGGTTCGGCCGTACGACCGGACCCGTGTGCGTGTGCGACGCGTTAAAGACGATCTGCGCCCGCCGCAGGTTGTGCCGCTTTTCAAGCCGCGCGGCCACCTCATCGGTGATCACCCGCGGCAACCCGATCAGATCGGTGGTGACGATCACCAACCGGTAGCCCTTACGGTCTTCAATGGCGAGGCCCTTCGCCCAGAGCGGATGCAATGCCCCATCAGAGGGCTTCGTTCGAGCCGCATAGCCCGACATCCAGATGGGCTTTTCCGGTGTGATGTCGAGCCGTGAGACCCCGGCGCGAAACTCGGGCTTCGCGTCGGCGTAGGCGACGCCCGCCATCGCGGCGAGCAGAACTACGATTAGCCCTGCCATACTGCGGTCGGCTCCATGCCCGGCTTTAATCCGGGCCATGTATCATCGGCGGTTTTGAAGATGGAATCCAGTTGGGCCAGGTAGTAGAACGGCAAGTCGTCAAACTTCACCATCTCCGGATTCGGCTGGTATACCACCACCGCGAGACCAACCACTTCGCCCCCGCCGGCCTCGACAAGCCGCCGTAATTCCCGCAGTTTCTTGCCCGACCGCAAGATGTCGTCGACAATGAGGACCTTCTCGCCCGGTTCGTTGTCGATAAACGGGCGGTACCGCAACGGGTCGCCGGAATTGTCGCGCTCGGCCCAATACACCCGCTTGGCCCGCAGCGCTTCACACACGCCGTACGCCACCGGCAGGCCGCCGACCGCCAGCGTCACAATCGATAGCTGCGAAACAATGGCCCGGATTTCCGGGTTGGCCCTGACCTTCCGGCTCAGGCCAACACTCAGCGTCTTTAAATGCTGGTAGTTTCGAAACGCCAGCGCCATCTGCAGGTACTGGTTCGAATACAGCCCGTCGGGAAACTGGAAAAACCCGTCGCGTAGCGCGCCGGTTTCACGCAGGAGGTGGATCACCTCGTCTTGGGTCGGAATCAATTCCATACGGATACCGCTTCTATTGTCTACCACCGGCTGGGCAGGCGCTAGAATCCGCGATAGAAAACGGATACCCGGGTATTTATTGTGGTTTTCCCCAACCGCTCGTCGAATCGCTTAACGCCGCTTGGGCTCGCCGCCTTCTTTCCTGCGCAGATCGTCTTCAATAATCTCGCGGTCTCCTTCCGCCGCATCGCGGCTCGGTTCCGGTTTCACGTCCTGGGGACGTTCCGGCTCAATCGGTTCATGCTGTGGTTTCGCCATTGTTCAAGTGACTGCGGCGCCGGTCAGAGTGTTTCAAGACGCGCCGGGCAAGTGGACGCGCCGAGCAAGTGGGCGAGCAAGTGATGGGTAGGCCTGGGAGGGCCCAAGCGACACTACGGGCTTGGCCGTTGGTGGACGGAATGGGGCCGACGGTTATTTGATGATATTTTCTACAGCTCCAGCCGGGGTCGGGGCCGCCTCGGGGCTGGTTTGCGGAAGAATATTGGGCGAAGATTTCTGTGCACGGTTTTCCGGGACGCGCCGTTATTGCAGGGTTGAACCTCGCTCGAAAAACGTGGTGCAATAGGAAAGATCAGGTCCTGGGGTTGATCCAAGAGAGGAGCCACGCGGATTGGAAAGAGCAATCCTCGCCCTGGAAGACGGAACCGTCTTTGAGGGCAGGAGTTTTGGTGCGCGCGAAGTCAGAAGTGGCGAAGTGGTCTTCAACACTTCCATCACTGGATATCAGGAAATATTCACCGATCCATCGTATTGCGGGCAGATCGTCGTATTAACGAATCCGCAGATCGGGAACTACGGGGCCAACCCGGCGGATAACGAATCGTCGCAACCATTTATAGAAGGTCTGGTGGTACGGGACTTTTCGCCGGTGGCGTCGAACTGGCGTTCGGAAGAAGCGGCGGAAGAGTTTTTGGGGAAGAACTCGGTGCCGGTGATTTCGGGCATCGACACACGGGCGCTGGTGCGGCGGCTGCGGAGCCAGGGTGTGATGCGCGGGGTGATTTCGGGTATAGACGGGGATCCGAAGCAACTGGTGGAACAGGCCCGGGCGATCCCTTCGATGGCGGGATTGGACCTCGCGACGCAGGTTTCGACCGTGAAACCGTACCAATGGCTGGAAGGGGTGACGGCGTGTTCGCCATCGGAACTGGACACGGAAGGCCAGGAGCCGCGATGCCACGTGGTGGCCTACGATTTCGGGATTAAACGGAACATTCTGCGGCGGCTGGTGCAGAACGGGTGCAAGGTGACGGTGATTCCGGCGCTGTCCCCGGCGGAAGATGTGCTGGCGCTGAAGCCGGATGGGGTGTTTTTGTCGAATGGTCCGGGAGACCCGGAACCGCTGGCGTTTCAGGCGGCGCAGGTACGGAAGCTGATCGGGAAAGCGCCGATATTCGGGATTTGCCTGGGGCACCAGGTATTAGGGCTGGCGCTGGGCGGCAAGACATATAAGTTGAAGTTCGGGCATCGCGGGGCGAATCATCCGGTGCTGAACTACCGGACGAACAAGGTCGAGATCACGTCGCAAAATCACGGGTTCGCGGTGGACCCGGATTCCTTGAACGCATCGGAAGTGGAACTGACGCACATCAATCTGAACGATCAGACACTCGAAGGGTTCCGTCATAAGAACGAGCCGGTGTTTTGTGTGCAGTATCACCCCGAGGCGGCGCCGGGTCCGCACGATTCGCGGTACCTGTTCGACGATTTCTCACAGCTAATTCAAGAGTTCCACGGGTAATAAGAAGCGGAAATGCCGAAACGGACAGATCTCAAGCGGATCATGATCGTAGGCTCGGGTCCGATTGTGATCGGACAGGCCTGCGAATTCGACTACTCGGGAACGCAAGCGTGCAAAGCGCTGCGGGACGAGGGCTATGAAGTTATCCTGATCAACTCGAATCCGGCGACAATCATGACGGATCCGGAACTGGCGGACCGTACGTTTGTCGAGCCGATCACGATCGAGTATGCCGAGGAAGTGATCCGGCGCGAGAAGCCGGACGCGTTGCTTTCAACCGTAGGCGGCCAGACGGGATTGAACCTGTCGGTGGCGCTGGCGGAAGCGGGCATTCTGGACAAGTACGGCGTGGAACTGCTGGGCGCGAAGCTGGACGCCATTAAGAAAGCGGAAGACCGGCTGTTATTCAAAGACGCGATGCGGGAGATTGGGCTCGAAACGCCGCGATCGCTGCTGGTGAATAACGTGCAAGCCGGGTTGGATTTCGCGGAGAAGAACGGGTATCCGATTGTGCTGCGGCCGAGTTTCACGCTGGGCGGCAGCGGCGGTGGCATCGCTTACAACCGCGAGGAGTTAGAAGAAATTCTGGACCGCGGCCTCGACTTATCGCCGGTGCACGAGGTGCTGATTGAGGAAAGCGTGCTGGGTTGGAAAGAGTTCGAGTTAGAGGTAATGCGCGACTTAGCCGATAACTCGATCATTATCTGCTCGATCGAGAATTTCGACCCGATGGGCGTGCACACGGGCGATTCGATTACGGTGGCGCCGGCGCAAACGCTGACGGACCGCGAGTATCAGATGATGCGCGACGCCGCGCTCGCGTGTTTGCGGAAGATCGGGGTGGAGACCGGCGGGTCGAACGTGCAGTTTGGGATCAACCCGAAAGACGGGCGGATGGTGATCATCGAGATGAACCCGCGCGTGTCGCGGTCGTCGGCGCTGGCGTCGAAGGCGACGGGTTTCCCGATTGCGAAGATCGCGGCGCGGCTGGCGGTGGGTTACCGGCTGGACGAAATCAAGAACGACATCACGCGGAAGACCCCGGCGTGCTTTGAGCCGACGCTCGATTACGTGGTGGTAAAGATCCCGCGGTTCCAGTTTGAGAAGTTTCCGGGCGCGGAACCGGTGCTGGGAACGCAGATGAAGTCAGTGGGCGAGGTGATGTCGATTGGGCGGACGTTCCAGCAGGCGCTGGCGAAGGCGGTCCGCAGCATGGAGACGGGCAAGAAGACGTCGGCCGACGCTTATGACGAGAAGCTGATTGCGAACCGGTTGATCACGCCGAATCCGGACCGGCTGGGGTACATACGGTTCGCGTTCGAGAAGGGTTACACGGTGGAGCAGGTGAACGAACTCACCGCGATCGACCCGTGGTTTCTGAGGCAAACGCGCGACCTGGTGCTGTTTGAGCAATCGCTGAAGACGTCCAGCCTCCAGACGGCGACCGCCGAGTTGTTCCAGCAGGCGAAGCGGGCGGGCGTATCCGACAACACGATGGCGCGGACGTGGGGCGTGGAGCCGTTGCAGGTGCGTGCGCGGCGGCGAAAGTTAGGCGTATCGGCGGTATTCAATCGCGTAGATACGTGCGCGGCGGAGTTTGAAAGTTTCACACCGTACCTATATTCGAGTTACGAATTCGAATGCGAGGCGGAACCGAGCGAGCGGAAGAAGGTAATGATTCTGGGGGCGGGTCCGAACCGGATCGGGCAGGGAATCGAATTCGATTACTGCTGCTGCCACGCGTCGTTCGCGCTGCAGGAGTTCGATGTCGAGTCGATCATGGTGAACTGCAATCCGGAGACGGTGTCGACCGATTACGACACGAGCGACCGGTTGTACTTTGAGCCGCTGACGCTCGAAGAAGTTCTGAATATCGTCGACACGGAAAAGCCGACCGGGGTGATTGTTCAGTTCGGCGGGCAGACGCCGCTGACGCTGGCGCTGCCGCTGAAGCACGCCGGTGTGCCGATTATCGGGACCGATCCGGAATCGATCGATCTGGCGGAAGACCGCAAGCTATTCGGTAAGCTGCTGGACGATTTGCAGATTCCGTCGCCGCCGAACGGGACGGCGACGAGTTTGGACGAAGCGGTAGCGGTGGGCAGGCGGTTGGGGTTCCCCGTGCTGGTGCGGCCGAGTTACGTGCTGGGCGGGCGCGCGATGGTGATCGCCTACGACGAAGATACGGTGGCGCGGTATATGCGGGAGGCCGTGTCGTTTTCGCAAGACCGTCCGGTGCTGATCGACCGGTTTCTGGAAGACGCGACCGAAGTGGATGTGGACGCGCTGTCGGATGGCGAGGGTGTGCTGATCGCGGGCATTATGGAGCACATCGAAGAAGCCGGGGTGCATTCGGGCGATAGCTCGTGCGTGCTGCCGCCGTTTTCGATCACGGAAGAATGCCTCGCGACGATTCGCGATTACACGGAGCGGCTGGCGCGGGCGCTGAAAGTGGTGGGCTTGATGAACGTCCAGTACGCGATCAAGAACGGCAAGGTGTACGTGCTCGAAGTGAATCCACGCGCATCGCGCACGGTGCCGTATGTGAGCAAGGCGACGGGGGTGCCGCTGCCGAAGATCGCGGTGGCGCTGATGTTGGGGAAGAAACTGAAGACGCTGGCGCAGTTGACCGGAGGCCAGATCAGCGGTGTACTGCCGGTGTCGCAGTTCTTCGTGAAATCGCCGGTATTTCCGTTCAATAAGTTTCCGGGCGTGGATCCGGCGTTAGGGCCGGAGATGCGGTCGACGGGCGAAGTGATGGGGGTGGGCGTCAACTTCGGCGAGGCTTTCGCGAAGGCGCAGTTGAGCGCGGGAACGCCGCTGCCGGACAAGGGAACGGTATTTATCAGCGTGAACGATAAAGACAAGCCGGATGCGGTCGAGTTAGGGCGGCGGTTCGCGGAGTTCGGATTCAACCTGGTGGCGACGCGCGGTACGGCAGCCGCGTTGACGGCCGCGGGTTTGAAGTGCAAAACGGTTTTCAAGGTGAACGAAGGGCGCCCGAACGCGGTGGATCTGCTGAAGGCGGGGTCGGTGCAACTCATCATCTATACGGCGACGGGATCGCACTCGTTTTCAGACGAGAAAGCGATCAGGCGGAGCAGCGTGTTGCACCGGATTCCCTGCATCACGACGCTGTCGGCGGCGAAGGCGGCGGTGGAAGGGATCGCGTCGCGGCAGCGGGACCCGATCAGGGTGTGGAGCTTGCAGGAGATCCACGAAGGTTAGAACGTAAACCTTTACTGATTGCAAAAGTAGTCGATTTAGTGTCCAATAGAGCTAGGCTTTTGACGGATGGTCGCGTTCTTTTTGCCAGACCATCAAAAGAAAAAGGCTTAAGATGTTCTGGTGCTCCACCGGCTGTCGCCGCAGTTGGTAATCACTATCACGTGTCAGAGTATCGGGGTGTCTTGGCAAGGACGCCTGATTGAAGAGGGATCAAGAAGGTAAAGAGAGCGAGCGAAGGCGAAGCGATCGCCAGCTGTTTCTGGTAGCGTTAGGTTCGTCGGCCGGCGGGTTGGAAGCTCTGCGCAGCGTGATGCAAACCCTGCCGACCAACGGCGACTTCGCCTACATTGTCGCGCAGCATCTATCGCCGCAGCACCCGAGCCTGCTGACTGAGTTACTGGGCCGGGAAACCAGCTTAAAGGTGGTGGAGGTCCGGGACAATTCACCACTTGCAAGGAACTGCGTGTATGTAACGCCTCCGAACGCCGACGTGGTGGTGGGCAACGACCGGCTGCACCTGAGGGCGCCAGGGGCGCGGGGTCCGAAGCCGAACATCGACGTATTACTCGAATCGGCGGCGCGCTGTTATGGTGCGCGGGCGATCGCGATTATTCTGTCGGGTACGGGGTCTGACGGGTCGCGCGGCGTGAGGGCGATTAAAGCGGCCGGCGGCTATGTTATCGCGCAAGATCCGCGGACGGCAAAGTATCCGAGCATGCCGGATGCGGCGCGGGATACCGGATGCGTAGACCAGGTGTTGAGTCCCGAGCAAATCGGGGTGCGGTTGCGGACGCTGACCCGGGCGGGAGTTCTCAATCAGGCGGAACGGCAGCAGCACAGCTTTTCGGAGACGGAACGGATATTCGAGAAAATTGTCCAGGCCACTTCGATCGATTTTCGGGGATATAAGTTAAAGACATTAAATCGCCGCATTCAGCAGCGTTTGGCGCATCACCGGCTGACGCGGCTGAGCGACTATCTGAACTTACTCGAAACCGATCCGGAAGAGGTGATGCGGTTGGCGCAATCGTGCTTGATATCGGTGACTTCGTTCTTTCGGGATCAGGAAGCCTTCGATGCGCTAGGCGATTCGATTAAAGAACGGTTTACGCCGCAGGCGAACGAACCGGTACGGGTTTGGGTGCCGGGCTGCGCAACCGGGGAAGAGGCTTATAGCCTGGCCATTCTGCTGAACCGGTTGCTGCCGGAGCGGCGGGTGCAGATATTCGGGACCGACATTGACGACCGCGCCATTCACTTCGCGCGGCGCGCGGTATATTCGGGCCATCAGTTGCGCGGGCTTGAGCCGGACTTTATCGAGCGGCATTTCCGGCGGCTGAACAGCGGCTACCAGTTGTCGAAGAGCATTCGGGACTGCGTGGTGTTTGCCAAGCACGACTTGCTGCGCGACCCGCTGTTTCTGAACCTGGATTTAATCAGTTGCCGCAACCTGCTGATCTATCTCAAACTGCCGGCGCAGGAAGAGGCGATCCGCAAATTCCACTTCGCGTTGAAGCCGGAAGGCGTTTTGTTTCTGGGCAAATCTGAAAACATCCAGGCCGAGAGCTTCGACTGGCTGGACAGGCGGCAGAAGATCTTCGTCAACAAAGCGCTGTTGCCGGGAGAAAAGAAGGTAGCGCCGTCTCGGGAATGGGCCGTGAGCCTCGAATCGCCGGGCGGCGGGGACGGGCCGGACTCGACGCGGACAGACCTGTTCCGGCAGGCGCTGCTGAGCAACTTCGCGCCGGCTTCCGTGCTGGTGGATTCCAATTTCCGGATCGTGGACAGCCACGGCAACATAGGCCGGTACCTGACCCTGAAACACGGCAAGCCCGATTTGAATCTGCTGGCGCTGGCGCCGAAGCCGCTGGTGGCGTCGTTGCGTGCGCAACTGCATCGAGCGCGGCGGACGGGGATGACCAGCCGCGGAGCGCCCAAGGCGGTCGAGCTGCATGCCGAGCAGGTGTCGCTGAACACGAACGTGCACTGCCTGACGGATGCGACGGCGGGCGAGCCGCTGTTCATCGTCTCGTTTTTCGAAGCGGCCATCGGCAACGCGCGTTTGGGGGACCTGCCGAGCGTAACGGACAAACAAACGGCCGACGAGTATATACGGGACCTGGAGCGGGAACTGACGGTTACTCGCGAAAATCTGCAGTCGGTGGTGGAAGAGCTCGAGACATCGAACGAAGAACTGCAAGCGCTGAACGAAGAGTTACAGTCGGCGAACGAAGAGTTACAGGCTTCAAACGAGGAGTTACAGGCATCGAACGAGGAGCTGCAATCGGCTAACGAAGAACTGGTGACGGTGAACGAGGAACTGGAGCATAAGTCGGTTGAATCGTCTATGCTGCTGGAGGATCTGGAGAACATTCACAACAGTCTGGATGTTCCGTTTCTGATCGTCGACGCGAGCGGCAATGTGCGCCATGTGAACGAGGCGGCGGAAAAGCAATTGGAGATCAGCGCGCAGCTGCTGGGTGTTCCCGTAAACATTCCGGGGGCGCAGATGTTAACGGCGCAGATCATTGCGCGGCTGCAGCGGGTGCTGACCAAAAACGAAGCGATGGAGATCCGGGTGCGGTGGAAGCGGCGGCACTATCGGGTGCGGATGCGGGCGTATCATACCCGCGACAAGCACCTGCGCGGCGCGGTTATTCTGTTCCACGACGTAACGGACCTGACGTTACAGGCGGACCGGCTCAAGCGGGCGGAGGCGGCGCTGCGGCTGGTGAATGCGCGGCAAGAGGCGGCGATCAACGCCCTGCCGGTGCATATTGCGATGATCGACGCCAAGGGCACGATCGTGGTGGTGAATGCGGCGTGGCGGCGGTTTGCGCGGGAAAACGCGTATTTGGGACGCCGCGCGGGCGTAGGCACGAATTATCTGGCCGTATGCGAGCGGGCGGAAGGGGCATGGTCTGAAGGCGCGGCGGAGATCGCTGAAGGGCTGCGCAAAGTAATATCCGGCGAGCTTTCGAGTTTCCGTTACGACTATCCGTGTCATTCGCCCACCGAGCAGCGCTATTTCCGCTTGATGGCGGCGCCGGTTTCGGATTCGGTGTATCGGGGGGCCATCGTGATGCACGTCGACATCACGGAGCAGGCGGTGCAGATGGAGGCGTTGCGGCGGCAGGCGGCGGCGCTACAGTCGGCCGCGAATGCAGTGTTCATCACGGATGCGGTGGGGCGGTTGGATTGGGTGAACGAGGCTTACGAACGGCTGTGCGGGTTCGCGAAGGAAGAGATTCTGGGGAAGGTGCCCGACAACATCGAAGTACACGACGGCGAGCAGACCTTTACGAACGTGCTGAAGGCGAGCTTTGAGAGCGGGCTGCCGTGGACCGGCGAGATCACGACGCGGGCCAAGAACGGACAGTACTTCACGATCCAACAAACCATTACGCCGATCGCGAGCCTGAACGGAGAGTTCTCGCACTTTGTGGTGAGCCATCAGGACATCACGCGGCACAAGCAGGCGCAGGAACGCATGCTGTATATGGCGGAGCACGACGAGCTGACGGGTTTGTGGAATCGCAAGACGTTCTGCGACCGGTTGGCCGACACCCTTGAACGGCACAAGCGGCTGGGCGGGAAAGTCGTGGTGCTGTTCCTGGACCTGGACCGGTTTAAGGACACCAACGACACGCTGGGCCACCTGGTGGGCGACCAGATGCTTTTGGAGATCGGCCGCCGGTTGAAGCAGAACCTGCGGGACAGCGATGTGCTGGCGCGGTTTGGCGGCGATGAGTTTGTGGTGATGCTCGAGGACATGGGCGACCGCGAAAACATCAGCTTCGTGGTGGAACGGATTCTGCATTCCTTCAACCGGCCGCTCGATTTGGGCGGACGGTCGCTATTCGTATCGGCGAGCATCGGAATTACGATGTTTCCGGACGATGGCGAGACGGCGGAAGAGTTGCTGCGGAACTCCGATCTGGCGATGTACCGGGCGAAGGCCGAAGGACGGCGAGCGTACCGGTTCTACGACCAGAAGCTGGAATCTGAAATCAACGAGCGGGTGAGTGTCGAGCGCGAATTGACTCGGGCGTTGGGCAGTTGCGACCTGTGGGTGGCATACCAGCCGCAGTGGGATTTGCGCACGGGGCAGATTGTCGGGGCCGAAGCATTGCTGCGGTGGGAAGGCAGCAAGCGGCATAACATTACGATGGGCCGCGTGGTTTCGATCGCGGAAGAGTGCGGGATGATTCTGCCGATCGGGCAATGGGTGATTCGCGAGGCGATCGCACAGTTGCAGCGCTGGCAGCGGCAGGGCTTCTCGCTGAAGTTGTCGATCAACCTGTCGGCCGTGCAGTTCCATCATCAGGACGTTTTTGCGATCATCACCGAAGCGTTGAGCGCGCGCGGGCTGGCGGCCGGAGCGGTGAAGGCGGAGATTACCGAGAGCGTGCTGTTGCACCGGTCGGTTCGGGTAAAAGAGACGCTGCACGCGCTGCACGGCGCGGGGATCGGCTTGATCCTGGACGATTTCGGAACCGGGTATTCATCGCTCACGTATCTGCAACAATTCCCGATCGAGACGGTGAAGATCGATGCGTCGTTCCTGAACGGGATCGGCAAACAGAACAACGACGAAGCGATTGTCTCGGGCATCGTGCAGATGGCGCATTCGCTCGGGCTAAGCGTGGTGGCGGAAGGCGTGGAGACGCAAGAGCAACTGGCGTTTCTGAAGAACTGCGGGTGCGATCTGGGGCAGGGATACCTGTTGGCGAAACCGCTGGGAGCAGCGGATTTCGAGCGGTTCCTGATGGAACGGCAGCCGGAAGGCCCGCAGAGTCCCCTGCCGGCGAGGCGCAGTGCGGTGGCGGGGTTGCCGGGGCGGTAGGGGCGATTGCCGCAGGGCCATTGAGGCGGCACAATAGTTTTGTGGAGTGTGCTGACATTCTATCCACAATTCGAAAGCACGAGCGGGAGCTGCGGGCAGCAGGCGTCGAGGGTCTATCTATTTTCGGATCGGTTGCGCGCAATGAACCTTTTCCTAACGATGTAGACATAGCGGTTCGGTTGGCGCCCGATTTCTCGTCAGGTGGGTTTGACTACTTCGGCCGCTTGGAAGGCTTGGAGCGCATGCTTGGTGAGTTGCTTGGTTGCCAGGTAGATGTTGTCGCGGAGCCTGTGCGCAAATTGCGCCTCCTCGAGGAAATTGAGCGGGATCGGGCCATTGTCTTCTAGAAAACCGGCTCAGCGCCTGATGGATATCATCGAAAACGCGAATGCCATCGCGCGATATACCGCTGGGATGGACTTTTCAAGCTTTATTGGGGATAGGCGAACCTGCGATGCGGTCGAGCGATGTCTCGAACGGATCACGGAAGCCGCCGCAAAACTTGGGCCGTTTGCCGTTGAATTGATGCCCAATCAACCTTGGCCGGATATCCGGGCGCTCGGGAACCGGCTTCGGCATGAGTATGACGATATCGGTGAGGAGCATCTCTGGCGAATAGTGCAGATCGATCTTCCTGCCTTACGCAGGGACTGCGAACAGGCACTCGCAACATTGGGTCTTGGCTAGCCGTTCAGATTCAAACCCGCGCGGCTGCAAGCGATTTATCGCGTCTGCGACTTGTGCAGGATCAGCGGGCATAGGGAGCTTGCCTTCTCAGTAACGCGCGCTTCCACCTACGACTTTGAAGCGGCGGCCTTTTTGGGGCGGCCTTCTTGGGGGTTTGTTTCGGTTTGGACACGAACGACACGCTGGGCCACCTGGTGGGCGACCAGATGCTATTGGAGATCGGCCGGCGGTTGAAGCAGAACCTGCGGGACAGCGATGTTCTGGCGCGGTTTGGCGGCGACGAGTTTGTGGTGATGCTGGAGGACATGGGCGACCGGGAAAACATCAGCTTCGTGGTGGAACGGATTCTGCATTCGTTCAACCGGCCGCTCGATTTGGGCGGACGGTCGCTATTCGTATCGGCGAGTATCAGGAATACGATGTTTCCGGACGATGGCGAGACGGCGGAAGAGTTGCTGCGGAACTCCGATCTGGCGATGTACCGGGCGAAGGCCGAAGGCCGGCGGGCGTACAGGTTCTACGACTTGGCGAAACCGCTGGAAGCAGCGGATTTCGAGCGGTTCCTGATGGAGCGGCAGCCGGAAGGCCCGCAGAGTCCCCTGCCGGCGAGGCGCAGTGCGGTGGCGGGGTTGCCGGGGCGGTAGGGGCGGTTGCCGCAGGGCCATTGAGGCGGCCGCGCGCGGCTGAGCCGAACAAACGGGCTATTCCGGGAGACCACTCAGGCGGTGGGCGATTGCACTAACCACTTCGCCGGCGATACCGATTGCTTGCTGCGCCTCCTCAAGTTCCGGAAGGTATGGCGCACCCGGATATCGAAAGCGGGCTGCGTACACGGAAAGCTCAGCCGCAGACTCCGTGACGCGTCCAAGCGTGGCGTCGATTTGGGGACATTGCTTGCCTAGTTCCTCAAGGTCGTGCACTTTTCGAAACGCGACATCGTGCCGAGTCAAGAAGGCCTTTAGTGCTTTCTCCACGGCTTGTTGCGCGTGGAACAGGGCACTCCGAACAAAGGGTCCGGCGCACCTAGATCGTAGTGGGCGTTTGACAGGTCTTCGCGTGCAAGTTGGAGCCACGCCGCAGCGTTCGCTGAACGGACCGGATCAGCGGGCATAGAGGAGCTTGCCTTCACGCACGATGGTGGACGGGAACGATGCGTTTAGATGTAACTGGCTTTCGAACGCGCGCCTGGTCGAAACAAACACATCCTTCGCGATTCCCAAGCCGCGCAGGGCGCGATAGCCAAGCCTCTCGTCCAGACGTGATTTTGGTGCGGTGTCGGGCAGAATCACATGAAGTCGTAGTCACTGTCGGGGCCGGCGTCGCCGCGCGCGGTTGAGCCGAACAAATAGATCATTTCCGGCTCATACGCATCGCGTAATCGGTGGACGACCTCTTCGAGAACGGCGTTATCGGCGGTTGGAACCTTGGTCGCAGGCATGACCTTGCTGTCACTAGTTTGGCACGCCGCCGTTCCGTGCGGCGCGTGGTTTGCGGGTGCGAATAACGCGCGCCTCCACCTACGACTTTGAAGCGGCGGCCTTTTTCGGGGCGGCCTTCTTGGGCGTTGGTTTCGGTTTGGACGTTCCGGGTGCGCCGGCGGCGAGCATTTCCCATCTTTCTCCGAAGAAGCCGGCGTCGGCGATGCGGCCGGGCCAGCGGGAGTCGGCAGGGATGGTGGTGTCGACTACGGCCCAATCGGGTAACTTGGGCACCTGGCGGGCGTTATTGAGATAGTCGTATTCACGGTAAGTGAACCCGCTGTTCAACACCACGTAGCGCTTGGGGTTGAGCGGATTGGGGAAGATCATCACCGGGACGTTCATCGCCGGGTTATAAGTCTTGTCGTTGACGAGTAACTCCTTGGCGTTCCAGGTGAGCGGCAGGCGCGAGGCGATGCGGGCGAGCACCTTGTTACTGGAGGGGTCGCCCCAGAGGATCAAATTGGCGTTGTCGATGTCCTGATCGGTGATTTCCCGGTCGAGCTTGGTAATCGCTTCGCCGCGGAACTGGCGGCGCCATTCCGTGATGGCGCGGTTCATTTCGGCGATCACCCAGTCGTTCACTTTGCCGTGCAAAGCGGAGCCGGTCGGTTTGACGACGATGAACCGGTCGAGAAACGCGTCGTCGATGGGGCCTTGGAGACCGTGCCGCTTGCGGATGGAGAGGGCGGCGCTGGGCTTCGTGAGTTCCCACCTGGCGCCGATGAGCATGAATGAGACGTTCCACGAACGGTCGGAGGAAGGGGACGGGGCGGCGATGGTTGTACCGTCGATCACCACGGAGGGCTTGGACATGACATCGAGCGGGCAGGCGCCTGGTTCGAATTCGAGCGAGAAAGCGGTGACACCGCCGGTCTTCACCGTCACCTTCCGGTCCGACGCGATTTCGGCTTCAATGCGCGCGGGTTCCCAGTGGCGCTCCAGGCCATCGATGCGAACCCATTTCATGCGGTTGTAGCGGAGGGTAGGCGTGGTGAACCGGATGCGGTGCGGATAGGCGTCGCGGCCGCGGGCCACGATGGCGTCGACATGTTGGTCGATCTGAAGGCGGGAATCGGGATGGTAGCGGTGGGCGGTATCGGGTCCGATAATGTGCTTGAGCGTGATGCCTTCCTTGGCCATTTCGCGCTCCATCACTTGCGCCGCCTGGATCTGCGAGTCCTTTTCCCCGCTGTAAGCGACCACCGGGACATTCGACAGGTTCAAGGAATAGACGGTGGCGTCGTACAGCCCCCAAAGCTTTTCTTCCCACCATTGCGGCTTGACCGTTTCTTTCTGGAACACCTTCAGGAACTCCGCGGTTTCCGCGAATCCCGCGCCGGGCGCGACGGAAGCCCAGAGTCCGGCAAAGTGCGCGCCGATATGCCACGCGGCGGCGCCGCCCATCGAAAAGCCGCGGACGCTGATGCGATCGGTATCGATCTTGTACTGCTGTTGGACGGTTTCGAGGGCTTCAAACAGGTCCACTTCGCCGGCGAACTTGTTGGCATTGCAGTAGCGGCCATAGAGGTGGAGCACGATGGTGTCGCGCGGGGTGAACTGGCCGGGGTTGGTAATGCGGTCCTGAAGGAAGTTGAGTTCGGTGAGAGTTTCCGAACGGCCGTGGAACCAGGCGTCGAGGCGCCAGCGATGTGCGCCGCCGGGCGACCAACTGGAGGGCACCACGAGGCCATAGGGTTGGACGGAGTCGTCGATTTTCGAGAAATAGCCGCGGACGACGAGTCCTGTTTGGACAGCCCAGGGTGCGCGGCCCAGGGCGAGCTGCTCGGCGCGTTCGCGGCCGATTTGCAGAAACTCGTGGGCACGCTTCAGTTCTTCGGGCTTCAGGAATTCGTTATATTGGAGGGCGTAGCGGACAGCTTCGTGAAAGATCGCGACATCGGCGACAAGCGGCGACCGCGGGCCGTGCTGCTTTTTCAGTTCGGCGATACCATTGGCCAGGCGCGCGAGTCCGCTCTGCAGCACCAGGCGATCGGTTTCGGCCACCGCGATGCCCGGCGGAGGCACCGGCCGTTCCGCCGCGCGCGCTGCGGCTGGGATAAGAATTAACAAACAAATAAGGGAAAATCGAAGCATGCTGAAATGAGTACAGTACCACGCTCGGAGGTAGAGATGCGGCTGGGGTGGATGTTGGCATTTGCCTGTGTGTGCGGTGGGCAGGAGATCCGGCTGGCGCCGGTGATTTCCGGTGTTCGGAATCCCGTGGGTTTAGAAACGCCGAAAGACGGTTCAAACCGGCTATTTGTGGTGGAACAACGGGGTACGATTCAGGTGTGGGACGGCACGCGCGTGCTGCCGCAACCGTTCCTCGACATCCGGACGAAGACGCGAATGAGCGGCGAGTGCGGGCTGTTGGGCCTGGCGTTTCCGCCGAACTATGCGGCGAAGCGGTATTTCTACGTCAATTACACGGATTCGGCGTGCCAATTGACGACGATTTCGCGGATCCGCGTGAGCGACACCAATCCCAACCAGGCGGACCCCACGTCCGAGCAGGCGATTCTGACGCAGCCGCAGCCTTATCCCAATCACAATGGCGGGCAGTTGGCCTTTGGACCCGACGGTTACCTATACAGCGGCTTGGGGGATGGCGGCAGCAGCGGAGATCCGCAAAACAATGCGCAGAACCGGATGAGCTGGTTGGGCAAGATTCTCCGCATCGACGTGGAATCGGATCACGCGCAATATCGCGTGCCGGCGTCGAACCCGTTTGTCGGGGATGCGCAGGCGTTGCCGGAGATCTGGGCCTATGGGCTGCGCAATCCGTGGCGGTTTTCATTCGATCGCGAATCGGGTGATTTGTGGATTGGCGATGTGGGACAGAGCCGCGCGGAGGAGATCGACTTTCAACCCGCATCGTCGAAGGGCGGCGAGAACTACGGCTGGAGTCAGATGGAGGGGTTCGAGTGTTACCGCCGGGGCTGCGACGCATCGCGCTATGTGCGGCCCGTTTGGGAGTACACGCGTGAGAATGGCGATATCTCGGTAACTGGCGGTTTTGTGTATCGCGGGTCGCGCTATCCGTCGCTGACCGGTACTTATCTTTATGGCGATTACTCGAGCGGCCGCATCTGGGGCTTGCGCGCTGAGTTGCGCGCCTGGACGAATCGCCTGCTGCTCGACAGCGACGCTTCGATAACTTCTTTCGGGCAGGACGAACAGGGCGAGTTATACGTTGTGGATCACAATGGCCGCGTGTTACGGATTGAGGCGCTCGCGACCAGCCCGGTGCTTTCGCCCGGCACGCCGGTGGTGAATGCGGCGAGTTATGCGCCCGGCCTGGTGGCCGGATCGCTGGGCACGGTGTTCGGGTCGGGCTTCAGCGCCGCAGGCACGTTCGCGGCAACGGCGTTGCCGCTGCCCACCACCATTGCCGGCGTGCGCGTGACGATCGACGATGTGGACGTTCCGCTGTATGCGGTGGTGAACGGGAATGGCGTGGAGCAGGTGAACTTTCAGGCGCCGTGGGATTTGGCCGGTACCTCCGCGGCGGTACGCGTGTGGCGGAACGGCGTGGGGAGCGCCGCCGTGGCGGTGCCGGTGCAGCCGGTCGAGCCAGGCGTGTTTGCGATCAACGGCGAGGCGATCATTGTCCGTGCCTTGCAGGGGACAATCGCCAGTGCGGTGCGCGCGCGCGAGTACGTGTACATCTACGCCACCGGTTTGGGCGCGGTGGAAAATCCGCCGCTGAGTGGGCACGGCAGTCCGGTGTCGCCGCTCGCAAGAACGCGGGCGAATGTAGGGGTGACCATCGGCGATGTGCCCGTGGAGGTGCAATACGCGGGACTCGCCCCAAACCTGGTGGGCGTGTATCAGATCAATCTCCGTGTGCCGGCGGCGTTGACGGCGGGTGCTAAAGATCTGGTGGTGAGGGCCGATGGAGTGGCAAGCCCGCCCGTGCGGGTGACGGTGGAGTAAGGTTGGGTTTGCTTGACCGTGTTTAGTAACAGGCTCCAGGTGCAGTTAGTGGATCAGCTGGTGTTTCGGCCGGGCCAGGTGGTGCTCACCTGGCGCCCACTTAGCGGATAACGTCGGCAGCAGGAGTGGAGCTGGTTGTATTACGAATGCCCTGCGGCAGCGTAACTCGCACGACAAGAATTTCCGAAAAATTTCGCACATTCCTCTTGTATTCCAGATAAACATAGCCGATAATCGCATTGGTGCATTTCCCGGGATCCCCGGGCGATCGCCTCGGGCGAAAGGAGGCCGTTCCTGGCCGTGAACGTTATACCTGTCCTGTCCCCCCCCGGCGGGCAATCCTGGCCCGGCTCCCATGAAAGTGTGGCTGAACCCATGCGAATGGGGCTTCAGACCCGCCGTCATAGTTCTGTCGCCCACTCGTGAGTTCGCTGAATCTACCATTGTGATGAAGAAGGCCGCAACAGTGTCGATCCGTTTGGAGGACCCGGGCCGCTTGCTGATACAGAACGAAGGGAAAACCCCGGCGGCGTTGGTGTTGATCGGTGTGGCCAACGATGCCGGCTGGTTCCGTTCCGCCAGCCTCGCATCACGGGATGTTGGCGGCAGAACCTATCAAGTGCTGATCCCGTTTAACCTTATCGTAAACCTCTCGGTCTATAGCCCTCACTTCCAACTCGCCGATGGCGCGGGCACCCCGCTATCGCGCACCGGTGCCGCGCGCATTCCGGTTTCGGTAGCCGCCGGCCAAACGCCCGCTACGGTGCGGCTCAGCGTGACAGGAGACGCGAAATGAAGCTCTCCGCCAAGTCTAGTCGAACTCCGTGGCTGAGCTGCGGGTTCCTCCTGATTTTCGGCAGCGTCTCGGCACAGGTGAGGCTCATCGGTCCCATTTTCGTCCGGGATATCATCGCGACCGCGAATCAGCCGCAGTACCCATCCATCGGGCTGAGCCTCGGCGTATTGGGTGCTGAGAAGGCAGAATTCGAATACTGGGGAGTGGACCCGATCCGGGATAGCCCCAATTTCGTAGTGGTGTCGCCGGCCAGGGGAGTGGCGCCCGCAGCCGTGTCGGTAGCGCCAAATCCCAACGTGGCGCCATATCTGCCGCCCGGCACCTACAGCCTCGGCGTGGGCTTCGTCATTCCCGGGCAGCCGTGCTCGGAGACTTGCGGCGGGGCTATTTTGACCTTGAGGCTGCGGCCTCCGCCTTCTCCGCGCGTAACATCGGTAGTGAACGCCGCCACGCTCGAACCCGAGATCACCCCCGGCACGGTGGTGGCGATTCGCGGAACCGATCTCAGCACTCCCCCCATCACCGCCAAGTACGACGCGGCGGGCCTCTACCCCAAATCCCTGGGCGACACCAAGGTCACATTCAACGGAATCGAGGCGCCGCTGCTGTTTGTGAGCCAAACTCAGGTGAATGCCGTAGTCCCATTTGGCGTGGTCGGACAGAAGACCGTGGAAGTAGCACTGACACACTACGACCCTGCCCCCCCGTTCCCCATGCCGCTCGCCGACATCTCGCCCGGCATCTTTACGGCAACCCAGACGGGGCGCGGGCTTGGGGCCTTTCTCAATCAGAACGGCACGCCCAACACAGCAGCCAGTCCGGCACGCCGGGGATCGATTATCTCATTTTTCGCAACCGGGGCCGGAGCTTGGATGCTGCCTGTGGTACCAAACCAGCAACCGCAGAGTGTCATTGACGGTAGCATCTTCATTGTTTGGGCTAGTCTGGTCGCGGTTCCACGGCCCGCCGCGCCCGTGACGGTGATGATTGGGGGACAAACAGCCCAACTCGTCTACTCAGGTTCTGCGCCTTTTCAGGTGTACGGGATGCTCCAGGTGAACGCCATCGTGCCCGAAGCCCTGGCGCCAGGACCCCAACCGGTTCTCCTTAAGGTAGGAGATCGCGACAACGCGGCGCAGCAGGTAACCATGTTTGTCGAATAGGTTTGAGTGCTGGGCCGTCAGGGACAGCGCATCCACACTCAAATCCAGCAGTCGCGACTGTCCCACCGGCAAAAACATAGGGTTTTTGAGCGTCGCGCGGTCGCAGTATGTGTGCGACGCTTTCTTCGCCACTGTCGCGCGCTGCACCCGCAACTCCGCGGATCTCTTTGCATGCCCAAGGTTTACACCTCTGAATCCCCGCTCTGCAAATTCGGTTCAGTTCCGTTGTTTTGTCGGATTTCGCCGAACCGTCTGTCCCCACTCGCCGCCAACGATATCCGATCTTTTATTAAATAAACGAAATTAAGTATCCTTTCTCCCCAATCCGTGATACATTGACATCTTGGTAGTGGACGTGTCTCCGCACACGCCCTGCCTCGAAGCACCCCGCCGGCCCTCGCGCCGGCTTTTTTGTTTTCCGCACGCCCCCGGTCGAGTCCGACTCACCCGACCGGTGCCCCGACTGTCAAGGAGGGGTCGCCAAACGAAAACAGCAAAGGAGCACAAACAATGTCGCATCAAACCGGACCCCGCACCGACGAAGGCAAATCCGCCTCGTCCCAGAACAACCGCCAACATGGTTTGTCCACCGCCAACATCATCGTCTCAGCAGAAGAGCGCCCCTTCTTCGACCAGATGGAAGCCGAACTGCGAGACGAAATCCTCCC
Organism: Bryobacterales bacterium; assembly: GCA_020846745.1. Lineage (GTDB taxonomy): Bacteria > Acidobacteriota > Terriglobia > Bryobacterales > Bryobacteraceae > JADLDI01. The sequence goes on along the minus strand of JADLDI010000138.1, from coordinate 74 downwards.
CGCCGGCCCCCTCGAACACTTCGCTTTCCAGCGCCTCATCACCGCCAACTGGCAAATCGAACGCTGCCGCAAAC
>JADLDI010000137.1 GCA_020846745.1 Bryobacterales bacterium | reverse complement strand
TGTAGCGGACCAGCGTATCGAGCTCGCAGATATAAAAGCCAAGCGAACCATCGCCGGTGATGAGCACGACAGGTTTGTCGGGATGCGCGTTCTGCAAGGCAACGGCATTGGGTAGCGCCGAGCCGATTGTGGCTAGCGGACCTAGGCGCAGCCAACCGCCGGGGTGGTTGGCGGGGATCATAGCGCGGCCCCAGTGGATGCAATCGCCGCCGTCCCACGAGTAGAGCGTGTCGGGCGGGACCACTTTCGCGAACTCGCGGTAGAACGCCGCGGGGTGCATGGGCTTTTGATCGTCAACGCCGGTGGATTGCAGAGTGGCGCGCCATTCGTCGCGAGCGGTGCGCTGGCGTTCGAGCCACTCGGTCTTGGCGGCCCACTGGTCGTTGCCGATCGCGGCAGCCATGTCGCGGAGGGCGCTTTTGACGTCGGCGCACATGCCGACTTCGACGCCGCGGGTGAGGCCCACTTCCTGGGGATGGATGTCGATCTGGATGAACTTGGCCCTCGGGGAGAACAGGCGCGGTCCGCCGAGCGCAAGACGGTAGTCGATGCGTTTGCCGAGCACGAGCACCACGTCCGCTTCCGGAAAGCACTGGCGCACGGCTTTGTTAAGCGCGCCGTCGGAGTAGCCCATGGCCGTCGGGAAATCGTCGCGAATCACGCCGCGGGCCATGGTGACGCTGTAGTAGGGGAGTTGCGTCTTCGTGAGGAACTCCTCCAACTCAACGCCTGCATCGCCCCACCAGACACCGCTACCCGCAACCACAACCGGCCGTTCCGCGTTCTTCAGTAGTTCGAGGGCGCGTTCGACATCGTCGCTCGATGGGGCCATCTCGGGGCGCTTGGGCAACGGCGGCATGGGGAGCGATGCGTCCGCCGAGCCTTCAAACACGTTGACAGGAATCGTGAGGTGCACCGGACCCATGCGGCCGCTCACCGCTTCGGCATAGGCGCGGCCGAGGTAGTAGGGCACCTGTCCGGCGCTGGCGGGCACGCCCGACCACTTCACAACCGGCGCCGCCATGCCCACCTGGTCGATCACCTGGAAAACCTGACGTCCGGCGAGAGCCGTGGACGGAGCGCCGCTGACGGCGATCATGGGGCTGCAGGCCTGGTAGGCTGTCGCGATGCCGGTTAACGAGTTGGTGTGACCCGGACCGCCCGTTACGAGCGATACACACGGCTTGCGATGAATGCGTCCGTAAGCATCGGCCGCGTGCGTCACGCCCGATTCGTGGCGCATATCGATAATCTTCAAACCGCGTTTTCCAGCCGCCGACAGCACCTCATTGAGGTGATCGCCCACCAACGTGAAGATGGTGTCGATCTTCAGCTTTTCGAGGGCATCAACGAATAAATCCGCTCCAGTAGGCATAAAGGGTCATGATAACGAACCCTTCATTCAAGAACAGCGCCGGCGGCCCGCAGCAGCCCTTCCAAAGCCTTTTTGTCGAGGGCGGTTGAAATGAACAATTCCTGGCGAGCGCCCGAGGCCAGCGCGATGGCTTTCCAACCGTTCGTGACGGGCACCGTGATATGGATCTTCACCGGACCTCTGGCGTCGCGCACCGGGCGGATGACGCCGGGGATGACGCTGCGGATCTCGTCGCGTTCGACCAGCTTTTCGAGGATGTCGCGGACGCCGTCGACAATGCTGTGTTCGATCTTCAACTTGCCCTGCGACGTGCGCAGTTTCATCTTTCTCAAAATCGCCTCCGCCACAGGAAATCGACACCAAAGATACCATTCTCGTCCCGCACCGCAAGCAGGGAGAAATCTTTGCTGAAATCCCATTGCAGGCGCACGATTTGCTGCTGTGTGCGGTTGAGGTTGGTGATGTAGGTGATGGTGATGTCGCGCGATAGCTGCTGTTCGACGGTGAGGCGCGTCTGGGCGGTGTTCGTGACGCTCGTGAGGTCCGGATCGATCTTGATACGGCTGACGCCGAACAACCGTTCCAGGCGTCCGGTGATCGGCTGAGAAATCGCCTGGCCGAGCAGCGAGTTGCCACCCGACTGCAGCACGCTTTGATTTCGTGTGGGCATGTTGGGCGTGACACTCGACCCCGGCGTTCGCCCGACGGTCAGCAGTGCCACGATTTCCGTCGATTGCAGCGGCGGATCGGAACGGTAGGACACGGCGAGCTTGTCGATCGGTCCCGTGAAGTTGATGGTGACGGTGATACCGCGCACACGCGTTTCGAGGTCTAGGTCCAGGACCGGTTCGACTTTCGCCGTATTGAAGAACGAGACTTCGCCCCGCGTGATGGTATAGCGATTGCCGAAGAAATTGATCTCGCCCTGTTCGACCGAGACGTGTCCGAGCAGGACGGGCTTGCTGAAACTGCCGCGAACGCGAAGCTCGGCTTGCGGCTGCAGGTCGCGGGTGAGCGAAGTCTGCAGTTCGGCATCGGGAGCGGTTTCGACACGCAGGTCGAGTTGCATGCCGCGCAGGAAACCGGATTGAATCGTGGTCTGCCGGGCGCGCCCACTCGTTTGCAAGAGTCCGCCGATGTCGGTCTGCGGATTGAGGGCCACACGGGTGACGCTCACGGTGCCGGACAGAAGGCTTTGCGTCGCCGTACCCGTCAGGTTCACCGTGCCGTCAAACGTAGTGCTGACCGCTTCGGGATAGCGCACACGCACCTTCTGCGCGCTGGCCTGCAGGCGATAGAGCAGCTCGGGTCCGGCGAGGCCGACGAATCCGCTCACCTTCAGATCGCCGCCGCCGGTCTGCGCGGTGAAGCTTTCGATGTTGGCGCGAGTGCGGTCGAACACGATCACACCGTTGGCGCGCGCCAGGCCGTTGGGCACGTCGCGCAGGCGGAACGACGCGTTGCGGACCTCCATCCGGCCTTGCAGTTGGGGCCGCTCGTAGGAGCCGCGCACAGACGCGTCGATGATGGAAACGCCCGTGGCCACCAGGTCCGGCTCAAAGCTGCTGAGCGTGGGCAGGTTGAGCGTTCCTTTCACGCGCAGGTTCCAGGGGTTGCGCGTTTTGAACCCGACCGCGCCGGTTACTTCGAGGTCGGTTCCTTGTGCGATCAAGTGGACCGCCTGCATGGTGACCCCGTTCGCGTCCACTTGCGCGATCAGCGGTTCGCGATTGCGAAGCAGCAGCCGCGTGGGGTCGACGCGCTGCGTGCCGGGCAGGCCACGCACGGGTTCCACCTCAAGGCGCGTGATCTTAGCCAGGCCGGTCCACTTCTCGGGCTGCAGCACGGGTCCGGAGAAGCCCATTTCGCCCTCAACTTCGCCGCGGAACGCGAGTTCTTTGCTGGGGTCGCCGAGGAAGCCGAGTTCCTGCAGATCGGCAAAGGTGAGCTTGGGGATGCGCACCTGTCCTAAGCCGAACGAATTACCTCCGAGGTTCCATTCCGCGCTCGCCTGGATGAGCGAATTCCGCAGCTTGGTCTCCATCCGGACCGCCATGATGCGCCCGCGCGTGTCCGCAAAGATCTCGACATTGCCGACAGGACGGCCCGCGACCGTCATGCCTTCGATGCTGGCCTGGCCGTTCAGGCCCGTGAGTTGGAGTTGGTTGCCGGCGCGGCGGGCAGACCCGGTCATCTTGAGCGCAAGGCCGCCATCGAGCTTGGCCTGCTGTTGCTCAACCGCTCGCCATTGGCGGAGGCGCCAGTTTTTGGCGGTGACTTCAAAGAGCAGGTCGGTATCGCGCTCGATAGTGCCCGAGAAATGCGCCACGGCCGCGCCTTCGGTGACGACGCCGTTCATGATTTCGATGCGCAGGGGCGAGTAGCGGATGTCGGCCTCGGCACGGTCGAACGTCTCGTCCCACGCCACGGGCTTGTCGACGGTAACCTTAGCCGCTACTTTGGGCGCGGCGTAGGTTCCGTCAATAGCGATGATCGCGGTGACCGTTCCTTCCGCGGGAACATCGCTGTGGGCCTGCTTGAGGAGGGTCGAAAGGCCTGCCTTGCTGACGCCAATGTGCCCATCAATGGCGCTTGTATCGGTCAGCTTCCAGTCGGCGAGCGCGGCGCGAACGTCGCCGGTGACCCGTGTGCCATTCCAAACGGCGGCGGTTCGCGTTAGCCGCACACGGTCGCGCGCGAGTTCGACATCGCCCGATACCTTTTCGATGCGCTGCTCGCGGGCGATCAGCGGACCGGCCTCCAGGTGTCCGGTGACAACAGGTTCGCCAAGCACCCCGGTGACGGTGCCGTCAAACTGGGCGACGCCTCGGTCGAGCCGCGCGGGCCATTCGTCCAGTTTGGCTCCGGCGAGTTCGAGGGCGGGCACGAAGTCGTCGAGGTTTCCGGACATGACGCCGAGCTTGATGTGATCGGCAAGGCGGCCGGCAAAGCGAACATGGCTGCTGCCCCATTCGAGGGCCGAATTGCCGAATTCCAGTGCGCCGGACGCCTGCTCATAGCGGACGTTCACAATGCCCGAGAGCGGACGGGGGCCTTCCTTCGCGGTCAACTGCAGGTCGGCGACAACCCGCACGGCGGGCAGGTCGAGCGCAAGGTCGCCCGACACCGTGGCGGAGTAGCCGGTCTCTTTCATTTTCGAAACCGAAATCAGCCGTGTAAGCGCCAAGCCATTCACTTTGCCTTGCGCGTGGACGGCGCGCCAATTGGAAACGTTCGCCTGGCCGTGGAAGTCGCCGCCCAAGGCTCGGACCACCAGGTTTTCGAGCTTCACGTTGTGGAAATCGGTCTCCCAGTGCGATTCGCCGCTCACGTCGCGCACCGCGACGTTGCCGCCCTGCCAGGCGAGGCCTTTCGCAATTACGGAGCCCGAGGCGGCCCAGCGCTTTTCGGCGTCCATGGCGAACTTGCCCGTGAGATGCGCTTCGCCGGCGGCTTCCACCGGCAGTTTCACCAGACGGTTCGCATCGGCTACGGGCAGCCGCGCATCGATTTTGCCGTCGATGCGAGGCGTGCTGTCGAGGCCGGTGACCGTGGCTTGCACAGTGGCCTTGGTATCGCCGAAGGCGGCACTTCCCTGCTCTATCTCAAGCCGCGACGCGTCCACGCGCCACTTGAGGCTGGTGTCGACGGACACGGGACTTCGCACGGGCGCGGACACCTGCACAGCCTTTGCCGTCAATTCACCGGCGTACGATCGAGAGGCGCGTTCGTAGGTGAGCTTCAGGTCGAGGTCGCGGCCGGCGGCTTCGAGCGGCACGCGTTTATCGTTCACTTGAAACGCGCCTTGCGAGACGCGGTATTCGCCGATGGCGATGTCGATCAACTGGTCGAGCGGGCGCTTGCCCGAACGTACGCGCGGCTCCGGAATATTGGTTTTGCCGTGCGCGTCGACGATGACATTCGCGGCGGGGCCGTCAAGTTCGAGCGAGCGGATATCGACTTTGCGGCGCAAAGCAGAGATCAACTTCAGGCCGGCCACCACGCGGTCGGCCTTAAACAGCGGAGCGGCTCCGCTAGGCTCCAGGCCGTGGACCACCAGGCCGCGGACCTCGGCTCGCATGCTTCGCCAGTCGAATGCGTAGCTGCCCACTTCCGCCCTGCCGCCACTGGCTCGTTCCACTTCTTCGACAATGGCTTGGCGAACGCGCGCCTTAAACCAGTCGGACTGGACCATCCGCCAACCGGAGAACACGGCGGCGAGCCCCAGCAGGGCGCAGATCGCGATCCCGCGCAAAGCTATGCGCAACGCGCGGTTCACTGGAACGCCTCCTCAAAAAACGTGACCCGCGCTCCCGCGCGCGCCTGCTTCAACCAGTCTTCAAGCGACTGGTTGGCGCGCTGGGCCAGCAACAATTGTTCCAGGCGGTCGCGCATCTCGTCCACATCGGGCGCCGTCTTGCCGGGATTGGCCTGCTGCCATTCCGGCACAAAAGTTTCGCGGTAGTAGAGTTCGATCTCGCCATCGCTCACGGCGCTGCCGGGGCGGAACCGCAGATCGATGAAGCGCACCGTGGCCAGTTGCACTTGCAGATTGTCGCGAAGACGATCCTCCGTGAGGTGGTAATCCGCCATCCGGCGTTTGAACTCTTCCTCCGGCGCCTTCCACTGTTCGCGAACCGTGTTGAGGTATTCGGTGACGTCTTCCTCTTTGGGCAGCGTGTACCGGCTTAGTTCCATTTCGCGGCGCACAAGCGCCTGTTCGATAAGGCGTTCGGCCATCCGGCGGCGCGACTGGGCGCTGAGGTCCACTTTGGTCTGGTTGAGGAAAGCCGCCACGCGCAGCCGCTCGTCGATGGCCGATGTGGTGATCACCTGTTTGTCGACACTCACGGCGACGCGGTCGATCACTTCGCCGCGGGTTATGGCGGCCACTGCGAGCGCGGTGGTGAGTGCGATGCGCATGGCTCTAGAACGTCTGCCCCAGCGAGAAGTGAAATTGAAACCGATTGATGCGGGTGGTGACCGGCGGCCCGGTGACGCCCGAGGTCAGGTTGTCGCGCGGCTCGTATTGGAACCGCGGCGAGTTAAGCGAGAAGCCGAAGTCGAGACGGACGGGGCCGACCGGAGTCTTGTAGCGGAGGCCAAATCCCACGGCATGCACCATGTAGTCGAAATCCTTCAAATCGCGCTGCGTCACGCGGAACGAGATCTTGCTGAGCGAACTATAGACGTTGCCTGCATCGTGAAAGAGTACGCCGCCCATGCGATCGCCGAGCACCGGGAAGCGGAGTTCCAGGTTGTTCATGAAGATGCCGGAGCCGCCGAGTGGAAATCCGGTGGACAGGTCGCGGCTGCCGGCCTGGTTCTCGGGAAAGCCGCGATGCGTGGTGGCTCCGCCGGCGAAGAAGCGTTCCGCCAGGGGGATGAGTTCGGGACCCTGGTCTGTCTTGAGATTGACGATGGAACCGAGGACGAAGCTGCGCGCCAGCACGAGGTCGCGCGTGAGGCGGTGGTAGGTGGAGTTGCGGGCGAGAAAGCGCGTAAAGCTGGCCTGCGATCCGAAGGCGCGCGAGGCCAGTCCGAAGTCGACGGAGTTGTAGTAGCCGCGCTTGGAGTCGATGGGGTCGTCCCGGCGGTCCTGAAACAAGGTCACCGCCATCGCGCCGACACGCACCGCGCGCGAATAGATCGGCACCAGCGCCGGGTCGATGGCGAGCTGGCTGATACTGTTGCGGCGATATGTGAACCGTGGCTGAATCGTGAACGCGCGGTTCAGCTTGTGTGTGAACTGCAACGTGCCTTCAATGCGCTGGGCCTCAAAGGTGCGGACGTCGCGCGACCGGTCGATCAGGCCGATAAAGGTGAGCGTGACGTTCTCGCGCCCTTTAAACTGTGGCGCGATGTAAGAGAGAACGGCGCGCTGCTGGATGTTCGAGGCGCGGGTCTGCAGGCCCGCCGTGTGCCCGGTGCCAAAGAAGTTGTTGCGCGTTATGCCGAAGGAAACGCGCGGGCTGAAGCCGGGTTCGCCGGCCGGGGCGTCGAAATTCGGTGTGCCGCCGCCGATGCGCGTGATTTCCGCGCCCACGCCGACATTGACGGAATACTTGCGCGCCTCTTCAAATTGGTAGAGCACGTACTTGCCGCGCTCGATGCCTTCAGGATTCTGAATGGCCGTGTCGACCCGCGCAAACACGCCGAGGTCGTACAGGCGGCGCTGGCTTTCGACCAATTTCGCCTGCGACAGCGGTTCGCCCTCCTGCAGGCGGATGCGCCGGTAAACCATTTCCGGATCGCTCCGTTCCAGCCCGCTGACAAGCAGTCCGCGGACGTATTGACGGCGGCCTTCGGTCACCGTGAACTTCACCTCGACGCGATGTTCTTCCACCATCGGCAGGACGGTCCATTCCACCGCGGCGTTCGGATAGCCCTGATTGTAGTAGAAGTTCAGAACGTTGTCCCGGTCTGTGGCGAGGCTCTCTTCGCTAAAGGGCTGGCCCGCGACAGAGCTGATCAGCGGCTCCACCTCAGGCCGCCACAGGCCGCTCACTCCGGCAATCTCGCTCTTGCCGACCTGCCATTGCGGACCTTCCTTGATGGTCACCGTCACGGCCAGGTTGCGCGGCTTGCCGTCGGCGTTATCCATCGTTTTCGATTGCACCGCCACGTCGCGGAAGCCGTTCGACTGGTACAGCCCGCGGATGGCGTCGAGGTCGTTTTCGAGCAGATCCTCGCTGAAACGGCCGCGCCGGTAGCGGACCCGCGTGGCGGGCAGGATGTTCATGCGCTCGCGAATCGTTCCGGTGGGGAAATAGGAGTTGCCCTGGATCGCGAGCGAGGTCAGCTTGTAGCGCAAACCGCGGTCGATCAGATAGGTGATCGCCCGCTGCTGTTGCTGCGCCTCGTTGTTCACCTGCACGCGCACACTGGCGCGGAAATAGCCCTGGTTCTGGAAGTACGATGCGATGTTGCGTTGCCCTTCGGCCACCAGGTCGCGGTCGAGCGCCTGTTCCTGAAATACGGGCACCAGTTGCCGCAAACGGCCGCGCGATACTTTGGCGCCGCGCGCCCGGATTTCCACCTTCGGGCCGAGGTTCACGCTTATTTTGGGACGCGCAATCTGCGCCGTGGCGTCATAGTCGAGGCTGTCGAGCGTCACGCGGTTGAGCAGGTAATCCTTCTTCACATAGGCGCGGCGCACACGTTCCAACCCGTTTTGCACGCGCTGTTCGGATACCGGATACCAGCCGAGCCAGCCCCACCATCGCTTCCAGCGCGTGGTGCGGACAAAGGCGTCCAACATCGTGTCCGGAATGCCGCCGATGGTGGGCGTAGCGAGTTTGGCGCGCGGGCCCGGGTCCACGCGGAAGTCGACGCTTACCTGTTCCGTAGGTGCGTCGTAATCGAGCGCGGAATCGATGCGTGCCTCGAACATCCCGTTGGCTTCCAGCCGGGTTTTGAGGTTCTCCGCTGCCTGCCTCACCGCGCTTGTTTCGAATTCCTGGCCCAGTTCGAGTTTCGTGGCGTTGGCCAACTGCCCACGGTTCGGCGGTTCGGGCACGCCGGCGACGGTCACCCTCCCGATAAACCAGTTGGTGGTTGTCGAAAACCGCAGCGCCACGCCGTCTTCGCGCTTTTCCGCGTCGGCCACGATGCTCTGGTAACGTCCGGTGACGAACAACGCTTCGATCGAGGCGCGCAGCTTGGTCGCTTCCAGACGATCGCCCACCTTGATCGCCAGTAGCTGTTCGAGTTCTTCTCTCGGCAACGGCTGCACTTCCGGCTCGAACGAAATCGCGTTTACCGGCAATCCCAGATAGGAGTCCAGCGGTACCGCCCCCTGCTGCCCATAGGCACAACCCGCCACCAATGCGACGAGCCACCATATCAGGGGGATTGGCGCCCGACACGTCACTGTTTGCATAATAGCAACTGGAGTGTCCGTTCCCTCCGATCGCTACTCGCGCCAGATTCGCTTCTCTCCACTCGGTCAATCGGGTCAAAATCAACTGTTATCTGCCCGAGTGGCCATTCTCGGATGCGGCGCGCTGGGCACATTCCATGCCCAATCGCTCGCCCGCGCCGGCGTGGGTTTCATCCGGATAATCGACCGCGACTACGTCGAACTCAACAATTTGCAGCGCCAGTGGTTGTTCGACGAAGCCGATGCCGCCGAAAGTTTACCCAAAGCCGTCGCGGCATCCCGCCACCTGGCCCGCATCAACTCGACCATCCAGATTGAGCCCGTCGTCCAGGACGTTACCCCGTCCAATATTGAAGATGTGCTGGGCGATGTGTCGTGCATTCTGGACGCCACGGATAACTTCGAAACCCGGTTCCTGCTGAACGACTTTGCGGTTCGCGAGGCGATCCCGTGGATTTACGGCGCGGCGGTCGGCTCGTACGGCTTGGTAATGCCTGTGTTCCCGGCGGAGACCGCGTGCCTGCGCTGCGTCTATCCCGACCCGCCCACCGGCACCCAGCCCACCTGCGAAACAGCCGGGGTGCTCAATACGGTCACCGCTACGGTTGCGGCGGTCCAGGCATCGGCGGCGCTGCAGATCCTGTCGGGCAATCCGCAGGCCGTTCCGCGTCAACTGACCCGGCTCGATTTGTGGACCGGGCAGATGCGAACGCTGCCGCTGCCCGAGCGCGACCTGGAATGCCTCGCGTGCCGGCGGCGGCAGTTTGAGTTTCTTGAGACGTCGCGGCGTACCCCCATATCGCTGTGCGGCCGAAATGCTGTACAAATCCACGATTCGAAGCGTCCCATCGATCTTGCGGCTTTGGCGACAACGCTCGAGCCGCTGGGAACCGTCCGGTTCAACGAGTTTGCGCTGCGGTTCTTCTTCGATTCCTATGAGATGACGGTGTTTCCGGACGGGCGGGCCATCATCAAAGGAACCCAGGATATCGGCGTGGCCCGTTCGCTCTACGCACGCTATCTCGGAAATTAACGATCGAAATTCTTTCCGAAATCCGCCTTTAATGGTCAGGGCATCGTAGAATCGTGTTTTGCGCTATGCAGCCGAAACTGGTCGCCACGGCGGGCCCCCTGGCGGGGCACACGTTCCCGCTACCGGAGTCTGACGGCGCGGTGGGCCGCGGAGCCGGAGTTTGGCTCACCATCAAAAGCCCGACGGTTTCCCGTCATCACTTCCGGGTGGAGAACGGCGAGGGCGCCTGGCGTGTTGTCGACCTCGAAAGCCGTAACGGCACCTATGTTAATGAAGAACGTGTCACCGCGCGTGCGCTCGCGCATGGCGACCGCATCCGCGCGGGCGAGGCGGAGTTCCTGTTCGTTATGGAGGAAGAGGAACAGGCGTCGGCCGCCGATCCGCCCGTCGAGTCGATTCCCACCCGCACGGTTTTCGTCCATTCCGGCGAGTCCTCTTTTCTGCGGCCCTGGTCCGGTTCGGCGGCCGCGGAACGCCGGTTGAACGCCCTGCTGCGCATTGGCGCGGCGGCTCAGGCGGCGGCTGGCGTCGAAGAGGTGGAGCGATGTCTTTCGGAACATATTCAGGAATTGATGCCGGCGGTGTCTGTCGAACTTCGCGGCGGCTCTTCGCTGGAGTCCGGCATTCTATCCGAAGAGGATCACAACGGCGTCTCGCAGGCAACCATTCATGCGCCGTTAAAAATGGGTCCGCGGTGCCTGGGCACGCTGACCATCCGCTCGGCAGACGGGTTGACGCGAGATCATCTGGATCTCGCCGTGGCCGTGGGAACTTTGCTGGCCGGTCCGCTCGATCATCTGTGGCGCATCGAGCAGTTGGAACAGGATCTGCGGCGGGTCCGCTCGGAAGGGGCGCAGGAGTACGAGTTTATCGGCGATTCGCCCCTCATGGATCGGATCTACGCCATGATCCGCAAAGTCGCCCCCACGGACACCACCGTGCTGCTGACGGGTGAAAACGGTACGGGCAAGGAGTTGGCCGCGCGGGCCATCCACCGGATGAGTGGGCGGGCGGCGGGTCCCTTTATTGCCGTCAATTGCGCAACCCTTAAGGATGCCCTCATGGAAAGCGAGATGTTCGGCCATGAAAAGGGGGCGTTCACCGGCGCCGTGGTGCAACGGAAAGGCCGTGTGGAGATGGCCGAGGGCGGCACGCTGTTTCTGGACGAGATCGGAGAACTGCAATTGCCGTTGCAAGCCAAACTGCTGCGGCTCATCCAGGAACGCCAGTTCGAACGGCTCGGCGGCAGCCGGAGTCTGAAAGCGGACGTCCGCTTCGTGGCCGCTACCAATCGCGACCTCAAGCAGGAGATACTGGCCGGACGGTTCCGCGAAGACCTGTTTTATCGTCTGAAGGTGGTCGCGCTGGAATTGCCTCCGCTGCGCGACCGCAGGGACGATATCCCGCTGCTGGTTTCGCACTTCATCGGCAAAGCGGCGTTCGCCTGCAAACGCAAGGTGTTCGGCATCAGCCCGGCGGCTCGCGAGGTGCTGCTGAAGCACGACTGGCCGGGGAACGTGCGCGAACTGCAGAATGCCATTGAGCGCGCCGTCGTGCTCGGGTCCGGCGAGTGGATCGAAGTGGAAGACCTGCCGGAGGACCTGTTGGAGACGCCGCCATCGACGGAACTGCCTGCATTCCACGATGTGGTCCGCGACGCCAAGCGCCGCCAGATCGTCGATGCCATCC
>JADLDI010000136.1 GCA_020846745.1 Bryobacterales bacterium | reverse complement strand
GTCGCCAGGCTCCACTCCCGCCGGGGCGGCAAAAACCAATTCGAACGGGAAATGGGGCAAACTGTAGTTACTGGGTGGGGCCAAATGTAGCCATCGAGGTGGGGCCAAGCCGGACCATCGAACTCAGTTCAATCTTAGGGAGATCCGCGGGCGGGGGCCGAACATCTCGGTGATCTTGCCGTTGTTGTGAGCGATGCAGCCGCGGTCGGTTTTGAGGAGGCTGATTTGGCGGAAGGCCGAGTTGTAGGACGCTTCCCAGCGGAGGTAGTAGCGGTAGACCTTTTGTAGATTGGCTTCGTTTTGTTCGGTGGGTTCGAGGGGGCCGTCGGGTTGGACTTCGTTTCGCAAATCCTGCTCCATTTGGTCGAAAAAGGGGCGCTCGCCGGGGGAGACGGTGATGTTGGCGGTAGACAGGCCGTGTTGGCGATTGTTTTGTGACGACGCGGATTTGCCTTCCTGGGGCCGGGGTCCGGTTTGGTTCGACATTGCTGTGAGCTCCGTTCGTGCGTTAGATTGACACCCGGCGCGGCAGTGGGGGATCCGGCCGGGTGTGACGACTTACGACCGGAGGCGTGCGGAGAAACCAAAAAAGCCGGCGCGAGGGCCGGCGGGTAACGGTTGGAGGGTAGCGGGACGTGCAGATACACGTCCCGCTCCCAAGTTGGACTCTATCACAGATTATAGAGAAATGAAACGTAATTTCGATTTTTTAATGCGGCGAGAAACTGCACGCGAAGAAAGAAAGGAATTGAATTAGCCACAGATGAACAGGATGCTGCTTGTTTTCAATGGTTTGCGCGAGCCAGAGGGCGTACTGAATCGCACCAACGGCGTTTTTTCACACGCCTTGATCTCTTCCCCCAGGTGCGCCGGCCGGGTCGCTGACGCTCCCGCTTCGGGAGCAGCGGTTGGAAGCGATGGTGGTGGTAGTGCGTGGGGGCATGATGGGCCGGCCTGTCCCCGATCAGGGTACGGCCACAGTCTCGCGTAGAAACGCTGCGTAGCCGGGTTCATCCAGTGTGCCGACGGCCAATGCGAGAACGGCTTGGGTGGCACCTTCCTCGCCGGCGGCGAAACGGAATCCGTTTAGTTCCAGGAAAAGAATGCCGATCAAGAATCCCGTGCGCTTATTGCCATCGAGGAACGGATGGTTACGGACGATGCCTGCCGTGTAGGCCGTCGCCATTTCTATGACATCGGCGTTTTCCCCGTAGGCAAAGTGTTGTTGCGGGCGGGCGAGCGCGGATTGCAACAGTCCTTGGTCGCGAACGCCGGAGGCGCCGCCGTGCAGTGCCAGTAGCCGGCCATGCAGCGCCAGCGTATCGCGCTCGTCGATCCAGACCGGCTGTTTCACTTCGCCAGTTGGTGCAGCGTGTTACGGTAGCGGCCGATGATCTCCTCGGCTTTAGCCATCTTCTGTTCAAATGCGGGATCGTACGGCGTCAAGCGGTAGCCGTCCGGCGCCTCGATTAGAAAGAGCGGCTGCCCCTCTCCGCTGTGGAGACGGTTGACGACCTCCTTCGGCAGTATGACGCCGAGCGAGTTGCCGAATCTGCGGACTTTGACCTCGATGATGGGTGTGATTCTCCCTGTTATTACTAATGTAATTCATTCGGACAAAGAATCAACCGGCCTTGGAGGACCTGAGGCTTCTCCGTCGTGTACCTCACGAGCTTTCGGGGTGGAGCCTTCTCACAGCCCAATTTTTCTTGCCCGCAGCGGACCTGAGCGCTGCCATGAGAAGATGAGGGACAGTGCCTGATCGGCCACTTTCGAGAATTCGGCGAAAGTAGCGATCGGCCGCGAACCGGGAGGTTTGCCCCACAGGTGCTCTATCCACCTGCCAAGGCTACAGCGGCAGGACACGTACGCGGATCTTATTCGTCCAGTCGATCGTCACAACTGCGCCAGTTTCGAGGTCGGACTGAGTTCTATCGATCGCCTGCAAGATCGATTCGCCTCGCAACTCTGGAATCAGTGGCTGCCCCCTGAGTAGGATGAGACTCGGCTGGGCGTCCCGGGTATGAGCCATTATTTGTGGGAAGTCCAGGTCGTTGGTGATGATCACATACCGATGTTGTCGCGCGTAGTCGCAGATATCGGAATCGTCCGCATTTCCCGCACCGACGGCTGACCAATGAAGCACAGAATGACCGGCGGCGCTGAGGTAGTCCACCCAGCGGATTGTCAAGTTCATGTCGATCAGGAGGCGCATCAACTCGCGAGAGGAACGTCTCTACCTTGCGCCAACATTGCCGCGTAGGTCAGGGCCTCACGAATATCGGCCTCTTCCAGGTAGGGAAAGTCGTCCAACACCTGTTGAATGGTTCGGCCAGCGGCAATGGATTCGACGATCATTCCGACCGTCACTCGCAAGCCACGGATACATGGCTTGCCAGTCATCACTTTCGGATCGATGGTGATGCGTCGGAACACCTGCACATCGTCATCATAGCGTGGCCGTGCTGCCGATATTTGATGTGACTGGCGGGATTGTTCGAATTATCTCAGCGCTGCCGGCCGACGCTTACGAAGCAGACAGTATGAGGCGGAACCATGAAGGACCAATACGATTTCACGAACGGCAAGCGGGGAAAGGTTCGACCGCACGAACTGGAGCCGGAGGGTAAGACGCGCATCACAATCGGGCTCGATCAAGACATTGTGGACCGGTTTTTTGCAATGGCAGGACGGTCAGGCGGGACGACCGGATATCAGACGTTAATCAATGCCGCGCTTCGCGAGTATCTGGACGGCAAGGCGCCGCGGTTCGCGCTGCGGCGGATTATCCGGGAAGAACTGAAGTCGAGCGCTGCGTGATTGATGCTTTGATGCTTTGCGGGGATGTGGCGCAAGCCTTCGAGAGGGGCGTTTATTTATATCCAAAAGAGGGCCTCGTCCGGAGAATCTGTGGCTAACTCTTCGGTGCTCGCAAGAAATTACCATACCCTGCTCGCCAAAAGTTGACCACCAATCCGACCCGCCGCATAGGGAGACTTTAGGCTCCCCGCCACGCGGAACTACCGCGTGGGATGAGTTTGCCTTGACCCCGCCCCCACGGAAGAAAGCACCTACGCGCCTTCGGCGCGGATGATGATGTTACGCTCAACGGCGTGCCACGTGGCAGGCCTTGTTCTTAGTGTGGTCGACTCTATCTGAGCACAAGTGGTCATTTCTCGTGAGCGCCGAGGGGGTAACTGGAACACTGGAACAGCGCAGCACACCTTGACGTATGCACGCGATGTATGTACTATTTAGCTGTGAGCTTTGAGTGGGACGAAAGGAGCAAGGCAGGGGCCAACTTTCGCAAACATGGCGTCCGAATGCCGGAAGCCATTCCCTGTTCGACGATCCCTTGGCGATCACAATTACCGACGACGAATCGAGTGCAACCGAACAGCGCTTTGTGAGCCTTGGAATGGGTGCATCAGGTCGATTGCTGGTCGTCGTTTACACGTGGCGCGGCGACACGATTCGAATCATCTCAGCGCGACCGGCCGACGCTTACGAACGCAGACAGTATCAGGCGGAACCATGAAGGACCAATACGATTTCACGAATGGCAAGCGGGGGAAGGTTCGACCGCAGGAACCGGAACCCGAGGGTAAGACGCGCATCACAATCCGGCTCGATCAAGACGTTGTGGACCGGTTTTTTGCAATGGCAGAACGGTCGGGCGGGACGACCGGATACCAGACGTTAATCAATGCCGCGCTTCGCGAGTATCTGGACGGCAAGGCGCCGCGGTTCGAGGACACGCTGCGGCGGATTATTCGGGAAGAACTGAAGTCGAGCGCCGCTTGATTAATGCTTTGCGGGGACGTCCCACTCTTTCAACAGGTCGAGACAGAACAGTTCGGGGGCATCGGCGTAGGGCACTGGTTTCTCGATTAGTTCGTTGAGGGAGGTGACGCCGTCGCGAGTGGTGACTTCAGAAAAGCGGGTGGGGTGGATTGCTTGGGCGAGGAGGGCGGCTACCTGGGTCCGCATGCCGGCGGCTTGCAGGCGGACTTGCCGGGCATTGGCTTGATTGGCTAGCCACTCAGAGATTGTGAGTAAGTGTGACACGCGTATGCCTAGGGCACGCTCACCGAGGCTTACGAGCATACGGTCGTGATCGGGGTAGGAGAACTTGGGCGGGGCCGCGTCGCCGGTGAAGAGGAGGTCGAGCGAGAGCACTTGTTCGCCTCGATTGACGCGGTCCGATACGTCGGCGGCGGATGCTTTTCGGCCTCCGTCGTTCAGGATGATCGTGGGGGGCGCGGTGGCCGGGCCGGCGATCGCTTTGATCCAAACGCCGGTGGCGGTGAGGCCGTCGGCAAAGTCGAAGCGGTAGGAGCGGGATTCGACACCGCGCGACTTGGTGTTGGCGACGATGTAGATCTGATCGAGCGGACGATCGCGGTAGCGGAGGATGGCTTTCAAGCGGTCTGCCGTGGCGGGCATGCGGCGATCGATTTGGGCTGCCAGTTTGCGGGCTACGCCGACGAGGCTCAACGTGTCTGGCGGGAGCCCGGTCTTCAGTTCTTCCGCAGGCTTGATCAACGAGCCGGCGGGAGTTTCTTCATTAGGCTCGGGGCGGCCGAAGTGGCGTGCGAAGAAACGGTAGGAAGCCATCCGGTTTTCGAGTTGATAGTTGTGGGTGCCGGGGTCGAGGTTTTCGTGCCAGGCGAAATCGCGCTCATGCCCATAAAGAGAGAAGAACGGGCGCACAGCGTCGTAGAGTTGCGGCTTCATGCGTGGGGCGCGGAAGCAGCAATCGTCCTCGGCGTTGTAGATGAGCAGTGTGGGCTTGGGCGCGCGCATGGCATTGAGGACGGGATAGTCGGCGACGGCCGAGAGATCGGTGGCAGTCTGTTCGTTGTCGCCGGCGTGCTCAACGCCGCCAAACGTCACGGCCGGCAGGTAACCCGCCACGGGCACTGACACCGCTACGCGCTCGTCGAGCGCGCTGAGGACGATGGTTTGCCAGCCGCCACCGGAAAGACCGGTGACGCCGATTTTGGTGCGGTCGACATAGGGCAGGTCATATAGATAGTCGAGGGCGCGGCGCATGTGGAGATAGAAGAGGCCGACGGCGTTGGCGCCGGCGAGATCGATGTGGGAGCCGAACCAGTGGGCGTTGTGCGGGTGGCGCATTTCGCCGGTGAAGATCCACTCGGGGTTGATGGCCACCATGCCCTGGAGGGCCTGGTTGATGCACCGTTTCTGGATGTACTCTTCGGCCTTGCCGTTTGTTTCATGGCCGTTCACATTGACGATTGCCGGCACCTTTCCTGATAGATTGGCGGGCTCGTAGAGCAGGGCAACCGTCCAGAAACCGCGGACTACCTCATAGCGCAGCTTGCGCAGGCGGTAGCGCCCGTCGGTGGGAACTTCGCCTACCAGTTCCATACGGGTTGGCGCATTGATCCATGCGGCAGGCCAGCCGTGGAACACGACATGGTCGAGCACCTTGCGGCGGAGGCGCGCGGATTCTGCGGTCCACTCGGCGGGTGAGTTGGGCAGGGTAAGTGGCTTTGTGAGGCCGCGGATGTAACGCCGGAGTTGGTAGTTGACGGCTTCAGCGGAATGGATGGGCGGCGCCAGCAGGGCGGCGACACTGGCCGGGTTGGTTTGTGCCGCCAGCGCGGCGGCGATGAGGAGAAGACCGAGGAAGGGCTTCACCGGCGATCCTCCATTTCGAAGGCGAGCAGCGAATAGACAGTTACCTTGGGTACGGTGAGCGAGGCGATTTGGTTGGCCGTGGTGAACGTCAGCTTGGAGGGTGCGCCACCATCGGGAGTTTCGAGGACCGCTTGTTTCAGCCGCTTGCCAGCGGGTACGCGGAACTGAATACCGACGTTGAGCACAGGCGCAGTGACGCGATAGTTGACCAGGTGGAGGATGCGGCGGTTTTGCAGTTTCTGTTCGGTGAAGTTGATCGCTAAGGAATCGGGCGCGGTGATCTGAACGGCGGGCGCACCGTTTAGCGCCCAGCGGACCGCCTGCACCATTTCCGCATGGTTCTTCGCGAGCTTCCAGAACTCGTTGCGGAACACATAGTAGAGCTGGGGCGCGGGCGGCTGCATGGCGGGCTGCACCTTGGGGATGAATACTGCGCGACCGTTGCCGTACTGCACACGTTTGATTTCCGACGGCACATGATCGAACTGGAACACCTTCGAGAGGCCGAGTTGCGGGCGGCGCTGACGCCAGTCGTTAAACATCGACGTTTGATCTGTCGCGATGATGGAGCCGCCGGCGGAGACATAGGTCCGAATGGTTTCCAGTTGCTGGTCAGACAGTGCATCCTGATTGGCCAGGACCAGCACCTTGTAGCGGCTTAGGTTGTTGAGATGACGGTCGAAGATGGTGTCGAACGGAATCTGCGCCTGGATCAACGATTGCTCGAAGAGCACGAGCGGCGGCAGCACCTGGGAGGCATTGAGTTCGACGGAAGGGAAGGAGCGGAGGACAGCGATTTCCGCCGCGCTTTCGGCATTGGCGAGCAGTTCGTTGCGCTTCCAGTAGAAGTCGATGTAGTTCTGCGCGTCTTGGGGGAAGCGCAGGTTGCCGACGTCCATTCCGGCGGTGAGGCCGACGCAGTTGTTGCACCAGGCGAGCGCTTCGGCGAGGCGCAACTTCTGCGGGCTTTGGAGGGTGTGATGGGCGGGACGGCCGACGATGGTGGCGGGTTGCTGCCAGAACAGGATGGGCTTCGCCATAATGCGCCCGGCGAGATAGGTGCGGATGCGCGAGACAAGGCGGCCGTCGGCGGTGTACTGGGGTTCGTTCCGTTCTTCGCTGGTGATGATATCGCCGTGGGCCAGCAGTTGCGGAACATCGATGCCGTACATGAGGGCGTTGTTGGCGGATGGGTCGAGATGTGGGTTGGCCTGGAGCGCGGCTTGGGGGTTCAACTGGTGGATGTATTCGTCGTATTCGCGGAAGCGCTCGGCGAGGGTGAACGAGCGGAACTGGACCATCTCCTGAACCGCGGGGTTGAGGACTTCCGACCAAGTGATGGGCGAGTTGAGGCCGAATTCGGGCAGGCGCAGGCGCTTCATTTGCGTGAAGCCGAAGCGCTCTTTCATACGGCCGGGGGGGTATTTGGCATGGACGAAGTCGCGAAACATCTGCTGGTCGAGTTCCGTTTGCGAAACATAGGGCAGGCGCCACCACATCATCTGGTCGAAGTGGACGAAGTCGAGTTTGAGGTCGCCGATGCCGAGTTTGAGGATGCGCTTGACGTAATCGTGGTAGCCGGGGTGGTTGCGGTTGGCCATGTAGCGGAAGGTCTGGGTGGGGTTGTAGTAGAGCGGGCGGCCCTCTTCGTCGCGCTGGATCCAATTCACCGAGTCGGGCTCTTCGTCGAACATGGTTTCAAAGAAGATGGACGCGCCGACGTAGCCGCCGACCTTCATGCCGTGGCGATGGGCGAGTTCGACATACTTGCGGGCGGCTTCGATGTCGTCGGCTTCGGCCTTGATGCCGGCGCCTTTCATGAGGCTGATCAACACGGTGTTGACGCCTTGCACCTTAAGGGCGAGGATGGCGTCTTCCGATTGCTCCTTCTGCCAGAGTTCCGCGTAGTTGGCGGCCTGACCGCCGCGACGGCGGACAAACGACAGCGCCTCCATGTTTGAGGCCATGACGAGACCGTTCTGCACCCACTCGGGCCGTTGCGGCCGTTGGGCGGGCGCGGGCGGGGCAAAGGCGAGCAGGAGTGTGATGACGAAGACAAGCGCCATTTGAAGATCATAATAGTTCCATGGTGAGGCGAGAGTTTCTGCAGGCAGCCGCGTAGAACCTATAGACAGCAGCTTCTCACAACGCCTCAACCGGCCTTCGTGCCCGTGCCCAACTTCCAGTAGCCGACCATTCGCCCGATGGCTAAACACTGCGCCGTTTTTCGCGACTCTATCGGGCCGAGCTGCCTGCGGCTGGCTTGAAAACAGGGACCATGCGACGCCTCACGCTACAATACGAACATGACGTTTCGTGTCGTGCTGGAGTTCGATTCAGATACCGACAGCTACTCGGCTGTATGCCCCGAACTTCCAGGATGCACGTCCGCCGGCACAACCGAAGACGAGGCGCGCGTGAACATAGAAGAGGCGATCCGGCTCTACCTTGCTCCGGCGGAGATCGCGCTACCAAGCAGCGCTAAGCTATCTGAGGTCACGATTGGGTGAACGCGGTACGCCGAGACTCACGGCCGATCAAGTGGTCAGGGTCTTGAAGCAACATGGCTTTGCCATGGCGGGTCAATCCGGCAGTCACCAGAAATGGCGCAACGCTTCCACTGGGAAACAGGTGATCGTCGCATACCATCGGGGTCGACTGTTGCCATTGGGAACAATGAGAGCAATCATCGACGGAAGTGGAATCCCGAGGTCAGCGTGGCCGGATTAGCATCGCGCTCGACTCAACGGCACCAAAGAACGTAAAGTCGCTTCTCGACCGCCAACTGGGACGCTCGTGGCAGGCGTACCACGATCTGGGTGGGCCGACGTGGTTCCGGTCTCGGTCGCAATCGCCGTTTTCGGCGACGCTATCCAACATGGATATATCTAGATAGGTGCAACACAAAACGATAGAGCATTCCACCTCCTTAACAGTTCAAGCGAAGGTGAATGTGATGTCTCAGCGCGTGACGCGTGCGGGAGAGCCACCTAGAAGTGAACGCCCAGTACATCGGCCTGGCCACCACGTTTGACGGAATCCGCAACATCTGACCAACTTCTACGATCTACTTAATCCTGATGTCTCCGCCGACGATGCTTTCCCGTTCCGCGATCTGAACTCGACTCCGGAACGTTTCAAGCCGACATTCCGGTCCAATATTAGCCGAAACAAAACCATTGGCCGTCTCGAGCCAACGAATTTTGAAGATCATAATAGTTCCATGCTGAGGCGAGAGTTTCTGCAGGCAGCCGCTGGTGCTGCCGCGGCGGCGCCGCGTGGGGCGAAGAGGCCGAACGTGATGATCATCCTGGCGGATGATATGGGTTTTTCGGATGCGGGGTGTTATGGGGGCGAGATCGATACGCCGAACCTCGATTCGCTGGCGGCGCGGGGGTTGCGGTTCACGAACGGGTATTCGACGGCGCGGTGGCTGGGCTAGGGGACCTATCACTCGGGCAAGTGGTACATAAGGTTTCATCCGCTGGCGCGGACGGGGTTCGACCGTTCGTATACGCTGCTCGACCAGAACCGGTTCTTCACGCCGAACGCGCATTTGCTGGATGATCCGCGTTTCGCGCCGCCGTGAATGTAGCCGGGCCTGTGCCCTTAAGCGCTAACAATGCTATGTAGAACCTATAGACAGCAGCTTCTCACAACACCTCAACCGGCCTCCGGGCCCGTGCCCAAGTTCCAGTAGCCGACCAATCGCCCGATGGCTAAACACTGCGGCGTTTATCGCGTTCTATGTGCACCACAGTGGTGCACCTGCTATCCTTAGGGTATGGCAACCCGGCGAAAAACGTCTTCCGCAAGATCTGTCCGGCAGAGCGTTACGATTCCCGCAGCGCTCGTCGCGGAGGTGCGTCGGACTGCCAAAGAACAGCACGTAACTATGAGCCGGGCGTTGGTTGCCTTGGCTGAGCGTGGCGTGCGTGCTGAGGCGGAGGCAAAGGAACAACTCAAGTCCACGTACACCCGCTTTCTCGCCGAGAATGATCCGGCTCGCAAGAACGAGGCAGGAAAGGACCTCATTCGCGCGATCTTTGGGAAAGACGCGATTGCCCAAGATTCAATTCGCTAACCTCCCTCGGCCCGTCTGGCAGCACATCCTGCAACGAGTGGACGAGCGGCGGATCTCGGTAGCGGACTTGATGGCTCTGCAGGAATGGGTGAAGACCGGTCCTGTCGCGCCGGCCGACGATTGGTACAAAGACTTCGACCCATTCATCCTCTGCGGGACCGGCCAGTTTCCCAAAACGGTTCTGGAGAGGGGCATGAAGCCGTTCGGGAGTCCGATAGACTGATTGCCGATTTCGATTCGCAATCTTCAGATGTTGTCCGAGTAACACATCACGAATGCCACGAACGCGGCTGCACCAACGGCAATGCCGATGCCAACCCTGGCAGCAGTGCTCCTGCTACGCCGAACCGATCTCACGGTCTAAAACGCTATAGTTTCGTTGGCGGCAACTGTTGCGCGACGAGCGGAGGATAAACGCTTCTTCCGTGACAGTCCCAAACCTGCCTCGCAACTTTCGGCCGTCGTTTAGCTTGACGTCCACCGGCGCATTGTTGGGCAAGCACGACAACAGCGTCCGAATGGCGGACACGGACTGGGGCTGCGCGGAGGCCGCTTGGCTCAAGGACTCCCCCGCACCAAGCGAGATGCAAAGCAGGAGGGGTCAGCATTGTTCTCAGGGAGTGAACTCGCGATCATTTTCGCACGCAGCCAACGTGGTCGATTGAGCGAGCACAAGCTTCCAGGCATTGGACCCGTGAAGTCGACTTTGTGGCAGGACACTGGCGGGCCTCTCGTCGACGTACCAGTCGAGCGGCCGGGCCGGAACCACGCGGTTTCCTTCGCCGTTAGTGAGGACCCATCACTCACCAGTGAGTCAACAGTGGTCCGGCACGGCGTTTGGCTGGGCTGCTAGATGGCACCGCCAAGCCGGATGGCTTCCGTCAACATCGCCGCGAGGTAGACGAAAAGGCCCGTGGCTGCGGCGATATCGACAAGGGTGGTACGGAATTTGACTTTTCTCGTCGGCACTCCGCGCGACTTGCGTCCTGCGATAGCGGCGTGGCAACGCTTCCGGACGCTGGCTTCCCTCTCTAGGTTCGGCGTAATCGGGGGCAGGCTAGCCAAGTCCCGGAGCAGTCGATCTTCGTCAATCATGATGAGCCTCCTCGGAATCGGTGTCCTTCGGCGACACTCGGTTCGCCAGAAACCGCGAAACCAGCCCACGCGCCCGGCTGAGCCTCTGCCGAAGTGCTTCCGGGCTGATGCCGCATACTTTCGCTGCATCCATTGGGCGGAGTTGCTCAACACCAACCAGCAGAATCACCTCGCGATACATCGGCGGTAGTGACGCAATGGCTGCTTCCAACTGCTCCCTAAATTGATTCGAGGACGCCAAGTCGAAGGGAGATTGGACCAGCCCGCTTGGCCATAAGAAGATTAGATCGGCGGTGTAAGATTCCTCACGGGCTCGGGAGCGGCAGTGACTGAGGTACAGGTTGCGCGCCACGGTGAAGAGCCACGGACCGAGACGAGTATCCTCATTCAGACCCTCACTACTCGATACGAATCGCAGCCAAGTCTCCTCCAGAAGGTCTTCCGCGACCGAACGGTCCTTCGCCAATCGCGTCAGGAAGTTCAGCAGCCGACGGTTAAAGGCAACGTAGATTCGCATCCCTGTTGGGATTCCTTCTTTGCTGCGTTCCTATGATCGCAGGCGCATGGTTTGCTCTCCGGCCCGGCGAACGGCTGTTGGCCCTAATGAGACCACTCACACTTGCCGGAGTCTTTTCGGCTCTCTGCAACTTCGTTCTAGCGATGGCTAACGGCTTCATCGCAATCAGCATGATGAGCGGGCTCGACCTGCAAGGGATCCAGGTGATTGGAGCCGTTTTCTCCGAGGGGCTTGCGCCGGTCGTGGCATCCTTTGCCAGCTTGGCCGTTGCCTGGTTCTTTGTCGCGATTGGAATGCGAAAGGGCTGACGAGAACGTGTAGTCGGCATGTGTAGAGCTATCCATCCCGTATGACACGCCACTCGGAAATTGAATTCTGTTCGGATTCGGCGTTGTACAAGGTTGCTGCCATTGCGTTCGATGCCGTGTGGTTACCATAAAGCGTTGGATCGCGCTTGAATTTGCGATTATGGGGCGTGTCCCCAATTTCCGGCACCGATTTGCGGCACAGATGGGCTGTAATTTCGCACACCGGTGTCGTTTTTCGCAGAGGCGGATGACTCTTAGCCGGTATGAGGTCCCGCCCAAGCCTCCTCTTATCGCTGCTGATTCCGGCTTACACGCTGAACGCCCAGTACATCGGCCTGGCCACCACGTTTGACGGAATCCGCAACATCTGACCAACTTCTACGATCTATTCGATCCTGATGTTTCCGCCGACGATGCTTTCCCGTTCCGCGATCTGAACTCGACTTCGGAACGTTTCAAGCCGACATTCCGGTCCAGTATTAGCCGAAACAAAACCATTGGCCGTCTCGAGCCAACGAATTTTGAAGATCATAATAGTTCCATGCTGAGGCGAGAGTTTCTGCAGACGGCGGCGGGCGTGATGACGGCGGCGCCGCGTGGGGCGAAGAGGCCGAACGTGATGATCATCCTGGCGGATGATATGGGGTTTTCGGACGCGGGGTGTTATGGGGGCGAGATCGATACGCCGAACCTCGATTCGCTGGCTGCGCGGGGCTTGCGGTTCACGAACGGGTATTCGACGGCGCGGTGCGGTCCGTCGCGGAGTTCCATTCTGACGGGATACTATGCGCAGCAGACCGCGTCGGACGTGATGACGCCGGGCAACATTCCCGCCTACACGCGATTCTTTCCGCAGTACATGAAGCCGCTGGGGTATCGC
This sequence comes from Bryobacterales bacterium, assembly GCA_020846745.1. Lineage (GTDB taxonomy): Bacteria > Acidobacteriota > Terriglobia > Bryobacterales > Bryobacteraceae > JADLDI01. The sequence goes on along the minus strand of JADLDI010000136.1, from coordinate 39,828 downwards.
ACGTATCATTCGGGCAAGTGGCACATACGGTTTCATCCGCTGGCGCGGACGGGGTTCGACCACTCGTACACGCTGCTCGACCAGAACCGGTTTTTCACGCCCAAAGCGCATTTGCTGGACGATCAGCCGTTGCCGCCGCCGAAGCCTTCGGACGGGTTTTACGGAACGATCGCGATTGCCGACCATGCGGTGGACTTTTTGAAGCAGCATCAGCGCGAGCATGCGCGGGACCCGTTCTTTTTCTATCTGGCGTTCACGTCGCCGCACTTTCCGTTGCAGGCGTTGCAGCAGGACATCGATTTATATAAAGACCGGTTTGCGGAAGGTTGGGACGTGTCGCGCGCGCGGCGGCACGAGCGGCTGCGGCGGATGGGCATTGTGAACTGCGGATTGTCGAAGCTGGAGCCGGGGATCTTTCCGCCATGGAATACGAAGGCGGACGATCAGTTGCGGCAGATTGGTCCGGGAGAGGTACACAACGCAGTGCCGTGGACGTCGCTGACCGATGAGCAGCGGCGGTTCCAGCGGACGAAGATGGCGATTCATGCGGCGATGATCACGCGGATGGACCGTGAGATCGGGCGGGTGCTCGCGCAGTTGAAGGCGATGCGGTCGTTCGACGATACGCTGATCTTTTTCGTGTCCGATAACGGGGCGAGCGCGGAGATCATGATTCGCGCGGATGGTCACGATCCGGCGGCGCCGCCGGGATCGGCGCGGTCGCATCTGTGCTTGGGACCCGGGTGGTCGTCGGCGGCGAACTCACCGTTCCGGCTGCATAAGAGCTGGGTGCATGAGGGCGGTATCGCATCGCCGTGGATTGCGCACTGGCCGAATGGGATTAAAGATCACGGCAAGCTGCGGCACGATGCGTGTCACTTTATCGACTTCCTGCCGACGGCGTTGGAAGTGGCGGGGAGTAATGCGGCCGCAGCGAAGCCCGACGGGGCTCCAACAATGCCTGGCCGGAGCCTTGTGCCCGCGTTGGGCAAGGGCCGGGTTACGCGGGATTACCTTTACTTCCACCACAACAGGAACCGCGCGATCAGGCAGGGGGACTGGAAGCTGGCGAGCATCGGCGCGGAGGGTCCATGGGAGTTATACAACCTGGCGGACGATCGCGCGGAGCAGGTCAACCTGGCCCAACAGGAGCCGCAAAAGACGTCGGCCATGGCGTCGCTATGGCAGCAGACGGAAGACACGTTTGTGAAGACTCGCGAGGCGGCGGCGCCGGCAAAATGGGAGCAGTTGAAGCCGGCGAGTTAGGCGGGTCCGGGGACGGTCGCAGAGGTTACCAGCGGAGGTTTGCATCGCGGGCCAAACTGCGTGCGAGACCCGGTTTTAAGTTCCGATTGCCATGCACTGGAACGGCGAGGACCTTCCGTTCGCCGGTCTTGGTGTAGATGCGATGGCTGCCCGACGTCCGCTGGAGTTTCCAGCCCGCAGCCTCAAGCAACCGGCACAAATCGGGTCCGCTGATGGGTTTCACACTGCGACATCCAGAATTTGGATGTTCGACTCAGGCTGACGACCCTGCTCACGTAGAACCTCAATGACCCCGGCGATGGCTTCGCGCACATTATTCATCAGTTCTGGAATGGAATCGCCTTGGGAATAGCAACCCGGCAATGCGGGCACTTCGGCCCAAAAACCACCCTCCGGCTCCTCATGAATTACGACGGCGTACTTCGTCACGCTCTCATTCTGGCACAGCGCCGAAGCTGCCAAGAAACGAGAACACCGCGCCAAGCGACTAGAACAATATGCCCGGCTGTGAACATTGCGTTTAAGTCGTGTTGAAGCCGGCCGGCTAAGCGGAGCAAATCGAGGCGGTTGCGGAGCGGATCTCAGAGTCCTATTATCCTTAAATATAGGAGCTCTGATGAAGAAACCCAAGCGCGACGCGGGGCACACGGCCGGGTTAAGCCGCCGGCGATTCATGGATTCGGTCGCGATTCTCGCCGCTACCACCACTACGGGCGAGGCGGCGACGCAAACAGCCGCCACGACAACGGAGACGGCAACCGTTAAGACCGTGCTCAACGTGAACGGACGCAGCCATGCGTTGCAAGTCGAGCCGCGGTGGACTTTGCAGTACGTATTGCGCGATCAACTCGGCCTCACGGGCACGAAGTGCGGGTGCGAGCGCGGCGAGTGCGGGTCGTGCACGGTGCTGGTGAACGGTGTGGCGCGTTACTCGTGCATGACGCTCGCGGTGGAAGCCGAGGGCGCGGAGATCACGACCATTGAAGGCTTGATGCACGGGGAAGAGCTGGGACCGGTGCAGCAGGCGTTTGTCGAGGAAGACGCGTTCCAGTGCGGATACTGCGCGCCGGGGCAGGTGATGAGCGTCGAAGCAATGCTGCGCAAGACACCGGACCCATCAATGGAACAGATTCAGGAGGGCGTGAGCGGCAACCTCTGCCGTTGCGGCGCCTATGCGCACATCTTCAAAGCGGCACAGCGAGCCGCAACCTACAGGAAGAGTTGAGGAGAGGAGAGGCGAGGTTGAGCCATGGCAGAAACAACTCCCAAGTCCTGGGGCGAAACCAGATTCGCCGGCAAGCGGGTTCCACGCATCGACGGATATGAGCGCGTGAGCGGGACCGCCACTTACCCTTCGGATGTCACATTGCCGGACATGCTTTACGGCGCGATTTTGAGATGCCCGTATGGGCACGCGAAAGTCAAACGCGTCGACACGTCGGTGGCCCGGACAATGCCCGGCGTACGTGCCGTGTTGAGCGATGCGGATCAGGAAGCGCAGATTCCCTGGTATGCGCAGCCGGCGCCTCCGGGCACGCCGGTGCGCGGTACCAGCCGGTTGTTCGATCCACATTGCCGATATGAGGGCGAAGAAGTCGCCGCTGTCGCGGCCGAGACACCGCAGCAGGCATGGGACGCGGTGCGGGCGATCAAGGTGGAGTACGACGTGCTGCCCGCGGTGGTGGATATGGAAGAGGCGTTGAAGCCCAACGCGCCGCGCATTCATGAAGCAGGCAACAGCGTGGGTCCGGCGCGCGAATCAAAGCGCGGCAACGTCGAGCTGGGCTTTGCGGAAGCGGACGTGGTGTTGGAAGAAACGTATCGCACCTCGTGCGAGTTGCACACATGCCTGGAACTACATGGATCCGTGGTGCGTTGGGATGGCGATCGCCTGACGGTGTGGGACACCAATCAGGGTCCGTTCCCGATACAGGCGGCGCTGGCGTCGACGTTGAACATGCCGCTGAGCAAGGTGAGGGTGATCTCAACTTACATGGGCGGGGGATTCGGCAGCAAGCTGGTGCTGGGCAAGTACACGGTGATCGCGGCGTTGTTTGCGAAGAAGACGGCGCGGCCGGTGAAGTTGTTCGTCACACGAGAGGAAGCTTTTCGCGCGGTGGGCAACCGGCCCGCGCACGTGATGAAGCTGAAGGCCGGCGTGAAGAAAGACGGGACACTGACAGCGCTGGAGTTGACGGGTACCGGTGAAGTGGGCGCCTATCCCGGGGGCACGAGCGCCGCCTACCAGATCGGCGATTTGTACAAGTGCGCGAATGTCAGGGTACAGGAAAGGGTCGCGATGACCAATGCGGGTCCGCAGCGAGCGTTCCGCGCGCCGGGGTTCCCGCAATGCTCGTGGGCGCTCGAACAGATGATGGACGCGCTGGCCGAGAAGATCGGCATGGACCCGGTGGAACTGCGCCTGAAGAACTACACGGCGGTTTGCCAGATGGACCAGAACAAGCCGTACACGTCGGCGGGCTTGCGCGAATGTCTAACTGAGGGTTCACGAGCGTTCCGATGGGACGAAGCACGCAAACGGGAGAAGGGCACGGGACCGTGGGTGCGCGGTGTCGGCGTGGCCGCGGGGATGTGGGGCTCGCAGAATGGCCCGCCATCGACCGTCCGCGTCAGCATGTATCCGGACGGCAGTGTGACACTCAACATGGGCGCGGCCGACCTGGGTACGGGCACCAAGACGGTGATGGCGTTAGTGGTGGCCGAAGAACTGGGCGTGCCGCTGAAACGAATCGACATCGAGAATGCGGATACGGGCATCACAGAGTTCACACGGCCGAGCGGCGGCAGCAAGACGGTGTTTGCCGATTCGCCCGCGGTGAGGGCGGCGGCATTGCATGTGAAAGAGCAGTTGATCGAGATGGCGGCGGCGCAGTTGAAGACCGCGGCCAATGGACTCTCGTATCGGGACGGAGTCATAAGCGCGGACGACGGGTCGCAGAAGGTAGCCGTGCGCGACCTGGCACAACTGAAACTGCAGCAGGTAGTGGTCGGCATCGGGCGGCGTGGACCCGATCCGGTGGAGAAAGTGGTGAGGCCGTTTGTCGCGAATTTCGCGGAGGTGGAAGTCAACATCCATACCGGCGAAACACGTGTGTTGCGGCTGGCGGCGGCGCACGACAGCGGGCGCGTAATGGACCTGCTGACTTACTCAAACCAGGTGATCGGCGGGCTGACGATGGCCATCGGCTTTGCCTTGACGGAGCGTCGTGTGATGGACGCGGCGACAGGCAAGATGGTGAACGCCAACTGGCACGATTATAAGATTCCAACCGCCAAGGACGTGCCTGCGGAGAAGGTGGTGGTCCCGGTGGACCTGCACGATACGGAGTGCAACACCACCGGCACGAAAGGTATCGGCGAGCCGGCGACCATTCCGGGCGCGGCGGCGATCGCCAACGCGTTCTACAACGCCACCGGGGTGAGAGTCACGGCGGCGCCAATCACGCCGGCCGAGGCGCTGGCCAAGCTGGAAGAGCGCAACAAAGGGAGGGCCTAAGCCATGCTGAGCCAGTTTGCTTATCGCCGCGCCGCATCGGTGAAGGATGCTGTTGCGGCCGCCGGCCATCCGAACGCCCGAATTCTGGCGGGCGGGACCGATCTGTTGGGTTGTCTTCGCGACCGTGTGATGGAAGCCGGCAGCCTGGTGAGCATCAGCCACATCGCCGAGCTGAAGGGCATCGCTTCGCGCCCGGGTGGCGGGGTGAAGATCGGCGCGCTCACCACGTTGACTGAGATCGCCGAGAACCGGCAGATTGTGGACTCGTACCGGGTGCTGGCGCAGGCCGCGGCATCGGTCGGGTCGCCACAATTACGCAATCAAGGGACGATCGGCGGGAACATCTGCCAGCGTCCGCGATGCTCGTACTTCCGGGGAGACTTCGCGTGCCGCCGCAAGGGCGGCGACACCTGCTATGCGGCCAGCGGCGATAACCGCCTGCACTGCATTTTCGGCGGCAGCGGCTGCTATATGGTGCATCCGTCGGATACGGCAGCCGCACTGGTGGCGTTGGATGCCAGGCTGACGATTACGGGCCGGCGAGGCGTACGGACGGTGGCGGCCGAATCGTTCTTCATCCTGCCCGAGGTGAACATTAAGAAGGAGAACGTACTGGAGCCGGGCGATGTGGTGACCGAGATCCTGCTGGATAAGCCTGCGGCGGGTACACGGAGCCTGTACAGGAAGGTGCGGGAGCGCGGCGCATTCGACTTCGCATTGGCGGGGGCGGCGATTTCGCTGACGCCGGCTGGGGGGAAGGCCGGCTCCGCGCGAATCGTGTTGAGCGGCGTGGCGCCGGCGCCGTGGCGGGCGAAGGAGGCGGAACAGGCGATCGCGGGCAAGCCACTGGACGCACCAACCATTGCGGCTGCGGTAAGCGCGGCAGTGAAGGACGCGACGGCGCTACCGGAGAACGAATACAAGATCCTGCTGGTGAAGGGGATCTTGCGGGAGTCGCTTACGGCGTTGGCGGCGTGAGATGGATGATGCACGTATGCCCGAGCAGTCCGTGCTTTCTTTCGGGATTTCACTCATTTTGGCAGCGGTCTCTTTGGACCGCCGGCCTCAGAATGCGCCTGCCGCGCTAAAATGGTGACCGAGATGGACCGTGTGCCGCCACAACCCGTCAAGGACCCGCCCAACCTGATCCGCACGAGTGCATTCTCGTTGGATCGGCTGTTGAGCCATATCGATCCGGGGACGGCGGAGGAATCCGAAGAATTCGTACGCCGCATCTATGAGCAGCGCCACATTGACCTGCTAGTCTAGTCCGAAATATCAGGGGAAAGCCGTCTCAAGACTGCGTCCGCCGTATAGGATGCGGAGAATCGTTACGGTTTCGGCCGTGATCTGGAACGCAATCACCGCGCGGCGTTCGAAGCCGAGAACTCGCAAGCCGGCCCGCAGATCGTCGCGCCGGCTGCCACGATCAGGAAACACCGACAGATCGCGGCAACAGTCCTCAATACGATCGATGTAGTTGATTGCGCGTTCAGCGCCGTCGCGCGAGGCGATGTAATCGTACAAATCGATCAGATCGCCCAGCGCCTCAGGGCTGAATTCAATCTTGTGGCTCAACGCTGCTTCTTCTTCAGGCGGTCGGCATGGCGGGCACGAATGGCAGTGAACACTTGCTCTGCCGGAATGGCGCGGAGCGGGTCTGTACGCATCGCGTCGTAGACTTCCACCACTTCGTCGCGAAGCCACTTCTCGACTGCGGCATCACGCTCCTGCAAGGCCCGCAGCCCGGCGCGCACGACCTCGCTGCCCGACGAATACGCACCGGAAGCGACGAGGTCGTCTATGTAGCCCGCCTGCTCCGCAGGCAGACTGAACGTTCGTTTGTCGGTGGATGGCACGGGTTTGGTCGCTCCTTGGGCTCCTTCAAGGAGTATGACACATTCATACCGCTAATCGTGGTTCAGGGCGTCGCCTCGATCGCACGCGTCGCCAAGGGTCTATGAACGCTGCCGGTCCGTCGGAACGGCCTCGGAACGTATTGCCTAAAGCGCCGCTGCTGACCTCACGAACTCCGGGAGCAGGCGGAGGGGCGGGGGATTCTGCGTCCTAAGTTCTTTGCAATCAAAATACTGTGAAACGAAATGCCCGTCGGCCCCTAGACGTCAGCCGAAAGAACCGCTACGGTGTTTACGAAGGATTCAATTATGAACGTCGGATTTATTGGACTAGGAATCATGGGCCAACCGATGGCCCGCAATGCGCTGAGCGCCGGATTTGCGGTTGCTGTTTACGATCGCATGGAGTCGCGATGTGACGCGCTGCGCGCCGCCGGTGCAGTGGTGCTCCATTCGGCAGCTGAGGTTTCGGCGAGCGCGGATGTTGTTATCACGATGGTGCCCGACACGGCTGCCGTGGAAGACGTCCTCTTCTCGGCCGGCGGAGTCGCCGAAGGCATCCGCCCGGGAGCAGTGGTGATCGACATGAGCACGATCTCTCCCCAGGCGACCGAACAATTCGCGGCTCGCCTGCGAGAAAAATCGGTCGAAATGCTGGACGCGCCGGTCAGCGGTGGCGAGCCCGGCGCCATCGCCGGCACTCTATCGATCATGGTCGGCGGCGCGCGTCCAGTGCTCGACCGGTTCCTGCCGCTGCTCCAATCGATGGGAAAGCGCATCGTCTATTGCGGCGGTAACGGCGCCGGCCAGAAGACAAAGGTCGTGAACCAAATCGTCGGCTCGCTCAACCTGCTCGCCACCATCGAGGGACTCCGGGTCGCCAAAGCCGCCGGCCTCGATCTGCCGGAAGTTGTCCAAGCCGTCGCCGGCGGCGCCGCCGGATCGTGGATGCTCTCCAATCTCGGCCCCAAGATCATCGCCGGCGACTTCAATCCCGGCTTCAGCATCCGGCTCCATGCCAAAGACCTGCGCCTGGCCAATGAGTTCACCCAGCAATTGGGCCTCGATACCCCGGGGACCTCTCTCGCGCACCGCCTGTTCGAAGAGGCGATGAAACAAGGATTAGAGAACCTGGGCAACCAGGGCCTTTACAAGCTCTGGTCCGACTAAATAAGCAGGGCCGAAAAAGTTGGCGGACCTTCGCCCCGCACACGCTGCTCAAGGTGAAGGTTTCGGGAGCAGGCCCAGGCTGCATGTGCGACGTATTGCAATCAATTCCGCAGCGAATAACTAGGCTATTCTGTTGTCGATCATGCATAAGCCGCGCCTGGCTGCCGCCGCGATCCTCGCTGCCCTGGCCGCGCACGCCCAAACCGTTCTGCCCGCCAAAAGCCCCTACGACCGCCGCGGCCTCTACCATGCCACCATCCGCGGCCGCGTCGTCTCCCCTTCTGGCGAACCCGTCCCCGGGGTCCACCTGCAACTAATCGCCGGCAGACGGAGATCGCTACCGCTCGTTGACGTTGTGACCGGCGCGGACGGGCAGTTTACGATATCGGATCTTAACAGCAGCTATCCGCCGTACCTCGCATGGTACCCGCCCGAAGGCTGGATACAAGGTGACACTTCAGTGGCCGGAGAGAGTGCAACCGAGATCGACGTCGGCGTCATCCGGCTTGCGCCTGACACCGTCATTCGAGTTGCGCTCGAGTTGGTCGGGGGAGCTCCCGTGAAAGCCGGCAATCTTCCTTGGGTGATCCTTCAGAGTAAGAGTGAGTTTGGGCCGCGGATCGTCGGAGAGCGCATTGGTACTGAATACGTTCTCCGGGATATTACCTTCAATGAGGGAACGTGGGAAGTTGGTATTTACACCGGCTCGGCAAGCGAGAGTTTTACTGCCCCATTCCGGGTCCAACTGGGCAGGCGTGATCAGAAACTGACTTTCCGCCTCCTTCGCGATCACCTCGTTCAATCTCCCGAGTACGAATTACAAGGAAAGATGGAGGTGATTGAAAGCATAGTTCCGGTAACCCCTTTAGATCGCAAGTTCACGATCTCAGGTAAAGTGACAGGACCCGATGGAACGCCAGTCGCTGGTGCGATTCTAAGCAACTTCGGCTTGTCCCCACCGTCAGCGATGCCTCAATTGGTCCGCACTGGTCCGGACGGCAGCTACCACCTCACCTATACCGCTACCAAGTGCATCGAACCGGGTGTGTCGTATGGCGATTCGAGCTATTGGAACACGAGTCTTTCCAGGCCCAGCCTAAGGGACGTGCCCTGCGAAGAATGGCTGCGGAACTCACCCACGATCGTCATGCCCACACCAACCCGGCTCTCCATTCTTGCTTCGGGAGTCGATTCGTCGATGGTACATGCCGACTGGTGGCACGACTCCCTGGGATGGCAGCGCTTCTCATCTCTTCGCCCCTGGGTGCCTGCTTGGGGTCTTTGGAGACCAAAAATCAGAGTCCTCGCTGACGGATATCTGCCTCTCACCCAGCCGCTGACCTTCCCCAGATTTGATCCCTGGAAGCAGCAGCCGCCTACGGGCTTAGCCCTGAAGTTTCATTTCGACAGTTCCATTCGCCGGAGCCTCTCCATCCTCAGCTCCGGAAGACCCGTTCCCGGTGCAGTAGTCGACGTCGAGTCCATCGATGACCTCGCCTCCGATCAACGGACCTTCCTCGGTTCCTTTCGGCTGTCCGCGGACGCACGCCTGGATCTGCTTGGCGGCGCAACTCAGATCGTTGAAGTGTTCGCTTACGCCCGTGGGTTTGAGCCCACGCGCGCCATTTGGCGTCCTGGCGACGCGCTCGTCCTGAACCTCTCTCCCCGCAATTCGTTGTTCCACTTTCCCCCATCTTCCATCCTGAAAGCGGCCCGTCTTCGTAAAGCCGGTTCACCGCGCGACGTCCGAACCGCATTCCTCAATTCAAATACCCCAACACGCACCCCGGTCGTACCGGGAACCTATGACATCACGTGCTACGACGTGACAGGCGCCGTCGCGGGATTTCGAAGAGTAACCGTATCCTCTGGCGACACCATCACCGTCGACTGCTCTGTCGATCAGCGGCCGCGTTTAACCATCCGCCTTCCCGCCCCGCGCTGGGCTTTGTCCATCTCCGAATCCGTCCCCCGTGGAGGCGCGACTCAATGGGCGGCCATGCTCCTCGTCCCGAACGCACCCGGGTTCCGCGACCGCGACTTTACCGTGCTCACCGAGTCCAAGACCGAGGCGACAGTTGCGCTGTCCCACGCCGGAACCTGGCACATCGAGGCCGGTGCACACGGCGGCACACTGAGCCTCTGGAAGGAGATCGACTTACAGCCCGGCCGAGCGGTTACACTCACAGTTCCGACAACGACCGGCACGCTCAAGGGTTCCATGCGGACCTACGGCGGCGGTCTTACGAGTGCACCTCATGGCTTCGCCGGTCCCCGACTGCAACTGATCGCCGACGATCCTACCGGCTGGTCCGCCACCAGCTTCCTTCCGGAACGCGATGCGAGGCAAGGCGAACAGCGTCACAACTTCACTCTCACCGGCATTCCCGTCGGAAGCTACCACCTTTACCATCACCTAATCGGCAAGCGGCAAACCTACCCTTTCAGCCGCGAACCCGTCCCCTACGACACGCCAATCGACGCATGGGGCGGCATCCCAGTGCAGGTGAGACTCAATGCAGTCACCCAACTCACGGATTTCAGTGAATATGCGTTTAGCACACTGCAAGTGCGCCTTACCGACGCTAAAGGCCGCGCCGTCGAGCACGCCACTCTACGCATTCGCGACCGCATGTCCGAATCGTGGCGCCAAGTGCAAGAAAACCCCGCCCAAACAGAGGAGGCCAATGACCCAATCCCCTACCCCCCCGCCGCGCGAATCGTAAACGGGCGCGCCACCCTCCCCAACATCCGCGCAGGCCAACTCGAACTCCTTGTCGAACTCGATACCGGCCCAACCTACAGTTTCACGGTCCTAGTCGCCCCCGGACGCGAACTGCAGCTACATCTTCCGCTGAACCGTTAGACATGGCGATTTTTGCCATTCTTGCCATGAATGTTACCCTAAATACAGGAGTCCCGCTCATGCAAACCATGAACATCTCCCTCCCCGATCAGTTGAAGAACTTCGTTGATCATCAGGTCAGTTCAGGTCGCTACAGTAGCGTCAGTGAGTACATCCGAGAGTTGATTCGTGGCGATGAAAAGCGTGATGCTGAACGCAAATTAGAATCAATGATTCTGGAAGGCCTCCAGAGTGGCCCGGCCACCGAGTTGACGGCTCAAGATTGGGCCCAAATGCGGGCAGAAGCCTTACGACAATTCGAGCGCCGCAGGGCCAATCCTAGGCCTTAATGGCCCGCGTGCTGAAGCGCCCCGCCGCCAGCCGCGACATCATTGCCCTCTGGGTATGGTACGCGGAAAACGCCCCCCCCGAACTGGCGGACCGGTTCATGAGCGAGACCGAATCGGCGTTGCAAACGCTAGCGACTCAACCAAAAAGCGGTTGGCCGGTTCGGTTCGCCCACGCAGTAACTTCTGAGCTTCGTGCCGCCCGTGTTTCTAGCAGCTTCCGAAAGATTCTGCTTGTGTACTGCCCTTTGACCGACGGCATCGAATTGATTCGCGTCGTTCACGGTAATCGGGAACTCAGCCAACTCGCGGAAGACAAATTCTTCCAATAACCGTTCGCTACTCCACCACCCTCACCACTTGCCCAGCCCCCACATCCCGCATCACCGTCCGCGCCCCCGACGGCCACTCCACCTCCAACTTCGCCACCTTCGCGTCCGCCCCCAACCCGAACGTCGCGACCAACTCCGACGACGAACAGTAACTCGACCCCGACCGGATCGTTGTCCACTGCTTCCCCCCAGCCGATTCGATCCTTACCACCGCCCCAATGCCGTTCCGGTTCGACTTCTTGCCTTCCAGCTTCACCCGCAACCACTTGTTCTTGTTCCCGCCATCGTTCCGGTACAGATACGCCGGACCATGATTGGTCGTCAGCAGGATATCCAGGTCGCCGTCGTTGTCGAAATCGCCATACGCCGCCCCACGACCCACCACCGGCCGCGACAGCGCCGTCCCCATCTTCTTCGTCACATCCTCGAACCGGCCCTTCCCCAAATTCCGGAACAGCAGCGGAGGCTCGCGGAACGCCACCTTCGGCTGCACACGCCCGATCTCTTCCTCAATATGCCCGTTCGCCGCGAATATGTCCGGCCACCCGTCCAGATCGTAATCGAAATAGAACACCCCAAACGCCAGCGACAGCAGCGATGCCCGCCCTACCGTCGACCGCGGAGCTTCGTCCACAAACAGCCCGTTGCCCTCGTTGTGATAAAGCCCCAGCATCTGGTTTGAGAAGTTCCCGACCAGCAGGTGCGCCCGGCCCGAACGGTCGTAATCCGCCGCATCCACGCCCATCGCCCCGCGCGCCACGCCGTCCTCGCCAAACGCCACCCCCGCCGCCAAGCCCTCTTCCTTGAACGTCCCGGTCTTCAAATTCCGGTACAACTTGTTCGGCTGCGTGTCGTTAGCGACAAACAGATCGGGCCACCCGTCGCCGTTGTAGTCGAGCACGGCCACGCCCAGCGACTTCGAACTCGCATCGGCCACGCCCGCCTTCTGCGACACATCCTCAAAACGCCCACCGCCCACATTCCGGTACAACTTCGACGGCACGCCTTTATACGACTCGGGCGTACAGTACGACTTCGTGCTCCCATCGAGCGAACACCACACATCCGTCTCGGCCGACCACTGCACGTAGTTCGCGACAAACAGGTCCAGCCGCCCGTCGCGATCGAAATCCAGCCACGCCGCCGACGTGCCAAACGTGGCGTTCACGATGCCGGCCGCCGTTGTCACGTCCTTGAACATCGCGCGCCCGCCCGCCGCCGTCTCGTTATGGAACAACCGGTCGCCACCGAGCGCCGTCACATACAAGTCGTCGCGGCCATCGTTATCGAAATCCCCCACCGCCGCGCCCATTCCGTATGCCGAAACATCCAGTCCCGATCCGGCCGTCACGTCCGTGAATGTCCCGTTCTTATTGTTCCTGTACAACGCCGGCAGCGACCCGCGGCCCGCCCCCGCCCGCACACCCGGCCACGACTTCGAGTTCACCAGGAAGATATCCAGCCACCCGTCCCCGTCAAAGTCGATGAACGCACACCCCGCCCCCATGGTCTCGGGCAGCCACTTCTTCCCCATCTTCCCGGCATTATGGGTAAACCGGATGCCCGCGCTTACAGTAACGTCCGTAAACGTCACCTGCGCCATTACAGTCAGTGGTACCAGGAGCAGCAGAAATCGAGTCACGCGAAACGCCAGTGTAACGCAGCACCCCACAACAACTGGAAATCGGTTGTGCTTTAGTGAACAATAGGAGTTCCGTCCATGGCGTCAAGTCGTTCCATCCTCGCCCTGATTGGTCTTACGATTATCGTCTCCGCTTGTCAAAAACAACAGGAAGCGAAGAAGAAGCAGGACTCCGGACCCATCCCCGTCGAAACCGCTCGCGTCACCACCCGCCACCTCCAGCGCATTGTCGACTCGGTCGGCACCCTGTTCCCCTACGACGAAGTGATCGTTTCCGCCGAAATTGAAGGAAAGGTCGAGAAAGTGGAATTCGACCTCGGCGACAACGTCAAGCAGGGAGACGTGCTGGTCCGCATCTCGGATGAAGAACAGCGCTATCTGTTGCTGCAAAATGAAGCGCAGCTCCGGATGTCGCTCGAGCGCCTCGGCCTGAAATCCGAAAAGGATCGCGTGAAGGACATTCGAGATACGCCCGAAGTGCGCCGGGCCGCCGCCGACCTCCGAGCCGCCGAACAGCGCTTCCAGCGCCTCCGCAACCTCGTCGACCAGAAAATCGGCGCCCAGGCCGACCTCGACCAGGCCTCTGCCCAGTTTCAGGCAGCCCAGGCTTCCCACGATTCCACCGTCAACCAGACCCGCAACCTGGTCCAGGAAGTCGAACGGTTCAAGGCCATCGTTGAACTCCAGCGCAAGAAACTCCGCGACACCACCGTGCGCGCCCCGTTCCCCGGCTCCGTTAAGGAGCGTCTGGTCACCACCGGACAGTATGTCCGCGCCAACACGCCGCTGTTCACCCTCGTCAAAATCAACCCGCTCCGGCTACGCCTCGAAGTTCCCGAACGCCTCGCCCCGTGGACCAAGGTCAACCAGACCGCCGAAGTCACCCTCGAAGCGTTCCAGGACCGTATCTTCCGCGGCCGCGTTTGGCGCATTGCCCCCGTTGTCGACCAAACCAAACGCACCTTCGTTGTCGAAGTTTTGATCGACAATCCCGAAGGCCTTCTCAAGCCCGGCTCCTACGCCCGCGCCAAACTGACTACCGAAAAAATGGACGATGTGAAGATCGTTCCGGCCAAGGCTGTTCAGTACATCCTCGGCGCCAACAAAGCGTATGTCATCAAGAACGACACCATCGACGCCCGTGAAGTCAAAGTAGGCGACCGCGTCAATCAGGACCTGGAAATTCTCGAAGGACTCTCCGAAGGCGACCTCGTCGCCACTTCCCAGTTAATCCGGCTCGACACCGGTTCGAAGGTCCGCATCGTCGAAGCGCAGGAGAAACACTCGGAAAAGCTCCCCGCCAAGTCGGGCCAAGCCGACCAACCCTCCGAAGCGAAGCCCTCGGAATAGTCAACAACTTCCGCTCCCTGGCTTGGGCGGCACAGCCGAATACTCCACATTTTAAGACCCGTTTGTAGCAAATCTCCATTGACAACCCGTACAAACGGACGCATACTGGCCATCGAACCGGGAAGTTCAGCTTGGCTGATTTAATCGTCAGTCAAGTGAAAGTCGCTGTGAAAGGAGTTTCTCAGGGCGATGTCGTTAGCAGCTGTGTCCAACGTGACTGTCCAGCAAAATACGATTCGCAATGCCAGTCGCACATATCAATGGGTGGGCTCCCCCGTTGGTTACGAGGATGATGCACCCGGCATCCAGGTCGCCAACTGCAACGTCAAGGAAGGCAAAGAGGAATTGTGCTGGCGATTCGGACTGTTTTGTCAACACCGTAAAGGTTCTCGACAATCAAATCACCAACTCGGGCACACTAGGCCAGAGTTATGGCATCCGTTTTCGCGAAGCTGTTTGTGGATCGTACGTTTCTGAGTCTATGTCGGCCATCACGGTAAGCGGGGATTCCGGATCTAATCGCCACGCGGCGAGTTGCCATTCGCGGCGGCTTAGTGGAAGTCCAGTCGCTGCCGCTCCGCTGCAATGCCCTGAAAACGTCAGCATTGGCGATACGGTGGAAGGAAAGCAGTGCGGCACTTCTGGCTGCCAATAAGGAGCGCAACATGGTAGCCCTAGCCCTGATCCTGCTCGCGCAAGTGATCCTGCCGCCCTTCGCGCGAATCGCAGACCTTGCCAGCAACCACGACGGTACGGAAGTGTATTTCAGCAGTGGTCTGATTCATCCTGAAACTGCCACACCGCATTCAAAGATCTTCCGCTGGACTCCAGATAGAGGAGTACAGACCTACATAGCGCGGAACAGAGAATGGACAACACCTTGGTACAGAAACGGCATACTGAGTAACTACTACGACCTCCGTTTCCCAAGCGTGGCAGCAAACGGGCGAATCTCTGTTACCGGTTATCGGGATAGCCAGTTGGGGGCGGCCTTGGCACGGCCCAACCTGATTGCAGCATTAGTATTGCAATCCGATGGCACGACAGCGCGTGAAATCGAACTTAGCACCTCTGACCTGCGTCTACCGCTCTACCGCACGGTGCTAAGTCCCAACGGGCTATATTTCGTTGTTCCAGGAAGGAGCTATTACGTTGAGCCCAGGGCCGCCGTCGTCAGCTTGGGACGCACGGCTAAGCGTAGTGTCGTCGCCGACGACGGAACAGCGGTGTATTCCGGCGCCAACTTCCGCCTGGCCGCCATTGGTCGATATGACCCCGATAATGGGCGCAGCACCCGCGAGCAACTGCTACCTGCTTCTGTGCCTGTGATGGCGCCGATGATTAGCGGTAATGGCAAAGTGGTTGTTTACGAGTCGCTGTACGAACAGGGAATGCAGCGCCGGTTCTTCTCTCTCAACCTGATAACGGGCGAAGAACGGTTGCTGTTCACCGACGCACAGACAGAAGATTACGGCGCGCCTGATTTCTTAAGCGACAGGCCCCTAAATTCACCTGTCCCGACACCTGAACCGATGTACGGCGCTTCCATCGATCATGCTGGCCGCTACGTCCTACTTCTCGGCCGCGAAGCCGTTGACAAGCCGCGTCAGTGGCTCTATCTCGCTCCTACGGATCGCGGCGAAGGTGGGGGCGAGTGGTTTGGCTATGTCGAAGAGGGTTATAGTGAGGCCGTGATTTCTGGCGACGCCGAAGTGATCTTTGCAGTCACCAATTCCGGACGCCTCATCCGCATCGATCGGTCTTCCAATCTAACTGAAGAGTTACTGCCACGCACTCCGTCTGTGACGAATATTCTCGGGAGTGTCTCGCCGGGCTCTCTTGTGCGAGTGTATGGGGGCGGATTCGCAACCGAAACGAAATTACCGCTGACTTACCCCGCGACTACCTTGCTTGCCGGAGTCGAAATCGAGTTCCAGGGAAGGCGATTGACGGTTACCAGAGTGAGCCCCACGCAGATCGACTTGCAGATCCCCTGGGATTTCGTACTACAACCAACCAACGAGTTCTATGAATCGCCACTCGTGGTTAAAGTGCCCAGCGACAGCCCTCTTCACTTGGCACCGCTCAAATGGATTTACGATAGGTCGCCGTCAGTTCTGCCACCTGGCCCCTTACGCGAGGATGGCACTCCTGTTACATTGGCGCGGCGCGTCCGGTCATACGAGACCCTGCGCATGACAGTTTCCGGCCTGCCTCTGCCGGCAGGTCTTACCGGAATGCCCGCTGCGGAACGCAAGCCCATCGACTTCCCCTGCCGTGCCGGTAATCGGCCCGCGGAGACGCTGTACGCAGGGCCCTTGCCGGGCACAGTAGGCTTGGGCGAATTGGTCGTCAAACTGCCCGATTTGACCGGTACCCAGAATGACGCCGGCCGGCGGTGGACGACGTTAAGGTGCGGCGAACCTGGGCAAATCATAGCCGTGGACCTGCCGGTCGAGAAGGATTGAACTAAAGTGCGAACATGCGGGTTTTAATAGGCTTACTTACACTTAGCACCGTCGCTCTCGCCGAAGTTACCGACCTCGCCACCAATCACAACGGCAGCGAACTCTACTTCAGCAGCCGCCTTATCCAACCGGAAACCAGCACTGAGCCGCATTCGAAAATGTTCCGATGGACCAGAGAGACCGGCGTAAAGACCTTCCTTGCTCGCACAAGGGAGTGGACCACACCGATGCCCCGCAACGGCATTGCGAGTAACTACTACGAACTGCGCTATCCTTCCGTTGCCGCCGACGGACTCCTTTCGTTTACCGGCTACCGCGATTGCCGTTGTGTTGGCCTGTCGCCTCCGACAATAGTCGCGGCCTCGGTCATAGACGGTAGCGGCGATGAGATACGAGTAATTGAGGGTGGGGTCGACTTACAGCCGCATCGAACGTCGCTAAGCCCCAATGGGCGGTTCCTTGTCTTTAATCGCAGTAGTATTCGAATCGACCAACCGATTACGTCCAGTGTCGGCTTGAATTCTGAGTTCGCCGGAGCTAGCCGCGACTCCGCTCTCGCTTGGACGATCGCCAAGCGGCATGTTATTGCCGACGATGCCGCGGCAGTGTACTCTGCGTACGATTTCCGCTTAGCCGAAATCGGTCGCCTGCAGCCGAACGGCCAGCGCAGCACGCGCGAACAGCTACTGCCCGCCTCCGTCCCTGTGATGGCGCCGATGATCAGCGGCAACGGCAAAGTCGTCGTCTACGAGTCCCTGTACCAACAAGGAATGCCTCGGCGATTCTTCTCTCTCGACCTCGCAACCGGCCAAGAGCGCGTCCTGTTCACGGATGCCGAAACCGAAGAGTACGGTCCACCTGATTTCTCCGGAGATAGCACGCTATTCTCGTTCGTCGCCTTGCCTGAGCCGATGTACGGCGCGTCAATCGACTATTCCGGGCGCCATGCTCTCGTCCTCGGACGCGAAGCTGTCGACAAACCGCGCCAGTGGCTCTATCTCGCGCCCACAGATCAGCCAGAAGGACAAGGCGAGTGGTTTGGCTATGTCGAAGAAGGGTACCGTGAGGCCGTGCTTTCGGGCGACGCCCAAGTTGTCTTCGCGGTGACGAATTCCGGACGCCTTCTTCGGATTGATCGGGCCACAAGTAGAACGGAAGATCTGTTGCCGCGGACGCCGTCTGTCGAGCGGCTTGCCGGCAGCGGTCATCCCGGCGCCCTCGTGCGTCTTTACGGCGGCGGATTTGCGACTTCGACTGTCGTGCCGGATCACTTTCCCGCCACCACGTCCTTGGCGGGGGTTGAAGTCGAGTTCCAGGGCAAACCCATGATCGTCACGCGGGTTAGTCCGACTGAAATTGACTTCCAAGTGCCTTGGGAGTTCCAGTTCCAACCTGACAGCCTCTTTGAGTATCCACTCGTCGTAAAGGTTCCCAACGAAAGCCCACTTCAGTTGGCGCCATTGAAGCTTCCGCTCTCCTACTACGCGGAGGCGTTGGCGCCCGGCCCTCTCCGAGAAGACGGCACTCCGGTCACCTTGGCCCGCCGTGCCCGGTCGCATGAAGTGCTCCGCATGGTTGTTTCCGGCGTGCCGCAACCGCCCGGCGTCACCGGCATGCCGGCCGTAGAACGTAACCCGGTCGGTTACTCCTGCTTCACCACCAAGGGCCCGCTTGAAACTCTTTACGTTGGCCCACTCCCCGGCTCTATCGGACTGTCGGAGATCGCTTTTCGCGTACCGGACCTGACCGGCGCACAAACCGACGCGGGGCGCCGTTGGACAAGGATCTGGTGCGACAGCGACACCGCGCCCTTACTAATAAGTATCCCCATTACTCAAGACTGAAAAGGAGATCAAAGATGACCGCGAGAACAAGTGTATTTGTCCTGACCGCCCTTACCCTCGCCACACCCCACCTCCAAGCCGCCCGCCGCATTACCGGCAAAGTGGTGGATGAAGACGGCCGCGCCGTCCCAGGCGCCCGCGTCTCCGTGCATATGCGCGGCCTTTCGCCCCGTCCACGTCCCGGCCAAGGCCCCACCACCGTCAATCCTATCGCCGTCGCGCGCGCCGCTTTCAACTCGCGCATCCAGTCGGACTCCGGCGGCGCTTTCTCCTTCCACGGCATCCCCACCTCCGCCATCGTCCAACTCTGCGTCACCTCGTCCGACCCGCTGTCTGTCGACAAGTGCCTCTGGAGCCGCAACGCCAATCGCCTCGAAATGGACGCCGACAACGACGCCGCTCCCGTCACCCTCAAAGCCGAACGCGGCTACCCGCTCATTATCCGCATCAACGACCCCCAACATCTGCTGCCCGACCCGCCATCCAACTCGTTACAGCCAAGCGCGACGCTAGCGCCGGCATTACGCTCGAAATAAGCCGTCTTTCAACCAGATGATGAGCCCGCTGCCTACGCCTTCTCGATCACTCGCACCTGTTCCCGGTCCACTTCCACCGCCACCGCCTGCTGGATCAGGTCTACTGAGATCACCACGCGCCACGAGTTCTTGAACCGTGTCAGAATCCCCTTCTGCCCGTCCAGCGCGCCGCCCTCCACGACAACCCGCTGCCCGATCTTCAGGAATGGTGAGGATAATATGGAGACGCCAGACTTGATCAAGTTCTGGATCGCTTCCACCTGCTCGTCCGGTACCGGCAATAACTGCTTGCCTGCGGACACGATCCCGAATACCGCGGGCGTGGTCAGAATCGGTAACCGGTTCTTAGCATCGAACCGCCCGAAGATGTAACTCGGGAATAACGGGACTTCCATCTCTTTCGTCCGGTCAGACCACTTACGCTTCGTCTTTCGCAGTGGCACGAATATCTCGTACCCCTTGTTTTCAAGCAGTTGTCCCGCTTGCTTTTCCCAAGTAGTTTTTACTTGGATCGCATACCATGCAGAGCCATTCAAACCTCCGCCAGGCTCTGCCAGACGGCTATCTTCGTTCTCCACCCTATCAACTCCGGCTTGTAAAGACCTTGTAGAACTCCTAACTTAACACACGCCCGGATGTGAACCGAGCCGCCCGGAACACAGATAGCTTGTACTCTCCGTCCCGTAACTTATCCCACTCCAATCCCGCTTTGCGGCCCAATGACCGGAAGAAGTCGTCGCGCGACAAACCATACTCCTCCGCCACCTGCGGCAGCAACAGCGCCCGGTGCGACCCGCTCTCCAACACCGCGCCATGCTCACCCAACACAAACGCCTCAGCGGACTGTACCGGTTTGAGCGGCGTCAACAGCGACACTTCCACCTGCATGTCCTCCACCGGCAGCCTTCCGTGCTCGAACCGGTAATCGTCCAACGCCGCCGACAGCGTCAACTCCGGAATCAACTCGCGCAACGGCTCCGACGGCTCTAACCGCCCGATACACCCGCACAACTCACCCTTCCGGTACAGCGTCACAAAGGCGCCTATCCGCGCATCCAGCGCCGCCGGCGGCTCTTCCACCACCACCGGATCCCGATCCCCTGTCCGGAACAGCCGGTCCAGCGTCGCGATCGAACTCTCAATCAGCAGCCGCTGTTCCCGCTCATCTACCGCGAACGAACTTGCCGGATAGTAGCCCAGTGCCGCATAGCTCACCGAATGTGCAAAATCCCCCGTCAGATCCCCGGACGTTTGATAGTCGAGCCGTTTTTGGAACACTTCTCCCACCGGCAAACGCCGCATCGTGTCGATCAGCAGCGCGATCGGCTCCCGCCCGCATACCGTGGCGTGCTTCCGTTCCAGCGCGCTCATCCAGTAGTCTGCATCCAACGATGAGGCGGCTTCCATCAGTCCGCCATCCAAGTGCTCAAGATGAGCCTTCGTCTGCTGGTCCACCGGAAACGGCTGATATCCGAATGCCCGTCCGAAATGGGTGAAGTCCGACGACGCTACAAACACGTCGCCCTCCCGGTACAACGACGCCAAACGCTCCGCCGCCGCCACGCGTCGCTCGCGGTCCAGCCGCCCTACGTACAAAGGAATAATCTGCGCATCCGGTACAGAGTGCCGCAGCAGCGGTAGTTGAATTTCTACCGAGTGGTCGCACAGCCACTCTTCCCTGCCCCGCTCGAACGGCATCGGGCTCGGCTCTACCGCCACGTTCCCCAGCGGCGTCGCGTATTCGCGAACATCCGTCGTCATTACCGCATCCGGACCGCCGCTATGCGAAAACCCAAGTAGCCACACCCGCTTCGGCCGCGCGGCCCGCAATGCACGGTACGCCGCCTGGGCCACCGTCCCCGAGTATTCGAGGCCCGCATGCGGTACCACGAATCCCACCGGATTCTTCAACTGCGCCAAGCCTATCCGCGACTCCGACCGCTCCTTGAGCGCCTCCAACAACTCCGTCAGCCGTTGCCGGTCCCCCGGATACCACGACCCGCAATACGGTGACTCATGTACCTCGGCCATTACCAAACTCCTGGTATCGTCTCTCCGCAACTACACCTTCCCCCTTGCAGCCGGTTTTCCAGTACGCGAAATCCCACACGCCGGATGAGTGTCCGTTCGCACGCCGGACATTGCGTATCCTCACCGTTCCCTACCGCACCCGGCCGGTTCCCCGCATACACGAACCGTAAGCCCGCCTCACGCCCGATCCGCGCCGCTCGTGCCAAGTCCTCCGGTGTCGTGTCTTCCGGCGAGGTCATTCGATAATCCTTATGGAACGCAGTCACATGCCACGGGATATCCGGCGAAATACCAGCCAGAAACCGTGCCATCTCCCGCAGCTCGTTTTCGCTGTCGTTGAAACCGGGCACCAGTAACGTCACCACTTCGAGCC
The DNA here is from genome assembly GCA_020846745.1 of Bryobacterales bacterium. Classification (GTDB taxonomy): domain Bacteria; phylum Acidobacteriota; class Terriglobia; order Bryobacterales; family Bryobacteraceae; genus JADLDI01. Next base: position 18,251 of record JADLDI010000136.1, on the reverse strand, counting down.
AAAAGCCCATCTCGTGGATCATCCCCAGCGAATCGAGCACCGATTGCAGCCGCCCGCCTAATTGCCGGTACGCCGGATCGCGAAACGCCTTCAGATCCACTTTGAACAGATCGAGGTGCGGCCGCAGATACTTGAGCACCTCGGGCGTCGCGTTGCCGTTCGAAACAAACCCGGTCCGCAGCCCGCGCGCCTTCGCCTCTTCAAACACCGCGACAGCCCACTCGGCCGTAATCAACGGCTCGTTGTACGTGCTGACCACCGTCTCCGAGTGTGTCCGCACCGCCATATCCACAATCTCGGCGGCGCTCACCTCGTGCAACCGTGTCGTCGCCTCCGGGTCGCGCAAGGCCTGCGAGGTCACCCAGTTCTGGCAATACCCGCAGTGCAAGTCGCACCCCAGCATCCCGAACGAGAACGCCGTACTACCCGGCCGTACGTGGAAAAATGGTTTCTTTTCAATCGGGTCCGCGTTCACGCCCGCCACATATCCAAACGGCGCGTACAGTTTCCCGTCCCTGTGGAACCGGACCTTGCACACCCCCTGCATCCCCGGAAAAATCGGGCATCGCAGCCCGCACGCCAGACAACGGATCCGCCCACCGCTCAGGGGTTCCACTAAAGTGGATTCCACCACCCGTTTCTCGAGTTCGCTCGCCAGTGCGGCCATACTTCGAACTCCTCTTTTCAAATATTAGCTCTGGTTCACCTATGCGTTGAGGGCTTCGCGGCCGGCCTCGATTACTCTTAGAATGGCGTCGGCATCGTAGACGCAGCCACCCCATGTACCGCCGGAGACTTCCTGGAGGGCGGCCCAGATGCGGGATTCGGGGGGGAGGTTCGGGTCCGCGTGGAGGTCCGGGCGATTGGCGCGGGCGGCCAGGATTTTCGATCCTTGTTCGCAAGACTCGTGTACGCCGTTCTCGCCTACCAGGTTGACAGTTCCGGTGAGCGTGTTGCGGTCAATTACGATTTCGATGATGTCGCCGTCGCGCACCTTCGCCAGCGGACCGCCGGCTAAGGCTTCGGGGGTCATGTGGCCGATGCAGGCGCCGGTGGAGACGCCGGAGAAGCGGGCGTCGGTGAGCAGGGCGACGTGTTTGCCGAACGGCAGATGTTTGAGCGCAGAGGTGATCTGGTAGGTTTCTTCCATACCGGAGCCTAACGGTCCGCGGCAGATCAAAACCATGACATCGCCGGCCTGAATGCGGTGCGATTTGATCGCGGCGATGGCGTCCTTTTCGGCAAGGAAGACGCGGGCGGGTCCGGTTTTGCGGTAGATGCCGTCGGCGTCCACCACCGATGGGTCGATCGAGGTGCTTTTGACGACGGAGCCGCCGGGGGTGAGGTTGCCGGTGGGAAAGCAGACGGTGGAAGTGAGTCCGGCGCTGCGGGCGGTGTCGCGGTCCATGATGACCTTGTTAGGGTCGATGCCGTCGCGGTCGGTGAGCAGCTTGCGGAGGGCGTGACGGCGTTCGCATTGTTCCCACCAGTCGAGGACGTGGTCGAGGGATTCGCCCGTAACCGTCTTCGCATCGAGTTCCAGCAGACCGGCCTTGCGTAATTCAAGCATCGCCTCCGGTACAGCTCCAGCAAGGAACACTTGTGCGGTGATGTGATTGCGGGGACCGTTGGGGAGAACGTCGACCAGGCGCGGAACGTGGCGGTTCACTTCGGCCCAGTCCTGGACGGTGGGACGCTTGAGCTTGGCGGCATGGGCGATCGCAGGCAGGTGCAGGATCAGGTTGGTGGAGCCGCCGAAGGCCGCATGGAGCACCATGGCGTTGCACAAGGCTTTGTCGTCGAGCACGTCGCGGGTGGTCCAACCGCGCTGCATGAGGCCGATCAGAGCGCGGGCGGAGCGGCGGCCCATATCGAGCCAGATGGGGAGTCCTGAAGGCGCGAGGGCGGAGTGTGGGAGCGAGAGACCGAGAGCTTCGCCAACCACTTGGGAGGTAGCCGCGGTGCCCAGGAACTGACAGCCGCCGCCGGGCGATGCACAGGTGGAGCAGGCTACTTCGGCGGCGTACTCAAGCGTTATTTCACCGTGGGCGTAGCGCGCGCCGACGGTTTGCGCTTTGCCGGCATCCTCCCCTTGTTCGGCGCCGAGAGTGACTCCACCGGGGACGAGCACCGTGGGAAGGTCGAAGGTTCCGGCGAGGGCCATCATCATGGCGGGTAGACCTTTATCGCAGGTGGCGACGCCGAGCACGCCGCGGCGGGTGGGCAGCGAACGGATGAGGCGGCGGAAGATAACGGCAGCGTCGTTGCGATAAGGCAGCGAGTCGAACATCCCGGTGGTGCCTTGCGAGCGGCCGTCGCAGGGGTCGCTGCAGTAGCCGGCAAAGGGCACAGCGCCGAGTTCGGCGAGCTCGCGGGCGGCGGCTTCGACAAGCAGGTGCACCTCGAAGTGTCCGGTGTGATAGCCGAGCGCCACCGTCTTGCCCTCACCGTCGCGGAGGCCGCCGTGAGTCGACAGGATCAGCATTTCGGGACCGCCGAGTTTGCGCGGGTCCCACCCCATGCCGGCGTTCTGCGACCAGCCGAAGATGTCGCCGGAGGAGCCTTCGAGGAGCATTTGCGGAGTGATCGGGAGCGCGCCGGAAGGTCCTGGCGCTTTGGTGCGGACGTCGAACAGGGAGAGGTCGCCGGAATCGAGGATCGGGTTGGGCATGGGCTGAAGATTTTATGCTAGCGTCTTCAGTCGCTCAGCATTACGGAAGCCGTTCACGCCATTTCAGACGAGACTCATACCATCCGTAAGCAGCGTCCAAATCTTCAGCCGCTTCCGTCGTAAGAACAACATCAGCGGCCATACCGGCTACGGATACGGCGCTTCACATCTTCCCAACTAACAGCTGATTCGGGGGCTCTTTCTAGGTTCGCTTTTCGCCGCTCCAATTCGTCGATCTGCCATTGGTGGACTGGAACCGACTGTGGCGACGCCGCAAGATCGTCCCACAAGTCCTGCACGAGTTGCAGTTTTTCCGCATCGCTCAGGTCGAATACTGAAGAAACGGGCGAGTCCAAGTTGTGCCTCCGTTTTGATTTTCGCAGACGATGAGCGCACCCTGTCTGACCCGTCCGCCTCTGAGTTGAGGGCTATGAGTTGAGGGCTTCGCGGCCGGCCTCGATTACTCTTAGAATGGCGTCGGCATCGTAGACGCAGCCACCCCATGTACCGCCGGAGACTTCCTGGAGGGCGGCCCAGATGCGGGATTCGGGGGGAAGGTTCGGGTCCGCACCGTCTTAGCATCGAGTTCCAGCTGACCGGCCTTGCGTAGTTCAAGCATCCCTCCGGTACAGCTCCGGCAAGGAACACCCCGGGGTGAGTGTCTGGTCATACAACCGAGAGTCGCTCAAATTCGCTACCCTGAGAGTGGGCGATCGCAATGACTTTGCAAATCAACATTCCTGACGAGAGCGCTGAATTGCTGTCCAGGCGCGCTGCTGCGTTAGGTATTAGCGTCGAGAAACTAGTCGAGAATCTCGCCCGGGAAAAAGCGAATAGCGAAGAAGGGCTTGTAGATCCCGCCAGAGCTCAAGCCGCAGCCGAGAGAATACGCGAGATCCGCAAGCGAGTGAAGCCCGACCCGGAGGGGTGGACAATCCGCGACTACATCGATTACGGTCGACGGTAAATGGCCAATCTGGTGCGGCGTACCTCGACCTTGCTTTGCGGGAGGGTGCTGCGATTGCAACGGCCGATCAAAAACTTAAAACAGCAGCGCAGCGAGTGGGCGTAAAACTCTGGCGATAGCGCGGCATCCTTCGTGTGACTCTGGACCTGTCCGCCCGCCCCCGTTTCACCACGCTGCCGCTTCACGGTATGCTGCAAGGATGCGCTGCGCGTGCGTCGCGGCGCTCCGAATCACTTTATGAGCATTCCTACCTTCAAGAACTACATTAACGGCGAATGGGTCGGCGGCGACACTTTCGAGAATCGAAACCCGGCCAACACCGACGAAGTCGTCGGGCTGTTTACGAAGGGCGCCCCGGCTGACATGACGTCGGCTGTCGACGCGGCCCATGAAGCCTTTCCCAAGTGGGCGGCGACAAATGGACCGGCGCGGGGGGCGCTGCTGTTCAAGGTGGCGGACATCCTTGAAAAGAAGTTCGACCAATTGGGCGAAGAGATGACGCGCGAAGAGGGCAAGACGCTGCCCGAGGCGAAGGGCGAGGTCCGGCGGGCGATCAACATTTTCCGGTATTTCGGCGGCGAAGGGTCGCGGATGCCGGGCATGCTGGTGCCTTCCGAGCGCGACCGCGTGCACATGTTCGCGATCCGCAAGCCGGTCGGCGTTTGCGGGTTGGTGACGCCCTGGAACTTCCCCATCGCGATTCCGGCATGGAAGATGGCTCCGGCACTGATCGCCGGAAACACTATCGTCGTGAAGCCGGCTTCGGCGGCACCGCTAAGCGCGTGGCGGATCGTGGAAGCGTGTCACGAGGCGGGATTCCCCAAAGGCGTGGTGAATTTTGTGGCCGGGTCGGGCGGGACGCTGGGCAACGCGCTCATCGGCGCCAAGCACCTCAAGGCCGTGTCGTTCACCGGTTCGTGCGAGATCGGCAACTGGCTGCACGGCAAAGCCTCGGAGCGGCGGTTGCGGATCCAGCTCGAGATGGGCGGCAAGAACCCGACCATCGTGTTGGGCGACTGCGACTTCAATTCGGCTGTTGAGAATGTCGCGAATGCGGCGTTTTTCTCGACTGGACAGAAGTGCACGGCCACATCGCGCGCGATTGTCGAAGATTCGATCTACGACAAATTTGTCGCCGCGCTGGTGGAGCGGACGAAAAAGCTGAAGGTCGGCGACGGCATGAAGCCCGGTATCGATATCGGCCCCGCGGTGGACGAAGGCCAGTTGGAGACCGACCTCAAGTACATCGAAATCGGCCGCCAGGAATGCGGGGCGCCGCTGGTGGGCGGCAATCGTCTCAAAGGTGGCGATTACGACAAGGGCTACTTCGTCGAACCGACGATTTTCGGGGATGTGACCGAGAACATGCGGCTGGCGCAGGAAGAAGTATTCGGACCGGTGCTGGCGGTGATGCGGGCGAAGGATTTCACCGATTCGATGCGCATCGCCAACAACATTCCGTTCGGGCTGTCGGCGTCGATTCAGACGACGAATTTGTCGCGCGTGTTCGAGTACATTTATGGCATGGAGGCCGGTTTGTTGACCGTCAACCTGCCGTCCGCCGGCGTCGAGTACCAGTTGCCGTTCGGCGGCACCAAGGATTCCAGCTTTGGTCCGAAGGAACAGGGGCCGGCGGCAATGGAATTCTACTCCGATTACAAAACAATTTACCTGAAATACTAAAATGCGACTCTCTCAAGTCATCTGGAACGGCAAAATCACTGCCGCCATCTTCGAGTCGGGGGGATTGGCACGCCCAATCCCCGACTATACGGTGCAGGACCTCATCCGCCGTTCGGAAATCGACAAAATCTCCATTTCCGACCTCGCGAGCAAGCGCGCCATGTCCCACGCCGAAGAGGTCATGCCGATTCTGCCCATCCACCCGCGGGAGGTTTGGGCGTGCGGCTGCACGTATGAGATGAGCGCGACCTTCCGCGACGCCGAGCACAACACGCGAGAAGGTTTCTACGCGCACGTGTTCAATTCCTCCAACCGGCCTGAGAGTTTCTTCAAGGGGACGGCGCGCGTGTGCGTGGGTCCCAATCAGCCGATCGGCATCCGGAGCGACTCGAAGTTTACGGCTCCGGAGCCGGAGCTGGCGGTCGTGCTGGGGCAGGGCGGCAAAGTTCTCGGCTATACGCTGGCGAACGACGTTTCGGCGTGGGATATCGAGAAGGAAAACCCGCTCTATTTGCCACAGTCGAAGGTATATAATGCCTGCTGTTCGCTGGGTCCGGTGATTGTGACGCCGGATGAACTGGCCGATCCTTACAACCTGCAGATGACGTGCAGCATTACCCGAGACGGCAAGGAAGTGTTCCGCGGTGAAGTGAATACCTCGAAGCTGAACCGAAAAATCGAGACGCTGGTCGAGTATCTGTTCCGGGCGAACAACGTTCCTTCGGGAAGCGTTCTGTGCACAGGCACGGGCATCATCGTGAAGGAAGAAAACGCGCTCGCGCCGGGTGATGTGGTCACCATTACGGTGCCTGAAATCGGCGAGTTGTCGAACACCGCCGCTATCGTTTAGCCTGCCGGGCTTAAGACGAGCCGCAGCGCTGCACCCGCTTGGGCGATGTGGGCGATTAGTGTCCGATCGGGCAGTTCGCGAAAGGCGTCTGCATCCACCGCGGTCTCGATATCGTTGCCATCGCGCTTGATCGATGCGTGTGATCCCCGAAGGGTGACTTCCACCTTCTTCGGAATTAACGCGGTGCCGGCCGAGATATGTGGATTCGCCTGGTCGACAACATAGCCGCTGTAATGCCCGCTGAGTTTCGCGGGGGTGCGAACGTCGCCGCGATCAAACAGGACCCGATGGTCCTCAACCGACATCTGCTTCAGCGGGTAGTTGTGGCGGGCCATGGCGAACGGAGCGAACACAAAACCGTTAGGGAATTCGCCAAGGTGCATGATGCCGATCGCATTGTTATCATCGACTATTTTGATAACGTCGTACACCAGGCGGTAGGGGACATTGGTGTAGTTGAGCAGCAGAACCGGGTCGCCTTGCCGAAACGTCTTGTGCCCGTCGTTAGGGTAGTCGACCGTTCGTACTTCGGGCTTACCCGGCAGTTGGTGCAGTTCGTAGTTAACAACGTGCCCGTAGGCGACGCCGTTCTCAAGCCGGTCGAAGCGCTTCCAAAAGCTGCCGCCCGCCACGAGGCTGCCCACATCCTGCGGACGGGACCCGCCGATCCACTCGCGCAACCTTTCTTCCCATCCCAGCAACGTGTCGGCGGCGAACGAGCCTTTCCAGAAGATATCGCGGAAGATGCGCCCAGCGGCCAGATCAAATCGGGCGCTATCCGTATTGAGGAGTTCGTCGATAGGGCGGCCGGGGACATGCCGTAGGACGGCCAGGAGTTCGGCGCCCGGGCGGGTGTTGAAGTAATCGGGGACTCGTTGGGCGTTTTGGAGCAGTTCGGAAACGGAGGGGTGAGACATGGGAAATCCAAAGCAGCGAGGAATACAGCCTATCACACAAAATTAAATGGTGTTCATAGGGATTGACATGCTTCTGTATTTCGATGATTATCGAAATAGCATGGTGATGAAGGAAGACGTAAGCCGGTACGCGGACATGTTCGCCGCGATGGGCAGTGAGCCGCGACTACAGATTATGCGCTTGCTGTTGTCCGCGCATCCGGAAGGCATGGTGGTGGGCGAGATCGCGACGGAGCTTGAGGTAACGGCGAGCACTCTGTCCCATCATCTGGAAAAGCTCAAGAACGAGGACCTCGTGCGTGTGCGCCGCGAAGGCACCTTTCTGCGATACTCGGCCAACATAGATGGCCTGCAGGAACTGCTCGGGTTCCTCTATGCGGAGTGCTGCACGCGCAATAAGGCTGTTGAGCCGCACAAGATCGTTTGCTGCGAATAGTAACGAAGGAACAAAAGTCATGAATGCGATACAAAATGTAGTGAAAGAGAAGTACGGGCAGGCAGCGTTGCGGGTGGTGACAGGAAAAGGCGCCGCGTGTTGTGGCGGCAGTCCGTCGTCGGCGAGTTCGGGCGGCGATCCGATCACGTCGGATTTGTACGATCAACTGCAGAAGGACGAACTGCCGGAGGCTGCGGTGCTGGCTTCGCTCGGCTGTGGTAACCCGACAGCGCTGGCGGAGCTGAAGCCGGGCGAAGTAGTGCTCGACCTGGGGAGCGGCGGCGGCATCGATGTCCTGCTGTCGGCGAAGCGTGTCGGCCCCCACGGCAAAGCGTATGGCTTGGACATGACAGACGAGATGCTGTCGCTGGCGCGGGATAACCAGAAGAAGGCCGGCGTTGAGAACGTGGAGTTTCTGAAAGGCGAGATCGAGAACATCCCGCTGCCCGACAACTCAGTAGACGTCATCATTTCGAACTGCGTGATCAATCTCTCCGCAGACAAGGACCGCGTGCTGCGGGAAGCGTTTCGCGTGCTCAAGCCCGGCGGGAGGTTCGCGGTGTCGGACGTTGTGACGCGCGGCGAGATTCCCGAAGAAGTTCGGAAGAACATGCTGCTGTGGGTAGGCTGCGTGGCCGGGGCGCTTGAGGAAAACGAGTACATCTCGAAGCTCACGGCGGCCGGTTTCGAAAACGCCGCGATTGAACCGACGCGCATCTATCGCACGGAAGACGCACTCTCGTTCCTCCTCGATAAAGGGATTGCTGTAGAGAAGGTCGGGCCGCTGGTCGACGGCAAGTTCATGAGCGGGTTTGTTCGCGCGCAGAAGCCGCAAAGCACGAAATTGTGCTGCGGTCCCACCTGCTGCGCGTGAGGATACGGGCATGGAACAAGTTGGACGGAAGCTCTCGTTCCTGGACCGGTATTTGACGCTATGGATCTTCGCGGCCATGGCCGTGGGTGTGGGCGCCGGGTATCTGGCGCCCGGCCTGATCCATGTCATTACCGGGTTCCAGGTAGGCACGACCTCGATCCCGATTGCAGTTGGGCTGATCCTCATGATGTACCCGCCGCTCGCCAAGGTGCGGTACGAAGAAATGGGCGCGGTGTTCCGGAACCGCACCGTATTGCTTTTGTCGCTGGTGCAGAACTGGGTGATCGGCCCGGTGCTGATGTTTGGCCTGGCGATCGTTTTCCTCCGCGACTATCCCGAGTACATGGCCGGACTGATCATGATCGGCCTGGCGCGATGCATCGCCATGGTGATCGTGTGGAATGAACTGGCCAAGGGGAACACCGAGTATGCGGCCGGGCTGGTGGCCTTCAACTCGGTGTTCCAGGTGCTGTTCTACTCGGTGTACGCCTGGGTATTCGTCACGGTGCTGCCCGGCTGGTTCGGGTTGAAGGGCGCGGTAGTCGACATCTCGATCGGTGAAATCGCCAAGAGCGTGTTCATCTACCTGGGGATTCCGTTTCTGGCGGGCATAGTGACGCGATTCACCCTTTTAAAGCTGCGGGGACGGCAATGGTACGAACAGCGCTTCATCCCGCGCATCAGTCCCCTGACGCTGATCGCACTGCTGTTCACGATTGTGGTGATGTTTTCGCTGAAGGGCGAGTACATCATCCGGCTGCCGCTCGATGTGCTGCGCATTGCCGTTCCGCTGCTGATCTATTTCGTCCTGATGTTCCTGGTTTCCTTCTGGATGGGCAACAAACTTGGGGCGGATTATTCGAAGACAGCCACGCTGTCGTTCACGGCCGCGAGCAACAACTTTGAACTTGCGATTGCCGTGGCTGTGGCAGTGTTCGGTATCCAGTCGGGCGCGGCATTCGCGGCGGTGATCGGACCGCTGGTGGAAGTGCCGGCACTGATCGCACTGGTGAATGTCGCGCTGTATTTCCAGCGGCGCTGGCGATGGACGACGGAGGTGGCGCATGCAGAGAGTGCTCATCCTGTGCACGGGTAATTCGGCACGCAGCCAGATGGCCGAAGGGCTGTTGCGGCACCTCGCGGGCAACCGGTATGAGGTTCACTCCGCCGGGACCAAGCCAGGGATCGTGCGTCCAGAGGCGATCGCGGTGATGCGCGAGATCGGCATCGACATCACAAGCCACCACTCCAAGCACGTGGACGAGTTCGCAGGGCAGCCGTTCGATTACGTGCTGACGGTGTGCGACAACGCCAACGAGAACTGTCCGGTGTACCCCGCCGGTACGAGGCGTCTGCACCGGACGTTTCCCGATCCGGCAGGGGTGCAGGGACCCGACAAAAAGCGGCTCGAGGCGTTCCGGGACGTCCGCAACCAACTCAGCAGTTACTTGGCGACTTTCCCTCCCGCAGCATATTAGAAGACGTATTTCAGCGATAGCTGAGTAATACGCGGGTCGGAGGCGCTGGTGATCCGGCCGAAAGTGGCTGAAATCGTGGAGGCGTTGGGGTTGCCGAAGTTGGCGCGATTGAAGAAGTTGAAGAACTCGGCCCGGAACGAGACGGATTGCGATTCCTTGAACGGTCCGTAGGGAATCGCGAACTGCTTGTTAATAGCTACATCAAAGGTCGCCAGGCCCGGGCCGACCAGCATATTACGGCTGGAGGTGCCGAAGGTGCCGAGTGCGTTGGCAAGAAAGGCTTTGGTATTGAAGTATTGGAGTAACTTGGCGGCCTTGGAACGGTCGCCGGAGAGATAAGGGGCGCCGATGATATCGGCACGATCGCGATTGATGCCGGTGAGAGAGTTATCGACGCCGGTGCTGACCGTGAAGGGCAGGCCATCGCGGACGTTCAGGATACCGTTGGTCTGCCAGCCACCGAGAATCTTGCTCGGCACCAAACCGAGCGAGCGGAAGCCAGGCAGCTGCCAACCGTAAGAGAATCGTAGCTGGTGCGGCACGTTGTAACTGCATGGGCCGCGGTCGAAGCGGGGGTTCGGGCTGGTGTAACTATTGGCATCGAAGAACGCGGCGTCGGATACGTTCAGGCACTTGGACCAACGATAGCCGGCAAGAACACTGAACCCGTGGGACATACGTTTCTCGACAGACACAACGAGGGCGTTGAAGCTCGACGTAGCGACGTTCTGACCAACGGCGAGGCCCTGATAGTAACGGCCGAGCGGGCGGCGCTGGTTGAGGCGTAACCGGTTGTCGTTGACCGAAAGCGAAGGGTCGTAAACGCCGGGGTTCATCTCGATCGAGCTAAACAGGTGGTATGCGTTCTGCCCTTCGTAAGCGACGCGAATAAGGGCGGAGGCGGGCAACTGGCGTTCGATGGAGAAGTTCCACTGCTGAATCGTCGGGGCCTTCATGCCGAATGAGAAAGGATTGGCGCTCATGGGCAAGGGGAAGGTGACATTGGACGGATGGGGCCGGGCGATGGGAAAGGGATTGACCTGGCCACGATAGGGATCGGCGGTCGAGAACGGGAAGTTGATGGTGGTCTGAATCGTGAACGGGTTGTAGTTGGGGTTGATCGTGTTGCCGGTGGCCTGATCCTGGTACATACCGTAACCGGCACGGATACTGGTCTTTCCGTTACCGAACGGATCGAACGCGAGACCGATGCGAGGATTGAAGAGGCGGTAGTTAGTCGGTATAACACGATCGGGCACGCCGGGATCGCCTTGCACCAGCAGGCCCGGAGGCGTATTGGGATAGAGCGTCGAACGCTTGCCTTGTAAGTAATACTCCATGCTGAAAGCGCCGGCCTGGTTATACGCCACTTCTTTCACCGGCACAAACGGATTCCAGCGCACGCCGAGCGACAAGGTAAGGCGGCGGCTGACTTTCCAGGTGTCCATCGCATAGAGAGCGGGAAGCGTGCGGACTGGAACGATATAGAACGGCTCCTGCTGCGAAAAGACGGAGGGGCGGCCCAACATAAAGTCGAGCAGGTTATCGCCGGATAACTGACCGTTGAACGTGTAATTCCCGTCGCTAAGGAAGTCCTGGTTCTTGACCACCTTGCTGTGCTCCACTTCGCCGCCGAACTCAATGGTGTGATTGCCGCGAATCCAGCTCCAGTGATTGGAGAGGTCGCCGACCGTAGAAGGAATGGAGTAGTATCCGTTCCACGCACCGGGACTGGAGTAACCGGACAGGGAAAGGCGAAGACTGGTCTTAGATCCCTGGGTGGTCATCTTGGGGACGTTGGCGCCGAGTTCGGGCCAGCCGGGAAACCCTTCAGGTCCGATGAAGGCATTCCAGCGACGGCTCATGGATGCGGACACAGTAGTGAGCAAGTTGGGGCGCATGGTGTAAGTTGCGTTAATAACGGCAACGTTGCTGCGCCACGTGTTATCGGTAGTTACAGTAAGAAGGTTGTTTGCGATTGGGGTGGAGGGCTGATGAAGGTTGTCGTAGAGGTAGCTGCCATAGACGCGTAGCTTCGAGGTGAACTGGTGGTCGACACGGGTAACGAACTGGATGCCATCCTGCACCTGACGCGATGGGTAGAAGACCAAGCCTGTGCCGGGCGCGCCGGTGGGCATCTGGGAAAGCAGCTTGACGGCAATTGGATCGAACAGCGACGTTGGAATCTGGTTGTTGGCGAAGGGCTGGTTGTTGGCGGGATTGATCAGTTGCTTCTTGATCTGGGAGAAGTCGCCGTTGCGCTGTGCCTCGGTAATGGTAGTGCCGCTGTTGAAGGTGGCTGGAACACGGAGCTTAGTGCCTTGGTAGGAAAAGAAGAAGAATGTCTTGTCCTTCCTGATTGGACCGCCGACGGTAAGTCCGAACTGATTACGCTTCAGTCCGTCGCGAACGGGGGCAAAAAAGTTTCTGGCGTTCATCTTGCCATTGCGTAGGAACTCGAAAGCCGAGCCATGAAACTGGTTGGTGCCGCCTTTGGTGACGGCGTTCATGACGCCGCCGCCTCGGCCGCCGAACTTAGCGCTGTAATTATTAGTTTCGAAGCTGAACTCCTGGATAGCATCGGGATTGGGAAAGACGTTGGCCACTTCGGTGAGGGCGTCTTCGTTGAGTGCGCCGTCGAGGAAGAAGGTGGTAGAGTCGCCGCGGCCGCCGCTGGCGCCGACATAGGAGTTCGCGTTTTCGGGCCGGGAGGCGCCCTGCTGATAGCCGGAAGAGGAGGTGGGTCCGGCATCGGGGGCGAGGGACATCAACTGGAGAATGTTACGGCCGTTCAGGGGTAACTCGCGCGCCATCTGGGCAGTTACCGAGTAGCTAACGGTTTGCGAACGCAGATTGACCTGTTCGGCTTCGCCCGTGATGGTGACGGTCTGGTTAGCGGAACCGACTTGCATGGCCACGTTGACGGTTACAGGACGGTTCACCTGAAGGAGCACGTCTTTCTGTTCATAGACCTGGAAGCCGGTCTTTTCGACGCGGACGGTGTATGTGTCAGGCGCCAGTTGCGGCAGGACATAGAAGCCTTCGGCGTTGGTCATGGCATTGAAAACCGTACCGGTGGACGCCGCGGTAGCGCGCACCTGCGCATCGGGCACGGAGGCTCCGGTCGAGTCGGAAACCGTGCCGGAAATGGAGGAACTTGTCCGCTGTCCCCAGGTGACCATTGCGCACCCGAGAACCGCGAAGAGGTAGACGATCGATCGCTTGCCCGAAAGCATGGAGCTAGCATATTGACGTTCGGAAGCGAAGTCAAAGGCCGAAGCGCCGGGTGCCATCGGCGCTGTACAGTGGCGCTATAGAGTGGCGCTATAAAGTAGTGCCTTGCTTGATGCCGGCGAGCGTCCTGTAATCCGGCACCGTCCGGTAGAACGGGTCCAGTGGATAGCACCCTGACACCAGGCCGTTGCGTGGACCCGTGGTGCAATCGGAAAACGTGCGGCAGATCAGCTTCTTGTTCAATATGCCTTTCAGCGAGTCGGCCGGCAGCGTTGGATAAGAGAGGACCATACGGCCGATACCGACCGTATCGATGTCTCCGCGCCGGATAATCGCTTGCGCCACGTGCGGCAAGTAGTCCTGAAAGTAGGTGTAGGCTGTTCCGACCGTAACCAGATTCGGGAAGCGGTGCTTCAGATCTGCATGCGCTTGAATTTGCCGCACACACCCCACCAGCGGATCCTCGGGAGGCTGGTAGCCATCAGACGGCGGAAACAGCGCGGGCCGCTGGATGTGCGGGTTGTAGTAGGGACTGCCCGCTGTGAGGTTCACCATCTTTATACCGAGGTCCGTGAGTACCTGGAGGAACTCCATGGCTAATGAAAGGTCGACCGCAGTGACCCCGGCTGGATCTTCCGGGATGCCGGGACCGAGTTTCCTGGGCGTGCTTAAGGCCGGGTCCGGCTTATAAGCGACGAAGTCGAAGGCGCTGAAGCGCACGCCGATCTTCAGTTTGGTGGCAGCGCGGATGCCCGCAACGATGTGGCGCAGGTAACGTGTGCGGTTCTCAAGCGGCCCCCCGTATTTACCAGGCCGCGTGAAAGCTGTGAGCAACTCGTGGCCGAAGTAGCCGTGACAGTGCTTAACGTCGACGAACTGCGCCCCGCAGAACTCAGCGATTCGGGCGGCGGCAATGAAGTGTTCAATAATGCGGTCTATCTCTTCGTCCGTGACAATCGGACGGTCGGGGCTGACGCCGAAGCGCCGGTCAAGAACCGGGTGATGGTAGGCGATACGTGGTTCCAGGCGCTTCTTGTCCACGGGTTTCGAGAAGCGGCCGGAATGTGTGAGTTGGAAACCGATAAGCAGGTCGTCTGTAGAACCGAAGGCATAGCGATGCGCCGTGAGCGTCTCTTCCATCAGTCGCGCCAACGAATCGCGAGTGGACTCGTTAATCACCAACTGATTCGGGTTCGCACGGGCCTCGGGAATGACGGCCATTGCTTCGCCACCCCAAATCCACTTGGCCCCGGAAATCGCGAAATGGTTCCACCGCCGCCGGACCAGGTCCGATGGACGCCCGTCGGTTTCCGCGTCCCAGCCTTCCATCGGGTGGATAACCCAACGATTACCGACAGGAAAGCCGTCCACCTCGATCGGCTGAGCCATGGGCGAATCGGGCGCCGGGATAATAGCGTCGTCGCAAGGCAGCTCAAGATTGAGTTCCCGCAAGCGGGCGCGGAATGCCTCGACAGTTTTCAGCGACGCAACACGTGGGTAAGCGGACATCTTTGTTAGGGTAGCGCGCTAATGCAAGCGACCTGGTTCCCAATTCCGTGCACTTTTACAAGTTTTTTACAACTTCTGCACGACCTTAGCGATTTACTTCCCTAACATCGTGATTGCTATGAATCTTCAGCGGACCTACAACGACGATCACTTCCGGGTGGAGTTCCAGTCTCAACGGGCGTTTATCGATGAGCGTCCCATGACGCTGACACGCAAGGAATTCGAACTTCTGGCAACGCTCGCCGGCAACGCCGGTGAGATCGTACCGCGCGACCTGCTGCTGACCGAGGTGTGGGGATATCATCCGGATGTCCGCACGCGCACGCTCGACGTGCATATCCGGCGGCTGCGCAAGAAGCTGGGCTCTTACGGCGACCGTTACATCGAAACCATTTTCGGCGTCGGTTACCGGTTCCAGCCCTTCCGTCCGTCGCCGCCGTTCTATACGCAGTGGAATGTCGCCTGAGGCGGTGAGGTCGAGAAGGGTGGGTCAGGATGGAGTAGGGGGATTGCTACAATGATGGTTCCCCATCATGGAGTATCGTGTCACCCCTGCTGCGTCTCTACGCGGCCACATCCGCCTGCCGGGCGATAAATCGATCTCGCATCGCTATGCGATGATCGCGGCCGTCGCCGAAGGCACGACGCGGATTCAGAACTACTCGTCCGGCGCCGACTGCCATTCCACATTGGGGTGTGTGAGGGCACTCGGCATCCCGGTGACCGTCGAGGGTACGACGGTCATGGTAGAAGGCAAGGGTCTCGACGGTTTGTCCGCGCCCACGGCGGCGCTCGACGCGGGCAATTCCGGATCGACGATCCGCATGTTATCGGGCATGCTGGCGGCGCAGCCGTTTGAGACGGTGATCGGCGGCGACGAATCGCTGTCGCGGCGTCCGATGGAGCGGATCATGAAGCCGCTGCGCGAGATGGGCGCCGAGCTTTCCGCGCGCGACGGCAAGTATCCTCCCATCACGATCAAGGGCGCCAAGTTGCGCGCCATCCAGTATGAGCCGCCCATGGCCAGCGCGCAGGTGAAGACTTGTGTGCTGTTTGCGGGCCTGCATACGGAAGGCGTCACGAGTGTAGTGGAACGGGTCCAGACGCGCGACCATACCGAGGTCGCGTTGCAGGCGTTTGGAGCCGAGATCGAGAAAAACGGGCCGGTGCTGTCGATTCATGGACGGCCGCAACTGAAGGCGCAAAACCTCTACGTTCCCGGCGACCTGTCGTCAGCGTCGTTCTTTCTGGTTGCGGCCAACCTTGTGCCGCATTCGACGATCATCATCGAAGGCGTAGGCCTGAGTCCGTCGCGCACGAAACTGCTCGATTGGCTGTTGGGCACGGGTGCGGAGATCCGGTTAATGGATGTCGCGCAGACGGCCGGCGAAACGATCGGAACGCTGAAGGTGACGGGCCGGCAGGTGCGCGGCGGCGTGATCGAAGGCGCCATGACGGCGGCCTTAATCGACGAGATTCCCGTGCTGGCGGTGCTGGGAGCGATGTCGCGCGATGGGATCACCGTGAAGGATGCCGCCGAACTGCGGGTGAAGGAAACCGACCGCATCGCGACTGTGGCCGAGAACTTCGGCCGCATGGGGATCAAAATCCAAACAGCGGCCGATGGGTTCCATGTGCCGGGCGGACAGCGGTTCCGTGGCGCGACGGTCGATTCGTTCGGCGACCACCGGATCGGGATGGCGTTCGCGGTGGCTGGTTTGGCCGCGGACGGGGAAACGCGAGTGGAGAATGCACAGGCGGCTTCCGTGTCGTTCCCGGAGTTTTACGCTACGCTAGAGCAACTGCGAGATCCGGCATGACCGATTCCGAGTCCGACCTGACACTGGAAGGCATCGTTCACGACCTGCGCAACGTCTTCGAAACAATCTCCGATTCCGCTGAAATCGTCGGAAAAGATCCGAAGCAGGCGCGAGCCGCCAGCCGCATCCAACGTGCGGTCCGGCAGGGAGAAAGCATCCTGTCGAGCTTTGTCCAACAGACGCAGGCGTCGCTTGAACTTGACCTGATCCTCGAAAACGCCATGGAATTTGCGCGCACGTTCTTACAAGGGCGGTCCGGGCAGAAGATCGAGTTCGTGAAGAAAATCGAACCCGGCCTCCGCATGCGCGGCAACGCCGCCGCGTGGGAGCGAGTGTTCATGAATCTGTTCCTGAACGCTGCCCAGGCGATGGCGGAAACGGGTGGAACCATCGAGATTGACGCGGAACGCTGTCCCGCGGGAATCCAGATCGTAGTGTGCGACGACGGTCCCGGTATTTCTCCGAAGATCCTGCCGAACATCTTCGAGCCGCGCTTCTCAACGCGTGCGAAACGGTCGGGATTGGGGCTGCACATCGTGCGGACGATTGTGGAAAGCCACGGCGGCAAGGTCGCGGCGGAGAATCGACCGGACAAAGCAGGGGCGGAGTTCCTGATTGTGCTGCCGAATTTGTTTTAGCTGCTAGGGGCGAGAACGCGATCACTGCCGTAGGGGGCACGACAGGAAAGCGATAACCCTAACCGACATGCTTGATCGCCTCGATTGCCTTCTCCGCGGCAGCAGCACCGTCGCCATGAGCCTTGGCCAGCGAGCGTGCGACGACTGCGGCGCGCTCCGTGTGCGCCGCCTCCTTTGCCGCTTCGATGGCCCACTCCTTCGCCCACTCGATAGCCTTGTGGATCGCTTCCGCGAGAAGATGACCAGCCGCCGCGCCCTTGATCATCGAGGCCGTCATGCCGTCGATTCCGTGCGAGGCGGCCTGCGCCGCGCGCACAACGGTCTGCTCGATGCCCGAGAGGTTCGCGTTGACGGATTTGATGGACTGGTTCGCCTTTCGCGCTCCAACCGGTCCCGTTCGTCTTCCAGGATCAGCATGGTGAAGAACTCGTCGGCCCGGATGTCGGCGAGGCCGATGTGGATGCCGAGGTTGAGCGCCGTGCGCGAATCGAGAGCGCGCCGGATGAGCAATCCGGCTTCGGATGTGTGCGCGGTGTCCACCTTGTCCTGGGGGCAGCGGTCGCAGCGACCGCCTTCGGGCACATCCGGACAGAGGCCGGGATCGCATAGCTCATCACGCCGGAGGGCCCAATGGACGAGGTAGCGGAGGGAGGGCCGTTCCGGCCACTCCCCGGCCAAAAACTCCCTTCCCGGTCTTCCTGGAACGAGGCGTCGAGCGCGTCGATGGCCGCTTTGACGGCGACGGCCTGATGGATGATCGGCACGTCTCCGGCGTATCCTTCGGTCGCGTCGATGAGATTCTTCCAGAGGTCTGCCGCCGCGCGCACGTTGATGGTTAATTCCTCCGGTCGAAGGCAGATCCAGCACGCGCAGCAGGACCCGGAAGGAATCGCCCGACATCACCACGTCGTCCACGTCGCAGGTAGCCAACTGCTCGATGACCTTCTGCGCCTCGAACGGATCGACCTCGGGTTCCTCTGCCGTCCGGATCTTCTGCAAAAGAGCGGCATCGATAGGGGTTGAACGCGCACTCCCGCGAGGCCCGGCGCAAAACCAGAGAGGTCTGCGGCGGCAACTACCTTTGAAATGGTTTGGGATAACGCGCGTTCAGGCACACGCTGCGGTCAACCAAAACGGCGGCGGGAGTTGATACGAGAAGGCGATGGCTCCCCAT